>JBOGQX010000016.1:0-19629 GCA_050749285.1 Nitrosotalea sp. | reverse complement strand
TGCTCAACCAATACTATTGCAGTATCAGGTTTTACACAAGCAGGAGAACCATCCTCTAATTTTATGATAAGTTGAAAGCCTTGTCCACATTTTATATCCTGAGCAAGAGTTCCTGATTTGAATTGTTTTAATGGCGAGAGTATAGTTGTGGTATTTTGAAAAGATGTTTTTGCTTTTTCTAGTGCCTGTTGTAGAGTTTCAGGGTGACAATCTGAGTAGCATCCATACTGGGCGTATGCTATACCACCACCTACAATAGAGCCAATTATGAAAATAATAATTATTGAAAGATGTAGAGTTTTCATTTTCTATGGATGAGCAAATACGGGGGCGTATGTTATTGTAGTTACGTTATTGTAGGTTGCAACTACCTTGAATGGTGGAGGATGATTTTCATCTGATACGGCAGTTAGTTGGTATTTGTAAAAACCATCTGGTTGTATCATATTTGATGACACGTTGACTGCTTTGTATAGGGTTCCATCATTATAGTAAACTTGTAAAATAAGTAAAGCATTTGATGGCTTAAAATTATTTATATTTACATTAATAGTAAAATTTGAAACCACGGTTCCATTGTTGTAAAAAGTCTCAATAGATTCTCCTTGATAGGCTGATAAGCTGATTGATTCCTTGCCAGTCATATTTGTATAGTTCAATGCCCATCCTCTTTCTATCAATATCTGAGCAGTGTTAGAACTCACACATGCTGGAGAATCGTCTTCTGTCTTGAGGATTAATTGTAGACTATCATTGCATTTCACATCGCTTGCTGGCGTTCCTGATTTGAATTGTTGTAGTGGAGATAATACAGTTTCAGTTATTGCCTTGGTTCCTGTATTGTTGTCCAATATTGTAAACAAGAATGATTTTGAGATAGTTTTTTCAATTTCTGATTGGTTAGGATCTGTTTGATTTTTTACTGAATATGGGAATGTTACAGTAGCATTTGCAGTTCCAGCTTCTGTTGCAATGTACGCTAAAGCAAGACCCGGGCTAGTTCCAGTATACTTTTTACCAGGATCTAGTCTTTCCTCAAAAGCAACATAGCTGCATGCTATTCCATTATTCTTAATCTTAACGTGATTATCAAACATTACAGTGAAAAACGGTCCTTCACAATCCTGGCTACCAATATCACTTACAAATATTGGATCTGGAGAATTGTTGACCAGAGTTGCAGTGATTTTGAGTGTATCTCCAACTTTAATTGCAGATGGTTGTGCTTGAATATTTTGAATTTCGACATTGTTTGCATTATCGGCAAAAACTGTATTACTAACAAGAATAAGACTTGCACTGAAAATTATAATTATTGAAAGATGTAGAGTTTTCATTTTGCAAATCACTTGACTACACTAAAATGCAATATCATCATATGCCCCCACTGATCTCCTCCAGCGAGAGTATAGTTTCCTTCTTGAAATGAATGAAAATGATCTTGGCTATCCCAATATCCATTAAATGAGAGATACCGACTTGATATGGTATCGTTGCAGTAACTACCAAGATGACATACGAGGGTTGCAGTATTGCCCAGTGGTTGGAAAATCCAAAATTTTCCAGGAGAAGGAGCCTGACAGTTATAGTCTCCAGGATGGTAAAAATGAAGCGGTTCTGTGGTATTCAAATTTTCTTTGGCCACATTTCCTTCAAAAACTGCTACTCTAAAAGGTCCGTAATCACAAGGAAACAAGCTTGACGCACTAAATGAGTAGTTGTATGAGAAAGGTACCCTGATGGATCTTAATTGTGTGTTGTTGTCACTCATCTCAATACCTATTGCCTGACCTACACGTATAACAGAAGAATTTGTGTTAGAATAAAACTGGAGTAACGATGGAGAATCATATGTTACTGGCAAGTTCCATCCTTGTTTTACAAGGTAAAGATCCTTGCCCAGTGGACAAATGTCTGAACTGCACTCTGCAACTCCAGCAGTTTGATTTATGTCAAAGAAACTGATGGCATATCTGAGAGGTAATATATTGACAGGCTTGCCATTTTCCATTATCTGCGGTGGTAGGTTAGTCGGAGGCCAGCATTGATATGCGTTATCGTTAAATTCGTTATCTGCCGTTACGGAAAAACTCTTGGCTTCGGTTTGGTTTACCCAAGTTCCATAACAATCGCCTTTTGTGACTGAGCCGTTTCCAGTATATGTAAATGAAATCCCATCCAGGTCAATGGTCTGTTTAACATCAGGCAGAAAGGGAATAGTATCATATTTGATATCACCTAAGGTTATAGTGTTATTCGATGTTGAATTGTTGATATTTTTCTGATTGGAAATAATTTCTTTTGCCCATCCTCTTTCAAGCAAATTTTGAGCCGTATCTGGTTTCACACAGGCAGGTGACCCATCTTCTGCTTTTATTATCAATTGAAAGCCTTGTCCACATTTTACATCCTGAGCAAGGATTCCTGATTTGAACTGCATCAGTGGGTCTAGTATGGTAGTTGTTTGTGTGGTTTGATTTTCAGGAAAATTTTTGGATATTACAATAATGTTCCAAGAACTATTAGTTATTCCACTTGAAGTATTAATTTTCCAAGTTCCATTGACTGCGTCATTTGGAACGACTAATTTGCCCTGAAAAATTCCCGCATTGTCACTTTGAAGCATGATGGAGTTTTTGAGGTTATTGTATGGATCTACCAAGTCTATCTGTATCATTGCATTAGGACGAAAAAATCCATTAACCTGAATTGCCTCATTGGGAAGGTAGTGAGATTTGATTGAAGTTAGCATTGGTGGAGGAGGTCCTGATGGCATCAGACCTACACCAAAACTGATTTTTACACGGTCGTATCCGTATCCAACCATAGCAGAGTAGATTCCATAATTGTAAGATGTTAGATTAAATGAAAATACCCCAGTGCCATTAGGATCTAGTTGTACTACCGTAGCAAGCTTTTGTTGTGATGACGAATCTATAATCACCAAATTTGCAGGCGTAGATGGAGGACCTGAGATAGTAACATGTGCTGTATCTGTACCATTGTAATACATTTTGTCCATCTTGGCAGTAAATTCAGGTTTTTCTAGGGGACTCATATTTACCTCTTGTCCTAAGACACTGAACTGCGGTACAAGTGCAATAACCGAAACAATTGCAATTATTGAAAGATGTAAAGTTTTCATTTCTTTATGGAACTATCGTAGAATTCCCATGATCTATTAGCAATCCAGTTTTGTTGTCAAGAGTAGGTGATACTTGAAGTTGAATGCTTACCGTATCTCCATCCTCCCATTGCAGATTTACAGGCAATCCTATCAATTGGTAATTAGGCGTTAGAATAGTATTGGTTGGTAATAAAACAGACAAGCCACTGCTTTTGGTACATGAACTTCCATCACAAATGTTGTAGCCTAACAAATATGCAGTAGAGTTGGAGTTTATCTTGAGATAGAAATTGTTGAGAGGACAGCCACCCGAGGTGCCATTACCCGGAGGACCCAAGCAACCCAATGATGGTTTATAGATTACTAGAGCAGTTATTCCAAACGGATCGTTATTTTTTGTATTTGACATATTACCAATTATTGTTTGTGCCCATCCCCGTTCTACCAAAATACTAGCAGTGTCAGGTTTCACACAGGCTGGAGTACCATCCTCAGCTTTGATGACCAGTTGTAAACCATCATTACATTTCACATTGTTTGCTGCAATTCCTATTTTGATTTGTTGTAGAGGGCTTGACCGAATAAATTGTTCAAAAAAACCTTTGGGATCGTATATTGAATTAAAACTCTCTCCAATGTTGGACTTGTCATCAGAAACAGTCGCTACATAGTTTGCAATTTGTGTAGGTACAAAATCCCACTCTACTTTTCCAGGTCCACTGCAAGCTTGCATTTCCAAGTTTTGTGTTTTGTTGAAAACTTGCTGTCCAGTGTCTTCATCTTGTATTGATAATGTCACTGTTACGGTTCTTGGTTCAGGATAATTATTCCATACATCGTCATCATGAAATACTGCCGTATGATTGGTCAATGGGATGTAAGGCATGTTTCCGTTGGCATCTTCAATGTAAATATGAGTTGAGGGTGCTGGTCCTACTATTTTCTTGCTCCAGATTGGAGATGACTCGAAGCTGTTGCCTCCACAGGCTTCGCCTGCAATTTGTGAATATGGTGAGATTGTATTGATTCCGTTTAGTTTGTTTATGTAAAATATTGCCTTGTCTCCAACTTCAAACTGAGGATATGTTACATGTCCCTCTGAAGATTTTGGTCCTGCTGCAGTTATGGAATCAGATGTCTGGGGGTTTTTGAAATATTTTTCGACTTTGATTTGATAATAATGGTAATCAGGTTGAGATGCAGCTTGCTTGGAAATAACCTGACCATAGAACACCATGTAACTTTGTTTGTACAGATCATCTGGAGACATATATGGAATTGCTCTTACATTATGAGCTGATGGTACAACCATAATGCTAACTATTATCAGAATTATTGAAAGATGTAGAGTTTTCATAACTGACTTTCATTTTGCATTACTTTTAGAGATTGCTGATAATGGTTCTGTTTAATTCATGATTGATCTTCTACCCGTTCATTTCCGGTTGATGAGTATAGAAGAATCAATAGCACCTTTGATATACTGATTTCTGTTACGTGCTTTATGAGAAAATATGTGCTTTCTGCGGGGTTACTAATTGTAGAATTTTCAATGGTATTGTATGGTTGGATTTCCCGCATGTAATCGTTTTTTGTTCTACTACTTCATGTGGTAGTGGAGACCAGACAATTCCGTACTTCATCGCATTTTTCGGATATTTTGTAATAGTTGGCAGTGTGATTTGGATGGCAATAAACAGTAGACAGAAAATCCCTGCTAAATCAATTTGATCTTTGCATTTTGAAAAAAGTTTAATGCAGTTTTAAACTCTCTTAAACTTCTCAAAACTAGATATTATGGATATGGAATGTGTCTGAGTCCGATACCAGTAAGACTATCTATATGAAAATCATAGGTCAGCACGGGACATGAGTAATCTTTACCAATCCATGGAAAGTCATTTGAGACTATCGTAGAGTCATTGTTGTATCCTACTGCAAAAGGAATACCCATACAATAGAAAGATAAACCATAAAATCCAGTTTGATTTCCTGTTTTTATCTCATAAACAAAAGTGGAATTTCCTTTTCCCGAAACTGTGGGAAATCCATAGACAGTCCAAGCTGAAATATCTTGAACTTGTTGATACGAGTTGTTTGGATCATGTATTGTAATTGCTGTCGATAACGTTTGAGTTGTGTTATTAGGATTAGAATAAGTTACACATATCTTTCCAATAGAATTTGTAGGCATGTACAAAACTGGAATGTTTTTTTCATTTATTGGAAAACCTACATTGTTTGGCGGAAAAGTAGTATCACATGGCATGAAGGAAGCAGGCAATGTATTATTTCCAACAACAATTACAGTTCCCTTGAGCCACGGGTGAATAACACTGTGGTATCCATAGGTACCTGCTTTATCAAAGGTGTGTGTCCATGCATACCCCGATACAATGAAAGCTGATTTGAAAGCTCCTGTATCGCTTGTAATGTCATTGTTGACGCTGTCCATGTTAATCCATCGTACAGTGTTGTTTATTCCAATGACTGTTTTTACTATTGATGGCATGAATGTAAATCCGTTATAGAGGAGGGAAGAATTTACAGGAATTATTACCGTCGTCTCCAAACTTGTCATTGTTGGAATAGCTTCTCTTGCCCATCCCCTTTCAATCAAAACATTTGCAGTAGTGTACTTTACACATGCAGGAGAACCATCTTCAGCTTTTATTATTAGCTGTAAACCTGCTTTGCAGATTACGTTATTTGCTGCAATTCCTGATTTGAGTTGCGTTAAGGGTGAAGATTGATAAGGTGCTTTTTCAATCGAAATACCCGAAATATTTTCTCTTACGT
Organism: Nitrosotalea sp.; assembly: GCA_050749285.1. Lineage (GTDB taxonomy): Archaea > Thermoproteota > Nitrososphaeria > Nitrososphaerales > Nitrosopumilaceae > Nitrosotalea. Next base: position 13,703 of record JBOGQX010000016.1, on the reverse strand, counting down.
CAAAACTGCTTCCTAAAGAAGGTTCAGTAAACAGTACTGTTTGTATTCTAAGGTTCACCGAACTAGACATGTTGACATTTACAAAATAAGTTCCAGAACTTTTGGGAACAAAATCCCATGATACCGGAACACTACCATTACATGCAGGAATTGTAATGTGTTTTGTATCATTGAAGATCAGCTTTGTATTATTTTCTGTTTTAATGGTAAAATTCAGGGTTGCGTATTTTATTACTGGCAGGTAGTTTTCTGCAACAAAGTTTATGTGAATTTTATCCCCCAACCCAAAAGTATCATTATGAGTTCCACTAGTACTTTGAAAGTCAAAAACATACCCATCTGCTGGAGTAGAAATTGGCGGCGGTTCAAATGGAAGAGTGGGCATGGGAATCATAGGACGTGCGTCACAGTCATTGTTTAGTGCAAATGAATGTGATTGGATTTGATAATATCCATTTTCTTGGTTGAGATATAGAAAGACCCTATCTCCTACGTTATATGTTGGATCTTGACTAAAGTAAATTCCCTTGGCATACCCATATACTGTAATCAGTTTGGCAGCTTGCGGATTCTTGTAATACTGCTCTACCTGTATGTCATATCTTGTTTGATTTGGAGACTGGGATGGATTGCTAGTTGTTGTAGGTACTTGAGACAAGGAAATAATTTTTCCAACAAGAACAAGCTGGCTATTGTTATAAAAATCCAATAACGGTTGTTCTGCATATGCTAGACTTGAACTAAATACTACAACTGATAGAATTGCAATTACCAAAAGCTGTAGAGTTTTCATTTTCTAATCAATCTTGCCCATTGATGTAGATATTTAATGGTGCAGAAATAAGGGCTTTGGGTAAATTATGAGACCTGATCATGAAAATTCTACTTGTTTACCTTCTAGACCTTATCAGGTTCTGGCATTACTTTAAAGGGTTCTACTGAACAATCTTATAATTTACGGGTGAGGACTATTTTCGTCTAAGTACAAAGAAAACAACAGCTGCGGTTATTGCTCCAATTCCATAAAGGAGATAATTTCCATTAGCCCACCAAAGTTCCCCCCATGTCATAGATGTTTGACTAGCAATGGCATCAAATGTAAAAATCATATTGTTACTTGATCAAAATCAGATTTATGATTTACTAGCATTTTGTATCAAAGTAATCCACTTGTTATCCCCTGAATCTCAATTCCACATTTTTCAGCAGGTGTTTTCCCATCTAAACCCATGTGTGGTCTAATGTAGTTATGATAGATTTGGCGCAAGCAGACTTTCATAGGTCCGCACCCCAAACAATCATAGAAAATACATTCAATCACTAATCTTCATCAGGATTTACTGATATCCATTGCGTAATCTTGTATAGGACTACGAAGTCCATTACACCAATTCTCGAATCATTCAAAATTAGTGCAAAATCTATTCCTAACTAGTTTTACCAGACTAGTATCTTCGACTTGTGACTATTTTTTTGCAAAAAAATGGTAAAAAATTTAACACATGACTGACATAATATATTATGTCTGACGATAGAACTGGAACCAGATTTTTCAGTAAATATCGAGACATTATTCTATTTAACAAGAATTTGATCATATCTGGCTCTGTTGGAGTTCTTTCTGGGGCCTATGTTGCTCAACTTTATGCTCAGGTTGACAACAATAAGATTGCAAATTCCTTGTTGGCGCTGGTAACTGAATACCTTGTCTACATTCCACTTTTTGTATTCTTATTTTATGTGGACAACAGACACAGATATCATAATCCCCTGACAGGTAAGAAGGACACTGCCCTGATAAGACAGGATATCAAGAAACTGTTAACTGCATTTTCAATCTCCGAGGTAGTATATTCATTAACGAAAGCCTCAAGCCAGTATCAGTTTCTACAAATTAATCTTCAACCATACCAAGCTTCCATAGTCAGTTCGTTAATTGGATGGGTTGTTTTCTTTGTTTTAATCAATTATCTAACCAAATTAGTAAAGTTGTTCAAAAAACAATAAACTCAGAATTTGAACCAGTCTGCCAATCATTGCGTAATCATAGTATAGATTGCGAAGTTTTACTTTGTAATGATTCGTTCTGGCTTTGAGAGTCGTACCCTATTGAAAATGAGGATTTTGTAATGCTTTCCAACTCAAGATCATCTCGTAAATGGAAATTATTCCTCTATCACAAGCGCTAATCCCGCATGGTGTAAATGGCGCACCATGAAAAAGCGATGTAGGCAAAATTGGGGCAAACATTAGGAATAAAAAACTAGCAATTATTATTAAAAATACAAACCTTTTTTTCACAAAGCCATAACACAGGTATTGATTTTAAGTTCTCTCCAACAAATCATAACCTACGTAATTATCTAGTTACTAACGAAATTGAGCACAAATTTATTCACAAAAAGGGTAGATTCTATTTTTATCCTATGTCAATAAACTCATTCGGACCTGAAAAAAAGGCGGCGTATCAAAATTTTTGCGCTTGTTATAGCAATGGTGCCATCGCGTAGTCTTCCATATGATTACGATGAGTAATTTCGTAGTCTCTATACAGACTACGAAGCTTTACCAGCTGTCCGTTGGAAAAAGTACAATAAAACCTTGCCTTGTTGGAAAAGCTTTACTGATAAATGGACTTGCGTCCAATTTCGACCTACTTTTTCCATGAGTGTTTACTCGTCCAAATAGCTTTCCAGTTACTCACGGATTAGTTAAGTGTCCGCTTTTCTCGTTTCATTTACTAGTGACTCAGTTTTTTCACGTAAAAAATTCAGTTTAGTGAAGCTAGTAAATGAAACAGTAAAGCTTTACCATTTACTCGTCAATGCTGTCTGGATTTCTGCGTAGTCTATACAAAGACTGCGCACGATTCGTTATGCAACAGTGTTTGATGCATAACAGGCGTAAAATCGCTAAAACAAAAGTCCAGTGAGCTTTATTTCAAATCCAGCTACAGGAGTTCTCAGTTTAAAGTTGTCAATTATGTTAGATGAGATTTCTCCTATCAATCCAATCTTTTTGTTGTTAACGAAAACACTTGCCGCTCTTCCCTGACTAAACAAAGGATCTTCATACGTTTTTGTTATACCGATGATATTAAATCCAAATTTGAAAACAGATTGTAAAATTGATTTGATTTCAGTGAAATTTACTTCGTTATGGGCACTTAGACAGCCAAGATGAATCTCTTCGTTAACAGGATTATCACCAGTAAATATTGTCCCGATTTCGAAAATTTTTTGAGGATAAGCTTCATGGATATTTCTTGATAACACATCAATCAGTCCAGGAATAAGCATATCACGTAAAATTTGATGTTCTTTACTCTTAGAATCAGCTATTGATATTATTTTAGAGGCATCTCGATTAACCAAATCATATTGGATATGTTGACCCACCAATCCAAAATTCATTACTTCAGAATATCCAAGTCCTATCATTGTTTGTCTAGCAGCTTCTAAGAGAACAGTAATCTTGTTTTTTTGTCCGGCTGAAGATGAGGGAGGTATCGTAGGTGCCAGATTTTGTATACCATAACCTAAGGCTATTTCTTCAACCAAATCAATAGGGCCAAAGATATCTGTCCTATACCTTGGAACGGTACAGAGAATCTTTTTTCCTTTTGTTTTAGCATCAAGTCTGCTCTTCCTTAACGATTTTATTATTACAGATTGAACAACTTCAAGACCTAGTGTTTCACTGACAAGTGTTGGATCCAACAGCATCTCTCTTGCGGTTAATGAAGGTGTAGTGTTGTTTGATCCTGAGATTCTAACTGAATGTAAATCAAATCCGGCACTTTGTAAAATATATGCAACCACTGCAAGAGTATCTTCAGCAGTGTTTTTATCAGTAGCAGTAACTTCAACAAGAAGATTCTTGCTACTGGGAGTCACTTCTGTAAGTTTTGAGTTTATGATTGGCGGAAAAGATATCGTACTACCTGTTGAATCTATAATCACAGGTACTTTTTGATTGCCTTCAAGCAGGTGTTTGTATGTTATTCCTATCTCCGTTTTTTCAAGGATCTCTGAAATTGTCATTTCGTGCTGCGAACCAAGAGGAATGAATTTGTGGATCTTTGGCACAGTATTGTAAATGAGAGGAAATCTTATTTTGTCAAGATCGTGAATTCCTATCGAGGTTTTTTTTCTTTTTCTTCCAATTCCATTATGCAAATCCTCTTGCATGGTGATTATCTGTCTTATTGTTTCATCATCAAGCGTTCCATTTCTTGCTTCAATTGCGGTAATAAATGAGCGAACTTTACTAACAGAAGGATCTGCTTTTATTACATCATTTCCTTTCTTGATCTTAAGTTTTGGTATTCCTAGTTTTATTCCAAGAAGACCTTGAAGTCCAGCAACTATTCCATAATCTGTAGAAAAATCAGGTCTATTTGGACTATATTCTATGCTAACATGATCTTGTGTTTCTTCTTCAATATCAAGTCCTAAAAACGGTAAGTTGGAAAGAATTTTTTCTCGCGAGATCTTACGGCCAAGGATTTTACCTACCCTATCAAAATATAATGTTACTACTGGCATTTTGGTACGCTCCTCAACCAACCGAATTTGTTGTTGTAAAGCTCGCGAACGTCATTAAGACCAAATTTCAGCATAGCTATTCTTTCTATACCTCCACCCCACGCAAGTACGGGATTCTTAATTCCCAGTGGTTTTGTAACTTCTGGTCTGAAAATTCCCATACCAAAGAGTTCTACCCACTTTCCAAGCCTCTCATTGTATATCATTGATTGAAGAGAAGGTTCAGTATATGGGAAAAATGTAGGCCAAAATTTAGCTTTTTTAATTCCCATTTTTCTATAAAATTCCATTTGCAGACCCATTAGATCGCGAAGTGTAACCTTTTTTCCGACAACAACACCTTCTACTTGATTGAATTCTACGAGATGTTTGTAACTAACTTTTTCATTTCTGTAGACTCTTCCTATAGAGAACAATCTAGCATCATCATACTTGTGATCTGCAAGCGCTTTGATGGTAACACATGTCGTATGTGTTCTCAAAACCATTCTTTTTGCTTCGTTAAGTTGCCAATCATAACGCCATACACTCTTGTGAGCATCTGAAACCTTCTTGACTTGTTCAGGTGAGGCCACTGAGTTCATCTTCAAGTCTTTCAAGTAGAATGTATCTTGCATTTCTCTAGCGGGATGATCCTGAGGAATAAAAAGAGCGTCAAAATTCCAGAAACTTGATTGGGTGCTATTTCCAACCAGTTCATCAAAACCTAGACTAACGAATATTTCCCGCACTTCATCTATCACATCTTGAAGTGGATGACTCCTTGCTGCGAATACGGTGGGAGCTAGAGCTTCTACATCAATTGCTCTTATCAGGTCTTTTGTTATTTGGCTTGATGTATTTTTAGAAGCTTCAATTCCTTTTTCAGTAAGATTTACTGTCATAAATTTTCTTGATGTAAATGTGAGAAATTCGGGCCTTTTTTTCAGCGAATCGAAAGTATTTTCATCTTCTATTTCATCGACGGATATTGCATCGGGACTTTTCAATGCAATTAATTTGATGATCCTTTCTTCTGGTGTAGCATCATGGTATCCTTTAAGCAAGATTCTATTTTCATGGATTTCTATCCATCCATTTTTCTTAGCATTTGCAATTGCGGCGCTGAATTCATTTCGTAGTTGTTCCTTTGCCTCATTAATTTCACAACTAGAACCAAATAATGCTTTAAGGTAATTAACGAGTTGTCGTTCTGGCAATCCATGTTGAACCGCATCATTTCCCCTTTTACCAAGTGAGACAAGGTTTTTTTCTGATTCATTAACTTGAACCAGCTCTTTGAATCTAAGCCACTCAATGCCACGTCTTACTTGATCAATAGAGAGTTCAGTTTTCAGTGAAAGCTCATCTGGTGTCAAATTCTGTTTTTCAGACAATGATTTGAGAATCCTGATTTCTATTGGATGCAGAACTTGTGACATTATGACAAACAACCAAAAAGACTTTTTAAACCTTAACCTAACTGAAACATGAATGTCAGCCGAGGATTTTACAGTAACACCTTGGAGTGTAGAAGGAACTGTAGATTACGACAAGCTTATTCAAAAATTTGGAACCGAAAAAATTTCTCCAGAATTACAAGCGCGTATAGAGAAAATAACTGGTGAAGTTCATCCTATGCTCAAATTAGGCTACTTTTTTAGCCATAGAGATTTTGACAAAATTTTGTCAGAGTATGAAAAGGGAAACAAGTTCTATTTGTATACAGGCCGTGGACCATCTGGACCTATTCATATGGGACATTTACTTCCGTGGATATTTACTAAATATCTACAAGAAAAATTTGATGTTAATTTGATCTTTCAAATTACAGATGATGAAAAGTTTTTGTATAGTGACGAAAAATCCTTTCAAGAGGTATCAAAGTATACTACTGAAAACATCTTAGATATTATTGCGGTTGGTTTTGATCCCAAAAAGACAAAAATTCTAATAGATACAAAAGACATCAAACGAATTTATCCAATTGCGCTGGAGATAGCGAAAAGAATTACATTTTCAACAGTAAAAGCAGTTTTTGGTTTTCAAAATTCTACAAATATTGGCATGATAGGATTTCCTCCAATCCAAGCTGCACCATGTTTTCTTCCTTCAGTAATTGAAGGAAAACCAACACCTGTTCTCATACCTGCCGCCATAGATCAAGACCCTTATTGGAGAGTGACTAGAGACATTGCAGAAAAACTGGGATATTCAAAACCAGCTCAGATTCATTCCAAATTCTTACCTGGACTTGGCATACAAGGAAAGATGTCTTCATCGGTTCCCGAGACGGCCATTTTCACAACAGATAATGATGAGACAATAGACAAAAAAATTTCTAACACTTTTACTGGCGGTCAACCCACCGTTGATCTTCAACGAAAGCTTGGAGCAAACTTTAGCATATGTCCCGTCTTTTGGTACCTAAGATACTTTTTTGATACAGAAAAAGAATCAGACGAACGTGCAAGGAAATGTAAGGGTGGAGAGCTCCTGTGTGGAGAATGTAAGTGCAATCTGAAAGAAGCAACAAAACCATTCATAGTCGAATTCAAAAAGAAAAGAGAAAAAGCAAAAGATCAGATTGATAAGTTTCTGTTCGATTAGTTTGAAAATGAAGAAAAAAATAATCTGCGAGGATAATTATGAAGCACAAAAACTGGCAAGTCTGATTTATGTAAAGGACAACAATGAGACCTTCATCACTGGAATACTTGAGATAATTGAAAATGAGCTCATAATAGCATTAAAGGACAAATCTGCGCACAGCATACTCCTAAAAGACAAGTCGGAGGCTGAGTCTTTTGCTGATTTTATTCAATCAGTGATAGAAAAAAATAATAGAATTTCTGACACCAAAATAGTTGAAAACACAATAGAGATTACAAAAGAATGATTTTACACTAGAGACTTGTCCATTTCTTGACCTACAATTTCTTGTACCTTTAGAAAGTACAATTTTGTAGTGTATGGCATTTCATCTAGGTTATTTTCTATCGCTATCATGAGATATCGTACAGCTCGCTTTGAGATATCCAAGTTAAACTTGAGATATAGAATAGGATCTTGTTTTACATTTATTTTATCTACAAGCCAAGATGGAGCCATCTCTTTTGCCTCATCAATAACTTTCTTGTACCAAAATGCAATGTTTTCAGGATCCAGACCCTCTTTTAGATTTGTAATATCAGATGACATCTTACCTAACATTCTATTTGTTATTTCTTTCAATGCTTTATCAGATATTTTACCGTTTTAGAACAGTTACTCAAATATAGACAATCTATTTGTCAATAGCAAGAATATTACCATCAATATCAATTTCTGAACTTCTAATTCTTGAGGTGGATATTCGTTTACCATCTTTTGCGAGAACCATTGGCACTATTATTATCTCAACATCTGGAGCATTTCTTTGTCTTCTAAGTCTATTCAATTCCTTGCCCTGAAAGGAAGTTTCTTCACTTAGAACCAAAGCTTCAACACTTTTTTCTAGAACTGCGGGTCCAAAGTCATTTTCAAGTTTACTTATTTCATATTTTGCATTTGGAAAAATCTTTGTTATAATCTCTTCTAAAGTTTTGTATCGTTGTAAATATCCATTCATGAGTTTCTTGTCTTTTTTTTGCGCAAATTCGTCGCTTGTTAGACCTATGATTACTTTGGATGAGATGGAGAAACCTTTTCGTAAGAGTTCGATATGTCCGCGGTGTATTAGATCAAATGTTCCGCCAAGAGCAACAATGTTGAATTTTTTCATATGAAAATTGAATAATGGCGTTAAGATATTACTATTTCACAAGTACTACGTTAATTCTGGTTCCTGCTGACGATAATGGAACTTTATCAGAATTCCACACATAGGTCTCAATATAATACGAACCATCTGTATCAGGCGTCCAAGTTACCGATGGTTGATCTGTTGGCCCAAGGAATACTCCTTGAGAGTTACCGATGAATACGACTTGACCGCCAAATTGTTTTACTTGAACATAGTAAACGTATGGTTGTGAATTACTTGCAAGATACTCCAAATTACTGCTTATCTTAACTGGAGCACCCACTGGAATTGTAGAATACTTTGTTCCGTTAAGATCTGTAACAACTGTGTTGCTTATTGCTACCGGTAGTGATACCAACACGTTTGTGACATCAGTGAGTTTTGATTGATAATTGTCAGATTCTGCAACAATGGAATAAGATTTTGCCCGAGGACTAGGTGTTCCACTTATGTTAAAATTTACCGTGACCCCTTTTCCAATATCTGAAGTTGTAGTATTCCCTATAGCAACCACTCTTGAAAAAGGATCAAACGAGATTAGATAAATCCGTGTATTTGTTGCTGTTGCTGTACCACTATTGGTTATGGTACCTGAAAGGGTTAGTTTATCAGAAACCTGCAATAAACCTGGAGAGATTTGCAATAGTTGATCTCGTGGAGCTGCAGAGTTAAAACCCGCTATGTTCGTAGAAATCCTAGTGATTGACGGGTCAGGTTTTGTTGAAGATATTGAAAATGGAGCCGTCCCTTGTGGTGGAACAACTTGAAGAAGTGTGGTACCAGTCTTGTATTCTACAATATTATCATTTCCATCTAAGAATTGTATACCGATTTTTACATTTAATATTGGAAAGTCATTATGATTCTGAACTTCACCTAGTACAACGGTAGTACCATCATCCGCTTTGTAGCTGTACGTGCTACAGGCGTAGACTGTCAAATTGCTGGAAGGGCCAGGTGTTCCTGATCCTTGGACAGTAGGCAGGTTACATGGTTGCAGTGTAAGATCCGTTGAAGTTTGTCCCCACCCACTGCTACTGGAGAATAATGCAATAATGAAGATACTGGAAAGTATTATGGCTCTCATAATATTACATTTGCATTAAGGTAATTAATCATATGCGATATATCATATTCTATACAACGTGGGTTAGAAGCTTTTACAAAATTAGCTCTCAGCCATGAATTAGAAAAAGAAGAATATATGGTAATTTACTTGTTTTTCTTCATTGCGGTAATTACACACCAATAAATGAATCCTGGGATTAAACCAACCGCCAATGGTATGTATACACCTGCTTGACTCCAATCTTGCATTTCTGAATTACCTAGCTATCCAAAAAACGTCATAGTATTTAAATCCATCTTTCGAAAATGAAACTTCCTTTTACTGAAATCCTAAAGTACAAGCGATCATTCTTCTTTAAATAAAACTGAAGTCCGACATGAGTAGGCTTTGGAAATAACAATCGAACCGTGGAAGAAGCTTATCATACATGAAGTACTTGAGCTAAAGTTTGATGATTGGGTAACACAGATAATTGCTAGTGCGCGATCTGCTGGTGGAGGCATACCAACAATCTTTTGGGCTGGTGGAATGGCTTTTCATTTTGCAACCTTTCCCGATACTGAAACCATAGTTCAAGAAAAGCTGAAAGGACTAATACATTATTCATCTGTAACTTTTGCAATTAAAGAGAAATTTGAAAAACAAGTAATGAAAGAAGGAGGCACAGTCAATTTCACAGATGTAAGCCACAATGAAATATTCAGTAAATTAGTAGAGAAGCTAAGATCTAGTTCAAAATTTAGAACCACGTAAGAACATTATTTTTTCTTTATTTTACGATAGACTAAGGCAATTCCTGCTCCAATAAGGATAAGACCTGCAATAAGGTAATACGGCGGACCAGATTCCGATCCAATTGGAACAATGAATACTCCTACAGTAATTATACCAAGATAAAACAGCATTTCGAAATCAAAATCCAGAGCCATTTACTGATGCACTCTATTTTCTGTACTATAAAGAATACTATCCCTTTGCCAAGAATCAAAAAGGTGGACTGGTGGGTATTTGAGCCCACACATGGTGCTACATCTCGCTTTCCGCACCGTAAAATAATCAGGTGATTAGGGTGAAATCAAAACCCTTTCCCAATTTTTTATTTTGAATTTATTTTTGGAAGATTGGAGGAATCTTACTTTTCCTGAGTGATATGAGCTAAATCTCTGCCTCTAAAGATTTCATGTTACATGTTGACATGTAATAAAGAAACATCTTTTCCAATTTTATTGCGAATAAGATTTTCCAAATTTTTTATTTTACAATTCCTTTTTGTTCCAGATACTTTAACGCATTCTCAAAATCTTGCTGGCTGATTGTTCCGTCAACCACCCACTTGGTATCCTTCATCATCCATGACGGTATGTGGGTGCCGTGCATTCCTGCATCTGCCAACAGCTGCGAGTCCGAGATGGAATTAGGTGCGTATCCCCCCCATTCTTTTATTGATTGCATGATATCAGGCTGGCTTGTTAGTGGTTGCTGGTTTGCAGGCTGTGGGTTTGTACTAGTGCCATTGATTAGTGCAGGTGATTCTTTTGGCAGAGTCGATGATGATACCAGGATTCCAGGTACAGATTCCCATGCATTGATAATATATGTAGTGGAGCTGTAGATATCTGTTCCCCATTTCATTATTGCCAGATCAGATGTTAACATTGGTTTTGCAAATGTTATGGTATAGTCAACCTCAAGCTTGCTGCCATCTGGCACTGTGTTTACTGTAACTTGCCCAAAGTAGCTATGAGGATCAATTACGGAAAGTTGCGGCGTTGTTGACCTGTCCCATGATATTACGGTATCGCTCTGTCCCACCTCTCTTTGGTTGCCCCGCAGGTTTGTAAGGAGGGATACGTGCTGGACAGATGACGGGCCCTGGTCTCCGTAAAGGAGTAGCTTTAGCTGGATTGGTTGTCCTGTTGTAATCTGCACGGTAGATGGGGCAGTGGTTGCATAACTTCCAGGCTTGAACCCAATCCCGTTAATTGTAATAGGATATTCATTTGGTGCAAATCCTGTGGTAAACGATGGAGCAAATCCTGGAGTGCTGCCCCCTCCCCCTCTCCCTGCTGTATTGGTACTCAAAGAACTAAAAGTGGTAAAGTGATATGTTACAATCTTGGTATCAATTCCATTTGATATGAAGCATTCACCAGGAAACGTTGGATTGGAAGGAGACGAATATGTTCCACCACAGGTATTTGTAATAACTATCCAGTTGTTTGAACCCGCTGGCTTGTAGCCGACGGTACCTGTCACACCAGAAAGAAGCACTGTAACGGGTTTATCAAAGACAAGTACCGATGTAGGAGAGCCTACTTCAATCACAGTATTTCCTATGGAGAACCCTGACGGCGGTGTGCCAGAAGAAGAAGCTGTCATTGGTGGATCTATTTTTCCATCCCAGCCACTTGGTGCAAGAACTGTAGTGCCATCAGGAATTGAATAACTTAGGTTGGGTATTGCAGCATTTGTAATTGTTATAGGTGTTCCGACCTGGCCCGACACAATCTCTACTGCTTGGTTTACAGCAACACTCTGACCTCCAATATTCTGTGGTACGGCTAAATTCACACCGGACAGAGTGCCACTTGTGAAGCTATTCAATGCAACTGATGATCCCCCGACAACAATATTTCCTCCTGATGCAGTGTTAAGAGAATTTGCAAGATTAAGAGCGGTGTTATCACTCAAGACAATAGCACTGGTTCCAGTAGGCATATTAGCTTGACCAGTTACCGATGAAGTCAAATCGACGTTGCCAGTAGTAGTAGTCACGGTTGTTCCACTCACTTGGGCTGTTCCAACTGTAAATGCTGTGTTTATTGAGTTGGTTCCATCGCTTACTGTGACTGGCTGTGATCCTGCCGGAGTACTTGCTGGCACTGTTACCGTTCCCCTCCAGCCACCAGTGGAGTTTGTATTTACTGTACTGTTGGAGATTGCAGTTGTGCCAAACTTGATTGTATCAGAATGAGATGCGATTAGGTTGTTAAAGTTGATGTAGACTGTAGTACTCACTAGGCCTAATGTTGGGTTTGCTACAATTGTTGGTGTTGTAACTGTAAATGTTGCTGTTGGGGAGGTGAGAAGATCAGTTGCTGTAACAGTATGTGCACCGGATGTAGAAGCAGGTACTGTAAATGTACAGCCAGCTAGGTTTCCAGATGTATCTGTATTACATGTGCCGCCCAGCGTTAGTGCTATACCACCATATGTGGCAGTTATGGCATGACTTACTACAAATCCAGAACCAGACATTGTGACAGATGTACCTGCTGCACCCGATGTTGCAGATAATCTAACTGTAACAGTAATTATAGCTGTGCCCAAGATTGTACCAGTACCTGAGATTGTACCAGAGTTGTGTATGGAACCATTGTTGTTGGTAATTGTGCCAGAGTTGGTGATGGAACCATTGTTGGTGATGGAACCAGAGTTGGTGATGGAACCAGAGTTGGCAATTGTACCAGAGTTTGATACGGTACCGGAGTTGACTGTAAGTGTACCTCCGGAGTTGATTGTAAAAGTACCACCGGAGTTGATTGTTATGGTACCGCCGTTGTTGGTGATCGTACCGGAATTTGAAATTGTGCCGCCAGAGCTTACTGTGAGTGTGAAGCTAGCGGAGTTGATTATAAGACTACCACCGGAGTCGACTTTAAGTGTAGTACCTGAAAGGATTGTAAGAGTGTCACCGAAATTAAATGAATCACTACCTGTAATAGTACAAGTGTTGGTTTCACTATCCCATGTTCCGGCTGGGCTTAGGGTTGTGGTACAATAGGACTGGTTAAGAAAACCTGTTGCATGTACATCCTGTGGTAAAAATGATAAAACAAATACTAGTACTGCAAATACTTGGAGAAAGATAATTTTTCTCATTTTCAAACCAGTAAAATATTTTGAGAAACAATCACGATTCCCCCCCCCCTTCTTCACTTGCCAAGTCATTTTATGCCAAAGATGCAACAAGTTCTCTAACCAGATCTTGGACTTTGTATGAAATTTGTAATAGCTTTGAACGGTCTAGGTCAGGATCGCAAGTTACGTAAATTATTAAATCATCATGATACCAGACAAGTTGTTCTATCTTTTCTCTTGTAGTGATACAACAGGTTGTTTTTCCATGGATATCATTTTCAACATCAAGTACCGATTTTAAGATACGGAGGTCAAATCTGAATATCTCATCTTTATCTGTAACACTCCCCCCCCCGCGGCTTTTGGAAGCGACAATATTTCCTGTAGAATCAATTATTCCCACGTAACGGATGGCCTTGTCAGAGGCAAGAATATTGTCGATTTTTTCCAGATGAAGCATCAG
>JBOGQX010000015.1:0-20929 GCA_050749285.1 Nitrosotalea sp. | reverse complement strand
CTGCCAACGCCATTAACATCAAGAGATTGAAACGGATTCTCGTTCATGATCTCTTTTTCAAAATATTCAGGAATGAATTTGCCTTCGGCATCTTCCCTGCTAAAGCTAAAGACTGCTTGGGTGAGGTCATTTGTTCCAAAACTAAAGAATTCAGCTGTTTGTGCCAATTCATCTGCAGTCAAGCAAGCACGAACAACCTCCATCATTGTACCAAAATTAATCTTTAATTTTACTCCAAATTTGGATTCCACATCTAATTTTATTTTATCATAAATTTTCTTGATGTGATTTAATTCGTTTATACTTCCAACCTGTGGAATCATTATTTGCGGGTGAATCTCTATTTTGTCTTTTAAGAGCTCTGTTGATGCCTCACATATCGCTCTAATCTGCATTTCATAGATCTCAGGGAATGTTATACCAACTCTCACACCACGGTGACCCATCATTGGATTGATCTCGGCCAATTCTTTTGCCCTCTCAAGCAGTTTCTTTGTAGTATCAAGATCATTTGATGGGCCCTGTTTTTCTAGAGCGTAAATTTTATTCATTAACTCCTCAGTGTTTGGCAGAAATTCATGTAATGGAGGATCTAAAAGTCTTATTGTTACATGGTATCCTTCCATTACTTTGAGTATTTCCTTGAAATCATTTTTTTGTAACACTCGTAATTTTTCAAGTACTACTTTTCTTTCTTCCAAAGTTTTCGCAAGTATCATATCTACAAATACTGCGAGTCTATCACGAGCATTGAACATTCTTTCTGTTCTGCATAAACCAATGCCTTTGGCACCATAAGTACGAGCAAGCTTTGCAGCCTGTGGGGTATCTGCATTTGCTCTTATTCCTAATTTTTTGAATTTTTCGGCCCATTCAAGAATTGTCTTAAATTCATTTGTAAGTTTTGGTTCTATAGTTGGTATCTCGCCTGTATATACAATTCCTGCACTGCCATCTATTGTGACAGCTTCTCCTTCGTGAACAACTTTTCCATTAACAAGAAACTGGTTTGCAGAATAGTCAATTCTAATGTCAGTACACCCAACGATGCATGGTTTGCCCATTCCTCTTGCTACAACCGCAGCATGTGATGTCTTTCCGCCCCTGCTTGTTAAGATGCCAACTGCAGTGAAAAATGCTGGGACATCTTCAGGTTTGGTCTCTTCTCTGACAAGTATCACCTTACTTCCATTTTCTCCAAGAGAAACTGCTTTCTTGACATCAAAAACAACAATCCCAGTGGCTGCCCCTGGAGAGGCAGGGATCCCCCTTGCTATCGAGTTGAATTTCTTGGCAGCTTCTGAATCAATAGTCTTGTGTAGTAGTTGGTCTAGATCTTCTGGATTAAGTCGCAAAATGGCTCTTTCTTTTGATATCAACTTCTCCTTTACCATGTCTACAGAAGTCCTTATCATACTGGCAGCATTCATTTTGGCAGAACGTGTTTGTAAAAGGTAGAACTCGCCTCGTTCTACTGTAAACTCTATATCTTGAGGTTCTCTGAAATGTTTTTCAAGTTTTGCACAAGTTGCCAGTAATTGTTTATGTGTTGAAGGCAATTCTTTTGCCAACTGATCTATTGGCTGAGGCGTTCGTATTCCTGCAACTACGTCTTCGCCTTGTGCATTGACAAGATATTCGCCAAAGACTCTCTTTGAACCATCTGATGGATCGCGTGTGAATACAACTCCTGTAGCACTATCATTTCCCATGTTGCCAAAAACCATTGTGACAACGTTCACTGCAGTGCCATTTGCGATATCCTTTGTAATCTTGTACTTTTCTCTGTATATCACCGCTCTTTCTCCCATCCAACTTCTAAAAACTGCCTCAATAGCCAACTCTAACTGCTCAAAGGGATCCTCGGGAAATGGCTTCCCAGTATGTTCTTGGCAAATGCTCTTGTATTGAGAGACTACCTTTCTTAGTGACTCCTCAGTAAGCTCAAAGTCTTGGTGTACATTTTGTTCTTTTTTTGTACTCTCTAAGACATGATCAAATTTTTTATCATCAATACCAAAAACTATCTTGCCAAACAATTGGACAAATCTTCGATAAGAATCCCATGCAAATCTGGGATTTTTACTGACATTTGCAAGACCAATTACAGTTTTATCATTTAATCCTAGGTTGAGTATGGTGTCCATCATCCCAGGCATTGATACTGCAGCACCTGACCTTACGGAGACTAGAAGGGGATCTTTGTCAGAACCAAACTTTTTGCCTACTCTTTTCTCGATTTTCTGTACATTTCTTTTAACTTCAGGCATGAGATTTTTGGACAATTTTTTGTTGTTCTCATAATACTTGTTACATACCTCAGTTGTAATTGTAAAGCCTGGAGGAACTGGAAGGCCCAACCTTGTCATTTCAACTAGACCAGCTCCCTTACCACCAAACAGTTTCTTGTTCTTTCCGTCACCTTCGTTAAAAAAATAGACTGATCTCATACATGCATCCTGTTAAATGCGGGATATCAAACTTTTCTGTTCTTTTTGAATGCTTGGGCAAATTCTTCTATTGCTTTTTGCCAGCTTTTTGCTTTGATTATTCCGCTTGCTACCAGAATCCCACTTGCACCAAGCTCGAGGGCTCTTGATACGTCATCTCCGGAAACAATACCTGCCCCACACAGTAGCCGAGTGGAATTATTGGCACTCTTGACTGCTTTAACTGAATTTGTTATGACCTCTGGTCTTTCTTTTGAAACTGCTCTTCCAGTTCCTATAAGCTCAGGTGGCTCTATTGCAACATAATCGGGGTTTAATTTTGAGTATTTTTCTGCTTCACTTACATCTTTTACACATACTATTGATGTCATACCTAAAGTCTTGAGTCTTGGCAATAACTCTTCAATACTGTTGCTTGGTATTCTATGCTCACTGTGGTTAATCAATGTACCACGGATTTTGGATTTTTTTACAAGTTCTGGTATGACATACCCTGTTGTACTTCCAACTTTTGATGCGTCAAGATGCTGTGCAAATACCGTAACAGGAACTTTTGCAACCTCTGATAACAAGTGCTGAGGTGGGCACACTACAATTTTTATCTTGTATTTTTTTGCAATTTTAGAAGCTACTTTTGCTAATTTAATCGCATTAGAACCTGAGATTTCATCGTAATTTTTAAAGTTAATTATGAACAACTATTTTCAGCATTGCAAGTACCAGTATATCAAAGTTTGATGTTGTGAATAAATTAAGAATGGTATAAAATAGATGGATTGGAATGATTCACTGATTACTTTTTGATGCCCAGAGTTCTATTCTTTAGTCTCAAATAGTTATTGTGACACTTTCGACATCTTGTGGCAGCCATTGGATTCTTAGCTCCGCAAGAGAAGCAGACTTTAAAGTATAATCTTGCTTTCTGTGCAATTTGTTTTTTCAGTGGGTCTGTAATTGGCATCTTTATTTCTCCTCTCTACCGGCTATTTGTTTCTACCCATTTCTAGCTTACCTGCAAGTAACATTGGAACTTCTGCAGGTCGTTTAGCTACAGGTACATTTGCCTTGGCATACATGGATACCTTTGATTCTGCTGACCCGTAATTCCCATAAATTATAGCGCCTGCATGCCCCATCCTCTTTTCTTTTGGTGCAGCTCTCCCAGCAATGTATGCTACAACAGGTTTGTCAAACTTGGTATCGATAATATGTTGTGCTAACATTTCCTCGGCATCTCCACCTATTTCTCCAACTACTACTACCCCGTCAATGTTAGCTCCGTTTCTAATCCTGTCAAATGCTTCTATGAGCGGTGTTCCATTGATGGGATCTCCGCCTATGCCTAAACATATGCTTTGACCAAAGTTTGCAAGTGAGATATTGTGAGACACTTCATACATCAAAGTACCACTTCGCGAAATTACTACTATTCTTCCAGGTTTAAAGGGCGATGCCGGCATGATGCCAATCTTCATGAGTCCTGGAATTATGATTCCAGGTGTATTTGGTCCTATGATGATTGCATCTTTTTTCTTTGCCAAATCTACTATTGTTAAGGCGTCTTTTACTGGAACATGTTCTGGAATTGCAACAAGTAATTTTATACCAGCATCGAGAGCCTCCACTGCTGCACTCAAAAAGAATTTTGCAGGGACGAAAACTATTGAAATCTTTGCACCTGTTGCATCTACTGCTTCTTTCATTGTTTCATAAATTGGGACTCCTTCCAATTTTTGTCCGCCTTTACCAGGTGTAACTCCAGCTACAACATTAGTTCCATATGCCAACATTTGTTGTGTGTGAAATGATCCAAACTTTCCAGTTATCCCTTGAACTATTACACCTTTTTTCTTGTAATCCTTTTCTCCTTCCTTTCCGATGAGTAATTCGAAAAGATCAGCCATTTTTGTTGACCTCAATTACTGCTGCATTTATTGCTTCTTCAATAGTATCGAACATCTTTGTTCTAGATCCTTTCAACATTTCTTTTGATTTGTCTGCTTCCGCACCAGACATTCTTGCAAAAACAGGTACATCAATTATTTTGTTTTCATATGCTTTTATAAAAGCGGTGGCGACCGTTGTAGTTTTGACTATTCCACCATAAAGATTCACAAGTATGCCACTGACTTTTTTCATTTTGCTTATCAGTGTTAGCGCTTCATATACAGTGTCAGTTGTAGCTCCGCCTCCTACGTCAAGGAAACATGCTGGCTTTCCACCATGGTCCGATAACATGTCAAGAGTGGACATGACTAGTCCCGCACCATTTCCAACTACGGCAATATTTCCATCAAGTTCCACTAGTGAGAAACCACTTTTTTCAGCCTTTTCCTCCAGTTCAGATACCTCTTGAAACTTTCGTAACTCATCATGTCTGAACATTGAATTATCATCAATTATGACTTTGCCATCTAATGCAAGCAATGAATCATCCTTTAGTATTGCAAGAGGATTAATCTCAGCAAGCTCAGCTTCTTTTTCTACAGTAACCTTGGATAATTTTTGAAGAATATCCACAAACTGGCCAAGTGCTTTATCTTTTAGACCCATCTCCTTTCCAACATTCTCCGCAGTTTTACTATCAACATCTCCTAGTCCAACCTCTCGTATTATCTGGTTTTTTACAGATTCAATTTCTACTCCACCTTCAGCAGAAGCAATTATTGTGTAGCATCTTTTACCTCTATTCAAAAATAGTGAAAGGTAAAGCTCTTTTTTAATGTCGGCCATTTTTTCAAGTAATATTGCTTTTGTCTTTTCTCCTTTGACCACTTTCTGCATAATTTCAGGATACTTTAGCTCAAACTCATCTGCATTATGACACTTTTGAATGGCGCCTGCTTTTCCTCGTCCGCCTACGGCCATTTGAGCTTTGACGACAAAAGGAAAACCAAGTTTTGCAGCGTCTTTTCTGCCTTGTTCAATATCTGTAGAAGTAAACCCTTGGGGAATAGGAATTTTATAATCTGAAAACAATGATTTTGCTTGATACTCTAGTAAACGCATGGAAAGGTTTCATTTTCATGGTTTTATAATCTGTATGCTATAACTCACGCCATAAAATACCGAATCACATCCTATGGGTTAGATCGCAGCAAAGTTTGTACACATGTTAATATCACTTGAATTGTTCTTCAAGAAAATCTACACAGTGACGCAATTGTTCCTTGCTTTTTTTCATTAACCATTTTGGAAATTCATCTACTGTGAAAACAAGTTGTTGTTGAAAACTTGGTACTATGCCTCCACCCGAGGTTATCAGTTGAATTATGACATAGTCTTCAGTAAGCGTACAGACCGTCTCTTGATAAGACTCGACTTCTTCTTCTATCACATTTCTGTATAGAATTATGGGGGTTTTGGTCTTTGCAACATGTACAGAGCCCTTCTTTAGTAATACCTCAAAATGTGATAGAAGCCAGCCATCAAGAGTTATTTGCTTTGGCATGGATATAGGTAGCATCTTAGATATTTAATTGGGTGGATGAAACCCTACTCAACTGAGATTCGAATCTTTTGACCATCCACATCCTCGTCTTTGTAACTTTTGGCTTTATCTGAAAATTCTATTCTTTTTACCCTTACAAGGAAGGATAACTCAGATTGTTTTCCTTTAACCATTTCAAGTGACTCATCATCTAATCCCAAGACATAGGCTGCATCAATAACATCGGTTGGATTGTATCCGCGTTCTTTTCTTAAGACTTGCAATCTTCTTGCAATGTCACGTACTAAACCACGTGACATCATTTCGTGATTTCTTGATGTGCTGATAAATACAATAAGTGAGTCACGTTTTGCCATTGCATAAATTTCTTGTTCTGAAAAATCAACAACGAATTCATCTTTAGTTAACTCGATCTTATTGTCTCCCAAATCAAAGACAAAGGTTCCTTTGTTTAGTAATCCTTCCACAATTGTTTTTGGATCAGTCTCTGAGAATTTCGAAAGAAGTTTTTCCATGTCTTGTTTGGCTTTTGGGCCTATTTTTTTACGGTTCAGTTCGACTTTGGGCATTATTGGCATCTTTGATTTCATGAGGTTGGAAAGAAGTTCAAGGCCTTCAGATTTTGGCAACTCTACTATTTGATATTTTTCTACATTAAGTTGAGATATTAACAAATTTGAAAGAGACTCCAGCTTTGCTTTCTGAGACGGTTCCACACAAATAATTGCCTCATTGAGTGGCCATCTTCTTTTTAGCTTACCTTTCATTCTTGCAGCAGAAGCAACTGATACCGTTTCTTTCATTAGATCAAATGATTCTTCTATGGTGTCATTGATTAGTGATTTTTGAGACATAGGAAAATCATCTAAAAGTATGCTCTTTTTTTCTACAAACATGCCGTTGTACAAGTATTGTGTTGTAAACGGGCAAATGGGGTGGAGTATTATGTCGAGAGTTCTTAAAATCTCAGAAAGTGTAGCATAAATTGCAAGTCTTCTTTCTCTCTGTGCTTCATCTTCTGCCCAGAGTTCTTCACGTGTAATTGGAATGTACACCTGACTTACTGAATTAATTATAAAATCGTCTATTGCTCTAGCTGCTTCATGAAATCTACATCTATCCTGTGATTCAATGACTGACGAAATTAATTTTTGAAGCTTGGATAAAATCCAGATCTCTGGTTCTTTTAGAATGTTTTTTTCTTTGGCCCATTGAACAGTAAATGTTTTTTCATACTTGTCGTATTCGCTGTTTTGTTTAAAGTAAATATGCAAGTGATAAAGTGTGCTTAGAATTTGATAAGGTCTTGATACAAGCTCGTCTGTGCTAAAATTAAGTGGTTCAATTGGGCTTGATTTCCACATAAAGTATAATCTGATTAAATCTACTGAATACTTGCCAAGTAATTCTATTGCATCAATTACATTTCCAAGACTTTTGCTCATCTTGTTACCATTTTTGTCAAGCACGTGTCCCTGAAACAAAAATGATTTGAATGGTGCAACAGGAGCGTTGTTGAATATGACGTTCTCTATCAACATGGTGTATGCCCAACCTCTTGTCTGGTCTATTCCTTCGGTAAGAAATGCGGCAGGGATGTTTTCCTTATACTCGGGATCAGTAAGGGATGCATAGGGAGCAGCTCCGCTGTTATGCCATGTGTCAAGAACAAATTGCTCCCTTTCCATTTTTGTTTTGCATTTGTCGCAGTTTATTACAACATTGTCTATCCAAGGTCTGTGTAGCTCAAAGTTTGGTCCGTCTGGAAGTTCGGAAGACGCTTTGACTATCTCATCTCTTGAGAAAAGCCATTTCTGATTACCGCAATTCTTGCAGTTCCATAAGGGAAGTGGACAGCCCCAGATGCGTTCTCTTGAGATACACCATGGATGTTTGTCCTTGATTATTTCAACAAACCTGTTTCTGGGTGGTTCAAAGAAATATTCGACATTTTCAGCGGCTTTTACCGCCTTATCGCCAAGTCTATCAAGGAAATAAAAGAATCCCCTTCTGGCAAGCCAGAGAAGCTTGTGCTGTGATCTCCAACACAGTGGGTATTGGTGTTTTATCTTTCCAATTCTTACAAGGGCTCCTTTTTCTTTAAGTGTACTCACTATTTTTTCATCGGCATCCCTCACAAACAGGCCGGAATAGACGCCTGCATCTTTTGTGAATTTAGCTTCGTCGTTTATGGGATTGAAAATTGGTATCGATCTTCTAGTTGCAATCTCAAAATCCTCTTCGCCATTTGCAGGTGATAGGTGAACAAGACCACTTCCTGTCTGTATATCAACAAAACTTTCGGCTACAACCGTATGAAATTTTGGAAGAATAGAACGTTCTTTGAGTCCTGAAATTTCATCTAGTAGGGGATGAATGTATTTTCTTCCTTCAAAATCAGAACCCTTTGATGTTTTAGTTATTGAATAACCATCAATCTTAGCTTCTTTCATAAATTCTTCTAATCGCTTCTCTCCAACAAGCCATGTTTCATCTCCAACTTTGGCATGTACATAATTCTCATCAGGACTTACTCCAACCATTGTATCTGTAACAAGTGTAAATGGCATTGTGGTCCAAACTATCAAATACAAATCTTCATCTTGCAATTTTACTTTATAGTATAGAGATGGGTCTTGCACGGTTTCGTATCCTTGATTTACTTCTGCATGACTAAGCGAAGTCTGGCAACTAGGACAATACGCAACTACCTTGTAGGCCTCAGATAAAATTCCATTTTCGTAGGCCTTCTTTAGATACTGCCATTCTCTTTCAATGTATTCATCCTTGTATGTCCAATATGCATTTTTTTGGTTAAATGACATTCCTAAAAGATTGTCAGATTCAATCCATTTTTCGTTAAATCTTTGAACAATTTTTTTACATTCTAAAACTAATTTCTCTACTCCTGCAGATTCCACCACCTGAGATTTGCTTCCAGTAATTCCAAGCTCCTTTTCTGCTTGTAATTCAACAGGAAGACCTTGTGTATCCCAGCCTGCGTTGAATATTACCTTGTAGCCTCGAAGAGTCATGTATCTATACCATAAATCTTTCATCACTCTACCCCTGAGATGACCTGCGTGAGGTGTACCATTCATAGTGGGCGGTCCTTCTATGAAAGCAATCTTTTTTGTTTTATTTGGTGACCCGAAAATTAATTTCTCTAAATCTATCGATGATAACTGCTGCTTTACCTCAGCTTCAATCTTTTTTGGATCAAACTCACTTGAAATCGGCATTTACAGATGTGATAAATTCACTGATTTAATAAAGGTAGTAACTATGACTGTGTATTCTGTTAGGGATGTCCGACAAATCTGTTATATCGCAATTATTTTATGCCCAGATTCTAATTGTGCCATTTTTGTATTTGTCGTATAGCCGCATCTTGTACAACTTTTTTTCCAATTCTTTTTTGCGCGCCTTTGGTACAGTTATGTGTAAGGGAATCTCTTTGCCATTCATCTCCCTATTTGTAAATGACTTCAATTGGGAATCTATCTTGGGATCTCCCTTGATGCTTGTCTTAACTTCTCCCAAGTGTCTCAAGGCGCCCTTCATGCCTTCCAGGTCGGGTATGTGCCCATCTCTTTCTTTTGGTTTTGGCAAATTTCTGTATTTTTCATCAAAGAATTCTGGAGTATTAGCAATATCGATATGTGTTATTATAACACCTTCTGCCTCCAACGCTTTAGCCAAGGAATTTAGTAACTTCTGATGCTCTTCTGACACCATATCTATCGTCCTATCATCCAAAAGGAAATTCATCCAATATTTGATTTATTCAATCTTGGCAAAATGTGGTTCTTTTACATTACAGAGCTAATTTATCACTAGTTTGGAATCAACTTTGATGTGTATCTTCTCGCCAGTCTGCTGGCGGTCGCTGTAAATCATCTTGGTTTTGATTCCTTTCTTGTTTAGGTATCCTTCAAGTAACAATGCCCAAGGAATAGAGTGTCCACTATTTGCTTTGGATTCTATTACAAAATTATTTCCTTGAGGTTCATAGCGGAGTTGGCCTGAACATGTAATGTCAAGAGTAGAGTCAACAAGAGATATGATATCATCAAGTGTCTTAGATTCTAAATCAAGTCCATTTTTCTTCAGGAAAACCAACATGTCTATGCCCTTGCTTTTTGAGTTTAACATGGAATTTAGTACAAATCCGAGACCATTTTCGTTTATCACCTGAATTGTCTTGAGTGCCTCTTGGGCATCTGCCTTTGTCATGTCTGAGAGATTGTTTACCTTCATACTGCTTCGCCATTCCTGCTCGAAGGCTTTGACCTGGTTTGTTCCCAATACGTCCGTGGAAAGAAATATCGCGCCCTTGCCATTGCTGCTATTTATCATGAGAATTTCTGAATCATCGAACACAATTACATTTTGACCAATATCGGCAGTTTTTAGTTTGACTCCTGCTGGGAGATCATGAAAAGTTTCTGTTCCTACCAGACTTGTAGGAATGATTATCTTTACATCAATATTCTTTCTTAATGCATGGATTAATGCTTCCTTACATTGGGACAAGAGATTGAGACCCCATGAATCCACTAGTACATGAATTGATATCTTTGAGCCTTCAATCATAGATTGTAGTTGCTTGAATACATAGTTTGGAGCAAGATGAAAGTATCTCTTTTCTTCGGCACCTCTTGCCTTCTTACTGTTTTCACTGAGCTGCTTTAATTTTGTAATTAAACTATTCATGGCATTGACGCGGTTTATCTGTTCATGAATTATCTCATCAAACGCATCTTCTGGTGCAATAGCAGTACACATTATTGGCTTGCTTTTTGAGATGATTGCAATCTTCTTTTTTTCCAGTTTTAGTAAAGTAGGATATACTTTAGTTCTCGGTAAATTGGAATAGTATGATAACTCACCTGCAGAAATTGTTCCCTTTGTAATTAGAGTGACGTAAGCTTGCGCCTCATACTTGCTCAAGCCAAATTCCTCCAAGCTTACTGCTAAATCTTGTCCCTTGACCATGGCAAAGATCATCTATCTGGAAGGTAAGCCCAATAGCTAAATTCATTGGACAAAGGCTAGAAAAAATACTAAGCTGTATCCACAAGCCTCGTTACTACGGTGACAGAACTTGGCGTAACAAGGATTTGATAAATCAAAATCTAATGTTTTGATTGAAATGACAATATCAAAATGGGTAATAGAGGATGGGACTAAAAATCAGATTGTCCGAACAAGTACAATAAAGCCAAGAATAGATTATGCAGTTGAAATCGTAGATAAGGCACTAGAAATTCTAAGCCAAAGAAGATTGGAACTCGACAAGTCCAACTTGGAACTTTACAAAAGTGAGAGAAACCAAGAAAGCCTACGAACTCTGGAAAAACAAGTAGTGTCAGAGCTTGAAATATCATATGCAGTAGAATCACTACGACAGGTACGACGCAGCCTTGATTCTGTCGTAGGACTTGGAAATGTATCTACAGTTCTGTCTCCTACCATATCTATTGTAAGAACAATCAGGTCTAGGCTGTTCTTGCTAATGCCAGTGCTCGATTTTCAGTTGGGTGAACTATCACTTTTACTAGGGGGAATTATCATTGACGCCGCACACCTTGCCAGCTCAAGTCTTGATTTTGGAAGGGCAAATGAGACATCGAAAAGACTCTTAGATGAAGCGAAGTTGATTGCCGACTCTAAAATTTACAAGCAGTTCCCTAATCTAGATTTCCAGTAAGGCCTTCGTATGTTAAATTTTCCAAAAAATAATACTGAAAGTGAAGTTTCTGTCACTCTTTTTAGAATCAAAGGTCTGTCGGCAAAAATAGAGCAAAAAATAGCACAAAAAGGAAGTTCTAAAGATGACAACTTTGTTGAGACACTATCTGTTGAGGAATTAAAGGATCTAAGACAAGTTATACTTGCCTCAGAATACCTCCTTACAAAATACCAGGATAAAAAAGACCTCAAGAGCTTTCTTGAGGAATTCATTGGAATCATAATGCATGCTGCCAACTCTGTCAACGGACTAAGAGATGAACTTGAAGACTTGGTCATATCAGCCGAGGTGGCTTTACAACAAATTCAAACTCTACATGATGATGTAACCCAGAACCTTACTCTTGGGAGGGGTCTGCAGACAAAACTAGATGACTTTAGAATCCCTCTCATCAAAACCGAGGCTAAGGTACAATCTGTTCAGATTGAAGAGGCAAAGCAAGAGCCAAGTCCAATTAATTTAACAAACTCTACTAGACGGGTTCACACCAACGATTACCTTGCAAAAACCCCAGTTGAGATCTAGTTGGTAATATTATGAGTCTAGCTCCGCAAGAATTAGAGAATAGTGCAAGCAAATTTGCAGCAGAGGCAATAAAGCTCGATTCTCAAGGAGCACGAGGCATGGCAATTGCCAACTATCAAAGAGCAATTGAATCTCTAACTAAACTAATCCAGCTATATCCTGAGAATAAGCTAAATAGAGTATATCAAGAGCGTATGGCGGCATATCAGAACCGCATCAAAGCTCTTGAAATGAACAATGTAAATGTTGAGCCTGTTGTAGATTCCAAAGCAAGTCCGGAAGAACAAAAACAGTCGCTTGCAAAAAATGACTTTGATTCTATGATAATGAAAGAGAAACCTAACGTAAGTTGGGAGGAAGTTGTAGGACTAGATGATGCCAAGGATGCGTTAAGAGAATCTATTGTATATCCAGCTAAAAGACCAGACCTTTTTCCGCTTGGATGGCCAAGAGGCATGTTGCTTTATGGACCACCGGGATGTGGTAAGACAATTCTTGCAGCAGCAACAGCAAGCGAGATTGATGGTTATTTTATCAATGTAGATGCAGCTTCCATGATGAGCAAGTGGCTTGGGGAAGCTGAGAAAAACGTTTCAAAATTATTCCACATGGCAAGAGGGATGGCAGAAAAAGAGGGACTTCCAGTAATATTATTTGTAGATGAAGTGGACTCGCTTCTTGGAAACCGTAACAGCGAAGTAGGCGGCGAAATCCGTGTAAAAAACCAATTCCTAACTGAAATGGATGGCATTAACGGTAAAGGAAAAGATCTTAAACTCTATGTCATCGGTGCAACCAACAAGCCATGGAGTCTTGACTGGCCATTTCTTAGAAGATTCACAAAGAGAATCTATGTTTCACTTCCCACACTTGACGCAAGAATTAACTTGTTTGACCTTTACACTTCGCCATTAAATAAAGATGAAAAAGTAAAATCGCCAGAGCTTGCAAAACTTGCCGATGGTTACAGTGCAAGTGATATCAAGGATATCTGTCAATCAGCACAACTAATGGTTGTAAATGATCTGTTCCATTCTCCAAACAAGGGAGAGATAGTATTAGGTGAGGAAAAACCACAGCCAAGGCCAATAACAATGGCTGACTTTAAAGAGATTATTTCACGTCGCAAACCAAGTGTTAGCATGGAAATGATCCGAGCCTATTACAAATGGAGCGAGCAATTCAGAGCTCTATAATTTTTTGAAATATCAGGTTCTGTTGTTTTAACGGGTGATACTTCTTTGCGTCACAAGTAGGGTGATTCAACTTTCCATAATTTTAAAAAATTCGGCTATGTCTTCTTCGTTAACTAGGTCACCTAACTGTATTTTGATCTCACTTATGACCTGATTATACTCATACACATATACCTCTTTTAGAACAGTTTTCAAATATTCTAGATTTTTGTAAGAATCCCTCACCGTTAAATTGTAGACGTTAAGTTTGGCTATTACCACGTTATACTTGGTATTACCCATACTCATTGGAACAATTTCTATGCATGATATTAGGGCATTTTTATGTAGTTCATTAAAATGTATCACTATGATTCAATATGTTTTGTTGTCTTAAAGATTTCCAAAGCTGGAAACAATTTTAATTTTCTAAAATTATGTTAGAAAACTATTTTAGTTGATTTTTGATAGAAATTATTTCTTACTAGCATTTTGGATTAATGTAATCCATTTGGGTTCTGGTCAAGTTGCTGTAGTAAGCAAGGAAATGAATCGTAATTATCTAGGTTTTGAGATAGTGCCAGGATATCGCGAATTTGCACAAAAACGATTAGACAGAACCAAATATCAGGTTCTGTTGCGTTCTAGGGTCATAGTTCTCCTTGTTACGATTCGGGTCATGACTAATTTTAATTAGTACAAAGTTAATAATAAAATCAAACCCCAGAGAGCATGGTGACCCGATCAGGTATTTCACCACCATTCGATATCTCAAACTCTGAGGGTAATTCTATTTTATTTCGGTTATTTATAAAAATTAGAAATTCCTTGTCATTTCACGTGCGTAAATATTGAAATGGCAATAAAAAGTTGGTTGATGATTATTTCAGATTCGGTCCAACATCTGTGATTTTGAATGAGTGGGTTTCATTATCCACATGAATTTTCAGAAATGTACCCAATGCAACCTTATTTGCAAAACGTAAGCAAAATGCAGTTTTTTCTTTATTTAATTTTGCACAAAGTACAGCCAATGCTATTAGTTGTTTTTTACTTCTGCTTTCGCAGTTGGATTTAGTTTAAAAATTTTCTTTTGAATGTCTATTGGAATAATTACTTCCCACTCAGCCACTCATTAGATGCCTTAGATTGACTTTATAAATTCTTTTACACTACGGTATGTCTTTGTTTCGACTTGTCCTTTTTTTATTTGGCTTAACTTTTTATCCATGGCTTGAATCTCTCGATTTGTCCATTTGAAATTTTGTGCTACCATAGTTTACGCTGTGACGCAAACTATATAAAAATTATACAAAATCGGGATCACAAGCGTGTGAATTTTCTTATATACTACCTCGTGAGAGATGAATTTTCTATCAGCGTTTTCCACTTATTTTTGCCCTCGATCTTAATCCCACAGGCGTCCGCAGGTGTCTTGCCATCTAAAGCTATATGAGGTCTAAGGTAATTATGATAGATCCTATATCCAGTAAGGACTGGTGTATCGGATTTCTTTAAACCTCTCATTACCTTTTCCCGATCTCGAATCTCTCCGTTTATCCTTTCCATCTTGTTATTATTACGATCACCTCTAATCGAAATGTGTTTTTCATGTACTGATCTTGGGTATGGCGTTGTCCGATATTCTTGCATAAACGCCTGTCCATAGGCTTGCAGACCATCTGTTATCAACTTCGATGGTTTTTTGCCTGCAACATCTTTTGATTTTCTAAATAACTTGCTTACATCATGCAAGTATTTCGAGTCTGCTACTTCCTGAGCGATCAGAAATCTAGTTTCATCATCCATCATGGCAAATAGGTATTTCATGTTACCACTAACCTTGATGTATAACTCGTCTGCTCTCCATGTGTCGCTTACCTGTGGTTGTATCTGTTCTAGGTACTTTTGCATTAATCCGACATACTTGTCTATCCATCTGTATATCGTAACGTGATTGACCTTAATGCCTTGAAGATTGAGAAACTTCTGAACACCTCTAAGAGATTCACCTGTGAAATAGAGTTGTAATGCAGATGTAATAGTCTGAGGGCTTGCTTTCATTCCTTCAAAGCCTAGATTGATAGAGAATCTTTTACCGCATGATTTACACAAGTATCTCTGAATGTTACCATATTTGTTATGCCTTAATGCGTTCTTGACTATGTTATCAGAATCACAGAACTGGCAAGCTTGAACGGTAACTGGTTGGATTACTACGTTCTTTTTTACTTGTTCTCTGATCTTTAAGCTAAACTCTACTGCGTGAATATGCTTACAGCAGATTTTTCTGAAGGTGTGGTCAGGGCATGAGCAGTGCCAATTCGATTCCAGTGATACAACATCATACTCGCCCTTGCCTGATTGTGATTTTACTCTATAATGATGAGCATCAATTCTTTTGATCTGACTTTCATCATGAGCGATCTGTTTTCCTTTTTCTCTTCTATTGTCTGGTTCTACACTCATACACTTATACACATAACTGTATTACTTAAATGTATGGATAAGTGGAAAACCATATAAGGGTATATGATCATATTATACGCATGGGTCGAATCGATGTAATATTACCAGACGATATAGAAGATAAATTCAGGAATGCTGTATACAAGAGATATGGTATGAAACGAGGCAACATAACTGAGGCAATTAATAATGCAATCATTGATTGGGTAAACGAAAATAGCCCTATTGATAAAATCAAGAAAAATAACCAACACAAAGTGTTATCTAGTAAGCATCTAATTGATAAGTGAATGGTGATCATATGTCCACGATAAGCAAAATAGACTATCTACGAAGTAAGATCGCTACTAGTTACGAAGATGGTATTAATGTTAAAGAACTTGGCGACCTTGCACTAGAATTACTTGTTTTAAGAAATGATGTTTATCGCAGAAAAGAAGAGAATCCAACAGACGAAGAAAAAAAAGAGATTGATAAAACCATTGAAGAACTACATGAATTGGAACGATTTATAATTTCACTCTATATGGTTAGTGGAATGCAAAATATAGATAGAACATATCCATTCTTTTCTGATTTTAAGACACGTAAATATAGTTATCATAAGCGTGATTGAGTTGGTACGCTCATTAATTGATACTACCAATCTTGCCAACTTAATTAATGAATGCACATCTGATTTACGTAATGGAATGGGAACAAGACTCTATGATTTATCACATACGATTGACTCTATAGCAGAATCCAATTCCCAAGATTACCTTCATGTATTACCACAGTGTATTGGTGGTTTCACTCAAGAATTGTTAGCATCAAAATCCTTGACGTTAATACCAATGCTTTCTGAAAAAATTAGAGAAAAGCATACTAAAACACTCAGTGTGGCAGTTGAAAAGGCAACTAAAGCATTAGAGGAAATAAAGCATCAACTTTGTGACAACGATACAGTAGATTTTCAGAAACTAATGGAGTGTGCAGGAACACTACTTAGACATGCTAGCAACCTTCATTCAGAAAGAAGATTTTTAGTGCCACGTAGAGGGGATATGTCTGGCGAAGAATAATTGACATCACCCGATTTGTAACGCAAAGAACTGTCACCCGTCATCGCAACAGAACCAAATATCAGGTTCTGTTACGTTAGTGGGTGATCGCATAATTTCTTATTCGTGTTACAAGGCGGGTGATGAAATTAGGTTAAGTTATCTGTAGCTTCTGAATGACTAGCTGTATTTGCGGGGTCATCCTTTTCAGTTTCAGATTCTTCGTATTTGTAATCTTCAAGTTTAATCTTCATGTATTTTTGTAGTTTTTCCCATTCTTTCACAAGGTCACCTTTAGGTAAAGTTACTTGGTATTTGTCAAAGTTTATGATTTGTATATCACTTGGTGGCTCCATTTGCTGTGACATTTGTCTAATATTACCTTCCTTCGAGCTTAAACCTTTTGGTTTACCCTCTTCGACTTTTAACGGATTATCGATCTTACTTACAATATCTTCTGATACCTGTCCTATATCCTCTAAATACCACTTCAATATCTTACCTGCATTTTCATTTGCAACATCACGGTTTACCCCTGTGATATTCATTAATTGAATCCAAAAATCATCTCGGGGTGGAGATTTTGTATATCTATTGTAGATTTCTCGCCATAATGGCACATGTAAAACAGCTGTGGATCTCAACGTCTTTTCCTCTTCGGTGTTTAGTGGGATGAGAAGAGATTTTCCAAGATCGGTAATTCTGAAAGTACCTTTCCCTTCTAACAATCCATAATAAAGCATTGATCTTATTTTTCTGTAAAATTGGCTTTCTGTTCCGAATTTGTAGCCTAACAGCTTTGCCAGATTTATTTATTGAATAGTTCCACCGTCAGAAAGACCATTGTTGACCTTCTTTAGAATCTCTAATACTTCAGGAACAAGTCTTACTTCTGGTATTTCGTATGATCCTAATTGCATTACATACACTGATTATACTAACATGTTTATTAATTTTATGCCACTTTATATCACCAAACTCTATCATTTCTAACATTTTTGTCACAATATTTAATAAGCTCAGTTGTATAGATAATGGTGAAAATGGTTAAAATAATTAGATGCTCGTGGTCGGAACTGTGCCTTCCCGCTAAGTTGGACACACAGGGTTCGAATCCCTGCACGAGCTACCCCTTCGAACTACCAAAGGAGTGTTACATTGGATAACGTAGATCAATCTAAAAAGTCTTTTGATAGACAGGAAAAGGGTCGAGAGATTGCTAATGCACATGACCAAATACGAAGAATTGATGCCCATCATTACAAGGTAAAATCTCAATCGAGAAACATTGAACATGACATTATATCCACAGAATCAGGTTGGAAATGCGACTGTGAAGACCATAAGTTCAGACACATTTGTTGTAAACACGTCCATGCAATAGAATTTAGCTTAAAGATAAGAGAACAAGTAAAGAAGAATGTAGTAATCCCACCAATCACAACTCAGCTATGCCAATTCTGTGATTCAGATAGACTGGTCAAAAACGCTGTTAGACACAACAAATATGGCGATATTCAGAGATACCTTTGCAAGTCATGTGGTAAGAGATTCTCAATAAACTTGGGCTTTGAAAAGATGCGGGCTAGTCCTCAGACCATAACAAGTGCAATGCAGCTCTATTTCACTGGAGAATCACTAAGAAACGTTCAGAAGTTTTTGCAGTTGCAAGGAATAGAGGTTTCACATGTTACAATTTACAGATGGATTGACAAGTACGTTGGACTAATGCAAAAATACCTAGAACAGATGAAGCCACAAGTTTCTGATACATGGCGAGCCGATGAACTATTCCTCAAGGTACAAGGAAATCTAAAGTACCTATTTGCCATGATGGATGATGAAACACGCTTC
The DNA here is from genome assembly GCA_050749285.1 of Nitrosotalea sp. GTDB lineage: Archaea > Thermoproteota > Nitrososphaeria > Nitrososphaerales > Nitrosopumilaceae > Nitrosotalea. The sequence continues at coordinate 2,207 of JBOGQX010000015.1, read as the reverse complement.
CTAATTGCTCAGGAAGTGGCAGACTCTAAAAACAATCATGACGCTAGAAATCTCTTTAGAATGGCAAACAAGGTTGCAGGAAAGAAGCCAACCAAACTAATCACAGATGGATTACCAGCATATAGAGAAGCATATCAAAAAGAGTATTGGACTAGACAAGGTCCAAGAATAGTACATGAGGCACACATCACTTTGAAAGGGGATAGAAACAATAACAAAATGGAACGCCTAAACGGTGAGATTCGTGACCGTGAGAAAGTAGTCAGGGGATTAAAGAAAAATGAATCGCCTTTGATTGATGGGTATCAAATCTATCACAACTACATTAGGCCTCACATGAGTTTAGACGGGAAAACGCCTTCTGAGATGGCTGGGATCAAGATTGAAGGGGATAACAAGTGGATTACCTTGATTCAAAATTCAAGGAGGAAATTACAGTGATTGCCTTTTTTGCAATCATAGGAGGTGAAAGAAAATGAAAGAGAGATGTGACAACAAGTCCGACAAATACGTTTGCAGAGATACCCCACAAGGCTTAGTCTGCACACGAGTTGACAAATTACCATCCGACTATAATCGGAAGGTGACCTTTGTCAAAGAATGTTAGTAGTAATCCTGTAAAGGAATATTACTTAACATCCCCCCTTTTTTTCTTTCAATATTCTATATACTTTTTCCAGCTTTAAACCTTTTCATTTTTATCACCCGCCTTGTAACACGAATAAGAAATTATGCGATCACCCACTAACGTAACAGAACCAAATATCACAAAACTTAAATTCTGATTAGAATTCATACGCTGAGGGTCACAGAAATTCCAACAAAAAAGGCCAAACATGTAAGCAAGTTTGGTAAGTTGTTTTTGGAAGATGGAACTGTTTTTGCTGGAACTGGTTTTGGTTATTCTACTACCGTCTTTGGCGAGGCTGTGTTCAATACCGGAATGGTAGGCTATACTGAGGCCCTAACTGATCCATCATATAGTGGACAGATACTTGCACTAACTTATCCGCTGGTAGGAAACTATGGAGTTCCTGATCCCTCAACGAAAGACCAGGATGGAATCAAGAAATATTTTGAATCAGACAGAATTCAGGCACGAGGATTAGTAGTACACGAACTCTCTCTTACGGCAAGCCATTGGAATCTTGCAATGACACTTGACGAGTGGTTATACAATGAAAAGATTCCTGGAATTTCTGGAATTGATACGCGTGCACTTACAATGAAGCTGCGTACAAATGGTGTAATGATGGCGGCACTAGCAGTATCTGATAAAGAGATTGATGAGGAGGACTTAAAGAAGAAACTTGAAGCTGCCAAAAAATATAATGACGAGGAATTCATGGATGTGGTTTCTGTCAAAGAACCACAAGAATATGGAACAGACAGCGAAGCAATAGTTGTGGTCGATACTGGGGTAAAGAATGCAATATTGAGAAACGTAAGGAGTCTTGGCTACAAAGTTATTCGTGTACCATGGAATTATTCAATTGAAAAAATATTATCTTACAATCCAAAGGGCGTCGTAATATCAAATGGACCTGGAGACCCTGTAAAGTGTACTGAGACAATGAAGACTGCAAAATCCCTCATTGATAAAAACATCCCGACTCTTGGAATATGTCTTGGTGCGCAAATCTTGGGACTGGCAGGAGGTGCTAACACTTACAAATTAAAGTATGGCCATCGTGGACAAAACAAATCCTGTATAGATTTAGACAATAACCAAGTGTATGTTACAAGTCAGAACCATGGCTACTGTATAGATCCAGAATCTCTAAAGAAGACAGATTTTAAGTTGTGGTTTTCAAACACAGATGATAAAACAGTTGAAGGAATAAAACACAAAGAAAAAAAGATAATTGCTGTACAGTTTCATCCCGAAGCTTCACCTGGACCTTTTGATTGCACGTTTGTTTTTGAAGAGCTCAAGAAAATGATAGGAGGTACTAATGCCAAAAGATGAATCATTAAAAAAGATTCTTGTTCTTGGCAGTGGGGCAATTAAAATCGGAGAAGCAGGCGAAAGTCACTAAAGTGACCGTCAATTCGACTACTCCGGTAGCCAATGCCTCAAGGCCATAAGGGAAGATGGGATAAAGAGCATACTTGTCAATCCAAACATTGCAACAATACAAACTGATACTAGATTTGTTGACAAGGTGTATTCAATTCCTGTAAACCCGCAGTATGTGGAGTCTATC
>JBOGQX010000014.1:0-182102 GCA_050749285.1 Nitrosotalea sp. | reverse complement strand
CTTTTGTGGCGCTTGCACCGCTGCTAATTGTTACTGATGCATTTGCCGCAAAGGCATGTGGAGCTATTCCGAGAATAGCAACTAGAGTCAGAACACCGAATAGGACGCCTATTGGTTTAGACTTCATAGATCCACAGGATCCGATGGCTTGTATAAAAACATGTTTGCTGTATACACTAGTAAATTAGTGTGAGATTTCAGGTTCATCCTCTGACACAAGTTAGGTGGGATGTTTTTTTTCCAAGTGTTTCGGCAGAGAGATGCTGCTGAACTTTTTGCGGCATACCAAGCATATCCTGCTCGGAAAAATGAACCTGACAAATAGGTAAGAAATAAACACTATACTTGTGATGAAAAAACTCACAGGATACGGTTCATAAAAAGCAATAAAGAGACTTGACCATGTTGCCATTAGAGCAATAAGTACTGAAATTATAATGGCGCTCCTAGGTCGTTTTGCCAATCGCTGGGCCATTGCAGCTGGTGTGACCATTAAGGAGAAAATTAGAAGGACGCCGACAACTTGAACGGCCATGGATACCGCAAGTGCAACCAAAAGCATGAAAATTATGCCAAGCCAAGGCATGGATAATCCCTTTGCTTCTGCCACATCTTCATCAAGCGATGAGAAAAGAAGTGGCCGATATACGATCGCTACCGCAGACAAAATTATCAAACTTGCAATAACTGTTACAAGAACATCGTTGCTGCTTATGCCCAGTATTTCTCCAAACAGAATAGAGTAGGCTTCGGTCGCATAACCTGTATAGAGACTAATGAATAATACGCCCAAGCCAAGCATGAATGCAAGGACTGTACCAATTTGGACATCTCGATTGACAGATCGGGGACCAAGCACGGCCATGCCAACGCCACCGCCACTTGTAAACAGCAGAAGACCAAAAACAGGGTTTATTCCCAATAACACGGCTCCTGCTGCTCCCGCAAAACCTATGTGGGAAAGGGCGTGAGATGCAAACGCCGAGCGACGCAACACCACGAAATAGCCTACGATTCCTGCGATGATTGCAACTACTGTTCCTGCTTCAAAAGCATGCTGCTCGAATTGGTATTGAAAAATTTGTTGCAGGTCGGTCAATAAATTAGCGCTGAAGGGCAGACTATTCATCACCATGATGATCTTCAATTCCTATAATTGCTACATTGCCTCTAGAATCACGAATAACCTCAACGTGAACACCGTACAAAGCTGTGAGAGACTCTGATGTCAAGACTTCTTTTGGATTACCTGTTGCCACCTTGCCATTGGCGATGTAAACCACTTTGTCAAGAAATGGTAGAAGAGGATTAATGTCATGAGCTACAAGCAATGCCGTTACGTTCCGCGATCGAATCACTTTATTGACAAGTTGCACCAATTCTTTCGAGCGCTTAATGTCAAGATTTGATAATGGCTCATCAAGCAATAATAATTCAGGGTTGCTTACCAATGCCTCTGCTAAAAATATACGCTGCAATTCCCCACCTGACAAAGCGTTGAGGGTTTGATGAGCCAACTCTGCTGCCCCAACAGCTTCGAGTGCATCAAAAGCTACTTTTCGTTCTTTTTGGGAAGACAGGCCAAAGCCCCACCGGTTGCCTGAAAATGCCAATCGCACTAACTCGAGACATTCAATATTCGTATCACTATCAATTAAGTGACGCTGGGGGACATAACCAATTCGAGGATTACCACGTTTTGGCTGAGCATTGAATGTCTTGATTGTACCGTCAATAGGCTGCTGTAATCCAAGAAGCAAACGCATTAGCAATGTCTTGCCTGCTCCGTTAGGACCTATAATTGCCACAAATTCGCCGCGATCAAAACTAAAATTGGCTCCTTGCCAAACAGTTTTACCTGGATAGCCTGCTGCCAAGTTTTCAGCTGTAACAATCTCCTGTTGCAATGCATCTGTAACAATCTTAGAATCCGTTGTGGTCATCTATCATCATTGACCTAGAGCGTTTGCGTTGAGTGCATTCTGAAGCTGGAGTAATTCTGCATTCATCCAATCTTGGAATGAAACATCTGGTGGTTGTATAGTTTCTGTTACACCAACAATTGGAATGCCTCTTTGGGCTGCCAGTGTCTTGATACTTTGTGTGAGCGGCGTTACCGTTTGTTCATTGTAGACCAACACAGTTACATTTCCTCCCTGGCCCTGAAGCTGCTGCTGAAATTGTACAACGCTCTGTGCAGGCGGATCGTTTCCTTCGGCAACAGATTCCATAAATGCAGGAGGAGAGACAAGATCAAGACCTGTAGCGTTTGCTAGATACTCAAAGATGCTCTCTGTAGCTGCTACTCGCGTGCCTGCGAATTTCTGTTTGATCTCGTCGATTCGAACATTATATTGTCCAAGTGATGCATTCAAATCAGCATACTGATGGTTATAATATGCAGTATTGGCCGGATCTACAGAAACAAGGTCAGAATACATCTGCGCCACAGTTTGATTCACATAAACAGGATCATACCAAAAATGAGGATTATCGCCAGCTTTTTTCCCGAGAAGTTCTGCCACATTCAAAACTTTTTGATTTGGACTATTGCTTGCCCCAATAAGTTTTAGAGCCCAATCGTCATATCCGGCTCCGTTGACAATTACAAAATTTGCAGTTGTAATTGCTTGGGCATCCGCAGTGTTGCTTTCGTATTCATGGGGATCAGCATTGGGATCTGAAACAATGCTCAACACTTGGACGTGCGTTCCGCCAAGCTGAGATATTAAACTGCCCCAAAAATTTTCAGTGGCAACTATTTGCACTTTTGTTGAACCTGGATTGGATGATGATATTGTGCTACTCTGAGCTGCAGGGTTGGTATTATTGTTATGAACAAAAACATTTGCACTTGCAATAACAATAGATATGATGATTACAGCTGCAATTCCGCCGCCTATTGCAATTTTCTGTCCAGATTTCAATGCCATCTCATGCGTAATGTTATTAATATACCTTAAAATTATTAATAATTTTTATTGTTATGCTTATAAGATAGTTAATAATAGCTAAATTGTTGCCTATCGTTTCAATTTCTCTAAACGAGGACATATTATCAGAAATTGACAAATTACAAAAAATGATGGGGTTTTCAGGTAGATCAGAAATTATTCGCGCGGGAATTAGAAATTTAATATCTGAAGAAAAACAGAGGGCAAATCTTTCTGGCAATATTCATGCAATTCTAATGATAGTTCATGACGAAGAATCAGAACAGGTTGTTACTGGAATAAAACATAATCATGAAGACCTTATTGGTACTCATCTTCATAGTAAAGTTGCGGGAAATAAATGCATGGAGCTTTTCTTGTTACATGGAGATGCTGAAAAGATTAATATCATGACCAAAGATTTCAAGACAAACAGAAAGATGGATAACGTAAAACTTCTTGCCATGTAGCTAACTAGAAATTGAGTGAGATATATTTACAACATTAACATGAAACCCTTTTTCATTATACCGGTTGCTGCATTATTTACTGTTTTATTTCACTATGCAAGTGCTGAAGTTTTAGTAAATGACAATGAATTTGCAGGATATTTTGATTCAGATGGCATTTACACAGTATTTGGTTCCGTCAGAAATATGGAGAGTCAATCTGTACTTGCTAAGATTCAAGTTACTGTAGATATAGGAGATAATACATTTTCCAAATCCAGTATTTTGCCTGTTATTTTTCCTTCAAAAGATATGCCCTTCAAATTCAAGTTTCCGCAGATTTCAGCTGGTGATCCTATCCTCCAAAATCCCCAAATTTCGTATATCTTAACCAATAGTGAGCCTCTGAATTTGGAAGTAAATTATGATAGAACTTTGGTAAGACATCCAGATGGTCATCTCACAGGCTTCATAACAAACACCGGAAATGATACTAGTTACAATGTAAGTGTCTATGCCTTAGTGCATAACAAGAATAATGAATTTCTTGACGAGGTACAAAGTACCCAACCGATACCAAAGATGAACCCTGGAGATAAGGCACAATTCATAATGTATCCTGATCCCACAATAGCAAAACATGTAACTTACTATAGCTGCTTCATCCCAGGTACCGATAATTCTGTGGAATTGTGGACCCAATGGAACTCCAAAAGATTCTATTTCAGTATACTCTCAATTGTAGATTTTACCAATCAAAAATTCAACGAGGATGACAATTCACTTTATCTTGATGCGGCAAATCCCTGGCAAATTCCATTTTATGCAAATTTTATGTTTCCTGTCGGAGCCAGTAATGGAGATTTCAAAGTATTCATTGACGGCAAAAAGATTAATCCGTTAATCAGTATAGATAATGATACTAACAATTGGCACGTTGCATTTAACGTTGATTACGGCCAGCACAAAGTCTTGATTTCAGGTTTTAATTCAAATTATGTGCCAACGTCGGACGAGTACTTTTATCTTGATTCGAAATTAGCACTGACAGCATGGGCTGGCTATTCAACATTTACAATATCTGATTCTAAATTGTTGTATGTGCTTGGGATTAAAGGAGAATATGTGCCAGCATGGATAAAGAATACTGTCGGCTTTATGATATACAGTAATCTTCCATCGGATGATATTGTGAATGAAATAAAATATCTAAAGCAAATTGGTATTGTTAGATAATAGCTAGATTCCTTTTTCGTTAAGAATCAGCGCAAGCAAGGCTGCACGGGTATCTTTGCCATATTGGGCTTGCTTGAAGTATTTTGCTTGATTTGTAGAGTCAAGTTCTGGCGAAATTTCGTCCAAGCGTGGAAGGGGATGCATTATGATAACATCTTCTTTCATTTTCTTTAACAAATCAAGCCCAATCTTATAACTGCCCTTTACCTTGACATATTCTTCAACATCAGCAAACCTTTCCTTTTGTATCCTTGTTACATATACCACATCCAAATCTCCCAAATTCTCTTCCAAATCCGTACTTTCTGTATATGTTAGTCTTTTTCTTATCTCATAGGTAGAATCTGAACGGATTTTCAAGGCAGGTGGAGAAATTAGTCTGATGTCAACCTTGTAGTTGCTCAGAGCATACAAAAGTGAATACACGGTTCTTCCATATTTTAGATCGCCGACAATTCCTATCCTAAGACCATCAATTCGTTTCTTTTCCTTTCTGATTGTATAAAGGTCCAGAATAGCTTGAGTCGGATGTTCTTCTGTTCCACTGCCAGCATTAATCAGAGGCTTCGCCGAAATTTCAGCTGCAAACCTGCTTGAACCATCCAGTTGGTGTCGTAAAATTACAACATCAGAATATAATGACATTATTCTAACCGTATCCGCAAGGCTTTCTCCCTTTCTTGCTGAAGAAGAAGATGCATCAGCTATTCCAAGAGAGACACCTCCCAGAGAAGCCATTGCAGCTTCAAAGCTCAATCGTGTTCTAGTACTGGGTTCAAAGAAGAGATATCCAAGCGTTTTTCCTCTAGCAAGTTCTCGTCTCTCATTTGGATTCATTCCAATTATTTTATCAGTAGCTTGGAAAACTTCCTCAAACTTTTGTTTATCAAAATCTCTTACCGAGACAATATCTTTTTGGAAAAAAGTATTGCTCATCGTAGTTCACTGTTATATATGAGTAGTACAAAAACTATTCCAATGTCAGAGTCCGACCTAATCGTTAGAAAAATCAAAAATGGTACGGTGATTGATCATATTGAGGCGGGAAAAGGTCTCAAAGTTCTCAGTGCGCTTGGCATGGATGGAAAGGATGGCAATGTGATAACAATAGCATTGAACGTTCCAAGCTCAAAGGTTGCAAAAAAAGACATCATAAAAGTAGAAAATAGATTTCTAGAAGATTCAGATACTAACAAGCTTGCACTCATTGCACCAAAAGCAACTGTGAACATTATCAAAGAATACAAATTAGTTGAGAAAAGACGCGTAACACTACCAAATGAAATAGAACGCATTTTCAAATGTTCAAATCCAGATTGCATCTCAAACAGTGATGAAGATATTGAACCGATAATGGATGTAGTAGATAAAACTGGACTTGTCCTAAGATGTAGATTCTGTACTAGAATTTTAGATGTTAATGAACTAAAATACTACTAGATCTTGAACTATTCTTTTGATTGTAGTTCGTACTGGTCGTAAGTGTATTTTCTTGTTGAGCCAAACGGTCTAAACGGTCTGCCGTTTCCGTGGTAGAATTTTGAAAAGAATTCGACATAAATCAGCCTAGCTCCCTGAATGCCGGGCTCGAAGACTCCAATTATTATGTTGAATAGGTGTCCTATGAAGATGATAACAGCTCCAAGTATTATGAAAGGTATAGAGTGATGCAATGTCTTTATGAAGATAAAGTCAATGACATCTGCAAGAATTACAGATGCAAGTAATATACCAGTAATTCTTGTGTAGGAAAGAATGTGACTGACTATGGACGGCAGTTCCATTATTGCTCGTACGCCCTCGCCATAGAACATAAGACCAATTCCTGCAAGCATCAAGCCAACATAACCAATTCCTGCTACATGATGTATAGGGTTGATGTGTTGATGATGTAGTAGTGCCAATCCTGTTAGGACAACACCCCATCCAAAGAGTAACCAGCCTCCTTTGCCTATTGCATGTTTCTTCTCTCCCTCTCTTAGAGTATTAAGTATGCCTAGAACTAAACCAAATGTCACCATTCCAAGACCAATGTATCCAGAAATCAGCAATAGTTTTCTCAAGCCGGTAATTGGATCAAAGAACGCTCCATCTACTGGCAAGTGCAGACCAAACGTGTGATTTAGGTAACCAAACAGGTAGATGTTAGGATGAAATCCAAAGTACAGATTGAATAGGAATCCTAAGATTATTGCAATGATTGCGCCAGGTGTCATAGCTTTTGCTAGCTTTACCATTTGTCTTGGTTTCAATATTGTCAACGCAAATTTACGTAGTGGTGTTGGCATGATGTTAAAGTTTTTCTTTCCTCCCTCTACTCTTCGAATCACCCACCTACAAACAAGTAAGATGACAAGACCATATCCTGCGTCTCCCACCATTATTCCATAAAAGACTGGGAAGATTAGGCCAAAGATTAAGGTAGGATCAAATTCCTTTCCCGAAGGCAAGGAGTAGAATCTGATAAAGGCTTCAAACAATTTGAACCTTTTTGGATTATTAAATAAGGTTGGAGGATTTTCGTCGGTTTCTAGTTCAAACAATAAGGTTCCCTTTGCATGCTGGTCAAAACCAGTCTTTAGTTGATTTACCTTTGATTTTGGAATCCACCCTTCCAAGGCAAACGAGTCTGAGGTAACACCAAGATTGTCTACAACCTCAAGTTTTTTGTTTTCAATTTCCAATTGCTCTTCAAGACACACTATATTGACATAATGAGTTTTTGAGATGTCTGCAAGCTGTCTATCAATATCATTTATTTTCTGGTTGATTTCATTTTGTTTATTCTTGAGGCTTTGACTAAGTTCTGCTACCTTTCCCTCCAACTTTGGAACAGCTTCGAGTTTGACGTTGTATTCTTGAACTACGGTAGCTAATGCATGAGGTGGAAAGTTTGGAAAAGTAACTAAGATGATTTGTGTAGTATCTTTTCCTTCTTTGGAATGAAGGAAGACGTCTTGGCTATTAACTTCTAACGCATTCTTAAATCCAGCAAAATCTTTTGAACTAACTCTGCCGAAATAAGAGTGAGCAGCTGAAAGTTGCAGCACATTAAAATCTTCAGGAAAAAATGAAAATTCTGTGACTAGCCTGATATTGTTTTCAGTCTCTTTGAGTTGCGTCAAAAGAGTTTCTCTTTCCCGTTCTAGTGCTGCAACTTTGCTGTCTATGTCAATAGATTTTGCACCCTCTAACAGTTGACTTGCAGATGTGAATCTCTGACACTGTGTGACTTGAATTGGAGGTAATACTGTTCTTAGAGCCTTCATTCTTAACAGCTGATCAGAAACTTGTCTGTAAAGATCATGGTCCCGTTCATTTCGTAACAGAACTGCAACATCTTTTGAGAGAGGTTCAAGTTGAACAGCGTTTAGATCATGAAGAATTGATACCACAGTTTGTCTGTCTTTACGTAATCCAAGCACAGCAATACGTGTCATTGGCACAGGTTTTAGAACCAAAGTTATACCTCTTTTAGTAAAATATCTATTATTTCGCTAACGGTTTTTGCATCAATTCTAGCAGAAACTGTCTTTGATTTGTTATTTGCGTCTTCGATTATTTTTTCTGTTTCAGCTGTTGCTTTCTTTCTTACCTGCTCTACACTTGATTCTACTAGCTTTTCACCGTCAGTCTTTGCAGTAGTAATCGTTTTAGTCGTATAACTTTCAAAATTGCGGAATTCTTCTGAAACTCTTTTCTTTTGTTCATCAATTTCCTTTTGTGTCCGGTCCTCAGCTTCTTTTATTTGCTTGAGAGAGTGAACATATTTTTCTGTAGTTGACATTTTAAACTCCTAGAAAGTGCCTGCCTGCATATAATACCAAGGCAATAGTTCCAAAAATATTTCCAAACTTGAAAGCTCTCATTATAAGATAGAATTTTCTTTGTTGAGCGTTCTTAAAGTTAGGCAACGATCTCCTTCTCCTTTTTGAGTTGGGCTTCCTGTTCTCTTTCTCCCATTTTGCGTTTGACAGTCTTTAGCATGATAAAAGTATCACGTTCCATTTCATCTAATCTAAAAGTAATGAACTTGACAGCAGATTGTAATCTTGGTATGAATACATTTTCAATAGCATTTGATTTGCGCTTCGTCTTTTCTATTTCCAATAAAAGTTTGCGCAGAGCAGTCTCTTTTTCTGCCACCTCAAGAACCATCTTGTGTACATTTTGATATGCCTTGATTGCTTCATTAATTGATGGTGGTAATTCTAGTAGATGTTCTGTAAGAGTATGAACGCTTTGACCACCTCCAATTTTTGGAATTCGAACCCCCATTACGTTTTTTTGGGTGATTTGTAATTTGTTAAGCTGAGGAATTTTCATTGCTTCATTTTCTAATCGCATTGAACCGGCCAACATCTCAGCCATTCTTATGCTCTGATAACCCTTGATGAGTTCTGTCTGCAACACATTCCTTAAAGACGCAGCAGTTTTGCTTGTATTGAAAAATTCCAAAATTAGGGCTTGTCTTTTTAGTTTTAATAGCTTGAGTCCCTTTTGTGCTATCGTAATTCTTCTTTTTGTACGGATGTATTCGAGGCGAGTGGGTCTAATGTTAATTGCAGATGGCAATCCTATTTTCCACCTGCACCAGATTTCTTTCGGTATTTTTCGATAAATTCAGGCTTGATACGGTTAAGTTCAGAGTCTGAAAGGTCACTGAGTAATTCCCATCCAATATCCAAAGTCTGTTCGATTGATCTGTTTTCATCCATTCCTTGGTTGACAAATTTTCTCTCAAAGTTGTTTGCTACCTTCAAGAACTTTCTATCAAGGTCACTCAATGCTTCTTCACCTACAATAGCGGAAAGTGCTCTTGCGTCCTTGCCTTGAGCATAAGAAGAATATAGTTGGTCAGCAAGACTTCTGTGATCTTCTCTTGTTCTTCCCTTTCCAATACCTTGATTCATCAAACGTGATAGACTAGTCAAGACATCCACTGGGGGATGAATGTCACCTCTATGAAGGTCTCTACTCATGACAATCTGTCCTTCGGTGATGTAGCCCGTAAGATCAGGAATTGGATGAGTAATGTCGTCTGCTGGCATGGTTAGAATTGGAATTTGTGTAACGGAACCATGTCTACCTTTTATCTTTCCTGCTCTTTCGTAAAGAGATGCCAAGTCAGTATACATGTAACCTGGATATCCTCTTCTACCGGGAACTTCTTCTCTTGCAGCAGCAATTTCTCTTAATGCTTCACAATAGTTAGTCAAATCAGTCATTATTACTAGCACATGCATCTCTCTTTCATAGGCCAAGTACTCTGCCGTAGTTAATGCAAGTCTTGGAGTAAGCAAACGTTCCATTGATGGATCTGATGACAAGTTCAAGAAAAGAACGGTTCTACCAAGTGCACCACTTTCTTCGAATTGTTTTATGAAAAAGTTTGCCTCTTCACTTGTAATTCCCATTGCGGCAAAGACTACTGAAAAATTTTCAGAGGCGCTAAGAACTTTAGCCTGTCTTGCAATTTGTGATGCAAGTAGGTTATGAGGAAGACCTGCTCCTGAGAAGATAGGAAGTTTCTGACCTCGTACAAGAGTATTCATTCCATCTATGTTTGACATTCCAGTTTGAATGAATTCAGATGGCTCTTCTCTTGCGTATGGGTTAATGCCAGAACCGACTAAGTCTACTTTGTGCTTTGATACAATCTTTGGACCATTGTCTCGCGGATTTCCTAAACCGTCGAAGACTCTACCTAGCATGTCATCGGAAACTGAAAGCTGTGCAGTCTCGCCAAGGAACTTAACCGAAGTTGCGCTGAGGTTCAATCCCATAGTTGCACCAAATACCTGTACTACTGCAAGCCCTTGTCTTGTATCAAGAACTTGACCTTGTCTTCTCGCCCCATTTGGAAGTTTTATCTCTACCATTTCACCATAAGCAGCATTTTCTATACCTTGTACAAACATAAGTGGACCAGCAATCTTGTCAATTGTCTTGTAGGATATGGTAGACATCTAATGTGTAACCTCTACTAAGATACTGTTAAATTCTTGTTGCATTTTGTTTTTAAAGTCCTTAACTAGTTGTTCAACCTGATCTTCTTTAGTCCATTTTATTTTTGATATCATCTTTCTTGATTCTAAGGAACCTATCTTTGCAGATGGAATTCCTTTCTTGATTGCATCGGCTTCCATTTTACCAAATTCTATGATTGCAGATAACATAAGAAATTGCTTTCTGATTGATGTGTAGGTATCTACATCATCATATGCGCTTTGTTGTAGATAGTCTTCTCTTATTGATCGGGCAGTATCAAGAACACCCTTTTCTGGTTCTGGTAAGGCATCATAACCGACGAGTTGAACTATTTCTTGTAATTCAGATTCTCTCTGCAATATCTCTAGTGCCTCTTTTCTTAGTGCTATCCATCCAGCTGCAACATTTTTCTTGTACCAATCACCCATGCCATCTGCATATAGTGAATAACTAGTAAGCCAATTGATAGAAGGGAAATGTCTTCTTGATGCCAAGCTTGCATCAAGTGCCCAGAAGACTCTTGTTACTCTGAGGGTGTTCTGTGAAACTGGTTCTGAAAAGTCTCCACCAGGAGGCGAAACTGCACCAACAAGAGTAAGAGAACCAACACGTTCCTCAGGCGAAATAACAATTGCCTTTCCACCTCTTTCATAAAATTCTGCAAGTCTTCTTCCAAGATAAGCTGGATATCCTTCTTCACCAGGCATCTCTTCTAATCTACCTGAAATTTCTCTTAATGCCTCTGCCCATCTTGAGGTACTATCTGCCATTAAAGCAACACCATAACCCATATCACGATAGTATTCACCCATTGTGATTCCGGTGTAGATACTTGCCTCTCTTGCTGCTACCGGCATGTTAGAAGTATTAGCTACAAGAATTGTTCTCTCCATCAAAGGTCTCTTTGATTTCGGATCTTCAAGTTTCGGAAAAGTCGAGAGAACTTCTGTCATCTCGTTTCCTCGTTCTCCACAACCCACGTACACGATAACATTGCTGTCTGCCCATTTTGCAAGCTGTTGTTGAGTAACGGTCTTCCCACTTCCGAATGGACCTGGAATTGCAGCTGTTCCACCCTTTGCAACTGGGAAAAATGTATCAAGTACTCTTTGACCTGTAAGAAGTGGTTCTTCTGGTGGCAACTTTCTGAGAACTGGTCTTGGAGTTCTCACTGTCCACCAGCTTGAAAGACCAATATCAGTTTTGACATTGTTTTGTACAGTTGCAACAATTTCATTAACAGTAAACTTGCCTTCAGAAATTTCTGTCAATTCGCCGTCAAGGTTATGGGGTACCATAATTTTATGCATGATAAGTGGTGTTTCCTGAACCTCGCCAATTATCTCACCCGGGGATACATGATCTCCTTTTTTCTTTAATGGAACAAAATCCCATTTTTTGGTTTGATCAAGAGCAGGAATGACCTTTCCTCTGCTGATAAAGTCACCACTTTGTTCTCTTAGAACATCAAGTGGTCTTTGAATTCCATCATAAATTGAGGTAAGCAAACCTGGGCCAAGTTGCATTGAAAGTGGTCTTTTTGTGTTGATTACTTTCTCACCTGGGCGCAAACCTGTGGTATCTTCATAAACCTGAACAGTTGCCTTGTTTCCTTCTAATCGAATTATTTCACCCACCAGTCCCATCTCACCGATTCGGACCACATCAAACATTTGTGCACCCTCAAGTCCACTAGCGATAACTACCGGGCCCGAAATTCTTGAAATTATGCCATCAACCATTTATCATCATCATCCTGTGGGTATACTTATTCCTAACACTCTCTTTGCTAGTGCAGCAATTGACTCTTCCTGAATGTTTCCTTCCATTGCGGGCATGAATAAAACCAATGGTTCTATTGAAGACTCGATCTTTTTTCTAAAGACCTCTGGGATAGCATTTCTTACAGCATCACTTGCAATAATGAGACTAAACTTTCCTGGTGAATACAAGTCTTGGATAGTTTTACTGGCCTCTTCACCACTTACCATGAAGGTATCATCAATTCCAAGAAGTCGGTAACCTATTACCAGTTCACGTTCTCCTACTACAGCAATCCTACCACTTGAATCAGTTTTTTGTGTCGACATCACATCACTCCATTAATAGCGAGTTGATGTACTCAGCTGAGAGGTTATAACGTTTACCATAAGCAATTCTCTTGATGTTTTCACGTTCTTGTTCTGTTTTTAGAATAAAATAGAATATTGTTCCAATTGATAATGCAATATTTTTCAATTTGTTCACATATTCAGAATTTATGAATTTATCCAAAGCAACCTCGAAATCAATTAGACTCTTTGATTTTTTGTATTGAACCAATGCATTAACTAACATAAAACGATTCTCAATTCTACCAACAATTTCTGATACATCTTTTGCACTATAGATTTCAAGAAGTTCGGTTCTTGAAATTTTTCCACCATCTATGATATGTTTGCCCAGTATGTCTTTGTCAAGATTAGATTCTTTTGCTTTCAGAAGACTTAGAACATTTTTCTTGTCTATTTCAGTTCTAAAGAGATCTCGAATTGAACCTTCATCTCCTTGGAAGAATTTGAGTGATTCTAGTAGATTCTGATAATAATGAGATTGAAGAGCTGACATCATTGGTCCTATATCTCCCGTTTTTTGGTATGTCTCGAGATGTTGCATCAGGATAGTTCCATAGTTATATTTCACAAGCTGATTTACTACACCTTCTATATTGTTCTGTGAGAGAATTACCTTCATATCATCATGAGGAATGTTTCCTGCAGAAATTCCCGCTGGAATGTTTCTGCTTGATACTAGAAACGATTCTGTTTCAGTAACTGTTCTGCCCATACTTTTTGACGAGAGTATTAGTTCAATATTGTAAATATCCCACTTTGAAAGATATGCACACACTGCAGATTTACCGTTAAACGGGCTTGCCTCAAGCGCAATCTTATTTACAAAAACTAGATGCCGATTCAGTGCAACTTCTAAAAGTTCTGTATCCTTGAATATGGATGCAGCCTTTTCAATTTCAAGACCATACCAAGTTGACTCCAGGGTCTTTATCATCTCTACCTCATCTTTTGCTTTCATGAGGTTCTGTATTGCTTCTTTTGAAAGAAGATTTAACGAAATTGCTTGTAGTCGACCAAAGGATGATGCATATTGTGATGTGGGCAATTACATTCTCTCCGAAAGAAAACTTTTGATCTTATCTTCATTGGTTCGTAGTAATTCCTCAAAAGTAAGGTCAAGTTCTTTTGTTCCTTCCTTATTCTCTACCACTATGCCACCCAGAGTTT
The DNA here is from genome assembly GCA_050749285.1 of Nitrosotalea sp. GTDB lineage: Archaea > Thermoproteota > Nitrososphaeria > Nitrososphaerales > Nitrosopumilaceae > Nitrosotalea. The sequence continues at coordinate 168,212 of JBOGQX010000014.1, read as the reverse complement.
TAATGGACTTGCCTATTGTGATTCCTAGATCTTTTAGAGATGATTTGTCTTCATCACGGCAGTGTACTATTATATTCTGTCCAAGTTTTTTCTTTGCGCTATTTACCATCGTTTCAAGAGCCTTTTTGTATTGAGTACTCTTGGTATACGTCTCAATTTCTTGTTTGATAACGTTAAATGCAGAATGCATGTTTGCATTAATAGCATCAAACATTATCTTTTTTGCTTGGAGTTTTCCAGCTTCAATTATTCTAGCATATTCTCTTTCTGACTTAATCCTTGATTCATTTGCAAACTTTTCTTGAATTTCTTTAACGATAATATTCATCTCAGTCTGAAGTTTGGATTTCTTTTCTACTAGGTCTTTTTCGAGACTCTCAACTTCTCTTTTCTTTCTGTTCTCTATCTCAAGGAGGAAAGTCTCAATGCTCATTACTGAACCACTATAGGATACCTAGCAGTAAGATTATTCCCAATACGAATCCGATGATCCATAAAGTTTCGGGAATGACGAAGAAGAATAGCACTTGGCCAAACTTCTCCGGTTTTTCTGCAATGATACCCATACCGGCTGCACCAATACCTTGCTGAGCATTTCCAGTTCCTATCAAACCACCAGCAATTGCAATAGCTGCGGCAATTGCAAGCAATGGTTTTGTTAATCCACTGCTAGTAGTTCCAGATGTTTGAGCAAAAGCCGGCGTGGTTGCAACAAAGGTAGATAGTACAATTGTCAACCCCACAATAATAATGATAAGCGATAACTTGGAACGCTTGTTAAACGCCATTATGTATTGGCTCATTTGCCGAGGGTATATTAATCTAATTCTTACAAATCACAAATTCATTTTTTGAAAAAATGAGAAATCTTGCTGTGCGATCATCGTACATTATATTTTTAAAATTATAATATCTGCAATGAGCTAATAATCTCCTTCTACAGGAAGATTTAGCCTATTTCCCCATTCGCCCCAAGAACCAAGATAGACCTTCACATTTTTGAAGCCGAGTCTTTTGAGTGCCACAAATGAGTTTGCAGCACGATAGCCTCCCTGACAATAAGTTATAATTTCATCATTTTTTGAAAAGTTGAACAATTTTGTAAGATCTTCTTTGGGTTTCATTGTTCCATCCTCTTTGATGTTCAGTGTCCAATCTATGCTTACTGCTTTGGGAATATGACCTCTTCTGGCTGCTCGTATCACCGTTCCGTTGTATTCTTCTTTAGTTCTTGCGTCAACCAGCTTTATTTTGTTAAGATTTTTCTTGATATATCCAAAGTCTGCCAGTATACTTTTGTCAGTTCTACCTGAGAACTTTGTAGGCTTGAAGCCATTTGTTTTTATTTCTATAGGCAATCCATGAGCTTTCCATTTTTTGAATCCACCATCAAGCATGAATACATGTGGATGTGAAAAGTACGTCAAGAGCCATACTCCACGAGCCGCACTCATGCCAGATACTTCGTCATAAAAGACAACTATCTTTTCTTTGGTCACACCTATGAAAGACAAGAGGTTTTTCATTTGCTTCTCAAATGCCTTTATTCCATCTTTTGTGGTATCAGACCAATGATAATAGAACAAATCCACGTTAACAGCACCTGGAATGTGACCCTCGGCATACTCTTTGTAAGATCTACAATCAGCAATAATCACCTTGGGCTTATCAATTACCTTCATGAGATCTTTCGTATTCATTAGCATACAATTACTCGAGCATAGTCAATTAAATTCATTTCACATTCAGACCAAGACTAAACCATGCAAAAAGAAGATGAATGGATTTATTAAAATTTCTTGGCATACATAATATGCTATGTATTTGAAAAAGTCATATTTGTTATAATTTTTTCAAAATCGTAAATTCTTATATCTTACCAAAGTATGATAATATCACAAAATGACAATTCTAGGTTATCAATCTAATAATCAATTCATGTTCATTAAACTAAGGAAAGCGGATTAGAGAAATGATGAAAAATAAAAAGACCGTACCAAGGCTATCCGTTTTCCAGACATTCAAGACCAAAGATAAAGAATTTACTGGTGAAGCAATGCGGCAAAGAGGAATAGTCATGCATCTAGCTACTGAGACTTTACCTACAAAAAAAACACGTACAGCTATTGCACATAGACTTGCAGAAAAAAATGGTACCACTTGGCAAAACATCTATTCCGGAATATTCAGAGATCTTGATGAAATACTTCTTCCATTAGGTATTGTTGAAGAAGCAGGAAGACTCCCAATTAAACGAGGGCCAAAAGCACTTCAAGAACAAGGAGTGCCATATTATCAATTGACAGAAGGAGGTTTACTGGTTGCAGCTTCGTTATCTGAGATGGACAAAGAACGAGTAAGAATAATGACTGGATTTTTTGAAAACAACTCTAATTCAAAAGATAAAGATCTCAAGAAAACAGTTCTTACCTTGCTCAACGTAGCTCCTAATTTTGTTTCTTCGTTACTGAGAAAATATGTAGAATCTTACAGTGAAGGAAAGATAGACAAACTAGTTCCTTTTGATAGTGATGCTGTGAAGAAAACTCTTGACGAATCTTTAATGATCCACAGAGAGTTATTGGAGGGGTTTTCTTCCTTATCTAGTGTGGATCGTGAACCAATCATAAACTTTCTAAAGAAAGTCGGCTAGTCTCATGAAGCATTAAAATCATTTCCAAAAGAGCTTGATAATATTGATAAAGTTATCTAAAACTACACCTTGCGATTCATCTCGTGATGAGACAGACAGGTGGAAAACATGCTAGATGAATTAATTGAAAATGTATTACAGCTCATTAATTCAAAGAAAGGGGATGTTGGAAGGTTAAACTATATTCTTAGCATGTTACAAGAGGACAGAACACTGTATACATCAGATAAAAAATATCTTGAATCACTAATATCAACATACATAGAACCTTCAAAGAGAAGAATGGGACGACGACAACAATCTGTCGAGGAATTGAAAACAGAACTTACTCAAGTTAAAACCAAGTTAGAAAGAATGGAAAAACGAGGTTATAGGAAACCAATTGGTAGAAAAACTGGTTTCTTTTTTGTGACGTTCTTTTTTGGATGGCATGCGGTTGTACAACTTTTAGGTGAGAAATTTCTTCATGATGTACAGAATATCAATCCGTATTTGTTTCCGTTGTACCAATTAAAATTGATAATACCAAATCAAGTAACCACAATCATGGTACAGTATAACCTAAACTTGGAACAAATTATAGTATTTGTCTGGGGAGCAATGATATTCACGTGGATTATTCTTGGTTTCATTTACCTAGTTAAATTCATCCGATCTAGATATAATCCGGCTATACAATAAGCTAGGATTTTGTAAAATTGAAATCCTTAGAAAAATCTTGACCAGTGATGGCAGTTTTTATGCTGTAGAAGACGGTACCTGAAACAGTTAATTTTGCAGTACCATTTTGTAAGGCAGCCCATTCATCCGGATTATTTCCGGTATTCTGAATTACATCTTTGGCGGATATATTACTCCAACCATTATCTACTAGCGTAAAATAGTTGGAAGGCTCAACACTTCCTTCATATGTCTGACCAATATCACCGTGCCCAATCATAACTCCATTTTCATAGATATTGTAGGTTATTCTTTCAAGTATTAGTGTAGTATTATTTGGATTTGTAACATAAAACGCAGTCAACAATATAGCATTTGTGTCACTAACAGAAACTATCGAAGTACCATTATATTCTATATTAATAGGATTTATAGAAACTGGGGTTGTTGATGTTGTTAACCCCAATCTTGGATATGCTGCTATTGAAGCCGTAATAGCAACCAAAACCCCTACAGCAACATAAACGAGAATTTTTTTCTCCAATAATATTCTTTGACTTGGATCTTCACTTAAACGTTGAGTTGAAAACTCTTATAGTAAAAGTTCTGAAAACTAAATTGATGCAATATCATCAAGCAGTTAGAGTTGGTCAGGAGAGATCTAGAAAATCACAGATGACTTTATTTTCTCATGCCGGCTTTGCCATGCTTACGCTTACTGTTAAAAAGTCCCAGGGAACGTTTGTTCCTGTTGGAGAAAAAGAATTGGTATCTGTTGTACAAAAAACGGAAGGATGGGTTGCTGTAATAGTGGATGAAGAAGGTTATGCCAAGGCACAGTCAAAGACAATGACTGAAAAAGAAGCAAGAGAAATTTTGGGAAAAGCAAAAAATGCAGGGATTCCCGAATACACAGAACAGGTTAGGTTAGTGTAATCTCAGTTCCTTCTGGGCTACCTTTGATGGCCTTTTCCAAGATCTTGATATCAGCTTTGATAATTCTTGTTTTGATTTGAGATCGTTCAATAACCTTGAGTGCTACAATATCCATCAAGTCATAACCTCCTGCAATAGAATCCTGGTGAACTAACATGTTACGCAATTTTCTGATAGGAATTTTTTTGAACTTCTTTGCATTCTTGTTCTTTTTAGGGTCTGAATCATAGACACTGTCTACATCTGTTGCATTAAGAAGGGTACTTGCCCTGACCTTTTCCGCAATAAGTGCTGCTGTAGCGTTTGTACTTTGTCCTGGATGCAGACCTCCTGTAATTACTATTAGACCACTGTCGGATGCATGTGCTACCTCCTTTAGATTGGTAGGGGGATGAGGATACGCTTTATCTTGTAATGCATAAATCAACAATTTTGCATTTAGACGTGAGACCTCGATACCCAATTCATCAAGTGTAGATTCATCGGCACCAGATAACCTTGCGTGAGAGATGTAATGCCTTGCAATTTTTCCGCCTCCTGCAATTATGATCGGTTGACAAATTTTGCTTACTTTGACAAAAAGTTCGGCAAATTGTTTGAGTGTCTTAGTATCATCTAAACCAAATAAACTTCCAGAGAGTTTTATGACAATTCTTTTCCTCATTATCTGTTTTCACCAAGGATGACTTCTGCTGCCATTTCAACCTTTTTTCTAAATTGTTGTCTTGTATAAACTCGAAGTATGTCCATGAAACCCGATATCGCCGATACCAAAGGAATCTCCGAGATTGGAAGCTCGTACGCTTCCTTTGGACCTACCCCCCTAGTTGATGTAAGAATAATTGATCGTGATTCCTTTTTTGAAGGTGTAAGTGGAATTGACGGTGTCTTTGATATGTCGATAAATACTTCGGCTTCATCTACCCTTGCTTTTCTTGCTATATCATGTTGCGATTCTATGACATTAATCTTTCTCATTCTAGGTTTCAAGAAAATTTTTTCATAGACACATTTTAACAATCGACGCTCTTGATAGTCCAGTGCAAGTTGACTCGCTCGTTTAAGTTGGGAGTTTTTCTTAGGGAGGGAAATAAGCTTTGAGATTATGAGTTCATCCGTAAGTTGCACGTAATTTTGTAAATCACTGGTGGTAAGACCAAGCTCATCGTCTGCAAGTAACATAGATTCAATCAACATTACCTCTGCAGCCCTAACAGTTTTGTGGAAATAAACCGCTTTGAACATTTGATATCTAGATATCATCATTGATTCAAAGGAGTGAAGTGCGGACTTGTTAAGAGAAAGCTTTTTTTCATGAACATCGAGTGAATTTATAATTCTCTTAAAGTCGATTCTTGCATGCTCCGCTCCGGTAAAATAGCTATCCCGTAGCAGATAGTCCATCATATCAGCACTAAGACCGCCTGAAATTATCTCATTCATAAATTGATATTTTGAATTGCCAAATGCTAACTTGCTAATGAAGAGCTTGTTAAAACCAGTCTTTGAAATGAGATCTCCAATTTCTGATTTTAAAATTATTTTCTCTCCTATTTTTTCGTGAGAGATTTTCCTCTTTTTATGAAGAACCTCTTCGAAGAGATGTGAGAAAGGTCCATGACCTATATCATGTAATAATGCAGCCAGCCTGAGGTTGTCCACATCATTAGAACCAAGATAATTTTTTTCCTTGAGTATTGATGCTGCCTGACTTGCAATATGCATGGTTCCAAGTGAATGTTCAAACCTTGAATGTTGTGCGCCTGGATAAACAAGATGAGCCCCTGCAAGCTGTCTTATTCTTCTGAGTCTTTGAAAGATCGGACTATCTATAACCTGAATTTCTTGATTGTAAACATTGATGAATTCATGTATTGGATCGACGATCTGAAGATATTTTTTTGCCATGTCATTTCTCGATATATTTCAAGATAATCCGTTTAATATCTTCATGGACTTCTTTTTTATCACGAGAAGCGTTCACAATACGCCATCCCAATTTCTTTGCCAACTTTCTATATGTTTGAGTAATCTTTTGTGCAAACTCTTTGTTATTCTCAAATTTGTCACGCCTTTCCCTTTTGCGAGAAAAAGAATCCATTGTATTTACATCAAGAAGAATGACAAGATCTTCTTTTGGGAGTCCCTTGTCAAGATTTTCAAGCCATTTCATGCTCAAGCCATTTACTGTTCCATAAACTAGATTTGATTGATAATATCTATTCATAATTACAACGAGATTCTCTGAAAGAGTTTTTTTGATTTCTTTAGATCTTTCCCACCTGTTTGCTGCAAGAAGACAATGGATTACTTGTGGTGGAAATGCTCTATTACCACTAAGATAACGTTTGATCTCCTTACCTACTGGTGTGGTATAATCCGGAAAGCTGAATATTTTAGACTTTATTTTTTTCTTCTTCAAGAAGTTCGCAAGAAGTTTAGATTGGGTTTTTTTTCCCGCTTGGTCAAATCCTTCCATTACTATAATCATGAAGTCCTATTGAAAGGGGAAGTAGATAAATTGTAAATTTGACTAACGTTTAATAACCAAAAAAGGACTAAAAATAGTAAAATGGGCTTGGGTTACTACATGGTAAAAGAAGTCATGAGAGAGATAGGCAACAAGTCAAGGGAATTCTATGAGTTTATTCTTCCTCCAGTTGACATGGTTATACAGAATGACAACCTCATTGTAACAATAGATATGCCTGGATTTGACAAGAAGGATATCAAATTACGAATTCACGGTCACATTTTATCCATAAGTGCAAAAAGAGAGACAGTGGATGAAGGTACAATAATCTGGCGCCAGAGACCCAACGTAATCGACAAAAAGGTCAGGTTACCACTTGGAGTAAAAGGAGATGAAGACCTTGATGCATCTGCAAAGTATAGAGACGGAGTACTTTCACTGACAATACCAATGAAGACTGGAAAAAATATCTCAATAGAATAACTAACGATCTTTTATTGCAATAGAAATACCCATCAGAACTACAGAACCTATCATACCTATTTCTCCAACAAAATTGTTTACAGTATATAGAATGGATGAACCAATAAATAATGCTGCAGATAAAATGCTTCTAGCTAACAACATATTTTTTAGCTTGGGTAGATTCTGTTGCATTCTCCTGTTTTCTTCTAGGAATTTTTTAATTTCTGGAACAACGGCTATTGCAGAATCAACAGATTTCACAAATCTATTGAAGGCAAGTTTGAGTTCTTCGATATAGGCATCTTTTACTATATTCTCTTCTTCTAAAATATTTTGTAAAACATTAATGAATCTAAAGTCTACTTTATGTGTAAGATAAATTCCCTCCAAGATAGATGTCATTCTCATGTAGAGTGCAAGCTGTTTTGGAAGCTTGAATGGAAACCTGCTCATAGTTTTATTTGCAAGTTCCATTAGTGCCTTGACTTCCATCTTGTCAACCTTTGTTCCATAAAGTGCTTGAATTGACATTCCTATTCCTTGTTCTATGATTCCTCTGTCGTATCCTGGCATTAACATACCAAGATCATCCATTGCGTTCACTGTTCTGGAAGGGTCTTTTTCGACCAATGCCAGATACAGTCTTATCAATTTTAGACGTGTTTGGGTGTCAAGTCTTCCTACCATACCAAAATCATATAATATTAGGGAGCCATCATTTGTGACTGAAATATTTCCAGGATGAGGGTCTGCATGGAACATCTCATGACGGAGAAGCATTGTAAAAAATACCTTATGTGTACGTACTACCAGTTGTTCTCTATTGATTCCTGCTTCGTCTAGTGCAATTACGTTTGTTATCTTTATCCCGGGAATATACTCCATGACAAGAACATTTTTGCTTGAATAATCTTCCATAACTGAGGGAATTATTACTTTGGGATAGCTACGAAGGTTTCTCTTTATTGTCTTCAGATTCTGTGATTCTATACGATAATCCATTTCTTCATGTATAGTTTCTATGAATTGTGATAACATGGCCTCAGCTGAATATCTCAAGTTTGGATCCACAAACTTCATCGCAAACGGAACGATTTTCTTTAGAACCTTAATGTCCTCTTCTACTATTTTTTCTATATTGGGTCGTTTTACCTTGACAATCACATCTTGACCTTTAATTTTTGCTAGATAGACTTGACCAAGAGAAGCTCCTGAAATAGCAGTGGGATTGACATAGTCAAAGTTTCGTTCTATCGGTCCCAGATCATTTTCAATAATTGGTTTTGCTTGTTCAAATGGTGCTGCTGGAACTTCATCCTGAAGCTTTGAAAGCTCTTCCATGTATGGTTGTGGTAGCATGTCAGCTCTTGATGAGAGCCACTGGCCAAGTTTGATGTACACAGGACCAAGAGAGACAAAAGTTTTGAGTGCCTTACTAGCGTTCTTCTGATATCTTGCCAGATTAACATTTTTCCCTTGTTTTTTTACCCATTCTCTCCTATCTTTTCTTAGAGCTATGACAAGCGGCAAAAGTTTGAGAAAGGTTTTAACTGTTCGAATTTTTGTAATGGCAATTCCCTCTTAGAAGTCTTTCAGCTTTTTTACAAAAGAATATCCAATATATCCAGTAGCTATTGATGCCAAAAAACCAGCAAGAAGAGATGTGCCTTTTGCAAAAGGCAAATTTTTTTGTATCTTGTAAAGTTCAGATGTTATTTTTTTCCCACCTAAAAATCCGCTAGCAATACCAATTAGAAATTCGGGGGCATCATAAAGTAAGTGGCCAAGAGGATCTTTTCGGGGATCAGCCCTGTCTACATGTAGTAAATACTTGTCTTCATATTCTCTGATGTGCAAATTGCCATATCGAAATTGTCGTATGGCTCCATTTTTTTGGCCCAAGCTAGTCTGTTCTGCCTCTTCCAACATAAAGGGACGAACTTCTTTTGGGACTTCGATTTCATCCCAAGTCATATTCAAAAAATGGTGTTCTACTCTAAATAATAACTTTAGCTTGTATGCTACACTTTCTTCTCGATAGAAATCTTGGGTTTTTTCTTTATCTTAAAGATGATTCCTCCAATTCCACCTGCTATAGCAACAAGAATCACTAGTTGTAACTGCTGTGAAGAGTTGTCATTGGATGGAGCTGGTGCTCCAAATGATATTGTATTAATTTGCGTTATTGTATGAGATTGGAGTAATGTGTCTTTGTAGGTTAAAGTTACCTGAACCTTTTGGTCTCCTGACAGTTCTCCCGTCGTTGATTGTATTGGTACGTTAAAAGGAGTGGGAGCATCAATGTCAATATCGCCAATATACTGTGTTGCTTCCTTTATGGTTGAACTCTCCACGGGATCAATTGTTACGATTGCAAATTGACCCTTCATGTTTCCTTGGTTGAGGACATTTCCTATGATCATTTTCTGTCCAGCAATAACTGATACCTGGACACCATAAACTGAGACATCTATCACTGGCCTGATATATGTGGCAAAGCTTTGTTTTTCTATAACTGTAGAACCATCTTTTGTATACTGTATATTTACGTCAAAGTTAACAGCCTGATTGACTATATTTTGGTCAGCAAATACAGGTATATTCAAGGTAGTTTCCTCCAGCGGCTTTATTTCTTGTATAAACCATCTTGGATCCTGCAGAATCCTCAAATTGGAAGAACTTGGTACAAGTGTAATTGAGATATCAGAAATTTTTGATGGAGAGAAATTCTGTAATCCAAGAGTGAGATTTTGCATAATTCCCATGGATACATAAGAAGGAGTTGAGAGCTTGACAGTGAAATTTGTACTGGCAGGTCCTACAATCAGATCTCCTACTCCTGTATTTGTTACTTGGTCTCCCTGTGCATCAAGGTATGTTACAGTGAATGGTACGTGTAAAGTTTGACCTGCAAGATCCGGTGGTACAAAAATATTAAATGAAATTGTTTTTGTTGTTTGAGCATCAACAGTACCTATGTTCCAATGACGTTTGTCTATTGCAACATTTTGTAGATTAGATGAACCTGTAGTGGAATTAGATTGTGTAGCTAATGTAATGTCTACGTTGTTTAGGGGTGCTGTACCGTTATTGGAGATTTGAACTACAATTTGGTTATTTGACTCAGGCTGTATGAATGTATTTTCTGCTTTCATGTTTAGAACACTTTTTCCTGTAATCTTAAAGTTAAAGTCATAGAATTCTTGGCGAAGGCCATTTTCTCTCACTCTCTCATATGTAAGCTTGACAGTTCCAGGATAGTCTTGAATACCTAGTGACTTGTCTAGGTTGACATAGAAGGTAAGAGTAAAGGAGCTACCAGATGTTGCAATCTGTGAATTGTCAGCCTCAATTAATCCCTCAACTAAAGGAGTAGCTGAGGTGAACCCCAAAGGAAGACTAAGGAGTCCACGAATTCCAGAAATATCTTCTGTACCTACATTTGAAAATAGTATAGTAAACGGAACATTTTGGTCTCCTGGTTGTACTTCGATCTTTTGATTTGGATATCCAAAGTAGGCATTGAGTAATTTGACATCGGTAAAGCCATGTTCAAATGGACTTGCTCCCAGAGGTGGAATGTCAGAAACTTGTGCAAAGCTTGGTATCACTAGCTGACCTACGAGAAGTATACCAGCTAAAAGAATAATCTTGTAATTCATGTTACACTTGCCTCCAATTCTCCTTCCACAATTTTTCCATCTTTTATTGTTATTACTTTGTCAACTTCACCAAATTGTGGTTTGTCATGTGTAACTATTACAAAAGTTTGATTAAGTTTTCTATTCAATGATTTTAGAAGATGTACTGTGGTCTCAGCTGATAAAGAGTCCAGATTTCCAGTTGGCTCATCAGCTAAAACAATTGCTGGCTTGTTTATCAAGGCTCGTGTAATAGCAACTCTTTGAGCTTGGCCTCCTGATATTTTGTTTCCAAATTTATTAAGTTGTGGTTCTAGGCCCACAGTCCTAAGAAGTGTCTTTGCCTCCCCTACTGCACTCTCTTCTGTCCCTTGGATCATTCTTGGCAAAAGAACATTTTCCAAAACTGTCAAGTCGGACAATAGATTTGAAAATTGAAATATGAATCCGAGTTTAGAATTCCTAAATGATGAAAGTTGGTTATCATTGAGAGTTGAGGTGTCTACTCCATCGATTATGACCTTGCCACTTGTAGGTCTGTCAAGAAGTCCTATCATGTTAAGCAGCGTTGATTTGCCCGAACCGGAACTGCCCACTATTAAGATAAACTCTCCCCTTCTGACAGTGAAGTTAATATTTTGTAATGCGTGTACTGCAGTATCACCTTCACCGTATACCTTTTCCACATTGTGTACTTCAAGCACGTTATCAGCCAGTTCGCATAGCCTCCACTGGTTGTAGCTTTGTAGCCTTGAATGCGGGATATATCGATGCAACGATAGCAAGTGTAAAAGCCATGATATCAGTTTGAATAAGACCTATCCAGTTGTATTTGACCTCTAAGGCCAAGCTTCCATTAAATGTCATGTGAGTTTCCTTGGCATATGTGGTGTAACCAATTGCTAGACATGTTCCCATAGCAGCACCGATAACACCTATTACAATTCCCTGGAAGATGAATACCAATAGGATATCTTTTCTCTTTGAACCAATTGCTCTCATTACACCAATATCACGTGTCTTGCTTGTTACTTGCATCATCTGAATTGTTACTACACCGAAAGCAGATGATATCATTCCGAAAAATCCAACTAGGTTAATTAGTGCTATGCCTGATCTGAAACCAGCAAGTTGCACTTCTGCTGCATCTTCTATCGTCTGAGCTTTGAACTTATCTGCACTTGATGGGAATGCACTAAGAAATAGATCCCTGACGTCTGTAGCTTTTGTTGGATCATTTAATCTGACAATAATTTCTGAGCTTTGGGATGGCCTATCCATAATTTCTCGTAATGTATCAATATTGATTATTACACCATTATCATTGCCTTGATTACCGGCAGTTGCAGAAATTCCAACAATTGTAAATCTTTTAAGGACATCTCTGCCAAATTGGTCTTTGAACTTTATCTTTACAGTATCACCAATTTGTGGATATCCAAGATCTCTCTGAACTAGCTGACCCAAAACTATCGAGTCTCTGTACGAAACATACTGCCCTGTTACGGTTTGAGATAAGGTAGATGCCGCCACATCCCATTCTGGTTTGACACCAAGTACAGGAACAGGAGCATTTTGATCTTGGATCAGTTGACCGTTTACAGTTGAATTAATTGATAGTGCTGAATATTCAAGTCTTGGTGCAGCTGCTTGAACCCATGGAGTTCTTTGAAGCCAGTTGACTAACATAAAATCTGATCTTGTGATAAAATCTCCTCTTTTTGATATGAAAACATGACCGAATCGATAGTTAACTAGATCTCTGACAATGGCATCATACAAACCTTGGAAGATTACGGAATTTACTTGGACCACCAGTATGGCAATTGCTATTGCAAGACATGCCGCAATTAAGCTGCCTTTACGTCTAGTGATGAATCTAATGCCTATCTGCGCTCTATAATCCACGAATAACTAAAGATTAGTCTGATATTTAATCTTTAATGATAGATTTCTTAATGAATCAGACAATTATATATATAAGATGTTCTATCTATTAACAATAACGAGATGATATCATAGATAATGGACAAATTAGATATGCAGATTCTATCTCATCTAGTAGACAATTGTAGGACCCCAGATAGACAAATCGGCAAAGAGATTGGAATTTCTGGCGTAAGTATACGGTCTAGAATTCAAAAAATGATGGAAAAAAAGATCATTGGAGAATTTGCTTTAAAAATTGAACCTCCGGTACTAGGATACAGTGTTCTCTATTTTGTGGTCACAGGAAAAGAGCTTGATGATATTTTAAACAAGATAAGATTGGTTGGAGAACCATTTTTTGTAGTACCTTGTGTGGGTGGAGTAACGGTATGTAGTATTGTAGTAAAAGATGATCCAGTACAAAAGATGGAGCTTGCGAAAAATCTTCTAAAAGATGTTAGAGTGCTAAGTATATTTGAAGCAAAAAATCCGGAAATAAGATCAGACCTCACTAAAACTGATATCGAAATAATCGACATATTATTAAAAGATCCTAGGTTAAAGATAGAAGAGATAGCCAAGCTGTCTGATTTTTCAACAAAGACAGTAGCTAGATCAATTGAAAAATTGCAAAATGACGAAGCAATACAATTTACTTTGATTTACAATCCACGAGAGATGGGAGGATACATTCCTTTTACAATACTTGTTGCAGTACCAGGAGATATTGATAAAACTCTCCAAAAACTTAAAAAAGAATTCTCTGTATACTTTTTGCAAAGACCATTTGTTCACATGAGCTATATTGTTCTCTTTATGTATAGTGACAATCTCTTCAAGATTGATGATATCATTCAGAAAGTTCAAGATGTAGAAGGAATAAAAACTGCGGATCTTTTCATACCAAAGACTATTACATTTCCTCAAAAGTGGGTCAAAGATGCAATCGAGCAAACAAAAAAATCTAAAAAACTGCACCTAATGTATGGGATACATTCATAACATATGCAAAAATCAAGATTTTATCATGAGAAAGAAAATTTTTGAAGGAAAGGTTCTTTCGTTAAGTGTTTACACACTATCACTTAACAAACGCAAAGTTACTAGAGAAATAATAGAACATCGTGGTGCTGCGGCTGTTCTTGCCATCGAGAATGGTAAGATATTGCTTGTCAAACAGCATAGATTTCCACATGGTTTTGTACTTGAAATTCCTGCAGGAACACTTGAAAGAGGTGAGAGCCCACTACACTGCGCCTTTAGGGAACTCGAAGAGGAAACAGGCTATGAGGCACGAAAAATGACGCCTCTTGTGAAATACTATCCTTCCATAGGCTACAACACAGAAGTAATCCATTGCTTTTTGGCATCTGGAATCAAAAAAAAATCTAGCTTGAATCTAGACGAGGATGAGATAATTTCAGTAGTAAAGATTGACTTGAAAAAAGTACTGAAAATGATTTTATCAGGAAAAATTATTGATTCAAAGACAATCTGTGCAGTACTTACATATGCAATGAAAAAAAAGTATCATGTATAGACTGGCTTTACTAGATCAGCAACATCCGCCCAACATCTTGCAAGCTTTTCAAGTGTATAAACAAGATCTAGTTGTGTCGATATCTGCTTCTTTGGTTCAAGAGAGGAACGAATATCAGAGACCTTCTTTTGATAACTTCGTTGTAATTTTATGGCCTCAATTGCAAGCAATCTATTGTTCTCAATGAATGATGTGATTGCTTTCTCATGGATGTTTTCAATTTCTGTGGCCATGGTGTGAAATCTTTGTAGATCCGTTTTTGTAGATGATAGATCTTGAATGTAATTTGCAAGCTCAACAATAGTATCACCTGCGGTCTCAAGCAAGTTTGCTGCAATTCTATAATCCAAGATGTCAATGTTTCCAAGGTTTAATGCTGTTGCAAGTTTCTTGTCCACTAATGCACTTCGGATCAACCGCACAAGCAAAAAATATTGTCTGTCTATTTCATCATCCCTGTTTGGAATTGTCTGCAAGACAGTTTTGTCTTCGGAGGTAAGTGAGTTTATTGTATCACGAAACAGTCCAAGCGCTATTGAGCTCATTCGTTTTAAGATCTTGTCTGGGCTAAGCGTTGTGGCATCCAAAAGAAATTGGACATTAACGTTGGACGCGTCTTCATCTACAATCTCCATTCCAACCAATCGTCGCATCAGTCCGCGAATCCTTTCTCTGTCTTCAATTGAAATGGGAGACTTGCCTTTTATCTTGATTATATCATAGCCAAGAAGATAGGCTCCCGTAACATCAGCGCTGATGTTTTCCTCCTTTGAAACGGGATATCCAATTGTGACCTCTTTTGTAGGCTTGCTCCCTCCAGTAGGGGTGATAGAAACACTGTTGGTTCCAGTCTCAATCTCGACCTCATCACTTTTTTCAAGCTTGTTTGCTTCAACCCATTCAATTGGTAACGAGACCAGCATACTACTGCCAATTTTCTGTAGGCGTCGGATGAATTTAGTCAATTTATATCAATATAAATAATATAATGATCATTTTTATATTTTTATCTAAATTTAAACTCCTCATGCAGGCAGTAGCCTTTGCCCCGGGTCATATAACTGGCTTTTTCAAAGCAGAGGTAGAGCAGACACGGCCTGAGCTTAATGGTTCCATTGGTGCAGGATTTTCTATCAAGGAGGGTGTTACTACAAAGGTCAAGGTTACAAGTTCTGATAAACTAGGATTTAAGATCACGGTAACTGGTTACAAGTCAGATAACACACAGGTTTCTGAATATGTTGCAAACGAATTCTTAAAGCTGGCAACGCATAATTATTTTTTAGATATAGTACATGATGTTGCCATTCCAGTAGGCTATGGTCTTGGTTCAAGTGGAGCTGTTGCACTGAGCTTGGCATTTGCACTAAACAAAGCACTTGGTACAAATCTTTCTCGAACTCAGGTGGGCCATATAGCTCACAATGCGGAGATTCATTGTAAGACAGGTCTTGGTACTGTACTTTCATCATATCACGGTGGCTTTGAGATCAGGACAAAGCACGGAGCACCAGGAATTGGAAGCTTGCGAAAAATTCATAGTGATTATTTGGCGATCGTAATTTGTTTTTCCCCCATTTCTACCAAGAAATTCATTGGAACTGAGCTATCCAAGATAAATGGTATTGGTGGAAAGATGGTCTCAAGACTGCTAAAATCAAGAGACCAGATGGAATTTCTTGACATGTCACTTGAATTTGCAAAGTATGTTGATGTGATTACCCCAACTATGCATCAAGTTATAGATGATCTTAGGGATCATGGATTCAAGTGTGGTGTTGCAATGTTTGGAGAGACTGTCTTTACGTTGGTTCCAAAATCCAAAAAATCAGATATTCTGGAGATCTTGAAAAAATATCACGGAATTATAATAAAAACAGAGATCGATAAGAGTGGGGTTAGAGTTTCCTAGTGTTAATAATCCCAAAATCACATCCCAGGGCTGCATCCCTGCATATTAGAGAAAAACTAGTCCATGGATACAAAGATGGTCTAGTGGTAGAGGAAGGCCTCATGGCACATGGAAGGGGCGAGATGTTCGATTATCTCATAGGTGAAAAGACAACTAGATACTCTCAGGATGCGATTTGGGCTGCTGCAAGAGAGCTACTTTTGGCGAGATCTCCTGTCATCTCTGTTAACGGTAACTTTGCAGCATTGTGTCCAAAAGAGATTGTACAGCTATCAAAAATAACCGGGTCAAAAATTGAGGTCAACCTGTTTTATGCAAGTGAAAAGCGAAAAAAAGCAATAGCAAAGGTTCTTGTAAAAAATGGCGCAAAACAAGTTTTGGGGTTGGAGACAAAATTCTCAACGAAGATTCCAAAACTTGACAGTGCAAGACGTGTAGTTGACAAGAGAGGCATATTTGCTGCAGATGTTGTATTGGTTCCACTAGAAGATGGGGACAGGACTATCGCATTAAAAAAAATTGGAAAAAAAGTAATAGCATTTGATCTTAATCCACTTTCTAGAACAGCACAGGTTGCTGATATTACAATAGTAGATAATGTGGTAAGAGCGATGCATGCCCTAATCAAGACATGCAAGAAGTTAAAACAAAAAGAACTTGGAGAGTACAAGTTTGACAATAAGAAAAATTTAAACCGTGTCATTGTTGAAATGAAAAAAAATCTTGGGAGGCTATCACATGCCTAAATCTGTCAGAGACATACTTTCAATGAAAGGTTCCAAGAAAATTACCGTTATCACTGCATATGATTATACCACTGCACAACTTTGCGACAAGGCTGGTGTGGATATTTTATTGGTTGGTGACAGCGGCGGAATGGTCATGTTGGGTTACGATAATACGATTCCTGTTACCATGGAACAGATGTGTTTTTTCACAGAGGCTGTAAGCAGGGGCAGACAAAATGCCATGGTAGTAGCAGACATGCCTTTCATGTCGTACCAAGCAAGCAAATCGCAGGCAATAGAGAATGCTGGAAGACTTGTCAAGGTAGGCGCTGACGCTGTAAAGCTGGAGGGTGGCCTTGAGATAAAAGATACAGTACATGCAATAGTAGAGATTGGAATTCCCGTCATGGGTCATATTGGGTTTCAGCCACAGACCACTACATTGCAGGAGGGATACAGGGTTCAGGCAAAGACAAAGGATTCTGCTCTTAAGCTAATTGAGAACACAAAGGCCTTGGAACAAGCTGGTGCTTTTAGCATAGCACTAGAAATGGTAACAAGAGAAGTCTCAAAGATATTAACCGAATCAATTAAGATTCCAACAATAGGAATTGGCTCTGGTCCTGGATGCGATGGCCAGGTGCTTGTAGTTCATGATGTTTTGGGGTTATATGAAAAAATTAAACCAAAATTTGCCAAGCGATACCGCGAGCTTGCAGGAGAGATTATCAGAGCTGTCGAGTCTTACAAAAATGATGTGACATCTGGCAAGTTTCCATCGCAGGAACATTCGTTTTCAATGGACAAAACAGAACTTGAAAGGTTGAAGAAGGAAATTGCGTGAACATCCATCATTTGACATTGTTAGCTCTGATGGTACAGAGCTTGCAGGAAAAAAAATTGTATTATGTATTACAGGAAGTGTTGCAGCATACAAATCAATTGAACTTGCAAGATTGTTTATGCGACATGGTGCCAATGTTACCTGTGTTGCAAGTAAAGCTGCAACTGATTTGATAAAACCAAGCTACTTCAAATGGGCCACAGGAAACGAAGTAATTACCAAGTTAACTGGCAATCTTGAACATATCAAAGTAGCTGACTACAAAAGATCCGATTTGATTGTAGTATACCCCTGTACAGCAAATACTCTTGGAAAGTTAGCAAATGGTATAGATGATACTCCAATCTCGACTGTGTTGAGTGTGGGATTTGGTTCAAAGATTCCTATTGTAGTTTCCCTTGCAATGCATCAAGCCATGTACGAGAATCCGGCAATAAGTAAGAATATCAATTTTCTAAAGAACAAGGTAGATTTCATAGCTCCTCGATTTATTGAGGGAAAAGCAAAGGCTGCTGAACCTGAGATGGTGCTTGATTTTGTGCTCGAAAAATTTGGAACATCATCAGTTTTAAGGGGTAAGAGGATACTCATAACAGCCGGTCCCACTATTGAGTACATTGATCCTGTCCGTATTATAACCAATCAAAGTTCTGGTAAAACTGGTGTTTTACTTGCAAATGAATTCATTTCAGCTGGTGCAAAGGTGATATTCATCTATGGACCTGGAACAGAGATTCCTCCTAAAGGTTCCAAAATTGTAAGAGTTCAAACTAGTAAGGAGATGTCAGAAGCTATTAGAAAGGAGATGAAACAAAGATTCGATATTGTTATTTTAGCTGCTGCAGTATCTGATTATACCATAGAAACGCCAGGCAAGACAAAGATCAAAAGTGATGTCGATAAAATTGTTTTAAAATTAAAAAAAGTCCCCAAAATTATCAACGAAATTAAGAAAATTCAGAGGGATGTGTTTTTAGTTGGGTTCAAGGCAGAAACCAACGTGCCAAAACAAAAATTGATCACTATAGCTCGTAATAAGTTAAAAGAAACACATGCTGATCTAATAATTGCAAATGACATAGGTTCAAAGTATCAAAAGAATCCTAATCAAAACAATGTGATCTTAGTTGATTTACAAAAAGAATTAGTCTCAGGATGGAAAAACAAAGAGGAAATAGCAAGAATCATTCGCTATGAAATAGAGCGGAGAATTGTGAAATTTTTCTAAAATTATTCATTTTAATATATACCTTTGACATATCTGTCTCAATAAGATGTGACATACTGCAGCACAAATAATTTCTAAAAGTAGATGTCACTGTTTGACCGTAGAAGAAGTTTCCGCCGATGTAAATTCAACCAAGGGAGTAGTTGCAGAAGAATTTCTCAAAAGCATGGTAAAATCATCAAATAGGAAGAAAATTCTTGTTCATTTCAAATTCAGAGACTCTACTGAATTTAAAGAGTGGATGACCTCCAAGCAATATTATGCATTAAGAACGATGGGTTGTTTAGAATTCTGTAGGAAATTATGAATAAAATCAGGGATAGATTGAAAAATCTGGTTACTATATAGGCTGATTTTTTGATTTTATTACAAGGTTGAAATTATTGTTCTGTAAAGCTGACGTCGGTTCTTTAACCTGTCAAAAATCGTCAGTTAAAGAGATTTACTTTTTTATACAAAAGTAAGATTTACCTAGAATCTTTTAAGATCTTTAAGAGTAGACAGTATATCATTACAGGTAGAGATAACAATACATTATAATCTAATAAATTCTAAACTGTAATTTTCAAATCACAATCAAATCTTTTGAAAATTTGTGCATAACATCAATTTTATTACCAACTATTACAGAATCTTCAATTCTTACTCCAAACTTTTTTGGAAGATAAATTCCAGGTTCCACTGTTATCACCATATTTTTAGATAAAATTGCCTTACTTGATGGGCCAAGATTTGGAAGCTCATGAACTTCAAGACCAATGCCATGTCCTGTTGAATGGATAAAGTACTTGCTATATCCTTTTCTTGCAATAAGATTTCTACAAGCATCATCGACTGATTTGCAAGAAACATTTGGTTTTACAGCTCGAAGTCCTGCTTTTTGTGATTCCTTAACTATTTCATACACTTTTCTTGCCTCAGATGAAATTGAACCAAGACCAAAAGTCCTTGTAGCATCAGAGACATATCCCTTATGACGCAATGTAAGGTCAACTACTATCATATCGCCGTCTTGGAATTTGCGTTCTGTTACCTGTGCGTGAGGAAGAGCACTATTAGGCCCCCCTGCTATGATCAAAGGGTTTAGTGTAGATTTGTAACCCGTTGCAAATGCTCCTCTTTCCATTGCATAAGACATTAGAATTGTTTGAAGTTCCATCTCGGACATGCCTATCTTTATTTCATCGACGCAGAGTTCATACATTTCATCAAGAATCGAGGAACATTTTCTTAGAAGAATAATCTCGTCTTGATCTTTTACTTGGCGAGCTTGGTAAAATGGTTCTGTTGATGATCTAACTCGTGGCAGGCTCTTCTTGAGTGATTGAATCACGTCATAGCTGTTAGTATCAATGCAGATCTTTCTGCCTTTTATCACATTAATTAGATTAAAAATGGAACCCTTACCACGTTCTGATTTTACAATTTTGCATTCAATGGATTCTTCTTTAGCACGGCCTGCCTCAAGTTCTGGGGCGATGATAGTTACGCCATTTTTATCCAAGACTCCTATTGCTTCACCCCAAAAACCGGTCATGTAAAAGAGGTTCTCAGGTTCAAAAGTGACAAGAGTATCACATTCTAGCTTGTTGCAAAATTTTAAGAGATTTTTTCTGCGCTTTTGCATTATTTCAGATTTTGGCATGTCTGCATTTATGTTTGCTGGAAGGTTTAGATATTGGAGATAGAGTTTTTGTCTTGTGGAAGAAAAAAAGAAAGTTGTAGCATTGTTATCAGGAGGACTAGACAGCAGATTATCTGTAAAAATGATGCAAAGCAAAGGGTTTGAGGTAACTGCTGTTGCAATTAAGACCCCGTTTTGCGATTTTGATTGTGGAAGAGGCTGCGGTTTTGAGATACGGGAGACTGCAGACAATCTGGGTGTAGACTTGAAGACTGTTTATCTCGGTGATGAGTACATCGAGATGCTAAAGCACCCAAAGCACGGCTTTGGTTCCGGGATGAATCCTTGTATTGACTGCAGAGCAATGATGTTCCAAGCTGGAAAAAAAGTCATGGAAGATATCGGGGCAGAGTTTATAATTTCAGGTGAGGTTCTGGGTCAGAGACCAATGTCACAACATGGTCCGGCTTTACGAACAATTGAAAAAGAATCTGGACTTGAGGGAAAAATAGTAAGACCACTCTCCGGTGCTCTTCTTCCGCCAACAGAACCAGAAAAGAATGGATTGATAAAAAGAGAAGACCTTGGAATGATTCGTGGACGATCAAGAAAAGAACAGATGAAACTGGCAAAGGAATTCGGGATTGAGAATCCTCCAAATGCTGGAGGTGGATGTCTTCTTACAGATCCAAAATTTGCAATTAGAGCCAAAGATCTTTTTGGACATACTGAGACTCCTACAACAAATGACATTGATCTTTTAAAAATTGGAAGACATTTCAGATTTGATAATGTAACAAAACTCGTTGTTGGAAGAAACAATGACGAAAACGAGATGCTAAAAGCTCTTGCTCTTCCCGGAGATATATTACTTGAAACAAAGGAACATGTCGGACCAATTTCATTAATACGCGGAGACGATTCTGAAAATAATTTAAAATTAGCTGCAGCTATTACTTTGCGATATTCGGATGCACCAAAAGATGTGCCCGGTACCATGAAAATACAGAAAGATGACACAGTATCAGAGGTTGTCACTAGTACAATTGGTGAGCCAGATTACCTCAGATACAGAATTTAGTCAGACAAGCTAGACTGTGAATTGCAATTGACTAGAAAGGCTTTTTGAGGGAGTGAGTGGCATACCAAATAGGATGCAAACGCAGAAGGCACCGACATATCTGAAGGCCATTACGATAAGGGATTACAGCGATGTCCATACTGTTAAGGAAGACATCAAAAAAGGAATGATTCTAGTTCTTCGCGTTACTCCTCTTGCACAAAAAAATGTAGAGGAGTTGAGAAAAGCTGTGGAAGAAATCTACAATATTGCAAAAAATAATGATGCCGACATTGCAAGATTAGGAGAAGAAAGAATTATTGTGACTCCTCCAGGGGTAAAGATCTGGAGAGCAGAGTACGATCTAAAGTAATCTTAGGCCTTCTTGAACTTGTGGGCAGGTTGTTGCAATTCTAAACATCCTATGAATTGAGCTGGCAAGATTCTCACACTTTCTTCTTTCGCCGTGATTTACGATCACCCTGCGAAGTTTCGGTCTTAATTTGTGTACATATGACATTAGTTGGTTATAGTCACTATGACCGCTAAATCCATCAAGTTTTTCAGTAGAACAATTTATGTTTATTACTTCTATCTTTCCTTCTTTTCCTACAACTGACACCTGCCTTGAGCCGTCAAGCACTCTTCTTCCCATTGTTCCATTTACCTGATATGAAACGAACAAAATTTTGTTCTTCTGTATTGGTGCAATGTTCTTAAAGTACTCAAGCACTGGACCGCCTTCAAGCATACCAGAAGTTGCCATGATGATACAAGGCCCCTCTCGTAATGGCTCTTCTCGTGCGTCAGAGTGTTCTATGTTTGTAAAGTATTCAGAGTCAAATGGATTTTCTTCTGTTTCCAGAATTTTTTGTCTGAGCTCACGTGCAAGATATTCAGGATAAGATTCATGAATTGCAGTCGCTTCTGAAATCATTCCTTCTGTAAAGACTGGAGCTTCCATGAGATGACCTATTTTCATGTATTGGTTGATTACCATCATCAGTTCTTGCGCACGACCAACGGCAGGAATTGGGATCAAGACCTTGCCACCATTTCGTAGGGTTTCATTTACTGATTTGATAAATGCAGATTCTACCTCTTCCCTTGTAGGCTGTATATCCTCTTTTGCACCATAAGTGCTCTCAATTAGAAGTGTCTCAACTCTTGGAAAGTTCCATGATGCGCTCTCAAAGAGCATAGATTTACCATACTTTAGATCTCCGGTATAGACAAAGTTGTGATTTCCATTTCCAATATGAAAGTGACATGATGCTGAACCCAAGATATGGCCGGCATTAGAGAAAACGAGTTTAATGTCAGGCGAAATATCTGTAACAGTGCCATATGGAAGAGAAATAGTCTGTTTCATGACCTGTTTCACATCTCTTTCAGAGTATATTGGAATCTTACCTTGAGCAGCTGCTACCTTGATTGCATCAAGCTGGATTAAATTCATCATGGGTAAGGTAGGTTCAGTGCAATAAACAGGTCCCTTGTAACCATATTTGAAAAGGACTGGTAGGAACCCGGTATGATCCAGGTGAGCATGACTGATAACTACCGCATCTAGTTCATCAAGAGTGATGTTTGCCCAGTCAAGTCGCGGATATGCCTCCAATGGACTTCTGGTACCAGGATTTATGCCACAATCTACTAGAACTTTGCTTTCATGTGTTGTAAGTAACATGCAAGACCTACCAACTTGGCTGAATCCGCCAAGTGTAATCAGAGAGACTTCAGCGTCTTCAGAAAGTTTTGGTCTGAAGATCTGTTCTCCGACTTGTCGCAAATGCTTGCTTCTTTCAACAGATGATATCTTGAGGTTGTAGTTTATAGTTTGAATAGTCTGGGATTGAATGGTAGTTGATTTTCTTATTCGAACACGCCAACCTGTCTTTGCAACAAGATCTGCAATGTTGAATGCTTCATTGTTATTTAGCAGCCAAGGTCGCTTCACTTCTACTGTCAGCTCACCAGTTGCAGTATCAAAGAAAGTGCCACGCAAATCAGTATCTTTTGGAAGCATTTGAGTCAGTATCTGTCTTGCTTCTTCCTCGTTTTTCCTAATGGATTCCTCAGTTCTGACAACAATTCTCTTTTTTATGACGTTAACCATGTTTGAGATTACATCGTTGTGGTCCATAAGAAAGCGAGGGTTTTTTGTGTATATCGCAATTCTCGGACCTTCATATTCTATCTTAGTTACCTCAGCCTCTTTTGGTATACTTTGAAGTATGGTTCCCATGATATTGGGTAGTGGAGACACTTCACGTTGTTGCTTATTTCTTTGCATTAAATCACTATAGCGTAATGATAGCTTTCTTCTGTTCTTTTGTTAAGAGTCGGAATCCCTGTTTGTCGATTATTGCGACATTTATTCCGTCTCCTGTTCCAATGTTTCTTGTTATTGCACCTTTGACAGCTCTTAACGCGACTACTTTAGCTTCATCGACTGTAAGATTGTCACGATATTCACTTTCCAACAGGCCATAGGCAACGGGTGAACCGCTTCCTGTGGTTACAAACTTTTTCTTGTCAAGAGATCCAAAAGGATCAATGTTGTACAAAGATGGACCTTTATTGTCATATCCTCCTACAAGAATATCTGCAATAAATCCATAGTATCTATTTTGGAAGAAGATAAGCGAGGTAAGTCTTGCAATTGATTTGATTGGTAGATACTCTTGTTTTTCTATTCTATGAATGTTGGAGTGATATCGTAGAATGTCAGTGATGTTCTGTGCATCTGCAACACCACCAGCCATCGTCATACCCGCATGATTATCTATCTTTTGAATTTTCATTGTATTGTTATTTGCTATGAAATAGCCAGCGCTTGCTCTCATGTCCGCGCACAAGACTACCCCATCGGCACATGCGATTCCGACGGTAGTTGTTCCATGTAGTGTGTGTTGTTCAATATAGTCTGACAAATAACATTCTCCTAACTAGAGATACCTTCGATTAGGATTTCACCGGTTTAAATAACTTTGTATTGTCATAGGATATCGATAAATAACTAGGTTTGAAGAAAAATTCATGCCTTCTCATGTTATGGAGCTCCCAAGACAGATAGTCGTTGGTGAGAAAAACATTAGTAATATAGGGAGTTTCCTGACAGGCCTTTGCAAACCAAGAAAGGTTTCTCTTGTTTCAGGAGAACAGGTAAGAAAGATTACTTACAACAAGGTAGTCAAGTCACTAATTGACTCTAAGATAAAAAATGTCTGGCATCTTAGTACAAGTAACGATATCGAGTCTGCAAAAAGAATACTCGAGGAAATAAAAAAAGACAAGAGTGATTTGATAATTGGGATTGGTGGCGGCCGTTCTGTAGATATTGCAAAAATGATTGCCTTTACTTTGAAGATACCATTTGTCAGCATTCCAACTTCTGCATCACATGATGGAATTGCAAGTCCATTTGTTTCCTTGCGTGGTGATAAACCATACTCGATTATAGCTACAGCTCCACTTGGGGTTTTTGTAGACATTGAAATTTTGAAAAAAGCTCCAAGAAGACTCCTTGCCAGTGGATGCGGTGATTTAATGGCAAAAGTAACAGCTGTAAGAGATTGGGAGCTTGCAAGAGATAAGGTGGGAGAATACTTTGGAACTTATGCTGCAAACTTGGCTTCTATGAGCGCCAAGATTGTAATTGATAATTCAAAGAATTTTAAGAAGAAACCTGACGTTAGAATGATAGTAGAAGCTCTGATAAGCTCGGGTGTTGCAGCATGTATTGCTGGAAGTAGCAGACCATGTTCTGGTGCAGAGCACCTATTCTCTCATGCAGTTGACTATCTTGAGCCAGGAGTTGGTTTACATGGTGAAAAATGTGGCATAGGAGCAATTTTGATTGCAAAACTTCAGGGTCAAGACTGGAAAAAGATAATCAGGATGCTGAAAAATGTTGGTGCGCCCACAACTGCAAAAGAGATTGGTCTTGAACCAAGAATTCTTGCAAAGGCATTAACTATGGCTCAATCTTTGAGGCCAGAAAGATATACAATTTTAAGCCAAGTAAAAATGACTGAAGAAAAAGCGATTGCTCTGGCAAAAAGTACTGGCATCTTATAGTTTAAGCAGCTTTTGGCTGTACAGGTTTTGCCTCAGCTGCTTTTTGCTCTGCTGGTTTTTCTTGTGGCTTTGCCCTATTATAGGTCTCTATAAAGTTGATTTTGTCGAGTTTTGTCACGAATTTTAAGATCTCATTTGCTATTGCCCGCTTTACTACCTGAAGTCCTTCCATCATAATGGCCTCTTCTGGGATAGTAACATCAAGTTGTGTTTCTTTTATCTCGAATTTCAGTTTTGATTCATCTAGTGGGAATCTTCTCTTGAGAAGACCCATGATTTTATCTTGGTCGGTGTCAAGCGATTTGATGACATTTACATCATAAAGGATTGTTCTTCCTGCAAATCTGTGATTGAAATCAACTTGGACTCGTCCAGAACCAATGAATCTGATAATTCCAGTTCGGTCATCAAGCTCGATTGTATCGCCAACAGAAACTTTCTCTGCATCATCACCTAATTTTCGCAGAGGAATCATTCTAACTTTGCTTGTATCTCTTGCTCCAAATCCCTTCTCGGGTGGTACCTCAACTGAAAGTTTATCACTTGTATTTGCATTTAAAAGTGCATCATCTAATCCTTTGAGCACCCAAGACTCTCCCACTGATATCAGTCTTGGTTGATACTTTACATTTGCATCAAAGATGGAGTTTGTTTTTGCATCAGCTTCTCTAGTAGTTTCAAAGACTTCGTTTGTGTCTTTTACTTTTGCTGTGTAATCCACCAGAATTAATGTACCTTTTTGGAAGACCAACGTCATCGATCCTTTTTATTCCTTATATTAAGCTAAAGTTCGCGTTTTCGTAGGTTAATCACTTTTGCACTATCACTTTTCCGTTTGGCAGTACTCCAACAAACCTGTATCCTTGGTTTATCAGGCTCTCTACCAGCGTGTTTAATTGCTATAGTTAGTCCTTCTTCAAGAGTAGTACGCAATAAGATAGCAGTTGCTCTATACAGTTTATGACGGTATGCTTCATCAGCTTCATAAACCAATAATTGGATATGTTCAGGCAGTTCTTTTACAAATTCATGTGAAAAAATTCTTTCTTCTTCTATTGTGGATGAGACTTCCTCCACGACACCTCCTTCCTCGCCCGTGGGGATACCTACTTCTACAGTACCTGTTATTTTTTCAAAGAATGCTTTATGCGCGCTAGATTGATAGTTTAGCTCGTCTATCTTTTTTTCATTCTTATACAAATAGATGGTACCATAATCTGGTTCAAAATCAAGATTTAATTCTAATTTGTGATCTTTTGGAAAATGTTTTTTTCTATACTTGCCAGTTTTGGCTTCTAAAATTAATCCCACACTCAAATCAGATATCTTAACCCTTTTGGTATCAATATCAATTTGTAACACCGCATGTTTCTTTTCGCACGTGAAATTTTCTATACTGGCGTCGTAGTTGGGGAAGTAGATATTTGAATTCATTGGCATACTGTATTGTTGATAATCTGTGTGCCAGTAGTAGTTTAATGCTTCAATGACATTTCTAAATGGAACTTCACTGCTAGTGGGTTGAATGTGGTATAGTAATTTGGAGGAGGCAAGGCCAGAAATCGCATATTCTGCAAGGAAAACTGGTTTGTCTATCCCATGATATGTTCTTGCTACTTCTCTTCCATAAAAATATGGTTCAGGGCTAGGAAAGTTTCCTACAAAACATAACTTGTAATCACCAAGTTTGAAGAGTAGATCATCTGTAAAATCGATAGTATTGCCCTTTATGGTTATGTTTCCTACGTAGACATGTTTTAGATATTCGAGAAATTGTTTGAATTCATCAATTGACAATGAGAAATCCACCAAGACAAAATCATCCTGTTTAAGATGCATGTCTTGCCCTTTTGGTTCTAAAACATCTAGAATTATGCGGGCAATTGCAACTTTCCAGAAGTCGTTCTCTTTAACTAGTGCAAGCCTGAAGTTAGCAGATTTGTAATCATACGTTGCTAATCTTGTCTGGATTGCATTTTGCATAGCCTCATCATGAGACATGATTTCATTTCATTATTGTTTATTATATGGTAATCGGACCCACTTTCGATGCAGGCTCTACGTACTTTGAGCCCGTGGCATTGTACTAATTTACGGTCAGACTCGGTTCAAGAATCAGTCTGAGCGAGTTGATTTACCGTCAGAAGAAAATTATTCAGCGTCAGGATGTGATGTTTCACTGTCAGAAGATAGTTATTCACCGGACGATGATCTAAATTTACCGTCAGAAGAATTGAATTTCTCTGTCAGGGAACCGTGATTGTGGCGTGAAATCAGCGTAGGTTTACAGTCAGTAAAGAGATAATGTGTTCCTGTCACAAGCTTTTTCATGTACCGTGCTAGGTATCCCACGCACTCCCCCACCGTGTCTAGATTACTCCTTAATTCCCATTAATGAGACAATATTGTATCTGACCTGGTAAGATCCAAATCCATTGAGAATGAGGTGCGGCCTACTAGCCCTGAGTGAAGTAGGATCGTCGCCACAATTAAAAATTGTAGGCCGCATGATTATGATATCTTTTATCTTATCTAAGAGTTGTCTATGGTTTTTATTGTCATTTCATAAATTACCTCGTAGAATATGATTGTGGTAATTAAATTCTCATTCTAGTGAATTAATTCCATTTTAAAGCAATGATCATGGATTTGCTGATCGGTCTTTGACGAACAGTTATTGCATATTTTTTGGATTGTTCCTCGACATCCAGCACATACAGAATATTTGATCAACAAACCTCCACAACCTCTACAAGACTCATCTGGCATTTGTAATTCCATCAACTCCATCACTTTTCGTTTAATTTACAAATGATAAGCATATCCAATATAGAATTATAGTATCAATGATATGCATGTAGAATTTAGATTTCTACGTGTTTGTAATTACAACAACATACAAGTCCGTATATCTTATTTTGAGATCCATTAGATTTCCTATATGATTTCGAAATAATAAGAATCGTTATTCAAGATTAATTCATGTTCGAATCTGTTGAGACCCGAATCTAGTTGTACAAATTACTGTAGTAATGTTCCTCTGTGATAGATTCTGCCCCTGCAAGACTGGGCTATGGATCCAATTTGGCCTTCTATTTGGATCACACCTCCTGACATGTACGTGCCAACGTGACCCGCCGCATTACCTTGGATTGTGATGTGTCCTCCTGACATGTTATATCCTGCGTAATACCCTGCATTGCCTTGGATTGTGATCTCGCCTCCGGACATGCCTTCTCCAATGTAATCTCCTGCATTGCTTTGCAATACGATTTTGCCCTGTTTGAATCTGTAGCCGATGCAATCAGAAGGGCAGCCTAGGCCAGCAAAATCCAATGTCACTGTGTCATCCTCTTTTATTACCTTGTTTATTGCAGCTGAGATGAAGAGACCTGCGGTCCAGTAGTTTGCCTTGTTCGAGAAATACTCTCCGCTTATCAAGCCTGCAAAAATTGACACATCCTTGAGGATAAAGTTGAGCCTTTCAAGCTTTGATGATGCGGATTTGTAAGAATATTCAGAAGTTAAACTGTTGGCATCAACAATGTATTCTCTGAAGATTTTGGCAATAGCGTATACTATGGCGTTTGAGTTTGCTCTGGCCACATATTCTGTGGTGTTTTGTTTCCTTTTGTAGTTTTAGTATCTTGATTTTCTATGCATTTTAAGATGACCTGTTTTCAATCCATTAGAACCTAGGAGTTATGGACAAGTAGGATACCGAACTGCGTAAATATTTTGCCCACGA
Organism: Nitrosotalea sp.; assembly: GCA_050749285.1. Taxonomy (GTDB): domain Archaea; phylum Thermoproteota; class Nitrososphaeria; order Nitrososphaerales; family Nitrosopumilaceae; genus Nitrosotalea. Next base: position 138,688 of record JBOGQX010000014.1, on the reverse strand, counting down.
TAAATATGTGTGGGAAGAATAAGCCGTAATGAAATTTACGAAAAAGGTAAAGTTGGAGTAACAGCCGGTTTTCTGGGCGGAATAATGATTCTTTTGGTATTTGTCGCCTTTGATAAGTTCATAAAGTTAGATCCTTGGGATTTGTACACAATGATAGGAATTGCAGTTGGGCTGCACGGTATCTCTGCAACCATCTTTGGAGTCTTGGCCCATATGCTCACTGCCATGACCATCGGTGCAGTATTTTGCATCTGTTCTACATTACATCCAATTCTTCATCTAAATACCGTATGGAAGGGAATTCTTGGAGGGGGTGTTACCGGCCTGGAGGTGTATGCAATATTTTTCATGCCAATTACATTGTATATCATAGTTCCAGATATCAATTCCATCACAAGTAATGCTAACTTTGGTACAAATGATGAGATTCGTATGTTAGACGTTATGAAGGCAAATCTCTCCCTAATAATGGGCGGAGCTATTGTATTACATGTCATTTATGGTGCAATTATTGGCATATACAGTACCATGATTTTGACTGAGAGGCACAAGGATCAAAAAATAACCAGTGCACAATCTGACTAATGGTTTGCATTTTTGTTTTCAGATTTTAGTGGTATAAAACTTTGCCGCAAATCTGGTAGCATACTAGACTTGTGGCATATGCCGAAAAATTATTCTGTGGATTACCTTTTTATTTTATGGGAACGTATATTATTTGGGTAGCAATCAAGGAGAAGAAACACCATTGCGCTTACACCAGGTTGGTGGACTGCAGTCCGAGGATTGGAAGTCTGGTTCTTGCAAGGTTGCTATCCAGTCTTGACCCTTGCCTCTACACGTTCTCTAATCTTGGATTTTTCGTGTGCCAAACACGGAAAGTTTTGTAATGAGAAGAATGAATAATTCAACGTCATCCGAATTTTTGCTGGTACTAGGGCTCTACGTACTTTGAGCCCTTGCATTGTACCAATTTACCGTCAGACTCGGTCTAAGAATCAGTCAGGATGAGTTTACACACAGTTAGAAAACCAAATTTTATCGTCAGAATGTACCAAGAATTCTGTCTGTTATGATAACTTTTACCGTCAGTAGATTGCCAAAACGTGTCTGTATTATGCATTTTTCACACATCGTGCTAGGTATCCTACCAACTCCCCTCTCATGTAATGGAATACTGATTAATTCCCATTAACGGGCTCAATTATTCCAAAATAGTAGCTGGGTCTTACAGGATTGGAATCTGTAGGCTCATCAGTGAAAGTTTGATATCTGTTGTACAATACGGTTTTTACCTGATTTATTCAACAATTCCAAATTTAATTAGAACAATGTGAATATCATCTATGTTGAAGGGCATCCGACTAATTGTATTCCTTTTTTGCATAGTAATTAGCGCAAGTCTGTTACCCTTAGCGAATGCTCAAAATGAGACAAGCTGGGATCGTACAACTTATTCACCAAATTCTTCTGGAACGGTAGAAATCACAGACAAGGATCTTAGTCTTAATCCGATGACAATTACAACTTTTCAGACAAGCGTATGGTCTGATTCGGATCTTAGTGGGATAAGACTTGAAATGGTGGAAACAGCACCTAATTCAGGAATCTTTCTTGGAAATGTTTATTTTTCAACCAATTTTCCATCATCAGGAAATAGACTTCATGTATCGGAAGGTGATACTGTGACAGCAGAGTATATTGACAGAACACTCCCGCCTCCATATTTGGATACGCAGCAGCTGATCTTTAGGGCAACGGCCTTGATCACATCTAACAGTTCCAGTTATGCTTCTGCAGATAATTTACCCGCAATCTGTGGATATTCCCTGAATGGGCATCTTTTGTATGGTTCTAATTCTTGTTCACTAGTTGGAGCTCCAACCATATTATCACAAGCAAACCAACTTTCATCCGATGTTAGCGAATATTTGTTACATACCGATGAAGAATACTACAGTTTGATGCTTACCCATTTTCAATGTCCAGAATGTAACGTAGATGTATCAAAACTTTGCAAATATGACGCAAATGGAAATCTCATTACATCGTTTTCTGACGATCAAAAAAAAGTATTACTTGATTTACAGGCAAATTATTCGTTTGTCATATGCCCTTTTACAGAAAAGTCATTTGCTAACCAGTCTCAATCTAGTACAGTTGGTACAATTGGAACAATTTATCAAGATCCTCTCAAACAATTCAAATCTGGAATACCAGCAAAGGATCTAAAATGTCAACAAGGTCTTGAACTAGTTATCAAGGCGGAGGATGGTACACCTGCTTGTGTAAAGCCAGCTACTGCCACGAAATTATTAGAGAGAGGCTGGGCAAAAAATTCTGGTTAACTTGAGCAAGCCCTTGCAGTTTTTGAACTGACAGTCAGTCCGAGCACCGACGGTTTTGTGAAGAAAAACTTACAGGAAATGTGTAGTAAGCTCACTGGAGTAGCTGCAAACTCCTTCTCTATTTTTTATTTTGAATTCTAGTACAAACTAGTTCAGATACAAAGGGTAAAACAATATCATCTGTTCATGTCTACAAAAATATTCCTAGTCGCTGTAGTATCACTAAAATGACTCCTACAATTCCTAAAACTAGAATTACCGCAAATACATTATGCTGTTGCAAACCAATTTGGAACATCCTATAACCAAATGGTCTAAAAACAAGAATTATCATACCAGAGAGCATTGCAAGAAGAATAACGAGATCTCTAAGGCTATGAGAATTATTTGGTGAATGTTCTTGAGAACGTTCTGACATATGCACTACATATGGCGGGAACTCCGATAAAAATCTCTTACAAGTCTGAACCTAAAAGCTTGAGTTCTATAAGGCCCGCAACCATGATTTTATGAATAAATGAGTCCAAAATAGTACATGATGGTGGTATAATCCCCTAGATCCCTACTATAGAGGTGAAATGGATGATCATTTTAGCAAACTACCAACGTGATGGGTACATAGGGGACAAACAATTTGTTTGTCAATATTCATTTTAATTCAAATTAATATATTTTTTTGACGAAAATAATGTGATAAAAAAAGGTAGCTTTATGGTAACAGAAGTTATAGAAGAAAAGGGTCTTTTGGATGTCTTACACAATGCAATTGAGTTTGAAAAAACAAAAGGAAAACAAAAAAGTTGTTTTTATTGCGGAGAAAAATTTCAAATTCAAAAAAATTCTGATCTAACAGAAAATGAGGAAATTCCTGACCAATGGACTTGCAGCAATGGTCATGCAATTGCCTCAATCGGATGGGAGTGGCATGATGTCTCGAATAGCTATTTTCACGTCCAGCGATTGCTCAGATTAGGCCTAGTTACGATAAAGTACAAGTCGAACAAGCATACGGAATACCATCTTGTAAACAGGGAATACGTCAAAAAGATACTTCAACATAGCCTGGAGCTAAGGACTGCAAAAGAACTCCCAGGAGAATTGGTCATCCCAAATGATTTGTTTGCCAGCATAGTAGGGTATCACGAGGTAAAAGAACTACTAAACCGAGTAATTTCTTCGCCAAACCCAGTGCATGTTTTACTTGTGGGTCCTCCTGCAAGTGCAAAGACCCTTTTTCAGATGGAGATGGAAAAACTTTCAGGGGCATTCTTTTTGGATGGAGCAAACATAACCCGTGCAGGACTTACCGATTTTCTGTTTTCTTATGATATTCGATATCTGATCATAGACGAGATGGAGGAAATGAATCAAAAGGATTTGGCTGCGCTATTTAGTTTCATGCAAACAGGCCAGCTATCAGAGACCAAGTATGGAAGGACAAGAACCAAAGAGATGAAGACTTGGATAATTGGCTCATGCAATAACGTATCAGGATTTAGTAAAAAATTACTCTCAAGGTTTCTCCGTGTTAGATTCAAGGAATACACATACGAACAATTCTTAGAAATAACCAAATTCATCCTTCAAAAACAAGCAATAAGTCTGGATCTCTCAAAAAAAATAGTTAATTTTGTTTGGCATGATATAAAGAGTAGGGATGTCCGGGATGTGATAAAAATATCTACATTAGTAAAAAACGAAAAGGACCTTGACTGGATAAAAGGCATTTCGCAGAAAGTCTTTTTGTAAAATAAAAAATTGTTGTAGGGGTTTTGTAGCCACCCCAATGGCTTGCCCTGTTAAAACGCATTTTTTAGGATGTTAGATTAAGTTAACATGAAACTAAAGTGCTTTGAGTTTCTCTTCAGCTACTTTGAGTGCTTCAGGATTTGTCTTGTATCCCATCATGTCAAGTGTTGAGTGGATTGCTGAAATTGTTCTCATGACATGATATTTGTGAACCTCTCCCATGCAACCAACTCGAAATACCTTGCCTTTCAATTCTCCAAATCCACCAGCTACTAGAACCCGGAACTTTTCAGAGAGTGTACCTCGAAATGTTTTGTCATCAAGTCCTTGTAGATAGTTTAGTGCAATGACAACAGTAGAACGTGCATCTTCTTTTGCAAATGGTGTTAGACCTATTGCACTAAGGCCGCTGTATAGTGCCTCAGAGCAAATTCTATGTCTTTTTACTCTATTTTCCATTCCTTCCTCTAGAATAATATCAAGTGCTTCTCTGTATGCATACAACAGTGGCAGTGCTGGAGTAAATGGAGTTTCTTTGTTCTCATCATAATACTTGAAGTATCTTGCCATGTTAAAGTAGAAAGTAGGTGGGGGATTTTCCATCATGTACTTTTTCGCCTTTGGACTAACAGCAATTGGAGAGATGCCGGGTGGTGCAGCAAGTGCTTTTTGTGCGCCTGTAACACATACATCAACACCCCACTTGTCCATATGGAATTCTTCTCCGCCAAGAATAGAGACGCCATCAACTACAAAGAAGGAATCGTTTCTAGAAGTCAAGCTGGAGACCTTATCGAGGTATCTTACCATGGTACCAGTCGAGGTCTCATTCCACACTACATAGAATGCTTTTACATCTTTATTGTTGTCAAATGCTTCCTTTACTTGTTCAAAGCTTGCGTTTTGACCAAACGGTGTAGCAAGTCGTATCACATTTGCTCCCTGCCACTCTAACATAGTTGCAAGTCTTGAACTAAATTCCCCGTTAACTGGAATTATTACCTTGTCACCTTTTTTTATCATGTTTACAACAGATGCTTCTACTGCCCCCGTACCTGATGCGCTTAGTGCTACCACGTCACCCTTTGTATCAAAAACTTTTTGAGTTTTTTCAACAACATCGGTGTATAATTTTACGAAATCTTTGCTTCTGTGATTTATCATATGAGTAAACATTGCGCGTGTTACTCTTTCCGGAACATTTGTTGGTCCGGGCAGCATTACTAAATATTCCAAATAAATTCTCCATTCTTTACGAAAAGCACCCATTATTTATAATTACATAATTTTTGATAGCCGATCTTTTGCATTTATCTTCAACAAGACCTTTTTGGTGCCCTCAGGAACAAGACTTGACCAATCCTGATCCGTTACCAATAATTCACGAATTCTTGTGCCTGAGATCATATCTCTTTGAAAGAGGGGAACCTCAATTACATCCATCCCTCTTTTTTTGTAAAGTGATATAGTAAAATCGTCATTAGAAAAGACCGCACCATACTTTGGTACGATAGAATCCACGTGATAGGTCCATTTTTCATGATCACCAATGTCTGGAACATAAAAGATCTTGATTCTCTCCAATGATTCTGAATCTAATGAAGACACAATCATCTCTTTTCGTTCATCTGCTGTGAAAGGATTCTTCTTTTCGTTGCTTTTGTTAGAGCTTCCAATTCCTATCCAGAGATTCTCAACTTTTGATAATCCAAAACTTATAGCTGAGAGATGACCTTTGTGAAATGGTTGAAACCTTCCAATTAAAAGACCATTCATCAGCGAGATCTCACTTTACTTGTTTAAAAAACCATCATTAGGCAAATTATTTTACTGTAAACCTAGTCTCGCCTAATCGGCAGTACATGAATTTCGCCATCATCAAACCAGTTACAGTTACAAAGACGATCAGATTCATTTCCAACTTGCTTCATACATATCGTAGCTGTACCCTTATGGTCTTCTTTTGAATGCCCACAGTTTTTGCAATTATCCAATATTTTCGACTTTTGTAGTCACCTGAAGGCCAAATAAAACAGTTAGTGATTAAGCGGGGAGTAGGTCTACCTGATCCGGGAAGAAGGCAAAGTGACCACGGTAGACCACTAATTTCTCTCCACATTGTAATTATCTAAGCATACACTATGGTTTTTAGTATATTTCATAGAACTATGTAATTGCCGTAGATAGCAGCATTCTATACGGTGAACCCTTTTCATCGCCAAAAACAATCCTAATACCATGACAGTAGCCCTTGAGCGCAGGCTGCCCCTAGATCTAATTTGTAAACAAATTTCTTGCATTGATGACCACATGGATCTAGTTGCTATCTTAAATCAAAAAGGTCGAGTTGAAGATATGATAGCGCGTGATGATGGGGTAAATAGAGATCTTACAGCACACAAGCGGGAAATGCTCTTCATGGAATGTGTACTTCAGGCGTCAATGCATAAAGAATATGATGATGAATTTGGCAAAGTCAAAGGTTCGATAATACAAAGAGAAAAGATTCTTGCCTTTTCATTTCAAATTGATGATTATTTTCTGCTTGCCATAACAAAACCAGTGAATAACCCAACAGTACTTCAACAAAAAATAGCTGCAGTAATTTTCAACTATGTTGGACTAGCAAACTAATGATTACTCTAATAATTGAAACTACAAAGTCGCAAGTTTAGAACTAATTTTATGAACCCTATGAAGTCTTGTAGTCCTAAGTAAATCATTAGGCTAATCCTTTCAAATAAACAATGTTAGATCCAAATCATGCAAGAGATTGGTGAAATAGGTACCCTCATGAGATGGCTACTGCTCACGTTATCATAAAATGTAGGTCGGGTTTGGAAGACCGAGTCATTGAACATCTTGAAAAAATCAATGAGGTTAAAAATATACACAGAACCATTGGAGAATTTGATGTCTTGGCTAAAGTAGAAGCAATTGATTATGAATCTTTAAGAAAAGTAATACGATGGAAAATCTTTACTGACTACATTGAATCTGTTACTACTTTAATGTGCATGAGAAAATCTATGTGTGCTGTTGTATAATGAAAGTAAAAAAGAAACAAACAATAGAAAATGATTTTAAAGGTAAATACTATCAACAGCCTTTTTTAGGTCTACCTGCAGCAAAATGGACAACGAGTGATCTTTACATAAAATTTGTCAATCCTACAAAATAACAAAACAAATGTAAAATCAAATTTTTGTAAGTACAATAAAATTGTAAACTGTAATGTGTATATTTTGAGATACTAAAATCTTCTATGTGTTTTTGATAACAGCCGTATATTTATTAATAATACGAGCAATTTTTGTTGCCAGCCATATTGGACCAATATTTTTTGTAGCTGCCACAAAGACAAAATTTTCGTCAAATGGAAAACTAAACATCACGGATTTGTCTTTTGAGAAGTGGTATCGGATTGGTCCATAAAATTCTTCAAATTCTTTTCCAAGTGCAATGTCGAGAAGGCATTCATTAAAACGCACATTGTGAGATTCTTTGTTTAATGTAATAGTCTCATCGGAACCAATTTTTTCAAGTGTAGTTCCAGATTTTCCTATTATCTCCACAGAACGAATGTTATCATTACAATCTAGTATTGATTTGCAAAGTTTGTTCAGTCTAACAGATTTGGTAGCTGAATACATAATTTTTGTTATATGCGCATAGTCTAAAAAGATGATCCTGATCGATATGAAGATAGAATGCTTGTGAACATGAATATTGCAAACTTGATTTAAAAATAAAGAGGGAAAAATTATTTTCTATAATCTAGTTCTAAGATGGTTAAGCATGCATCGTCATGTTTAGGAATCTGTCTATTCTTCCCTGCAAATCCCTGTTAATTTCAGGAATGGTTCTATTTCCATCAATAGGTATCAGGTTATACCGCTTTTGCATGGCATGAAATTCTTTTGAAATTTTGTTTTGATAAATTAAAAATGACTCGTACATATCGTCTGAAAGACCAAGATCTGTTCCTGATTCGTAGTAATCCAAGAAGGAATTCTTTTGAAAAACCCTGTGTACGAGAACAGATGGTTCAACATCTATGTAAAAGACCAGATCTGGCTTTATGGCAAAGCCATACAAGTTATGAGACCAGCTTCTGTCTAGTCCTCGCACCACATTTCGTGCAATGAGTGTGTAAATGTACCTGTCTGCGAGTACAACATAACCTGCTTGAAGTGCTGGCATAATCTTGTATTCAAACTGATCAGCAAAGTCTGCGGCATAATACAAAGCTAGAGTTTTTCTTCCAATGTAATCTCTTTTTGCCTCCAAGATTCCTTGACTTACCAATTCAGATCTCTTAAGACCGGTATTTAGAACAGCATGACCATTTGCCTCCAGCTTTGCGGTAATTAATTCAATTTGGGTACTTCGGCCAGATGCATCAGGTCCTTCAATTACGATAAGGCGACCTTTTACTTCTGCATCTTGCAAGTGTGCAATGCCATGACCGTAAAATTCCACCTTTCTAGAACTGTGATTATTTAATTTTTGTTTCATGCTAATGCCTTTTTAATTTTTTTAACTGATGTTTTATGTGGGAGAAGCGACATGATTTGTTTTCTAACAATTTTTTGTTGTTCTTCTATGCTTAATGTGCCATCTATTACCGTAAAGCCCTCAGACTCGGCCATCGTGTCATATTGTTCAATTATTCTTCCTTGGAAAATTCTATAACTTTCATAGGGATCGTTACTCAAATTCAAATCCATCCCAGCCTCGTAATACTTTAGCTTAGGTCTACCTACAAGTATTCTATCAACCGCAATGTCCACTGGAACCTTGAAATAGAAAGCTAGATCAGGTTTTATGGCAAAATCATAAACCTTTCTTACCCATTCTGGATTACAACCTCTTACAACATCTCTTGCAAAGGCAGTAAAGACATACCTATCAGCCAAGACAAAATATCCAGCACGAAGCAAAGGCAAAATATTTCTTTCATATCTGTCTGCAAAATCAGTGGCATGTAAGAGACTAAATGTTGTTGGTGTGAGTAACCCTTTTTTCTTTCCCTTGGAAGTAATTTGCTTAACAGTTTCAGAGGAATTCCATTCTGATTTAAAGACGTTGATACCCTTGTATGCAAGCCATTTTTCTAAAAGATGAATCTGAGTTGACTTTCCTGAGCCATCGATGCCCTCCACAACAATTAGCTTGCCATCCATTTTGCTTTGATTCACATCTCCAGCCCGATATACTGAATCCCTATATCCACTTTTAGGTTTTCCATTTTTCTTTCTAATTTGGATTTCTTTCTCAGAACCATGGTTAATAACGTAAAGTCTCTATCTTTAGGAAATTATGACTATGATCTATATATTATTCATAATAATATGAAGGATAAGAAATTATGGTCGTATATCTCATATCCACCTAAATCATACTGTTGTATATGGTTTGGAAAACCGAAGAACTTAGAAGTTCCCTGAATAGATGGAAAAGAGATAGTTCCTAATGGATTTGTTTATCTTGCGACATGGTGATGCCGGCAGACGTTCTGCGACATTTAGGGATGATTCGAAAAGACCTTTAACAGTAGATGGAAAAGAGGAAGTCGGAGAAATCGCAAAGGGACTTTTGGCCCTCGGAATAGAACTTGATTATATTTTTACAAGTCCCTTATTACGTTCTAAGCAGACTGCGGAAATTATTTTCAATAATATAAAATGCAAAAATCCAATGAGTGAATTGGACGAATTAAAACCTGAAGGGAATAAATTACAACTTTATAAAAAACTCTCTACTTTAAAACAAGATTCCTCCATACTTATTGTGGGTCATGAGCCCTATCTGAGCGAATTAGTAGGGGAAGCAATATCGGGTGGAAGCTCTAGAATTGACTTGAAAAAGGCAGGATTAGTTAGAATAAGAACAATATCGTTTCTGCCAAAGATTCAAGGTGAGCTGAGGTGGTTGCTTACTCCAAAACACCTAAAGAGAATAGCAAAATGATCTATGTTCCCCATATTTTTCATTTAGTAAAAAAATGTAAATCCAATCTAGATTAATAGTGATATGTTGATACCGAATCGAGGTAATGTTAGTTGAAAATCTCAGTAATTGATCTAGGATACAACTCAGCCAAATTAGTAACCTACAACGTAAAAGATGATGATTCATTCGATGTTTACAGGCAAGAAGGGGTGAAAGTTAGACTTGGTGAGGACATGGATGAAAAAGGTGTCCTAGGAAAAAAGCCAATGCTACGTGCTATTGAGACACTAAAGCTATTCAAAGAAATTATTCAGCTAGAACCGATAAAATCTGTTTTACCACTAGCCACAAGTGCTGTACGAGAAGCAGAAAATAAGGATGAATTTCTTGATGAGGTTTACAAAGAGATGGGATTTCGATTCAAAGTCTTAACTGAAAGAGAAGAAGCCTTGTATTCGTATGTGGGTGCAATAAAGTCCCTTCAAGTTCCAGATGCTCTGTTTTTCGACATAGGGGGAGGTAGTATAGAAATTGTGCATGCAGAGAGATTCAAGATAAAAAAAGTCATATCGTTACCGCTAGGTGCCCTGAGATTAACCCAGCAATTTGATGCTAAAGATGGTACGTTTACTCAGAAGAGTTACAAGAATATGAGACGATATGTTTGGGATATGTTACCTGACAAGAGAGAACTTGATCTTGGTAATGATACAAAATTCGTTGGCGTTGGTGGTGCACTACGTGCATTGGCAAGATATGATCATAAAATTACAAAATATCCACTAGATGAAATTCACAATTATAAAATAACTTCAAAATCTGTCAGTAACATATCTAGATGCCTATCTAGGATGCGATCTGATGACATTTCAAAGATACCAGTAATAGGTTCCGGTAGAGCTGAAACGATGGTCGCAGGATCTTGTGTCATAAATACAATTATGGAAAAGTTTGGTTTTGACAATCTTTGGATAAGTAATCATGGACTCAGAGAAGGAGCGCTTTCCATATTCCTTGAAAATCCAAAAGTATATCATGCAAAAAATATCACTGCTGAACAAATTCGAGAAACAATTGGGATTGAAAAACCTTCCCAGATATTTCAGAATTCAAAGGGTTTCATCAATTCTCTGATCTCTTCGAAATTAATTAATAAACGTGAATATCAAATTCTTTCATTTGCTGAAAAGAAGATTTTAGAGAAATTATCATATAACAATCCTCAGAGCTTGTTCTATTCAATTATGGATGAGGATATGTCACTCAGTCATGCTGATCAGCTTGTCTTAGGATTATCTCTAGTTCACACTAGACATATCAAAACATCAGATTGGTTATTTTCAAGATATAGATCAATTTTATCACAACAGGACAAGACAACAATCAAAAAAATTTCATCCCTTATTACATTATTAGGAGTCCTTGACATAACAAGATCAAAGATTGAATTAAAGAGATTTACAGAAGGAATAGTGGAACTTAACATCATTCAATCAAAGTTACTTCCAAAATTGCTGTTAAGAAATGCTCTCAATAAATTCGGAACCGCCTTTGATATACATGTAATTTGCATGTTACGTCCTGATGAACAGAGCGTTCAGAGTTCTGTGTTAGAATTGTAAAATCAAATCTTCAGGATTAGATTCTTCATCATGAATTGACTGAACAAATTTTTGATATTTTTCTCGTCTTTCCAAGATTTCATTCCTTATGACCTCTGACAATTCATTAGGACCCTTAACTTCTCTTAGATAATCCAACATGATATCACAATCATGGACTTCACCTAATGAATCTTGAATTTTTTTAAGACTTTTTACCGATGTGGAAGTGATCTTATCTGATGTTAACTCGATCGAATATCGAAGTTTTTTGAAATCTTTTCTCAATTTATGAAGTTCCTCGATTTTTTTCTCATCGTTAATAACCACAGGTATGTTTTGCTGTATTTCGATAATTAATTTAGTAAAAACTTTCTGAAATCTTTTATTCAATTTTGGCTCAACAATGTCTTTTTTCTTTATTTTTGGCAATGGTTTATTTTTTAGTTTATTAGCCAATCGATGTGCCTGTTTTAGCTCAATTTCTCGTTTGTTCTTCAGGTAATTTACTAGCTCAGAATATTTTGAAGTACCATGTCTTTCCAACTTTTCACTGATGATATCAAAATCTCGTATCTGTGTATTAATCTTAAACAGCATTTTAATCTCTGCCATATAATCTTGAATCTCTTGTTTTTTTCTTAATTTTTTTGGTAAGATTATATGTGCTGATTCTATTCGTCTTATGGCAATTCTGATATCATGGATGTTTTCTTCGTTGGGATCCCTAATGTAGTCATCCAATTTTTTTGCAAATCTTTCCATAATACTTTCAAATTTTTTCATGAATAATTTTTGCTCAAGTCGAATCAATTCAGACATATTACTAACTATAGTTTAATGAACGGGTATTTCTGTTATTAGTTGTTTATGTTATTTTTTTCATTTTGATATGACGGTGTATTGAAATATGTTTTAATTACCGTTCTCAGAAATTACATCCTGAACTGTCTCATTAATTACAGCTTCTGCAATGTCACTTGAATATTCTGCAGTTCTGCGTATGTCCTCCAAAACAAACTTTATGACACTGATATACTTTTTAGATTCTTCAAGGCTATCAGTGAACTCTTGTTCTTTTTCAGCTATTTTACATGCATTTGTTGCAACAGTATCGGCAAGAATATAGTCTCTCTTGTTCAGAGCTGCAATAGAATCCTCAAAAACTTTCAGTGATTCTTCACTAAGTTTGGTAATCTTCTGAAGGAGAGCTGATTCCAAATTAGATTTAAGGAATTTAACTCTGCTGGCAATTGAGACTGCGTGATCAGCTACTCTCTCTATTGATTTTACTACTATTCTGTAACTAATACAATCAGAGGGTTTCTGTAGACCAATGTCCCGTAGTATTTTTTCATGTTCTACTGCAAGGGTAAGATTTCGTAGGATATACAGACTAAAACGATCTACTTCGTCGTCTAAATGAGTAATTTCTTCTCCAAGCTCTGTATCCATTTCTTTTAATGCATCAATAGCTTGTCTATGCATGGTAATTGTAAGAAGGAACATTCTCTTCAGTGCATCATTTATGGAAAGTTCAGGTAGGCTTGTTAGGATCTGTATAGTAATCGATTCAGGTGTTGACTCTACTATCTCTGTTCCAATCATGTTTCTTCTTACCAAATCTCTTATTGCCTGCTTGTGTTCAAGTTGGATTCGGCCACCTTTGGATTGAATTTCTATAATTTGATAACCAGCCAAGTACATTGCGATGACCTTTCGTTTGACAGATTCTATAGAATCTTTCTGACCTACAATTGCTTTAGATTTTGTTATCTTCAAAGATTGAGAGTTTGTGGAAGGTAAAATAGACAAAGACTTGTTTACATTCTTTATGATAGATACTGGATCTCCGGTCTTTAGATTTAACTCGTCTATCCACTTCTTAGGTAACGAAAGAACGTACGTAGATCCTCCTACAAGTTGTAGCTTTCGTACCTCTTTGTCATTTAATAGTTCAGTCAACGTTCATCATTGTAATTACCATAATTAAAGCGGTTATGACTGCTTTCTATGTATATCTATATAGAACTATATAGAAATATGAAGCTTAAGAAAATATGGTCGATCCTCTGATATTGTCTTCGGGGATCACACAAATTGTACTTGGAAACTATTAAGCTGAAGGGAGGCTCTCCTATAATTGACAAGGTTTTCAAAATCGGGGCAGCTATTGCTGCTACCTACATACTTGCAATCATCGCCCTAATTGTATTTCAGCTAGTAAGCGGCTCTTATCAGATATGGGCTCAAGAAGGAATTTCATTTTTAACCGGTTCAGATTGGAATCCAGTTGAAGGTAGAGAGGTGTATGGTGCAGCACCATATATTGCAGGAACCTTTGTGACTGCAGGACTTGCTATGCTCATAGGGGTACCAATAAGCATAGGAATAGCGATGTTCTTGTCGGAACTTGCTCCCAAGTTTTTACGAACACCACTTTCTTTTGTAATAGAGCTTCTTGCTGCTGTTCCTAGTATAATTTATGGCTTGTGGGGAATATTCGTGTTTAGAGATTACATAAAAGATTGGATCGAAGTTCCGCTTAACCATACCTTTGGCAACAATGTTTGGTTCCTTTCTGGCGCTCCATTTGGCTTGGATATCTTTACTGCAAGTGTGGTACTAGCCATTATGATAATCCCTACAATATCTTCCATCTCAAGAGAAATCATGATCGCAGTTCCAAATAGCCAGAGGGAGGCAGCATACATGCTAGGTGCAACAAAATGGGAAGTATTCAAAATGGCAGTAATCCCCTATTCCAAGTCAGGTCTTATTGGCGCGTCAATACTTGGATTGGGAAGAGCTGTAGGGGAAACTATGGCTGTAACAATGTTAATCGGTAATGCAACCGGCGCCGCTGCATGGCCATCATCACTGTTCGGACCAGGCCAGACTATGTCCAGTATAATTGCAAATGAATTCCCAGAGGCATCTGCTGGAAGCCTTCACCTCGCTGCCTTGATTGGAATTGGCCTGATCCTCTTTATTGTTGCAATAGGAATTAACATGGTCGCACAACTACTAGTTTCTAGAGTCTTAAAATCACACGAGGGAGCAGTTTTAGCATGATTACAATAGAACAGAGAGCCGAGTTTAGAAAACACTTCAGAAACAATATTTCAAGCAGATTGGTGACGGATAAAATAATCAAGGGAATTGTGTTTGGATGTGTCATAATAGCAATAGTCCCGCTTGGTAGTATTCTTCTAGAGGTCGTAAGAAACGGAGTCCCTGCATTAAGTATAGATTTCTTTACTCAAGAGCCTGGAGCAGTAGGTTCAGATCAACCTGGTGGAATAGGTCCTGCTATTCAAGGTACATTAATGTTAATTGGCATGTCAAGTCTAATTGGAGTACCGGTTGGAGTTTTGGGCGGTATTTTCCTTTCTGAGTTTGGTAACAATAGATTTGGGCACATGATAAGATTCTTCAATGATGTTTTGGCAGAATTTCCAACTATTGTAATAGGGCTTTTTGCTTTCATAATGATTGTACTTACATTTGGAAGTTTTTCAATTTTGGCTGGCACGTTTGCACTTTCGATTATAATGCTACCAATAATTACAAGAACAACCGAAGAAGCGCTAAAACTCGTGCCGGTGACATACCGAGAAGCTGGATACGCACTTGGAATAAAAAGATGGGTAATAATTACAAGTATTCTTTTGACTAGTGCAAAGAGTGGATTGATAACTGGCATAATGTTATCAGTAGCAAGAATAGGGGGAGAGACAGCTCCTTTGATATTTACAATTCTTGGCAGTGATCAATTCTTCTCTGGTTTTGATCAACCAATGGATGCTTTGCCGCTTAGAATCTGGAGACTTTCTTTACTGCCATATGATACGGCCACTGCACAGGGATGGGGTGCCGCATTGGTTTTAATATTAATAGTACTTTCACTTAACATAGGAGTACGATATATTTTCATGAGGAAACGCAGTGGAGGTGGACGATTTAGAATCACAGCAGGTGGATAAAATGGAAACGATCACAAGAGAACCGACAAAACATGCATCTATGGAAGAACCGCGATACAAACTAATTGCAGAAAATATTGTTGCGAGCTATAATGGGATCATTGCGGTAAAAAATGTCAACATGAAATTTAGAGAAAAAGCTGTGACGGCATTGATAGGCCCATCAGGTTGTGGTAAGACAACATTTCTCCGCTGCCTTAACAGAATGCATGAGCTGACCAACGGTGCTAAAGTAGAAGGAAGAGTCCTATTGGATGGGGATGATCTGTACTCCAGTGGGGAGGATGCTATTATTCACAGAAGAAAAATAGGAATGGTGTTCCAAAAACCAAATCCATTTCCGACTATGTCAATTTATGATAATGTAGCTGCAGGATTGAAGCTGAATGGAGTCAGAAACAAAGATATCATGGATCAGATCGTCAAGGGTTGCCTTGAAATGGTATATCTGTGGGATGAAGTAAAACACGATCTGAAGAAACCTGGAATGAGCCTCTCTGGAGGACAGCAACAGCGTCTTTGTATTGCACGCGCTCTTGCCATACAACCCGAAGTATTATTGATGGATGAACCAGCATCTGCACTTGATCCAATAGCTACCCAGAAAATAGAAGAAATGCTAACCGAATTGAAAAAAGAATATACTATAATTATAGTAACCCATAACATGCAACAGGCTGTGAGAGTGTCTGACTACACTGGATTTATGTATCTTGGGGACTTGGTTGAGTTTGGAGAAACCAGGCAAATCTTTGAGAATCCAAGAAACGAGATCACCGCCAAGTATGTTCAGGGGCAATTTGGCTAGTTGACGCGATTAATCGATCCTCACCTCCAAAAACTTTCATTTCTTATGGAAAAATTGGGGGCCTTATCTGTTGAGTCAATAAACCTAGCATTGGACTCTTATCTTGAAGGAAAAAATGTACGTAACGAATCGCATAAACTTTCTCAAGAAATGCTCGGGATATATGACGAAATTGGCGACCTGACCTTTGATATGATTTTGAGATATCAACCAGTTGCAAGTGATTTTAGATTGATAAGATCATGCATCGAGGTTTCATATGGTTTTACCCGATTTGGTCGTTACGCATACGATATTACTACGGTAAGAGACATGTTTGGTGATCTTTCGGAATGCAAAAATCAGGTCATCTATACGCTTTCTGGCGAGATAAAGCACATGATATCTATAGCAGTTCAATGCTTTGCAACCTTGGACCTAGAAAAAGCAAAGCAACTTAAAACCGATGAGGATTTGGTGGATAGATACTATAACAAACATCTTCCTATGTTAATAAATTCAGATAACGTGAAATGTGCACTGGCTGACGCATTGGTTCTAAGATATTTAGAGAGAATTGCTGATCATGCAGCCTTCATGGGAGAATCAGTAAACTATATTGTTACAGGACAACGTCGTTTTCGTTAAATATTTTACAATAATTGAATATCATTTTCTAAAATCCAGATTTTCTATATAGTTAACGTAGCTTATGATCAATTATGTAAACTATTCAGATTATACGTAAATAACAAATTATTTGCCGTATTATCAATGAAAAGAATTCTCTTAGCATCAGCATTCGTGCTTTTGCTAATAATACCAGCAACATCATTACATGCAAGTGCTCAAACAACACAATCATACACCATCACTGGTGCTGGATCCACTTTCATATTTCCACTGATGGATAATTGGAGAGTACAATACAATCAGCTCAACTCCAATATTCAGCTAAACTATCAATCCATCGGTAGTGGAGCAGGCATCAAACTCTTGGAGGCAAAGAGCGTTGATTTTGCCGCATCTGATGCGCCATTACAGCCCTCAGAGCAAGCAAAGGCACCTGGCACCGTAACTCTTCCTGAATCTATAGGAGGAATAACAATCGCTTACAACCTTCCAGGAATTGACAAGGGTCTTAAACTGACTGGTCCTGTAATTGCGCAGATCTTCATGGGAAACATTACTTCATGGAATGACCCAGCAATAGCGAATCTTAATCCTGGTGTGAATCTTCCAAGCCAAGGTATCGTAATTGCTCACCGTGCAGATGGTTCAGGAACAACGTATGCATTTACAGATTATCTGTCAAAGATTAGTCCTGACTGGAAGACCAAGGTTGGTCAAGGAAAGACAGTACCATGGCCGGTTGGCACAGGAGCTCAGGGAAATGCAGGCGTAGCTAACATTGTCAAGACCACACCATATGCAGTAGGATATGTTGAGCTTGCATATGTATACCAAAACAATATGACATATGCATTTGTTCAAAACGCAGATGGTAATGCATTTGTTGAGCCATCACTAGATAGTGTGGCAGCTGATGCAGCTGCGGCAGGAACAAACTTACCTGTTCCTGATGGAGATTGGAGTCAAGTATCAATTGTTAATCAACCAGGCAGCAATTCATATCCTATTTCAACACTCACCTACATCTTCATCTACAAAGATCTTAGTCAAGTAAATGGAGAAACCCAGGACAAAGCACAACAAGTGGTAAACTTCCTCAACTGGATAATACATGATGGGCAAAAATATGCATCTCCGTTGCTCTATGTTCCATTACCTGATTCGATAACGAAGATCGATGAGCAAGGACTTGCAGAAATACAATTCAATGGTAGTCCAATATCGCCTGGAAGTATGACAGGAATGTCTGGAAACATGACCAGCATGTCAGGTAACCAAACTGTACCAGAATTTGGTCCCATAGCAGAGTTGGTTCTGATAGTTGCAGTTATATCAATAATTACACTTTCGGCACGAACTGGTCTGAAATTTTCGACAAAAATCTAAACATCTTCCTTTTCTTTTTATTTTTTCATAATCAATTTAACAATTCTGGTTTAATCTCTATAATTAATTTCATAGATTATGTAGGCATATGATTTTCTGAATTGTTTTATGTTCCAAATGTAGCTTACAGCTTAGCATGTAAACTATACCGATCAATTAGAAATAATCACAGATCTCATAAAGCTCAATGCTAAAAAAAGCAATCTTAGGTTTAGCTCTAGCGCTGATCCTAATAATACCGACAACAGTTATGACAGCACATGCACAGCTAGTGAACACACCGCCAAATCCACCTCCAGATGGGGTGAATGTTAAAATCGTAGGCGCAGGTTCGTCATTTGTATTTCCATTGATGTCACAGTGGAGAGTCGCATATGATGGAACCTATCCGAGTGTATCGTTCACTTATGCTTCAGTTGGAAGCGGTGCAGGCATAAACCAATTCACAGCTAAGACAGTTGACTTTGGAGCTACAGATGCTCCATTGAATGCAGCTCAGCAAAAGAAAGCTTCACATTCACTAACTTTTGTGGAATCAATTGGTGCAATAACGGTAGCATATAACATCCCAAGTGGTGTTATCAAGAATTATGTTGCTCAGAATCTACCAAGTGGATTAAAATTAGATGGTCCAACTATTGGAAAAATCTTTGAGGGCAAAATAATATACTGGAATGATCCTGCCATACAATCGCAGAATCCCAGTTTACACTTGCCTTCTGCAAAAATCACAGTAGTTCACCGCTCTGATGGTTCTGGAACAACGTTTGCATTCACAGGTTACTTGTGCAAAGTTGACCCAGATTGGCAAAAGGATATTGGCAAAGGAACATCAGTTCCATGGAGAACAGGAATAGGTGCACCAAATAATGCTGGTGTTGCAAACTATGTAATCAGAACACCATATTCAATTGGTTACGTGGAACTTGCATATGCGCAACAAAATCACATGTCGTATGCATCAGTTATGAATGCAGATGGAACTGCATACATTGCACCAACAATAGCTTCCACACAAGCAGCTGCAAGTACTGTAACGAATCTACCACAATCAAATGGAGATTGGAGTAATGTTTCGATTACTAATGCACCTGGACATAATTCCTATCCGATTGCGTCATTTACCTACATCGTTGCATACCAGAATCGTGATGTACTGAAAAATACAGACATTAACAGAGCAACGACGTTAGTCAACATGATATATTGGATGGTAACTACAGGTCAACAATATGCTACAAAGCTGTGGTATGTGCCACTGCCAACAAGTATTCAAGAAATTGACTTGGCTGGACTACAAATGTTCAAGTTCAAGGGACAGCCGTTGTGGACAGACACGCCTAATTCAAGCACTTAAAAATCCCATAACTTTTCTTTATATTTTTGCACTAGGATACTCAAGAGTATTCTAGAAAAATCATATTTGTATAGAGATTACAATAACTATTTGCATGCAGTTAAAGTCAAAGAAAAGCTTGCTTAGAAGTGTGATTAATGATGCCAGATGTAAGTTGTCGAATTTGTGGTAGTGAATTAATTGTATATTCACAATGTTCAGAATGTAAAAAGTTGTTACAACAAATTTGCATGAGGTGTGGCAAAAAGACTGAAGAGCGAATACATTTGGATTGTTTCTCCAAGTATGAATTTTCTATGCTATCTCAAATTACTTTAGCTCAGTGAATTTAATCATAGATTACATAGTTTCAAATTTTTTTCCATATCCTATTTGTTGTTATAGAATCTATTTTCTACAAAGTGAAATACTGAATGTAACGACAAAAATATAATGAGAACAAACCTAATCATACCAGCTATAGTTTTGCCGATGATTGTTCTTCTGGCTATAAATCCAGCAATGTCAACTTTGGCCTCGAACACTGTACCACTGCAAATCACCTCTCCAATCATGAAAGGATTTGCATTTACCTCTTCAGGATGCTGCCCAGATGTATCAACCAACCTTAATGGCAATATCGTAACAGGTAGTGATGGAACAATGAATCTCTTACAACAAAGTGGAAGTGTGACGTTAGGATCGACCAGTTACAATTTACAATTCACACCGACTGGCAACCTTAGCGTACAGCCATTTAGCCAAGGTTGTGCTTCAGGCACAACTTACAGCCAAGATGGAGAGATTAAGCTAACAGGAAGTGATGGTACAATAATCAAAGGAACTGGAACATTTTCTTGGGGAACTTCCCTTGATTGTACTAGTAGCACCTACACATTCACTAACTTTAGTGGAGAGATTCAAGACTCTAAGGGTCAAGCAACAAAATTCTTTACTGGCACAGGCTCGTTGCCTTCGATCCAGTAAACTCTTTCTTTTTCTATCAATTTGGTTATCAATTGTAAAAGCCACTAGTCCTGTACATTAATTAAATTCTAGAATCAAACCACTCTGAATGGAACCAATTAAAATTGATGGCTCATTTGGAGAAGGTGGCGGCCAAATTATTCGAAGTGCAGTCACATTTTCTGCTATCACAGGAAAGCCTGTCCAAGTTGAGAACATTCGAAAGAATAGAAAAGTTCCAGGCCTTAGGCCCCAACACATGCTTGGAATTAAAATTCTATCAAAAATTTGTCAAGCCAAAGTTGATGGCCTCTATGTGAACTCTACTTCGCTTAGCTTTTCCCCTTCACAAGGAATTTCAACACAACTTACAGAGGATGTTGGTACAGCAGGAAGCATACCGCTTATTTTGCAAGTTCTAATTCCAGCAGTCTCGCTTATGAAAAAAAGCCTGAAAATTTCTATCACAGGTGGAACAGATGTGCCTTGGAGCCCAACTTCAAACTATACAAAATTCGTGCTAGGTGAAGTATATTCAAGAATTGGTATCAATTTCTCACTTGACATTAAAAAGCGTGGATATTACCCAAAGGGAAGAGGTGGAATAGAAGCAGAAGTAATTCCTGCTAAAAATCTTATACCTCTCTCACTTACTGAGAGAACCACAGGGTCCGCAAAATTCCTTTGTTCTTATTCAAAATTATCAAAGGATCAAGTTCAGGGTGAGGTCAAAAAAGCTCAAAACATTTTGGAAAAAAATGGATTCCAATGTGAATATTCAGTTATAGAAGAAGATGCTATGGACAGGGGATGTTCTTTCCTAGTCTTTTCTCATGATGATAATTCCATAGTTGGATCAGATGCAATTTATGAAAAATCTCTAAATGGAATTGGCGAATTTGTTGCAAATAAATTCGTAGGATCAAATCACGGGGTAGACTTGTTTCTTTCTGATATGCTAGTTGTTCCTCTTTCTTTGATTAAAGATACTTCAGTTTTCCGGGTAAAACAAATAACAAAACATTTGGAAACAAACCTTTTTGTTGCATCAAAGATGACTGGCTGCAAGTACGGAGTAGGAAAAATTAATGATGGTTTTGAAGTACGAATAAGCGGTATCTCAGATTCCTGAACGTAGTAAAGCTGCCATAAGCAGTATTGCCACTGAGACTATAACGGTAATTCTACCAAGGGTAATTATTTTTGAGCGAAGTTTTTGAATTGCATCTGAAGAAAGTTCCTTTGATTCAATCTGTTTTTCTACTTTTGTTCTGATCAGTCTCACGTGTATTATGAAGGTGATGATCAGAATTATGACAAGAACTATTTTTGCTACCAAGACTAGGCCGTAATTTGTTGAAATGAACAATGATGGTTTAGTAAGATAACCACTCGAGTTGTACAGACCACTTGCAATGAGTATTATCAACGATGGAACCGCAATCTTGTTGAATTTGCGCCCTACACGAATCATAATAGACAATCTTCCTTCGATGGAATCAGAAATTGTCTTGAGAAGTGGGGCCAATACTATTCCTATGAATATGGAACCTCCAACCCATATGGAAGCAGCAACTAGATGTGCCCACATAATGATGGCATCAAAAATTGACATGTCTCTATTCCATAGCTAACAAATAATATCTATTCTCATCTGAGAAGGTTTTTTAGTTCATTAGAGCCGGTAGCTTTTAGATTTGGTTAGCAAAGGCCGTGCAGTAATAATGGCATGTTTTGTTGGTCTGGGTGCACTTATGGCATTCTTCTTTTATTATGGTGATAGCTTTCAACCTACATTACAGAAAGTAGACATTCAGCTTCAAACTGTAAAAGTCCTTAGTGTAGATAAAATAAAAAATCATGCAAGTCTTGAAATTGACTATCTGCTTGTTAATCCAACAACAGTCACCACTACCATCTCAGTAATTGATTACGAGCTATATGCAAATGGTATTGATATCGGCGCAGGACATTACAGTGTTGAAGATATCCCAGAGGCGGGAAGACCAGCTTTGTTTCCCGGCGGTAATACAACTGTTACAGATACGTTCCATCTTATAGATAGCGACAACATTTCTGATGTGTATAATTCGATAGTTAAAGGAGAATCAGTCAAATACGAAGCAAAGGGTACAGTTACAATAGAATCTACCTTGACTTCTATCCCAAAAGACTTTGATTCATTTCTTGGCTAGCCAATACCCCAACTAACTTTCTTTTTGGGAGTTATCTTCACAAAAGGAGCTTCATCTTCTTTCCATGGCATTGCTCGTACCCAAGAAAAATTCTTGTAAAAAATGTCATAAAGACGTTTGAACTCTTTTCCTCTCTCAATAAAAGTTGAGGTTCCTTGAATCACGACTCCTTTATGTTTTTCAGGAGAATAGATATCAATTGATATTGCTATCTTGTTATTTTTTTTAAGGTTAGAAAATTTTTTGGTATCATAATCGGTTGCAAAATAAAGATACCCGTCTTCAAAATAATAAGTTACAGGGGCTATGTGAGGCACATCTTGTGCACATGTTGCCACCCTACATCCGTCGTTGGATTTCAAAAATTCTATTTCTTTTTTGGTAAATTTTACCATAGTTTTTCATAACCTGTATTGAATAAAAAGAAGTGGGCCGAGAGAGATTTGAACTCTCGACCACCGCCGTGTCAGGGCGGTATCCTAACCAACTAGACGATCGGCCCGATAGAATACGACCTTGTTGTAGACGTTATTAACGTTTAAGAAAACAAGAATAATATGCAATGTTCTAATTGGGTACCATATGGTTGGCGATTTTTCAGCGGAGGAAAAAAGCGGGTTTTACAAAGCAGTCTTCTCAAGACGTGATGTAAGGTCCCATTTTACATCGGAGCCAATAGACGAGAAGATCTTATCTAAAATACTAAATGCAGCACATCATGCCCCATCGGTAGGTTTCTCCCAACCCTGGAACTTTATTTTAATTAAAGACGTAGAAACGAGGAGGAATGTAAAGGAATCATTTGATAATGAAAGAAGACGTTCTTCAAACCTTGTAGATGATCCCAAGAGATCTAAATACCTCTCTTTAAGACTGGAGGGAATCTTGGATTCTGCTGTGAATGTCTGTGTAACTTATGATCCTTCAAAGTTTGGACCGTTTGTAATAGGAAGAAGCAGCATTCCGGAAACTGGGATCTACAGCGTCTGTTGTGCTATACAAAATCTTTGGCTTGCTGCAAGAGCTGAAGGAATAGGGGTAGGGTGGGTAAGCATCCTTTCAAATGATGATTTGAAAAAAAATCTAGATATTCCAGAGCATGTAATTCCGGTTGCATATTTGTGTCTTGGGCATGTCTCAAATTTTGCCGAAAAGCCAGACTTGGAAAGTGCTGGTTGGCTACCACGACTAGGTTTGAAGGATGTAGTATTTTATGAGAAGTGGAATAAAGTCAATGATCCTAACTGGCAGCAAATTAGAGACATGATAATTTCCAATCTCGATTACGCTTAAATGCATACCAAGTCTGATTTTTGCTGGGCTCGTGGCGCAGAGTCTTAAAGACGCGAAACATGGATAGCGCGGTAGCCTCCTAAGTTACAGGTCGAGGGATCGAAGCCCTCCGAGCCCGTTTATTCTAATCCAAAATTTAGGTTTGAGTGGTAGTACTTGGCGTTGAGTTTTTTACCACATATTTGAAAACATCAACGGTATAATCTCCTTGGAAGATGTGTATGACTTGACCATGTTCAACATCTATGGCTCTAAAGTATTGTTGATACGAGCCATCAGATTGAACATCAACTTGAGCAACGTAAACTGGTTTTCCATCTTTGAAAATTTCAATTTCAACAGGATAACCCGGTGCAGGATTTTGTACTGTTCCCCAAACGCAAGCAAATGGTAGATTGGGGTTGTCTGGAATATTCATGTTAATGACAACTTTTTGTAGAACAACATCACTTTCCGGAACCAAATTTGAAGCTACTTGTTCTTGAGAAGCTGGAATAGTTAAGCTAGGAAGTAAAAGCATGAACAACCCAAAGATACCGCCTAGGATATATTTCACAACTAATATTTTACATCGTTAAATATTAAGATGACGAATAAGTGGTGTTAATCAATTGATAGTAGAAGAGAAGCTAAATGACGGTTGTAAATGTGATTGCCATTATGGAGGAGCCATTAGTTGTCCTTCATGCAAAGAAAATCACGGAAGACATTCTTGTGCACATTGTAAGTAATCTATTTCTTCTTGGAATTCTCTTTTGCAGCTAGTGCTTTCAGATTAGCTAATTCTGCTCGTAGTTTTTCTATTTCAACTAGAGTATGTAGACTGGCTATCTCTGCCTTTAGGTTTTCAATTTCAGTGTCTTTGTTATGAAGTGAACTTAAATCTTCCAAGTCTGCATTAAGCTCAGCTTTTGCTTTGTTTATCTCATTAGTACCAATTTGTACAGTGTGTTGGCGTTGACTATAGTTGGTTGCTAGCTTTTTTTTTTCATCATGTGCATGGCTATAGCCGCCCTCAACATTATGCATGTACTGCTCACTTTTGTGGGCTAACCAGATTATAGCTACCAAGAACCAAGCAATACCTGAAAAGACCATGAAAATAACCTTAAGTGAATCTGAAACTAAGAATAATAATATACTTAGAGCTACTGCGAGACAAGCTACTACGATAGTAGGAATGTTCCCCATAAATCTAAACTAAAAGTTCTGGAATATAATAGTAATGGAAATTATCAAGCTAGAAAAGATGAATTTATAAAAATAGAAGGATTTTGCTAGTCACTGCTTTCAGCAGTCTTCTGATTACCCTCTAATTCTGGAACTTCAGACTGCAAAATCTTAATCTTTTGTAGAAGCTCATTTCTAAGGTCCCTTGCTACTCGCCTTACTGTTGGTCGTGGAACTCCAAGTTCTTCTACAACTTTGGTGTAGATATCTTGTTTATCAGTAAAGCCTTTGTCAAGCAGTTCGTTGATTGCTTGTTTGATGTTTGTGCTTTGAGTAGTACGATTCACGTTTTTTAATTTTCAGATCTTCTATATAAGACTGTTACTATATTTTTGATAGTGGTTTTTACATATTCAAAGATGCGTTTCTCTGTTTTGATAAAACCTTCTAATTTTATGTTTGTATCATAGTTTTCTAACTTTTCTAGAATTTTCATCAACTGATTTTATTACAACTAAAATCTTTTTATCTTACTGAATTGGTTACTATAGAATAATCAAAAGGAAAACCTTTACTGAAAAAGTAAAAAAGTGTAGAAAGGTTATTATGATTAGAAAAGGAGTTGTCAAAAGTGGCCAAGGCTACAGTAGAGACGAATTTTGGGAGTATTGTGTTTGAATTATTCCCAAATATTGCGCAAGAAACTGTTCGAAATTTTGTAACGCTTGCTAGAAGAAATTTTTACGATGGTACACTTTTCCATAGAGTAATTCCAGGTTTTATGATTCAGGGTGGCGATCCCAATACCAAAAAGCCGGACAAAAGCAAATGGGGTATGGGAGGACCCGGTTATACTATAAAGGCTGAATTTAATTCAAGGTCTCATCTTCGAGGAATTGTTTCAATGGCAAGAGCCACAGATCCCGATAGTGCAGGTTCACAATTCTTTATCGTGACAAAAGACAGTACGTTTCTTGATAAACACTATACGGTATTTGGTCAAGTCCTAGAAGGAATTGACGTAGCAGATAAGATAGTAAATCTACCACGAGACAAGAATGATTGTCCTCTTCAAGAAGCAAAGATTTTACACGTGACGGTTGCGGAATAGATCAACATGCTAAAGCTTTTCCTTATCTTAGCCATATCAACATCAATTCTTTTTACATCAGTAGCGTTTGGCCAACAGTTTTCAATGGGTCAAAAACCGATTGAGGATATTGTAGTTACAATCGATGAAAATGGAACTGCCCATGTTGTTCATCACGTTCAAAGTAATACTACGAATTCAGTTCAAGTTGATATGATCGCAGGAAATATGACTAATTTCTCCGTAACCGATGTAAATGGTAGCTCTGTACAATATGCTACTCTTTCACAATCACCAATGGCTGTACTTCTGCTTCCCACTGAAAGAAATACGATCTTGATAAAATATGACTTGCCCAACATAGTGTCTATCAATAATGGGATTTGGAAGTGGAAGTATTATGATCCACCAGATGCTCAGTATACTGACTTTCATTTTCCAAAGGGGGTAAACATGATTTGGAGTAACACTCAAGATGATCCATCCACAGCTAGACCAGTGTATCTGGGTGAAAAGGGGCTCAGACAAGTTGGCAATGGTTTTACGGTAGAATATGTTATCAATGAACCCATGAATATTCAAACAGTACAATGGCAAGACAAAACTTTCTATGTTGGAATACAAACTCTTGCAAATGTAGGACCTCCCGCCTTTGATCAATCAGCAATGGCCTATGCATTTGACATTGACCAACCAAATTCCTTTGTTACTGTGATAATGCCTCAGGAACTATTATGGGGGCCATACCAAGCAACGATAAATACGAACAAGACACTCACCAATAAATTCCATGATAATGGCACCTATGCCTGGATTGGAATCAGACCCACACATAGTGGAACAGTGCAGGTAACAGGAACAAGTGTGGTTCCAGAGTTCCCATTATTTGTGCCACTAGCCATTGCTATTTCGGCAGTTATTGGCTTGAGATTTTCCAATAAATTAAGTTTCAAGTAGATTATTAATGCCACAAAGTGGTTGGATGCATGCAATGCGGTTGTCATTGTATAAAGTGTGGAAGTACGGACCTAATTTCTAACCGTACGGGAAAAATTGAAAATGATGGCTATTACGATATACATCATACTTGTTTAAAGTGCAATGCACATTTTGATCACTTGGAAGGAGATGTGTTTGATTCCTGTGACAAATGTGGCTATAAGGCTAGTTAACTTCTAGCATCTTTGATACCGAGTAGTAGCTGCGTTTCTCTCGTAATTCTTTTTGGAGTTGGTAATTAAAGGCCATATCAGTTAGTACTTTGGATACATCAAGAGGAGCTGCTGCCCAACCGTATTCATGTAGTTGTGAAATTACCTCTGATACCGTTCTTGGTTGGTCAAAAAAGGAATCTTCGACGAGTACTTTTATCTTGTTTCTAAGCTGTTTCTTATCAAGAAAAGTAGGTTTAGTAAATTCAGGTTCATGAATCTCTGCTTCTTCAAGCATGTTTAGGCACTCCATACCCTGTGTAGGTTGGCCGTATGAGTAGTCGTATTGAAGTGTATTGTTGCCATGGTCTTTAACGAAGACTGAGATGTTGTTAATTACCTCATTTACGCTTTGATTATCAACATAGAAATCTTTTGATTCGATCTCAATTTCGTTTTGTCCATACTTTATCCTAATTCTTGCCATTTTGTAACATTCAATCTTTGTATTTTGATTTATTCTACTAGCTCTAAGTAGCTTTAAGAACAGATCAAAAAGTTTACACAAGTTATTCGGATTTTTTTTCTACCAATGCTAAAAAGGAATTTTTCAATTCATCGATATGCAAAGAAATTCTAAGATAGCAGTAGTGTGCATTATAGCCGCGGTAGGCATATTCGGCTTTGTTCAGTATCAATCAGTGTCTCATCTACATGTTTCTATTGTTCAAAGTAAGATTATGGAAAGGACGAGCCAGGGTACGCTATATAATTTGCAACTTCAATTCAACAATCCTTCGTTATTATTACTTAATGTTGGAAAGACAGACTTTCTAGTATCAGCTAACGGTGAGAACCTTGGTACTGGTGTACTACCGCCTTCGACAATCCCCGCTCTTGGAAACACTGTATCTCAAACGCCTTTTCTAGCTGATAATGCTGTGCTTGACAAATACAATAACAGCGATAATATTCCCAGTC
Source organism: Nitrosotalea sp. (assembly GCA_050749285.1). Lineage (GTDB taxonomy): Archaea > Thermoproteota > Nitrososphaeria > Nitrososphaerales > Nitrosopumilaceae > Nitrosotalea. The sequence goes on along the minus strand of JBOGQX010000014.1, from coordinate 110,061 downwards.
TAAAGCTTACAGGAACTAGCAAGTATGATTTGATATTTACTTCAGTAAATGTTCCGTTCACATACTATCCTACACAACAAGAAGCTAGAGAATTTATACACGGTACCTAAAACCAGCAACATATGCTAACTGTTTTTGGATCTGTTGCCATAGATACCATTAGGACTCCTTCTAGAATAATAAAAAATGTATTGGGGGGTGCTGCTACCTTTGCAGCAATTTCTGCCAATTTCTTTACCAAACCAGGCCTTATTGCTGTAGTTGGTCGTGACTTTCCAAAAAAATATCAAAATGTATTGAATAGGTTTGTAGATACTACGGGAATAGTACATGCAAATGGTAGGACATTTCGATATGATGGCAGTTATGACAATACGTTAAGCGTTAGAACCACTAACAAAACTGAGTTGAACGTACTAAAAGATTTCAAGCCGGTAGTTCCAGAAAAATATAGAAAATCAGAATTTGTCTATCTTGCAAATAATGATCCAGCTCAAAATGTACGTATAATAAAAGAATTTGATAAAGTCAAATTTTCAATGTGTGATACGATTGATTTTTGGATATCAACAAAACGTAATGATGTCATAAAAATGATGGGAGTAGTAGATTCTGTTGTGATTAACGACGAAGAAGCAAAAATGCTTACAAAAACACACAATCTGATCAAAGCTGCAAGAAAGATCATGGAGTGGGGTACAAAATATGTGATAATTAAGAAAGGCGAGCACGGATCACTTCTATTTTATGATGATATTGTCTTTCCATCCCCTGCCTTCTCTCTAGAGAATATTGTTGACCCAACAGGAGCTGGCGACTCTTTTGCAGGCGGCATGATAGGTTACTTGGCAAGCAAAAATAGTACAAAACTATCAACTATCAAAGAGGCTGCAGTATACGGAAACGTTATGGGGTCATTTGCAGTAGAAAGATACGGTATACACGGTTTAGTAGGATTGAAGAAGTCTCGTATCCAGAAAAGATTCAGAGGTTATAGACAAATGGTTCATTTCTGAATAAAGGTTATAGACATCAAATTAAAAAAAGATTCATGGAAGACAAGTTAGATGAGATCTTTAAACTGCAAAAAAATCTAGAGAAAATGATGAATCTGGATAGATATCCAAAAGATACCCAGGGAAAAATTTCTGCTTTGTGTACCGCGATAATCCATGAGGCCGTTGAGCTTCAGAGAACAACTAGTTGGAAATGGTGGAAAAAACCTACACCATTTGATGAAGATGCAGCACGTGAAGAATTGATTGATATCTGGCACTTTGTTGTTCAGGCTTCACTAGAGCTGAATATGCGCCCAGAAGATATCCTAAAAGAATATCAAAAAAAGAATCAGATTAATCGTCAAAGACAACTAGATGGTTACTAGGTTAATTCAGTATTAATTTTTTGTCTGAGATTTGAAATTTCTGTTTCTCCAATTTTATTAATTATTTTAACTTGCTTTTGAAATTGTAACACTTCTATATCAGTCAATGTCAAAATTGGATTTGGGCTCTCGGAGCCAATGATTACACCGTTTTGATTTATGCCATTCCTATACAAACATAGAATTGAATGTCCAGGCTTATGACCAACTGTATCTTCTCCACAAAATATTACAGTTCGAATTTGTTCATTTGAAATTATATGTCTGACAAGCATGTCTATACCTTTATTTTCTGAAAGCAATCTGCCCACAACATAAATTTTATTCATTAACGACGAATTAGAAATTTCTTTTAGCAGTTTCATGCTAGAAAGTGTACATATAACCAAAGTGGAATCAGGGTTGCCAAAGTAAAGTTTGTCTTCAATTGGCAAAAGAATTTTACATATTTCTCCTGCTATTTCTTCAATTACGTTCATTTCTTGATCAGTTGATGCATAGTTTTCGAAATATAATGAAGGTTATTTTCGGTTACAAGTGGATGAACAGGTAAGCTAAGGACTGTTGAAGCTGCCCAATCAGTTATTGGTAGATTTATTTTTTTGTTGAAAAAGGGAGTTCTGTGAACGGGGGTTGAGTAATATGCAGTAGCACCGATTCCTTTTGAATTTAATTGCTTTAACAATTTATCTCGATTTTTTGTGGATATGGTATAAAGATACCAGTTTACTTTAACGCCTTGTCTTTCTGAAGGAAGTATGATGTCTAAATCATACAAGAGTTCAGAAAGAATTTTTGCATTTCTCTCCCTTTTCTTTAGGAACTTGGGAAGTTTTTTCATCTGAATTTTAGCGATTGCCGCATTTATTTCAGGGAGTCTAAAATTAAGTCCTAAGATTTTAGTGTCATAACCATGAACCATACCATGATTTCGAATATTTCGTAATTTTTCAAAAAGTTGTTTTTCATCAGTAATAACAACTCCTCCTTCTCCGGATGTTATTACTTTGGCTGCGTATAGACTAAAACAACCAACTCGTGAAAATGTTCCCGAGTGTTTATTTCTGTAGGTTGTTCCCAATGACTGTGCAGCATCTTCAATGACTTCCAAATTGTACTTGTTGGCTATCTCAGAAATTTCTTGCATGTATGCAAAATTTCCGTATAAATGAACGGGCATTATCGCCTTTGTCTTCTTTGTCATTTTCTTTCTCAAATCCTCAGGATCCATGGTGTAATTCTCGGGTAGTACATCAACAAATACTGGCTTTGCGCCTACAGATACCACAGAGTTTGCTGTAGCCACAAAAGTAAAGGAGGGAAGTAAAATTTCATCACCATTTTTTATGTCAAGCGCATAAAGTGATGCCTGTAAAGCTGCGGTACCAGAATTTACTGCCACAGCATATTTTGAACCAACATATGATGACAATAGCTCCTCAAATTCTTGGACTCTTTTTCCACCCGCATTAGCAGCTGAAGTTAGGGATTTTTCCGATAAAACAGAACGTACCTCATTTATTTCCTCATTCTCAATTATTGGCATATTTATTGGAATTTTCAATTATACAATATCAAATTTTTAACTATAATTAAACTTCCTGAATAAGATTTAAAACCAATTCTTATATTTCAGGTATCAGCAATCGTAGCTTAATGAAGATTGTACACAGAGAACAGCTAGGATACAAAATATTTCTGTATATCTTTTATGCGTGTGCTTTCATAATGGCATCAATAGCCTTCTATGGAATTTATGCGACTTATCTAGAATGGGAAAAAAATGGTACTTATGTGTTGGGTGAAATATTAGAGAAGACTGAATTTCCTACAACTCATTTTGCAAAACTTACATCTTGGATGTTCTTTTCTACAATAATAGGTTGGTACTGCGTAAGTAAGATTGGTTCGAACAGAACTACAGTAGTTCCATCATGGAAACGTACTCTTATACAGTTGATGTTGGTAGGACTGGCCTCAATTTGTCTTTATGAAACAATTTACAACTTTATTGTTCTAAATGCACAAATCACAGCAGGAATAATGAATGGAAAAGTTCCTGACATAGATTCTTTGACTGTAGCTTATCCTGATCCACATAGACCTTGGAATCTCAACTTTGCAACAAAAGCATTCCTTGCAGCGTTTATCATAAGTGCACATTCACTGTACCTTAGCTCGAAACCTAACAAAAGACAAGAGACTTTTGACGCGTAACTTTATAGGATCACAAAATAAGATTTGACTCGCAGTGGATAATACAGAAAAAATAAAACTAGTCACAAAAGATCCTACTGAAGAAGTAGTCACACAGGAAGAACTGGTAAATCTTTTGAACACAAACCCACATCCAAAACATTACGTTGGCTTGGAAATTTCTGGCTTTTTACATCTTGGCAGTCTTATCGTCACTGGATTTAAGATAAATGACTTTATCAAAGCCGGTATAAAGTGCACAGTATTTCTTGCAGATTGGCACACATACCTCAACAATAAACTTGGGGGGGATTGGAACAAAATTCAAAAAGTATCAAAATATTATGCTGATGCTTTCAAGATGTTTTGCCCCGGTGTAGAAATTATCGAAGGTTCACAATTATACGAATCAAGAAAAGGATATTGGATGGATTTAGTAAAATTTGCAAAAAACATGTCACTTGACAGAACTATGCGCTCACTTACTATAATGGGAAGAAGTGCTCAAAAGGACAAAATTGATCTCGGTCAGCTATTTTATCCTCCTATGCAGGCTGTAGACATTCATACGATGGATTTAGACATAGTGCATGCTGGTATGGATCAAAGAAAAATACACATGCTTGTCCGAGAGATCTTTCCAAAAATGAAATGGAAAGTTCCAGTTGCAATTCATCATCACATACTTGCTGGCCTAGGGGAGCCCGAGGTCAGCTCTGACTCTGATTCGGAATTTATCTCAAGTAAAATGAGTAAATCAAAAGCTGCATCAGGAATATTTATTCATGATTCAGATGACGAAATCGCATCCAAATTCAAAAAAGCATGGTGCCCCGAAGGAGTTGTAGATAAAAATCCAATCCTTGAAATTTTTAGATATGTAGTTTTTCATGAATTCAACGAGGTTATTGTCGAAAGACCAACAAAGTTTGGTGGTAATGTAAGTTATACTAGCTATCAAGAGATACAGAAAGATTTTGTAGAAAAGAAATTACATCCATCGGATTTGAAGAGTGCTGCCTCAAAATATGTAATTAACATAATTAAACCAATAAGAGAGAAGATAGTTTTGACAGAAGATCTCTATGATGCAATCAAAGAAACTACCTGAGACGAGGTATTACTTTTCGTGAAAATAAGGATAACATTTCAAGAGATTTTGATAAGCCTATAAAGTTGACAATCAAATAACGTATTCCAATTTGGACATATTGATCTAGATAATCAGTTACTTCCTCAGGGGTACCTAATGCGATACTATCTTTTGAGCGTAGAATAAACTCTGCAACAGATTCATTTTTCTTTTTTAATTTTGAGACAATTTCTTTTACATCATCATTATCCTTTCCAACTAACACTCGTAACAATACAGAGTTTTCAATTTCTGCAGGACTTCTTTGAATAACTTTGCACTTGGCTTTTAGGAGATTGATCTTTTCTTCCAATATGTCAGGGGTGCCAAAGGGATGTCTGTACGAGTTGCATGTTACTATCTGACCAATTCTTATTTTTGAAGTGATAGATGCTATGGAGGAAAGTAGAGTATAAGCTTCAAGAAAAGGTCCACGTCGATTATCTCCAGGATGGGGAACAAAATGATCATAAACATATCCCGCGTGGTATCCAAGTTTTTCAGCCTTTAATGCAACGTCTTTAGAAAAGAGAAAATGTTCGTGAGGATTCTTTGTAGGAAATTCATCCAACCATCCCTGAGGTAAGGTAAGACCCACCTGGATTGATTTCATTTTAGTTTCGGCTTTTTTGTGCTTCCACTATATTGTACTTTGATGCATATCCACGTGGATTAATCATGAGATCGTCATATCTGAAGGTAGAAGAATTGCCCACAATTACTGTAGTAATCATTCCAAGTTTGTCCTGATAATTTTCCATATTTTCCAAATCAGTAAGAACAACTTCTTGAGATTCTCTGTATGCTCCTTTAATTATTGCAACTGGAGTGTTTGGCGATCTATATTTCAGCAAAATCTTTCTTGTATCTTGAAGTTGATGGATTCTTTTCTTACTTGCAGGATTGTATATCACAATGACAAAGTCACCTTGTACTGCAGCTTCTACTCTTTTTATAATAATCTCCCACGGTACAAGTAAATCACTCATGCTGACTACGGCAAAATCAGTCATAAGTGGAGAACCAACTAACGCCGCACATGAATTAAGAGATGATACACCTGGAATAATTTCTACAAACAAGCCTGATTTCCTATCCCATCTCTCTTCTGCAAGCATCTCATAGATCAATCCAGCCATACCGTAGATACCTGGATCTCCGCTTGAAACTAACGAAACTATCTTGCCAGATTTTGCAAGATCAATACATTGATGAGCACGTTCTACTTCCTGAGTCATTGCATATCTGTGAACTTCTTTTCCTTCAATGAGATCTTCTACTAAATTTACATAGGTTTCATAACCCACAATTGTATCACTTTCTTCGATTACTTGTTTTGCACGAAAAGTCATGTGATCATGATGACCTGGTCCTACACCGACAATGTATAATTTACCTGTCATCACTAGTAGGAATTTTTAGAGTAAATTTATCCCTTTTCATGGGATGCTCTTAGTAAACTCAGCTAGCTTTTGCAAGTTCAAACTCATCATGTAATGCCTGCACGGCAGCATTACAATCAGAATCCTTGACAACAAAAGCAAGGTTTAGTTCAGATGAACCTTGTGCAATCATGATCACGTTTACTCTTTTTTTTGCAACTGCAGTGAATACTTTGGATGCAACTCCAGCTATTCCTCTCATTCCAGAACCAATCAATGCAATAATTGAAACATCTAGAGTAACATCCACTTTTTTTATCATTTTCCCAAGCAGATTCATCTCTAGTGCATTTACTGCCTTGTCTAAATCATTCTTCTTTACAATAACTGAGATGCTTGATTCTGAAGGACTCTGAGAAATCATCATTATGTTAACTCCCGCTTTAGCAAGAACTGAAAATATTGTAGCTGCTGTTCCGAGAGCTCCTACCATACTTCCTCCTCTAATATCAATTAATCCGGTATGTTTTATTGCACTTACACATTTGACCGTCTTTTGGGTCTTGGCTTGCGGTTCAGCGGTTACAAGCGTACCTGGATTTTTTATATTGAATGTATTTCGTATTCTTAGTACAGTTTTTTTTGTGACCAATGGTTCAATTGCTCGTGGATGAATTTGTTTTGCCCCAAAAAGTGCCATCTCCATGGCTTCTACATATGATACTTCTTTGATGAGTTTAGCATTATTTACGATTTTTGGATCTGTTGTCATCAATCCATCTACGTCACTCATTAACCACACCTCATCAGCCTTTATGCTAGAGGCAATTATGGTAGCAGTATAATCAGAACCACCTCTTCCAAGAGTAGTTATGTTTCCATGTTGGTCTGCACCTGCAAAGCCTCCTATAACAGGCATTGTCTTCTTTTGCAGAAGGTTTTCAATGGTATGAGAAACATGCAATCTGGTAGTATCCATTAACGGTTTTGCCCCGCCGAAATTCGAATCAGTGATTATTCCAGCATCCTTTCCTGTTAGAGGCACCGCTTTAATACCAACATCATTTAACGCAAATGCCACAAGATTGATGGATAGTCTTTCACCAAATGAAATTAGGTAATCAGAAGATCGTGGAGTTACTTCTCCAAGCAAAAGCATCCCATGTAAAAGATCTTCAAACTCATCAAGGTCAGTTTTCATCTTGTTGAGCAAATCTTTTTTTATCTTTGGATTTTTTACACATTGGTTTGAGATATCGAGATGAGTTTTAATGATTTTTTTTGCTAAAGAGCTTGCAGCTTCTTTGTTTCTATCTTGTACATGATTTGCTATTCTAATTAGGTCATCTGTAACACCACTAATAGCTGAGAAAACAGGAATTATCTTGTCTCCTTTTGAGAGTGATTTTATGAGATTCGCGACATGTCGTATATTTACTACAGAAGAAATTGATGTTCCACCAAACTTTAGAATTAGCTTCAAATCATTATACCTGAACTTTATTATCCTTAAATTCTTTTAACTTTCAACTCGAGGGGCCAAATAGAAATGGATTCTGCCTATGTTTGCTACTTTAAATTCTAGTCTCAATGGCATTTTACTAGAGTATTCACACACAACTGTACCAGCAACTGTTCCAACTGCCTTTACGATGCTGTTCAGATATTCCAAACTATAAGTTGCTGTGCTGTCCTCTTTGACTTCGATTTCCGGCATCTCAGGCATTCCTTTTTCAAGAGTTACTACTGCTTCGCCAGAGTCTCCTCTTCCAGAAAATTCTGCTTTCGTTGAAGTAGCAGTAATTGATAGATATTCTGAGACTACTTGTATGTCTCCCAATATTTTATCAAATTCAGCAGAAGTTAATCCTATCTTTGCATTGTATGTGATCTTTGGCAGAGGAGTATCAGTGGCGGAACTTTCTATCAATCGCATTTTGTATTTCTTGTTCTTGCCAATTGTAACAAGAAGTAGGTTTTCTTCTGAGATGCTGACCTCTATGCTTTCTTTTTTATCAGCTCTTTTAATCAATTTAGAAAATTCATCTATTCTTACCCCAAACTTTACATCTTGGTCACAAGCGTATTTTTCAAAGGCAGAGTTGGGCCAAGCAATATCAATCAGTGCAACATGCGATGGATCCATTCCTCTAAAAGCTATACCTTCTCCTGTAGCTTCAAAGGTAGCTTCTTCAACGAGGGTCGAAATAGCAGATATTACTGCTTTCCATTCATCAGAACCTCCGGTTTTAGCAGAAAATACCAAACTTATTCACATGTCTAGCATGTTCAAGTTAAACCTTATGCGTAGTTTCTCCAGGTATAACTACATTTTACACAACGATAGAATTGAGTAGTAGGTTCATCCGCACTTCTAGTCTGCAACATCCACCAGACTGCTTCGTTATTACCACATTTTCCACATTCAATCTTTATCACAGGTAATGTTTGGGTTTTTTCGTTTTCATCGAGGATATTAATTGTGGTGATAATAGCTTCTGATTTTATCTGCCTTGTCACTTTTGTGCCTTTTTCACTATGACCGCATTTTGGACAGACAAATTCGGAATCAGAGCTGTCTATCTTCAAACGAGCTTCGCATTTTGGGCAAAATTTCATCTAGACACCTTTAAGCTTTGAATTAATTACTTTCTTCAATTCATCAGAGTAATCAATTGCTGCCTTGGTAGCCTTTTCAATTTCCTTTATAGGATTACCTTTGGACGTGTTAACACGCATAGCATATTCCTTTGTAAGTGGGTGCTTTAGCACTACAGCTGCAAATTCCACTGTAGGGTCCTTGAGTAACTCATGTTGGACTATGTATAGTGTACTAATATCGGATTTTCGTATTTCCAATAGAATTTCCTTGGAAGAAGTTTTTTTGACCTGAACGTCCATGTAAGCAAAAAAATACTTATTGAGGATATAAATCATTACGAACAGTTGACTGAAAAGAACACAATAAGCGAGGTTTTGTTAGAAAAATCTGCTGACAAATTCAGCGAAAATGATATGATCACAGTAAATGTGAAATTCTCTATAACGGGAGCACTCCGCGAAGCATTCAATGAGAAAAATTGGGAAAGAGCTTACAATAATCATGATAATGTTTTCAAGCTAAAGTACGGAATTAAGATCTATTCCGGAGGACTACGAAAACGTGAGATTGGAAGTCCATTAGACACTTACAAGAAAGTGGCCCTTTTTTGGACACGAAATCCAAAACTGACACAAATGGCAGAGAAAAAGGTCTGGATTCAAATATCGAAGAATTTTGAATCACAAATTCCAATGAATCAATCTGATGCACAACATTCGCTTCTTGATTTCGATGAAAAAGTACAATTCAAAGCATCTGAATTGGGAATTGGGAAACATAAGGTAGGGGCAGAAATTTATGTTTCTTGGCTAAAACATGACTACACGGAACCTTATGACGATAAGGCACATTCCAAAGAGATCGAAGTTGAAATTACCAAATAGGATATAGAATGATATCTTTATCTATTGATTTTCTAAGGAATATGTTCAGAAATCTCTACGTCCAATCCTTCTTCAGTAATATCATTAACTAGTTTCTTCTCACAATGGATTTCAAATACCTTGTAATCATTATTGTCCTCAATTAACCCTAGACCAAAATTTCTCTTTTCGGAATTATCAATATGTTCTGGTAATACATCCAACAATATCTTTAGTAGATTATCTAAATCCTTCTCATACTTTGAAGGTTGTTTTGGATCTTTGTATAAATTGAAACACACAGTTAAGGAGAGATCTTTACCTTTGCAATTCTTTCTGGCGTTAGGATCTTTGATTTCTTTTAGAATCGCATCTCTCAACTCTTCCTTCCTCTTTACTTCATCCCCATGACCAGCAGTTTTAGGCTCAAAACCAAGAACTGACGTTTTAAATAAAATCATTCATAATCTGCTATCATATACTAATATTCCAACTTTACCCCAGGGTTGAAGTTGAGGCTCATAAGGTGATCTTTTATCATTCTAACTGATATTGATTGTGAATGAAGAAGACTAAAGGAGCTATAATTGCAGGAATTATCGTTGTTATTTACATGGCTGTTGGAATTATAATAATGGGTCCTATCTGTCAAACAGGATCTCAAAATCTGGCTAATAATCCCCAAGCTTTGAATTCTCTAAATCATCTTTGTACCGCTTTCTTTCAGAATGCTTCTCATTTAACTCCATAAATAATTTCTATTTTTACTCACTATCTATAAGCTCATTTGGAGAAACTTCGGGTGTATTATATAGCATAAATATCCAGTAGAAAGCACTTTATTTTTCAGAGGCTTTGCCATAATCTGAAATTGCAATCTTCAGGAACACTTGATCGAATTTTGGAGATTGAATATAATCAATAAATTGCTTAGCCTTATTCAGAGTTAATGATGTGCCATCTGGAACATTAAGAAATCCACCATTCATATATGAAAAATCTTTGAATCCTTGTGGCATCGTCTTTAATAATTCCGTGAATAATTTTGATTGTTTACTTGCTTCATTTGCTGGTAGATGATTAAAACTTTTCAATCCCATGCCATACCTAGCAAACATGACTCTTGTTAAATTATCATAAGAGTATGCATTAGTGTATATGGTAGCGACAAATGCAGTGATTAGACCAAAGAATTGTTCGACAAATGGCTCGTTTTTATATCCTCTGTTAATTGAATCAAGTACGTATGTTAAATTTCTCTGTGTTGAATTATCTTCCCAACGATCAACAATCTCTTTCCATTTGTTTTGCTTTATTACCACTAGCATTTAGAAATAAGTTGCGCAATATAAGATGTACTAGAAATGTACTTCATTTTAATTAAGCATGATTTTATTAATTGATTTCATTTACATTTCAAAATCCTAACAATATCTATTTTTAATAGACTGCATTTTCTTTGCTTGAATTATCACTGTTCTCAAGTAGTCTTTTGCTGTTGAGTCAGAAACACCCATGGCCTTTGCCTGTTGAAGAATTTGTTGTTCATTATTCTCTTTCAGATAATTCTGTAGAAGATATCTTAATCTATGAAACCTTCTTTCATCATTTTTCATAGTTTTATGTCATTAGTTTATGTTAAAAGGGAATGGGATAATACAATAACCCACATCTATATGGTACGGTATTATACCGTACTTTACGGTACCATTACATGCTAAGAGTTACATTCAGATCAAAATCTAGAGCAGAACTAACCCTTTGTCCCAGGGGTTGTACTCAAAGACGAACTAGACGAAATAGACTGTCTGAGCGGAGAACGTTTGATGGTGTAAAATGCAGACAATGCGGTTTTGAGATAAAAAAAGGAGTTCAAAAGGTGATGTTTCAGAAATTCTTTAGATCCTAGACTTATAGAATTGTTTTCCAAACTTACATAACGGAAGCATATCGTTCTTCATCATATTGATAAATAGCGTGTTTATTGTAAAGCGATACAATTATTCTTGAAAATTCATCATATTTCATTTTAAAATTATTTATACCATCTAGAATAGTGCTTGGTCCTTTGTCTATTAGAAAAGCCAATACTCGTCTTTCATCGTTACTTAGTGAGGATAAAGGCGTGATTTTATCCACTATTAGATCCTGCCAAACATCAGTGATATGATTTATGTTATTCAGATACAATTTTGTTGAATCTTTAACACGATCTAAAGAAATGAGATTGTTAAGATCTCCTCTCTCATATGACACTGCCAGATTCAAGATAGATAATGGCCTACCTCGAATTCCCAAATCTAATAATTGGTTGCTACCAGAAAGCTTGTTTAGTATCTCATCTGTCCTTATTTTTCTTAATAATTCTTCTCTAGAATACTCTAAACTTTTTTTATACAAATCAGGTTTTATTTCTGGATTACACATGTGAACTGCTATTAGAAATTTGTAAACTTCTGGACTAGTATGATACATTCTATGTTTTCTTTCAGCATGTTCTTCAAACATTATTGGATAATCTGATTTTCCAAGTACATTGGAATTAAAATCAGCTGGAGCACTTCTTTCTGAGAGAAGTGAAATGGAATACTCATCTTTTGAAATAGGAATTCTATCTAATTTGGTATGATATTCATTTTCAGTTATATTATCAAAATTTTCAGTAATTTCTGACCAACCAAAGGAGGGTAAGTTATGTTTTAGATTTAATTCTCTTACCTCAACTGGAAGTGGTTTGTTTTTTAGTATTTCAGCTGGAATGAACCTACGAAGATCTGCTGCAAACATGTTTGCCAGCCTCTCTTTTGCCAGATTGAAGAAAGATAGTGTAAACCCTCCAACTCTTTCATTGCTTGTAGGAGAACTAACGAGACTTTGGGCTATTAGACTTTGAGTATCTTCATCCACATTTGTCCATCTTTCAAATAATAAATCGATAAAGTCATTTGTGTTAATATCAGGCTTAATTATTCCAAAATCTGGATTTGCAGGTTGAATGTCATCTATGCTCAAGACCTTATAGGCTAATGCAGAATCTTTAGAATGTAAAACATTTTTCCAAGTTCCTTTACATGTTATGTATTGATTGTGTGATGGGTATTCTATCCCTTCTTCAATTTGGCAAATAAAATAAACACTACTTGTGGTTTTAGCAGGTAAAAGAAGAAAATGGTTTTGATCAAGCCATGAAACATACCCAGCGATCTCAACTTCTGACTTTCTCCTAGCTTCCGCAAAATCACGGATTTGTTTGTTCTCAAACGAGGTATATTCTACTCCAAATTCTCGATCCAAAAATCTTGTTTTGGTATACCTATACTTAGGCACATCATTAGGAATTAGCCATGACATGATGGTCTTATCATCAACCTCATAAATTACTCTTGGGATCAAATGATCAGAGCTATTGGTTAATGTAATTGATCGATCACATTAGTTAAATGCTTCAAAATTGTTTTAGAGGATCAAAAGATGGTCAATTTAGATAAGTATCGCGATGAGATCGAAAAAATAGCAAATGAGCCAGAATCAACATTATTTCAGGATCAGTTGATAGAACATAGGGAACGTCTTCTGAAAATTTACGGAGATATATTCGGAGTGGAGTGGCTTGCAGATGAAGAGAGAATGGAGAAGAACGAAGTGCTTGTAGATGAGGAAGATGAATTTGTACTACAGTATGAGGATGAAATAGATGAAATCGCTAGTCAACCTGTAACTGAGCTTTCAGTTCAACAATTACGAACACAAAGAACTCGTCTTATTGAAATTTTTGAAGAGATGATTGAAAATCAACACCATAGTGAAGAAGAACTTGTAGATGATGAAGATGAGCCCGTAAATGATGATGAAGTGATTACATAGTCACCCATATGGCTTCTACCATTGTGGCATTGATAGAAGCAGATGTTTATCAAATTCATTTATGATGTAAGAGTATGTTGGATTTTATCGAAAACTTTTGTCTTGAGGGGTGCATTCTTCTCTATTATTTCATCAAAAAGATTTCTTTTCCTTACTATTTCCTGATTTCTATTTGCATCTTCTAATACAATGCCCCAAAACGTTTCAAATTGATTAAAATCATCCTGAGACCTCCTATCTTCAGATCTACCTAGATTATTGAATTGTACTTGAATATATTGTGGAACAGAGGAGAGACCAAGTCTTTGACTAGGGTGAATTCCTGAAATTAAGCATTCCCATAGAGCGGGTGCACTAATTTGCCCTTGAGGGGTTCTTACAAAATAATACACTTGAATATCGCCAGGACCGTAAACATCTATGGTTCTATTTCTTATTATTTGCTCAGCTGTTACTCTTACTTGATTATCAAGCATATTGTATTCAGATATCAGATTGTAAAGTGACCCAATTTCATTTCTGAAATCCTCATCTGTAAGAGTTAAGAATAATGTAGAAAGTCTTACCTGGTCCCAAGCTGTATGAGGAAAAGGAATGAAACTTCTTACTCCTTGATCATTGCTAGAGGCGGTTTCTATCGCACTCATTTCTTGGTATAGAGGTGCATAAACCGCGTCCACTAATTTCAGATTTGTTTCCTTTCTGCCTTTCTGCGTCTGTATTTCTTCTTCAACAACAACCCCCCATTTTTCAGCGGTTGCCCAATCGTTTTGTTCGATTGCTCTACTCATATTCTCAATCGTTGATCTTGTTACATCCTTTGAACTAATTCCAATTTGATGTATTCCTGATGTTACAACGTTTTTCTTTAATTTTTTCCAGTTCCTTGTAACCACAATTATAACGATTATAACAGCAATAAAGGAGATGATATCTCCGGGACCTCGAATACAGTTTATATCACAAATTATCTTTCCAGTTCTATCCTTTAAGATCAAATTTTCCGTAAACGTTTCTGAATAAACAAAGAGAGTATTGTACATTAAAAGGATAATCACAAAATAGCCAACACTTACAAATTTGTCTATTTCTATCCCAATTGCTCTTGTTTCTATGCCTTGTTTTGCTGATTCCAGTTTAACGACTGAATTTGAATCCATGGTAGACTTTTTGATGAATCTGTCAATATCTTGTTTCATCCAAAATTTTAGCAGTCTTCCTAAAGGATCTGTAATAGAAAGAAATGTACCGAAAGCGCCCGCTGCGCTAACGAACATTACTACATTTTCATTTCGGAAATCTAGATTCACTGTGCCTAAAATGATAGCTATGAACGAATATGCAAATGGAAAATCAGATATCTTAAGAAGTGTTTCGCCAGCAGTCATTTAAGATATTTTAAAATGGGCAGCAGATAAAACGTTGGTTATTATAAGATGAAAATCTGCTTTTGGTTATTCACACTTTTTAACGGTTATAAATGGAATTATTAGAGGGGTGTCATGGCAAAATTCGATGGCATAAGAGGACAAGAATTACTTGAAGTCGAGGACAAGTCAGAGAAAGATAACGAGATAACCCTGATCTTCAAAGACAACAGGTTTCTTTTCATCAAGCTTGAAAATGGAAAAATGATAACTAGATCAATACCAGAGTAGTTACTTGCAAACAAACTTGGAATACAAGCCTATGGCTATTTCCTGAGACTCAGATTGTATAGAACCCGGCCTTTCTTTTCGGACTTTTTCTATTGCATTAGTTGCAGATAATTTGTGATGTTTTACAAGATAACATGCCAAGATAGTTCCAGTTCTTCCTATTCCTGCTGCACAATGTACCATTACAGGTTCATTGTTTTGAATTTGTTTATTGATGAAATCCACTGCTTGATCAATCATATCCATATCAGGTGCAGAAAGATCTTCGGTTGGTACGTGCAAGTATTTTATTTCCTTTATCCATGATTCTGGAAGAGCGTCCTCAGTCATGGTAACTATTGATTTAATTCCTTGTTTTAGCACCCAGTCTACCTCTGTGGATGAGGTAGGCATGCCACTTCCTGCGAGTTTGTTATTGATTAACCAACCAAAGTTTGTTGGCTTTCTCGTAATTTTGCCATGTACCTTTCTCCAAAGATTACCTGGTTTACTCATTGTTAGACATGAACGGCTTCCATATATTTAGAAAACGAAGTTTGGGTTTTAAAATAATAAGAAAAAGAAGTTAATGTCAGACTTACTCTGCTAGTTCAGTCCAACCTTTTACGAACACAGAGTTTCTGTATAGTGGGACTGGCTGTCCTGGAGTAAAGTCCATTGGTCTCATCCAGAAGATTGCCTTTGTCGGGCAAACACCGATGCATGCACCGTCTGAGATGCAACGCTCTGGATAAAATACAAATGCTTTACCTCTCTTCCAGCCCTCTACTGGTTTAACTCTTAATACGTCTGGGCCTAGTGATGTACAAATCTCTACGCAGAGTGCACATCCTATGCACATTTGTTCGCCTATATCTGGAATAATTCCAACTGGCATATTGATTATTCTCGAACAGATCTTAATATAACTTGCTCAAAAAACGGTAGTTATAACGGCGTTTGAGAATTTTATAACAGTGTTAAATTGTGATCTACATATTCTAAAAACTTAGAATCACAAGTCATCAGATCGACGTTTTTTTATAATTCGTTTCTGAATTCTTATCATGGTAACCAAGATTCATTGTGCGCACATACTAGTTGAGAAATTAAGCATAGCACAAGAAATTAAAGTGAAATTGTCCCAGGGTGAAAGTTTTGCAAAGCTTGCCAAACAATATTCAATAGATGTTTCAAAAAATAGAGGTGGTGACCTTGGTCTTTTTGGAAGGGGAGTGATGGTCAAAGAATTTGAGAAAGCTGCATTTGCCCTAGAGAAGGGACAGATTTCAGACATTGTGAAGACACAGTTTGGATATCATATAATCAAAAGACTGGATTAGAGCGGGATCTGGTTTGCCGGAATGAGCAGTTTGCTTGAATCATCTAAATTATTCAATAATATTCCTCCTTTTCCATATTCAAGCAAAATTTTTTTGTTGTTTTTTGTCTCAATCAAACGCTTTCCCGTAGGAGAGAGGATCCAACCTTCTTCTTTTTTGTATCTCACCATACTTGCAATAACTACATAGGAATTTGTTATTCTGGCCATACTAGTTATCAACATGATGACAGAAGCTACTGTTTTTCCTACATCTTTTTTACGATTTAACAGATTAAAAAGTCCATTTAAGGAGTCTATTACAATCAGGGATTGTGAGATACTAGATTTGGCTAGTATTTCTGTTAACATTTCTCCAATTGTATCAGCTGTTGGTTGAAACAGAGTGAGATTCTTTTGTGATGGAATTATTCCTGAGATGACATAGCCACTATACAAGAGGTCAAGATCTAGATACAGTACATTGATGTTTGTATCCTTGACTAATTTTGAGATGAAACCAGCTTTTAAAAAAGGATCAGAATACAAGATGGAGTTTATCTGTTTCTGAGAAAGAATTTTTCCTGGCTGGATAGAATTTTCTTCATCATTGTTATTAGACAACACAATGACTGTTAGATTATAATATAATAACTTTGGAAAATATCAAAATTGGTATACATGCATTACGCATGGTATGATATTAGATCCCTTTGACATTAAGTGTTGTTTGTGAACTTTTTGTTTATGTAAATTTGGTTATCAAAGCGAAAGATGAGAATATTTACCGCACAAAATTCAGATACTTTAACACATTTACAAATTGATCATCAGACATCTTTCCATTTGCCCACAAGCTAGTATTGGCCTTTATCCATCCAAGTAACGATTGGGTTGATATGGATGGTGAATAAAAATATGGGATTTTTACTGCCCCCTGTTGAACCAAATATTGCATTGCTTGGTTAAATTCGCTGTCACTAATTTTGCCTTCTACCCACCATTTTGCAGTATTTTTGATCCATCCAGGGATGAAGTGATTTCCAGTTTTTACAGTCGGATTAGACTGTGTTTGTTGAACAGAATTTATTGTAATATCAGCTTCTGCCACAGAATTTGCAATTTCGACCAACACTTTGTAGTTTCCAGGTTTCCAAGCCCCACCCTGAGCATGAACAGAAAAATAGAAAGTGGGGGTGGTTCCAAAGAGTGTGCTGT
Source organism: Nitrosotalea sp. (assembly GCA_050749285.1). Taxonomy (GTDB): domain Archaea; phylum Thermoproteota; class Nitrososphaeria; order Nitrososphaerales; family Nitrosopumilaceae; genus Nitrosotalea. The sequence continues at coordinate 92,462 of JBOGQX010000014.1, read as the reverse complement.
CTTTTCTCATAATCATTCCGTCAGAGTTGATGATAGTACTGCTCAAGATGTAGTTTCTTTGCAAACCAGGTAATACGATTCCAGAAATTTGAATCGGATCCACGTATTGATAAATTGTTTTATCAGTTGAAAATGATACCATTCCAGTATTAGACATTGGAAATTGTGCAGTATGACAATTGCCTGAGAGGTTAACGGTACCATAAGCTAGTCGGTTTACTCCCACATCTAGCATCTTGCCGTCCTGAATCAAATTTGCAACTGTCCATACCTCCATTCCCGTTCCCGTACTTCCTGCACTTTGCAATGTTACAGAATATGTATTGCCATATTTGCAAGCAAACGAATAGGACGCAGCCGAATTTCCACTAATTGAGGTTGAATTAGATGAATTATCTATCGTACCACTCCATGGTACATCAGTGTAAATCAAGAGGGTTGCCTCATCGGCGGTACTTTGAGCAAATGCACTAAAATCAGTAAATGAAACAGTTAGACATAAAATAATCAATATTATGGAACTTGTAAATTTTAGTGAGGGTTTAGTTTTTTTCAATGTAAAATATATCATAGCTTTACTAGATAATATCCAATTACGAACCAGATTTTAGAACATTGAAGGTATCTGTAGAAAATACAGCATATTTGTAAAAAGCAGTTACCGTATAGACACCTACTTCAGAATTATCAAGTTTATAGCTTGCCTGGAATGCACCAAGATACAAGCCGCGGGCGGCCAGTTGAGTGACTTTGCCACTAGGCGATATAATTTTAAGAATTATTGCATCGCCAAGATTATAACCATTAACATTACCAGAAATTTTGACGGCCAAATTATCACCATGTCCTATGAAATATTCTTTCTTGTCTGTTGAAACTGTGCCGCTTGGTAAACCTGCAATGTTGCCAGAAGGAATGATAAAGTAACTGCTTGATGTTGACCCACCTCTAAACCCTGTTTTAATGGCAGTTGCATGCCAACTGTAATAGCCAGCATCTAGAGTATTTTGATTCAACAGTGTCAGATACGCATAACCTGACGAGTCAGTTACGGTTAAACCAGCATTGTGTTCAGCAAACCAGAATTGTACAGTAGCTCCTTGCACTGGATAACCGCCACGGGTTACTTGAATCTGTAATGAGGTAGGAAAATTGATCAGTATCACTCCGTTTTTTGGAAATATTGGGATAGCTTGTAATGTTAGTATCGTGTTATTTCGTATCACATTTGATGGAGACATTGCTTTAGGTATGGTGATTGTTGTTTGTTGTTCTTTCATCTTTTTCCATTCACCAGCTTTGCAGATGTGATCCCCGCATACATGTGTCTCACAGAGAAAACGATATGTACAATGGCCCACGTCAACTCCAATGATGCCTGCTATTGTGAATGCATTGGCAGTAGGTAATGTGTATGATGTCAATGCACTGGTTGACAATATGAATACCATCAAAGTTATACAGGAAATTGAAAAACCGGATTTAATTTTTAACACCTATCAAGAAATTCTTCAAGTAATTGATGCTATAAAACGAAACTAGCTACTTTTCCTGTTCTTCTATTACCATCATGGTCAAGGTCGAATAGACCTTGTCAATCTTTCTAATCTTATTTGTGATTATATTTCTTAAAAGTTCCATGGAATCAGCTGTAATCTTGATTATGATATCGTAAACTCCATAAACGCCTTGAACTTCGTACTTGACGGAACTCTCCTTATCTAGTATCTCTTTGATTTTCTGAATTATCTCCATGTCAGAGCCTAAATCAGAATTTATCAAGATGTAAGTAGTCGGCATGAGTTAATTTTGGTTTCACGATATTTAACCTTTGGTTACAAACATCAAAATTGATTTATCACCAGTTGTAACCAATTTGGTGGAACCAATAGATCTCACACTCGAAATTTCAAACAAGCTGCCAAGCTTTCCTGGATCTCCTAGTCCACAATTCATTTCATGGGCAGATAAAAAATCTGACGGGTATAATCTAGAATTGATTTTCTTTAGCTCACATACTGGTACTCATCTTGATGCACCGTATCATTTTGTAGAAAAAGGGCTTCGGATAGACAAGATTACTCTCAACAAACTCATTACAAATGCTCTAGTCTGCAGGGTCAAGAAGGGTTCTAACGAGTTAATCACTAGAAAAGATATTGTAGATTTTGAGGCAAGAAATGGAACAATTTCTCCTAACTTAGCCATAGTCTTTGAAACTGGATGGTCTAAAAATGTAACAAAGAAGGACTATTTTACTAAAAACCCAGGATTGTCAGCTGCTGCAGCAAAATACTTGCTAGAAAAAAAGGTAACCTTGGTGGGTATTGATTCTCCCAGTATTGATATGGGAAAAGATTCAAAATTTTCAGTACATCATATTTTATTGAAGCGTGGAGTACTAATTTTAGAAAACCTATGTAATCTTGGCGAAATTCCAAATTCTTACTTTAGGCTTATCGTTCTACCACTCAAACTGAAGGGTGCTACTGGTTCTCCTGTAAGAGCGGTAGCAATTTAGCAAATAAACTGAAATCTATTTTGTTTGTAATTGTCTGCAAGTCTTCCTGTTATTGCAATCTTATTGCCGCAGAAGTTGCAATTGTTGTTTTCATCCATGTACCATCCTTGAATATCAAACCCGTATCTCTTGACTACTATTTTCTTGCATTGTGGACAATAGGTGTGTTCAAGTGGATGACCAGGAACATTGCCTAGATAGGCATAGTTGAGTCCTTCTTTTTTTGCAATTTCATAATGTCTTTCTAGTGTCTTAATTGGAGTCGATTCAAATTCCATCATTTTATAGTCAGGATGAAATCGCAAAAAGTGAATTGGCATATCAGGTCCAAATTCATTGTAAACGAACTTGCAGAGTTTAGTTGCGTACTCCAAGTTATCGCCTACGCCAGGTACAATCAAGTCAGTAATCTCTACATGAATCTTAGTCTTGTCCCTAATTTCCTTTAGCGTATCAAAAATAGGTTGAGGATCTGGAACTCCAATGTATCTTCGCGTAAATTGCGGTTCACCGTTTCCCTTAAAGTCCACAGTTATACAATCAAGAAATTCATCCATCATCTTTACAGTTTCTGGAGTATCGTAACCGTTTGAAACAAAGATATTGAATAACCCGTTCTTCCTGGCTATCACACCACAATCACGTGCAAACTCGATGAATATCGATGGTTGATTATACGTATATGCGATACCATCAGAGCCAGAATTCTTTGCCATGTCTACCACCTGTTGAGGGGTCATGTCTGTTCCCTCCACTTTTCTTCTTTGACTGATATCAAAATTTTGGCAATATTTGCAAAGCCAGTTACAACCTGTGGTAGCGATTGAAAATATACTGGTTCCTGGTTTATAATGAGTTACAGGTTTTTTCTCAATTGGGTCAACATGTCCTGTTATTACCTTACCATAAACCAGCAGCTCAAGCTTGCCTTTGTTATTTCCCCTTACACCGCATAGGCCGATCTGATCTTTTCCTATTTCGCAGTACCTAGCACATGCTGTGCATCTTACCTTTTCATTAGGTAACTTTTGATAAAGAACTGCTTCTTTTGACGTCATTAATTGGTACTCAATTTATCATATAAGTTGTGATGGTATTGCTTGTCTTTGTTTTATCTTCCCGGTAGAATCTTTTCTATTGCGTTTTCAAAGTCTTCCTGAGTTACCTTTATCGACTTGACTGATTTTTCGCCTTTGTTGACGTATCTTCGTATTGCACTCATCGCAGCTCTATTACATACGCCTTCAATTTCGGCACCACTAAATCCGTCAGTGAGTTCTACCAGTTTCACAAAGTTGACGCCATCGACAAGAGGCTTCTTTTTTGTATGTATCTTGAATATGTTTTCACGTCCCTTTGCGTCAGGTAATGATACCTCTAGTATTCTATCAAATCTGCCTGGTCTTAACAATGCGTTGTCTATCAAGTCAACTCTGTTAGTAGCACCAATTACCAGTACATTATGTAATTCCTCTAGACCATCAATTTCAGTCAAAAGTTGTGAAACCACTCTTTCTGTTACATTAGAGTCAGAACTGCCAGAGCCTCTACTTGGAGCAAGTGAATCTAACTCATCAAGAAATATAATGCATGGTGCAGCTTGACGTGCTTTTCTAAATACCTCGCGTACTCCTTTCTCTGACTCTCCAACCCACTTTGAAAGTAATTCAGGACCCTTTATGCTGATAAAATTGGATTCTGTCGTATGTGCTACAGCCTTTGCAATCAGTGTTTTACCAGTTCCTGGTGGTCCGTATAACAATACTCCCTTTGGTGAACTGACATCCGTGTGTTCAAATGCTTCTTTGTGTTTTAATGGCCACTCTACTGCCTCATGAAGTTCTTCTTTTAATGATTCTAATCCACCAATATCTTCCCAGCTAACATTAGGTACTTGCACTAAAACTTCTCTTAATGCAGATGGACGGACTTCTTTTAGTGCATCTTTGAAATCTGCATCAGTAATCACAATCTTTTGTAAAATTTCTGCAGGTATTTTTTCTTCTTCCAAGTCTATGTCAGGAAGAATTCTTCGTAATGATCTCATTGCTGCCTCTTTTGCAAGGATCTCCAAGTCAGCACCTACAAATCCATGCGTTACTTTTGCGATTTGATCCAAGTTGACTTTTTCTTCAATTGGCATGCCACGAGTATGAATATCTAAGATTTCCTTTCTACCCACTTGGTCTGGAATTCCTATCTCGATTTCACGATCAAATCTTCCTGGTCTTCTTATTGCAGGATCCAGAGAATCTGGTCTGTTAGTGACAGCAATTACTACCACTTTGCCTCTTGATTTCATTCCATCCATTAATGTCAATAATTGAGATACGATCCTTTTTTCTACTTCACCAGTTACTTCCTCTCTTTTTGGAGCAATGGAGTCAATCTCATCTATGAAGATTATACTTGGGGCATTTTCCTCGGCTTGCTTGAATATTTCACGTAATCTTTCTTCACTTTCTCCGTAGAATTTGCCTATTATTTCAGGACCACTAATTGAGATAAAGTGAGAGCTAGTCTCACCTGCAACGGCCTTTGCCAATAACGTCTTACCAGTACCTGGTGGTCCATATAGCAAAACCCCTTTGGGTGCTTCGACGCCAAGTTTTTCGAATAATTCTGGATGTCTCATTGGAAGTTCTACCATTTCGCGTATCTTCTGAACCTCGTGTCTAAGACCTCCCAGTTCATCATAAGTAACTCTCGGAATAGAACTATCAATGGCTTTGGTCATCGAACCAAGTTTGAATTGAGTTAGTTCAGTAACTAAAACTGGTTTGGCAGATGGTGTTGTATTTGTTACTACAAGCTGTGTTCTACCACCTAATTGAGTTGTAACTATAAGAGTATCTCCTGTAGTTAAGACGTGACCAATGTAATTTCCTTGCATGTATTCTTGCAAACCTTCATCACTTAGTTTTTCGATTGGAGAAAGTGTTACTTGCTCAGCTTGAGTTGCATCGACTCTCTTTACAGAAATTTTCTCTCCTATTCCAGAACCAATATTGTGTCGCATAATTCCATCTATTTTTATTATTCTAGTTCCATAATCTTCTGCAGAACCAGGCCATAGCTTAACATGACTTTTTCTGTTCCCTACAAGTTCTAGGATCTCGCCAGTTTTCCAGTTGTTATCTTCTACAATCTTAGGATCTACTACTGCAATGCCTTTTCCTACATGGCGTTGCGACGCTTCTGCAATTTTTAGTGTAATTTCTTTCATATTTTTATCACCGTAAAAAATAAATGAGTTATTCGACCGTGACTGTTTTTCCTTTCGGTCGGTCCTCTTCCTTCAGCTTGAACTTTAATTCCAAGATTCCGTTAGCATAGGTTGCCTTTACAGAATCTTCATCGACCTTTTGTTTGATTGGGATCTTGGTATGGAACTTTCTATCTCCATGCTCTGCGTCGATGTTAACGGTGCGGCCAACAACCTCGACCCTGACATCTTTTTTCTCTACTCCTGGCATTTCAGCCACTATCTTCAGAACCTTCTCCTTGTCATCTACTATAACATCGGCAAGAGGTTCTCTAGTTTCAGCATCAGGCAGAAGAGATGGTCTGACATTTCCGTATTCCTTGACCACAGATTTTCCGTCCGGTCCGATAGTCATAGAGTATCCATAATAATATGGACCAAATGTCTGAACGTCGCTGGAACCTTTCATCTCGTCCCATATGTCGTCTATGTCCCTGAAAGGTCGCATCATTCTTCGGAAGAGATTATTGAATTCGTCCGAATCCATTATGTCATAATCACTCATAGTTTGTAATAATACTGACATTATATAAATTTTATGTGAATATAATCCATATATATTACATATCCTAATATACATGACAGGAATATAAAGGAATATGAGAGCAGTCAACTTGTCCGTCCCAGATGCTGTAAGGGAGATAATCACAAGGAATAGGGCGGTTTATGATTGCATTAAGATGGATTTGATAAACTACACTGCACTTGCTGTAAAGATCCAAAAAGAAATAGAGGCTCAGGTTGGCGGTACTGTAAACCTCAATACTATTGTTGTTGCCGTCAAGAGATACGCTGATTCATTTGAAAAGAAAGATGATGTGCAGAATGAACCAGTATTGAAGAATGCAAGACTTTCTCTTACTGATGGTATTGTGGATATCAAGTTCTCGTCAGATGATTTTGGAATGGAGGATGCGGCTGTTTTGATGGATAGGTTCACCCAAATCGATCCAGATTATGATTTTTTTAGATTCACTGACTCGTTCCGGTTCCTAACAGAAGACATTAGCGATGTTAGAAAACTGTTAGAATCTCTTCCTGCACACAAGAATTTCTTGCAAACAGGACTTGCAAAGATAACTATTCACATTAATGAGCCAGAAGACGGCTCTGATGTGGTTTCCCATGTATCGGAAGTTCTTCACAGTAACGGAATCGAGCTTGTAAATGCGTTTTTCGGACAGGATAATATTGTAATAGTCTTACACGAAAAGGATGCTGCAAGGGCATATGAAATCCTGCGTGGAGAGATTTCCCGCCACAACTAGAATATCTTACTAGACCCCTAAAGATTCTGCTTTTGTCAGTTCAAGATATATCTTATCCCCGACAGCAAGGTTGAGATCTTTGTATTCGTGTATATCCAGTTTGATCGAGGTAATTGCTCCAGATTGGCCCATTCCTCCTGCTAACATTTTGTTTAGGTTCTTCATCATATCATCCATGTTCGTAAAGCCCATAACGCCTCCAGCCCCAAAAGGCGACATTGGAGTACTTTGTTGTTCTCTAAAATCCTTAGAATTGGATAGAGAAACTACCACATAGGGCGATCCGTCAGGAGAGCCTTCAATTCGGACTACAACAAACTCCTTCTTCATATTATATTTCTCATAACCAGTATATTTTACCTTTCGCCATGATTCCCAGATGCCCTTTTTGTACATTTGATTTGGGTTTTCATTAAGATCTTTTCCTTTTTATTACTAATATTACTCCGATTGCAATTACGGCACCTATTCCACCCATTGAAAGCCAAAAGCCCGTTCCAAGGGAATTTTGTGAATTTGTGAATGTTATGGAATTCAGTATGCTATCGTAGTTTGATATAGATGCGTCAAAGTTTTTCTCCTCATTAGCATAGGTAATTGTATAAAAATTATCATTTGCCAAAACAATAGCTTGTTTGAATTTTATTATAGTACTTTGTCCTTGTGTTGTAAAGTTTTCTTTCATAATTGCGATTTTTGCATTGTAGCCATTAATGGTATTATTTTGTTCAGACAAAAATGAAACATCTTGGAATTGAGCATTTTTTAGTATCTGACTTTTTTTGCTTTCAAAGTAATCATTAAGCAATGTGCCATTTGATTTTTCAACGACGAAAGATATGGAGGGGGTAAACTCTCCTGAAAAAGGACCCACTATTGCAATATCTGGAGCTCCTGGTTGTGTTTTTTTCGGTTCCTGAACTATCCAACCTTCTGGGGCTTGAAATCCAATGCCAAGAGAAGGGTTTAGGTAATTTCCTTGTTCGTCTAATGTAGAGTTTTGGGAACTTGCAAATGAACTTGGAATCAAACTAACCAAAATCAAGACAGAAAGTATTGATGCTATCCTAAGATTCAATGATCGAAGCTTCAAGCTCGCAAATAAAAGCTAATTGTAAAGAGAATTTGTGAATTATATTGGAGATTACAACAGATGCGTCATGAGTAAAGTTTTTGCGGTTGGTGTAGGACCTGGATCACCAAAGTACATTACAGATATTGTGAGAGAAATCATAGTAAATTCAGATGTTGTGATAGGCTACAAGTATACACTCAAGACAATTGAGGAATTTTTAAAAAATAAAGAAGTTCATGAGATTACAATGCAAGACCAAGAGCAAGTTTATCAAAAAGTTGCAAAATCATTAGGAAGTAAGACGTGTGTAGTACCTTTTACTGGTGATGTAAACTTTTCAGAGTCTGAGGTGGTAGACAGATTGATTGAGATTTTTGGCGATGTACAAATAATTCCAGGCATAAGCTCAATCCAAGTTGCTGCATCAAAGGCAAGAGTTCCATTGGATAAGAGTAAAGTGATAACAATGCATATCTCTACTAGCATAGAAGAAAAGAAGCTTGAACTTCAAAAGGCACTCATAGACGGTTACAGTGTAATACTGGTTCCCCGTCCATGGCCAAAAGAGCCTTCCAAGCATTTTATGCAATCGGAAATTGCAATCTACTTGAAAAATCATGGTTTTGATACTTCAAAAATGAAGGTTCGTGTTTTTGAATTTCTGACAACCGAAAAAGAGATAAGTTTTGTTGGCATGGTAAAGGATTTGGAAGAAAAACAATTCTCAGATCTTTCAGTGATGGTCTTTGATCAGACAAAACTGGAATCGTATATTAATCTAAAATAATTCTAGCAATCAATGAAGGAATGGATTTGAGTTTTTGTAGGTGGCGCCTATATTCTGCTGGCCTGATACGGTTGGAATTGAGACAATAAGTCCGTTCATCCATGTGTAACTGGGATCATAGAATCGAGTAATTCCTGTGTCATTGATAATAACCTCAAATGATGCACCGGGAGGTATCGGTGCACTCTCTATTTTTCCATCGGGCGTAAATGGATTAATGTTGCTTTGTGTATTGATGCCACTCCATATTTGGTGGTCTACATTATCGTTGTTTGTCCAGACTACTGCAGTTCCAGGAGTGATTTGAATATCAGTTAGAGAGTAGTATTGATTGTAATATTGTTGATTTGATTGGGATGCTGCAGCTTGTGACGAATAAGAACCAGGTAGAATGCTCACCTGTACTGGAGGCATTCCTGAGCTTGTGGTCGCAATGACTATGCCATTTAACCAAGTGTTTGCAGGATCGTAGAAGATAGTGGTACCACTTCCCCCTTTTGTAGTAAGTGAGTAGGTCTGACCAGGAGCTATCATACCACTGTCCATCATTCCATCAGGTACAAAGTATGGACTTCTCAATTGTCCTGCAGGAGCTCCCTTTCCTGCTAATCTTGCATTTTGTGAGTGACCGCTCAAAATTCTATGTGCTACCGAGTCATCGTTTTTCCAAATTACTGTAGAACCGGGTGTAACTTGAACAGTTTGAGGGGAAAGAAATGTGGTACTGGTTGCAGTGGATGCACCTTGCAGTATGGTAATTTGAGCAGTCTGTGTTTGTACATTAGATGGTGCAAGCGGTCCTATTGCTCCTTGCATGAATGGATAATTGGGATCATAAAAAGTGATATCGCTATAGGTCTGGTGTGGATCTAAACCTAGATACTTGACTGCTGCATCGCTAAGATACGCTCTCTGAGGAAAATTGGTTATTGTATACTGGAAAGATTGACCTGGGGCAATAGTGGCACTATCAATCATTCCATCAGGAGTAAACAGGGGTGCAGAATTATTTCCTATTTGAGCTGATGCCGCACCACTTTCGATTCGGTGGGGTACATTGTCATTGTTTGCCCAGATTATGGTGGTTCCGGGACTTACGTTAACAACAGATGGTGAAAAGTAGTGTTGCTGAATGTTATACTGTTGGTATGCACCTGGTACAATGCTTATTGTGACTACATTGGATTGCGTTTGATTTTGTGATGTAGTTGTTCCAGTGGGAGTTTGAGTTGATTGTGGTATGGTTGTTGCACCTGCTAGAATTACTTTTGCATTATAAATTACTTTGAAAGTCTCTGCGCCTGTAATCTTGCCTGTGATGTAATAAAGAACACCATCTTGGTTACTTGTAACTATTCTCCCAAAAAGGTTCAGATGAATTATGTTACCATTTTGATCTTGAGCATCGCCTTGAAGTAGTAAGAAATTACCATTTCGTAAGATGGCGGTTTGCCAAGAACCAGTATTGAGATAATTTGTACCACCGATTGTTACAAGGCCGTTATCTAGATTAGCAAGCATGTTAGTACCGCTCTGTGCGCCTGATGTTATCTGCATTGCAAAAGTAGAATCAAGAATACTTTGAGTGCCTGCTACATAACCGCTAGCTTGAATCAAGTATTTTGTGTTAGACGCAAAATCAGAATATGCATTAGGCAAACAAAGGATAATCAAAACTCCTGTAATTACCATTAGTAATGAGAATCGGGATTTCACTGCTAAGCTAAGCCTCCAAGACGTATTTAATCACTAGGTATAATTTTTCCAACAATTAGGCAATTCCCGGTTGATTATCTTTTTTGGCCATTCCACTCATGTAGTTTATCTGTTGCCCCATGAATTGCTTTCTTTTTTCTTCCTCTTCAAGCTCTTTCATATCTAGAGGTTTTATTTTTAAAAGTTGCAACAGTTTTGCGAGTATAATCTCTGTAGTCTTTGGTTGTATTACATTTGGATTGTCAATCTCTCCTAATATGCAAATGCTTTGAAGATCTTTTTCTTTTGCAATTCCAAGAACTAGTCCATTAAAACCTGTGATCTGGCCCTTGTATGGAAGAATTTGTATTTTTTCTTTTTTTAATATGTCAAGAAGTTTTGTAGATGTTGCAGTTGCAAATACTTTAGGTTCTGAAGGAGTGGGTTGCTTTAGTGCAGCTCCAATAGAATACATCGTGTTCACTCTAAGTTTCTTTGCCATGCCAACTACTTCATAACATAATTCATAGAGACGACGTGGGTCTGAGGGATTGAACTCTCCTGAAAAAAGAATGAGATTTTCTTTTTGGGAGTAATGAAATTTGTAGCTTGATTGATCATATCCTATCAAACCATTTTCATAAGAAATTGCGGGCGGCCAAAATGCATAGATCTCAGCAAATAATTTTGCTTTGAGTTTTTTTATAAGAAAATCCATGCCAATTCCTGCGACATTTCCCATGTCAGGAAGAGCAGCTATCATGTTTGGTTTTTTTAACTTGGGAAGTGTGTGGATTTTAAGACCTAGCATTGTCTTGTGTTTCTTATGTTAAAATAAAAATGAATCTAGGGCTTTTTTATGTTGGCAAAGTTTGAGCCAAATTCTTGTATCATAGTGTATTCAATGAAAGCTGCGGTCAAGAGCAGTGTAATCACGATTCCAATCTCAATTGCGGTATTGCGAAGCTCTAATCTTAGTGGTTTTTTCCTAATTATTACATTGATGAGAAGAAAACTTCTTGACATCCCTATGGAATATGCTGCAATTTCCATGATGCCAAAAGGCGAGAGGAATATGAGAGCAAGGGGCGGTAGTTTGGTAAGTATTGGAGTTGTTGCAACAAGAGCGCTAAAGGCCACTCCAGTAGAATATGCTGCAAAAGAGCCCCATGCAATGCCAAATCCTGGCACAAACATTGGTAATGCAACAGAGGCATTGTGTGCAAAAATACCCAATGCATCAATTCCTTCTACTGCGCTTTGAAATTGTTTGACAAAAGATTTTGAATCATCTGCTGATAATTTGCTTTCACTGCCAATTGAGTAAGCTATAGAAAATATTGTGATAAATATGAGAAATAAAGATATTCTTCTTTTTGTAAACATAGGCTTCTTTTATGACTAGGTTATTTGAGGGTTAAGAACTTGAACAGATTTAATTAAAAGTTGAATTATGACAGTTTGTTGAGAGAAGAAGTATCGTCTGCTATAACTTATGCACTAAGTAAGGGATTTCAAATTCACCCTGATGCGTTTAAAATTCTTGAGAAGATAGATGTAAAGGAACTACAAAATATCATCAAACAAGTTGTGCGGGAAAAGGCAAAACAAAACATGTTTGTGATAAACCAAAATGACCTCAAGATGTTCATCGAGTCAGAGATTGATGAAAATGTCGAGGACAGGTTTACTATTGTGTTTGATCCTACAAAGAAGGTAACATCTGCAGAGGGAATAGATGGTTTCATGGCTCTTTTTTCAGATAGATACTCAAAATTACTCAAAATAATAATGCAAAGATCCCAGTCAAAGAAGCTAACTCCTATTCAAAACGTAACAGATGGGAAACTTGGTGAAGAGGCTTACATTGCAGGACTTGTAATGGATAGAAAGATTGATCGTGATGTTACAAAACTTATAATTGACGATCCTACAGGCTCTGTCGAAGTACTTGTCTTCAAGGAAGAGCTACAAGAGGTTGCAGACTCGCTTTTAATGGATCAGTTTGTTATGGCAAGTGTTGCCAATGGCAAAAATGGTGGTTTTATAGCAAAGGACCTTTTGGTACCGGATATTCCTGAGCACATAACCAATCGTTCAAAGAGTGAGACATACGCAGTTCTCATCTCAGACTTGCACATTGGAAGTAAATACTTTATGGAAAAAGAGTTCACCGAATTTGTCTCATGGCTCTCAAGCCCTGACCCGGTAGCAAGAAAGGTTCGATTTTTATTGATTTGCGGGGATATAGTTGATGGTGTTGGTATTTTTCCTAACCAAGACAAGGAGTTACTGCTCATGGATGTTGATGAGCAGATGGCAAAGGCAGCTCAGTTATTAGATAAAATTCCAAAACACATCAAGACCTTTATCATTCCAGGAAACCACGATCCTGGAAGAAGAGCACTGCCCCAGCCTGCCATACCTGAAAAACATAACATGAATTTGTGGAATAGAGAAAATTTCTACATGTTAGGAAATCCTTCAGTGCTTGAACTCAATGGGGTAAGGGTATTGATGTTTCATGGTCAGAGCTTGGACGATGTGGTTGGAACTACTCCTGGTCTAAGCTATGCACAGCCTGCAAAAGCGATGCGCGCTTTACTTAGAACAAGACATCTAAGTCCAATTTATGGTAAAAGAACTCCAATAGCACCTGAGATTGAAGATTTTATGGTAATAAATGAAATTCCGGATATCTTTCATTCTGGTCACATTCATGTGGTAGATCTTGACATGTACAAGGGAACTCTAATTATCAACTCTGGAGCATGGCAGACCCAGACTCCATTTCAGGCAGGTGTTGGCATCAGCCCAACACCTGGAATAGCGGTTATTGTTAATTTGGCTACACAGAAAGTCTTTACAAAAAATTTTGTTGAAGAGTCTAGTTAAAATTATATCAAATCTTCTAAGGCCAAGTCTTCTTTGAATGCCTTCTTTACGGTATCTGGATTTAATGTTAGTGAGAATTTCTTTGTTCTTCCATGCATTCCCTGATGTATTATCTTGCCTGAGATTAGTCCTGTCATTTCTATCTCACTTAGCATTTGAGTTATCCGGCGCTGAGTCAGTTCCTTCTGCCTGGTAATTTTACACAGATTTTTGTAGGATTGGTAAATCTCACCTGTTGTGCTACCATTTGCCTTCATTACGCCTAAAATGAGTAGTTTTTCGTGTAGTGGATATGAGTTGAGTGCTGTGGTTTCCTTGTCCTCTTCCATCTTCAACGATGCCTTGCGAATATGATCCTCTTTTACGGTGTCAGATTGTTCCCGTTCTGCGATCTCGCCTGCTACTCTGAGGAGGTCAATAGCACGTCTTGCATCACCATGCTCTTGACCTGACATAGCAGCGCAAAGATTGAGTGCTGCTGTCTCTACGATGTTTGGTAGAAATGCTTCTTTGATTCTATCTTCAAGAATTTCTTGAATTTGTTCTACGGTATAGTTTGTAAATACAGTTTCTTCTTCACTTAGACTGCTTAGAACTCTAGGATCAAGTCTTTCCTTAAATGTCAGGTCATTAGAAATTCCAATAATCATTAAAAATCCCTTATCAAGTCTCTCATTCGATCTTGTTAACATGTAAAAAACATCTTTATCTGATTTTTTTGAATTTGGTTTTATAAGAGAATCAATCTCATCTATTACAAAGATTGTGTTGAGCTGTTCTTTATTTATGGTCTCAATTAGTTTATTGAATATAGAACTTATTGACAATCCCGTGGGAGGGAGATCTTTTCGCTCGAGTCCTAATTGCTTTCCAAAATCAACCAAAAGCCCATAAAGTGTTGTTTCTTCCTTTGCGTTTGAAAGTATTACCTTTATTGGAAACGATTCCAATTCTGGTCGTTTTTTTAATCTTTCTAACATTTGATCTACAATCAGTGTTTTTCCTGTTCCAGTTTTACCATAAATAAGGAGGTTTGATGGGCGTGAGTGGCTTAAGAGAGGACTAAGTGAGTTTGCGACTGCTTCTTGTTCCTTATCTCTGTGTTTTATTGTGTTTGGAGTGAAGGAATAATGTAAGACATCTCGTTTTTTGAATAACCGTTTTCCTTGTGAAATATTGTCAAATAGTTTATCTATTTTATCTTTTACCATCAACACACACACCAGTGTTTCTTCTCTGTCCACATATGATTCCTCTTAGGAAATTAATTAGATTAGAATAGAATAACTAATTCATATTTAGTATATCATTAATTATTTTTATTTTCTTAAAAAAACTTTTTTTTAATAATGATAGAGTGGAAGGAAAGGTGTGTGGGCTTGCCTAGAAACTAATTAACAAACAGTGAACTAATTGTTAATCATACATCAAAAGGCACCCAAAATGACCCCTACATTTCCACTCTGGGTGTGAAAATGAGTCTTAACATTGTTAATATACCGGAATAGACCCCTACATTTCCACTCCAGGCATGGATTTATGGATATATGGAACAAAAACATCATTAGGGTTGTTAAGATACCAAAAAGAGCCCTTCATGGGCTAGGCAGTGAATGTTAACAAACCCACTTGTTAACAAATCTTCTATGATCTATTCAAGTGTTAACCAGTTATCTGGATCGATCATATTGACTCGAAAGAAGATACGAATAGACTTGGAAGACTCAGATGGAGCCAAGTACAATCTTAGCCTAGAGGGTAACGTTACCAGGGATAAGATGTTAAAGATATTCGAGTTAATGGATTTGATAAATATCGAGGAGCAAGAAGACCACGTACAACTAGACTCGGTAGGCTCGAAGATTTGGAACATTATAGACAAACACTACCCAATAGGGAAATTCACCTCTTCTCAAGTACTTGAAAAGTATGAAGATGAGTACGGCGAGCCGGTAAAATTAAGCGTAATTTCCACCTACCTCTCACGCTTTGCCCTAAAAGGTAGGGTAGCAAGAGAGAAGAAAGGAAAAGAATGGACCTATCAAATACTCAAGATAACCCAAAGACAAAAAGAAACGACTTAGGATATCGTAGCTTTCTTAACTACAATATGGTCCCCATTGATTAGTAGTTTCACATAATCTCCTTTTTGGAGTTCAAGAAATTTTCTGAAATCTTTTGGGATGGAAATTGTTCCGGCTGATGTTATCTTGATTAATTGTTCACTAGACATAAGCATTATTATAAGTTCATTAATTTAAGATTCTATGATAAAATAAAATTAATAATTTATGTCATTTTTTTGATATTACAAAACCAAATCCTAAAAATCAACACCTTGATCAGAAAAAACAAACTATAATTCGAAATCTTTGGCTAATAGTTGATCAAAAACTAGGATTTTTTATTGAATGGTCGGAGCATTGACAGGTCTAATCCTACCAAGACCTTTCTCCGTTATCTTGTAAGTAAATGGCTTGGTCTGCATATCTCTTTCAACCAAACCTTCTTCAAAGAGCTTTTTCATCATGCGTGATGTATGCTCACGGGTTCTCCCTATTGTGATTTGTATGTCACGTGATGTCATGTGCTTTTCTGTGATTAATCGCAACACATACTCTGTAGCGCTTCCAAAATTCATATTATGAACTCTCTCCTTTGGTTTCTCTTCTTTGACTTGAACTGGCACTTCTACCTGAGGTTTTTGCTCTCTCGGTTTTGGAATCTGTACCTGAGAAAGTTCTTCACTTTCCCTTTCTATTTCTAATGAATCTAGCTTAATTTTCATATCAATTAGTAGATTTTCATAATTCTGCAGGCGTTCCAATAAAATTTTAACATTGTTAGCATTTGAATCCAGATGTGGCCTTATCTTGTTGTAGATTGTAATTGCAGCAACACCAATCACAAATGAAGCTAATACACCTAGTATCACTCCTGGGTCTGGGATATCTACTAACATCACTACACATCATTACTGACGTGATTTATCATCGTTGAATAAAATTATTTCACATCTTACACATCAATCACAAACATGTTTTGTCACAAACTATTCATGCAGAAGTTGGTAATTTACATACAAATCACAACTTGCAAGTACGATTCAACAGTTCTTGTATCACAAACATCACTTCTTCCTCACGCTCTGGAAAGACATCACTACTTTTTATCACGGAAACCTGCTCAGAAAGGCGATTTATTACATCCATATCCTCTACACGAATGACACCCATGGCTCTAAGCAGGATCCAGGTATAGTATAATGCCTGTAACTTGTCTTTACACTGACCAACCTGTCTATAGAAAGCCCCTTTAGTTATGTTAAACTGGTAATCCCCTAGGTTCTTACGTTTTAAAATAATTTCAATCTGACGCTCAGTAAATAATGATTTTTTTATAATTTGTCTTATAATATTATTGAAATTACCATCCTGCGGGTTGCTCATAGCTATACAGAACTGTATAACTTTATTCAATTAAACTTTTAATGAATAGCTATCAACCTGTCATATGCAAAAGGTAGAAACCTATCTAAAGGCGTCTAGGAAGAAAAAGGGTCCTTTACTATTTGTATTAATTGACTCTGAGAACGCTGATGGCAAGCCAGCATCTCAACTTGCAAGAGAGGCAGAAAAGAACGGCGCATCAGCCATTCTAGTTGGTGGCTCGTCGGCAACTGATCAGATGACTATGGCTCAGACTGTCAAGAACATCAAAAAGACTGTCAAGATTCCCATCATTTTATTTCCGGGAAACATAACCGGTGTAGTCCCCGGAGCAGATGCAATACTTTTCAGCTCTCTTTTGAACTCTGATAATCCATATTTCATATCTCAAGCTCAAGCCTTGGGTGCTCCAAATGTACTAAAGTTTGGTCTGGAACCACTTCCTACAGCCTATATCATCATAGGTGAGGGTACAACTGTATGGCATGTTGGTTCGGTTAGAGCTATACCATTTGACAAGCCAGGCTTGGCTGCAATGTATGCCCTCTCTGCACAATTTATGGGAATGAGATTTGTGTATCTTGAGGCAGGCTCTGGGGCAAAATCAAATGTACGACCTGAGATGGTAGCAGCTGTAAGAAAACTCTTCAAAGGATTCCTAATTGTTGGTGGTGGAATTCGAAACACACACACAGCAGGAGAGATTGTCAAAGCAGGGGCCGATGCATTGGTCATTGGTACCTTTATCGAGAAAGGTGGAAGTTTCAAAACCATTTCCGATATCGTAAAAACCATCCAGTCCGTAAGGAAATAGCATGTCTGAGACACTAGCATTGAGACTTGGTGAAGTCCCAATGCCAAAATCCTATTTTGATTATTACACCGAGGTATCAAATGAGGTATTCAAGATCTTTGAGAAAGCCGCAGCTGCCAAGGCAACCCTAGCCGATTCTTCTGGGATGGTAGAACCCAAGATAGCATTTGATCTTGCTGACCGTGTATCAAAAATGCACGACATTGATGTTACTGATAACCTTAGGCGACTCATTCAAACTACCACAAAAGAACTTGCGGCACTCAAACTTGCAGAAGATATAGCTCAAGGCAAGTACTCTGGCTCTGACACTGGTCTACAAGAGAGACTAGACTTGGCAGTACGTGTAGGTCTTGCCATAGTAACAGAAGGTGTGACCATAGCTCCCCTTCAAGGGATAAGCGAGGTTGAGATAAAGAAGAACTCGGATGGTTCTCAATATCTCTCTGTCTCATTTGCTGGCCCAATTCGTTCTGCCGGCGGCACAGAAGCTGCCTCTACCATGCTTATTGCAGATCATGTTCGAAAAATAGCTGGCCTTTCAACATACCAAGCCAACTCCTATGACGATGAAACTGGAAGATTTGTTGAAGAACTTCGGGTATATGAAAGAGAGGTAGGGAACTTTCAGTTTCATGTCCCAAATGAAGATGTAATTACAGTCATTTCCAATCTACCTGTAGAGCTTAATGGTGTAGATACTGACCTTGTAGAGATTGTTAGTCATAGAAACATGGCACGTATAAGTACCAACAGGGTTCGAGGAGGAGCCCTTCGTGTACTCAATGATGGTCTCATCGGTAGGTCAAGGAAGCTCTTGAAGTTAATTGACCTGTACAAACTGGATGGTTGGGATTGGCTAAAGGATCTCAAGGGCGCAATCCAGACTGGTGATGAAGATGCTGCAGCTCACCGAATGAGAGAGGTGATTACGGGAAGGTCTGTGCTTTCAATGGCAAAAAAACTTGGAGGTTTTAGACTCAGATATGGGAGAGCATGTAACACTGGCTTTGCATCAGTAGGCATTCATCCCGTAGTTGCCGAAATTTTAGATCATGTCATTGCGGTTGGTACCCAAATTAAACTCGATATGCCAGGCAAGGCAGCTACAGTGGCATTTGTTGATTCCATTGATACTCCAATAGTTCGTTTGAAAAATGGAAACGTAGTCAAGATAAAAGATACTGCACATGGAATTTATCTCAAACCGAATATAGAAAAAATCTTGCATCTTGGTGACATTCTCATTAGCTATGGTGATTTTCTTGAGAACAATGCAGAGCTTGTTCCAACTGGATATGTCGAGGAATTTTGGATAGAAGATCTAAAAGAAAAAATCTCCAAATATGAGCCAAATGATCAGGAACTTCTGGGATACGTTACCAAGATTCCAGATCTTGAAGAAGCTTTTATGATCTCGCTGAACTTTGGAATTGGACTGCATCCTAATTATCTGTACTATTGGGATCAGCTAACTATTGAAGAATTTGAGGCAATTCTCAATCCAGACAAGATAGAATCAGACCTCATAGTATATACAAAATCTGTAAAAGACGTTTTAGAAAAACTGGGCGTTCCTCATGATGTAGCAGTAGACTCTATTTTGCTAAAAGGTATTGAAGCTAGAACATTCTTTTATCTGCTTTTTAGAAGACCTATCCAGCTTGACAAAACCAAAACAGTTTCTGAGATAATCTCTATATCATCTGGTATCAAAATTAGAAACAAATTTTCAACTGCCATAGCAGTTAGAGTTGGAAGGCCAGAGAAGGCAGCACTTAGGAAGATGAAACCCCCGGTTCATACACTATTTCCAGTGGGAAGCAAGGGGGGAGCTTCTCGTGACTTGCTCAAGGCTGTAAAGCAACCCAACTTTTATTGTAACATATACAACAGAATGTGCAAGAACTGCAACACACCTTGCGTCAGTATTGCTTGCCCAAGATGCAAGATCAAGACCACAGTTACCTTTGTCTGTCCTAGGTGCAGAGATGAACTTGAGGAGGATTACTGTGGAAAATGCAAGACTAGTGCATCAACTCATTCTTATCGGGCATTTCCTCTCAAAGAGTTACTCTATTTTGCACAGGAAAGGACTGGAATTCGAGCTCAGGAGCCATTCAAGGGAGTAAAGGAGCTGATAAACCAAGACAGAGTACCTGAGCCTCTGGAAAAGGGTCTGATACGACAGAGCGTGGGTCTAAATGTATTCAAAGATGGTACCATTAGATTTGATGCTACAAACGCGCCACTATCTCACTTTAAACCAACATGGATTGGTACCTCTCCTGAAAAACTTGTACAACTTGGGTATACACATGATATTGATGGCGCGCCACTTGAGAATCCTGGTCAGATGGTTGAACTAAAAACACAAGACGTGATAATTCCAAAAGAATGCGGTGACAATCTTGTACAGGTATGTCAATACATTGACAGAGAACTTACAAAGTTATTTAATCATCCAGCATACTACAACGTCAAAAATACAACTGATTTGGTAGGCCATCTTATCATTGGTCTTGCACCACACACATCTGTTGGTATAGTTGGAAGAATAATTGGCTATACCAATACACAGGTATGCCTTGGTTCTGCTGTATGGCACTCTGCAAAGAGGCGGGATGCAGACGGTGACGCTGATTCAATTATGCTTTTGATGGACAGCTTGCTTAATTTTTCAAGACTATTTTTGTCTGATAGAATTGGTGGTCTGATGGATGCACCACTCCTTGTACAACCAATTGTAATACCACAAGAAGTCCAAAGACAAGCCCATAACTATGAAGTAGTAAATGCATACCCTCTCTCATTTTTCGAAGCTACATTACAAAAGGAAAAAGCAAGTGAAATAAAAGATGTGGAAATTGTAAAATCAAGACTGGAAACAGAAAAACAGTTTTATGGATTCAAGTTCACTCACGCTACCTCAACCCTTACCACCACAAAACCTCGTAGCGCTTATTCCACACTCGACTCTCTCTTGGAAAAGCTAGACATGCAGATTAGAACTGCAGAGATCATAAATGCAGTAGATCCAAGCGAAGTTGTCTCCATGGTGATGACAACACACCTTCTGCCTGATATTATGGGAAATTTGAGGGCATATTCCGGTCAATCATTCCGATGTACGGCATGTGGTGCAAGCTACAGAAGAATTCCACTTGCAGGGAAATGTCTGGAATGTAGCCATAAACTCATTCAAACCATGACAAGACCTTCTGTTCAGAAATACCTCAAGCTTGCAAGGAGAATGCTTGACAAATACAGAATTGAGCCATACCTGAGAGGAAGAGTTCTGTCTTTGTTGGATGAACTAGAATTGGTTTTTGGCAAAGAAGATGGTAATCAGGCACTACTTACAGACTATGCCTAGCGAAGCTTGACGTAATCGTATCCGCCCATCTTACTCTCAAAGCAATAGCGAACCTTCTGGAAATCCTTTCTAAACTTCTTGACTTTAGCTGCAACCTTCTTCTTGTCCTTTTTATCAACAACAACTTTCTTGATGAATTCTGCTACTTCTTTCATCTCCGACTCTTTCATTCCAAGACGAGTCAGTTCTGCAACTCCAAGTCTCAATCCACCAGGATGGAAGTAGTTGCGGCCAGCTTTGATGTCACCTGGAATTAGTTGTCTGTTTACAATGATGTTAGCTTTTTCTAGATCAGCTTCTATGGTACCTCCATCGCCAAATGAAAGAACATCTAATACAATTTGATGTGATTTTGTAAATCCTCGTTTTTCACCCAATACTTTGAAACCATAAGAATTCAGAGCTTCTGCTAGTGCCTTTGCATTTTTTACAACTTGAGCTGCATACTTTTTGCCATACTCTAACATTTCTGCAAATGCAATTGCTTTTCCTGCCATGTGATGTAGATGGTGATTGCTTGTCATGCCAGGAAAAGTTGCTTTTTTGATCTCATCTGCATATTTGTTAAACGAGCAGATCATTCCTCCCTGAGGACCAAACAAAGTCTTGTGTGTACTCATGGTCATGGCATCGGCTCCCTCCCTTAGTGGATCTTGGAACTGACCACCTGCAATAAGACCTGCAACATGAGCCCCATCATAGTTAACAAACATCTTGTAACTTTTCAGAAAATCTGCAAGCTCCTTTACTGGATGTGGGAACAAGAATACAGAGCCGCCAAACATTGCTAGCTTTGGAGTTCTACCGGCCTTCTCAAGTTCTTGCACTTTCTGCTTGGTCTTGTCTACGTCAATTGTCATCTCATTTGCATCAAATGGATAGAACTCTATATCCAGCCCGTGAACAAGACCCGCGGTACCTGAATGTTCTTTCTTACCATGTGAGATGTGTCCACCTGATGGAATAGACGGAGCCAGCATGGCATCACCTGGATTTGTGAAAGCAGAATAAATTGCCAAGTTTGCAACAACACCGGAAATTGGTCTTACATCTACAAACTCTGCCCGGAACAGCTTTTGGGCAAGCTCCATGCACTTGAATTCTACTTTATCAATGTAGATACAGCCTGCATAAACTCTTTCGCCTGGCCAACCTTCGGCATATCTGTTTGCGAAGTCAGAAATTGTTGCTTCTCGAACCGCTGGACTTGGAATATTCTCACTTGCAATAAGTGGAATCGAATCTGCAAACCATTCATTATGAGTTTTAAGCATTGATAATACATCGTTGTAAGCTGCACGTGGAGATAGACTAGACATGCATTGTTCGGCCAGTTTTCCTAATTTAAAAACATCGTTAAGTCATTAGAAATTTATTCAGGGTATAGAGAGTTTTGGTCTACATAAAGACATAATAAGGGAAAATCGATCTCAGCTAAAATATGTCGATTCAATCTTCATCTGGCGGAATCCCCGTTGTAATACTAAAGGACGGCGCCCAACAAACAAAGGGTCGCGATGCTCAGAAAAATAATATTGCGGCTGCAAAACTAATTGCAGAAATCATTCATACCAGCCTTGGCCCACGCGGAATGGACAAGATGCTTGTGGATTCACTGGGTGATGTTACAATTACTAATGATGGTGCCACTATTCTAAAAGAGATTGATGTTCAGCATCCTGCAGCAAAGATGTTAGTTGAGATCTCAAAGGCAACTGATAATGAGGTAGGTGACGGAACAACATCTGCAGTAATACTTGCTGGTGCACTATTAGAATACGCTGAATCTCTCATCTTACAAGACGTTCATCCTACAATAATAGTTGATGGTTACAGAAAGGCTGCTCAAAAAACAAAAGAACTGCTTGCAAAAATAGCAGACAAGGTTTCTCCAACCGATAAAGAGGTTCTTGAGAGAATAGCAAGAACTTCAATGCAAACAAAACTTGTGAGAAGAGACTCAGCCAATCTATCAGAGATGGTAGTCAAAGCTGTAATTGCAGTATCTGAAAAGATAGAGGATGGATACAGAGTAGATATTGATGATATAAAAGTAGAAAAGAAAGCAGGAGGCTCTATCAAGGACTCTACCCTTACTAAAGGACTCATACTTGACAAAGAAGTTGTTCATAGTGGAATGCCAAAGAAGATAGAAAATGCAAAGATTGCACTAATCAATAATGCACTTGAAATAGACAAGACAGAATTTGATGCTAAGATAAACATACAGAACCCACAACAGATGAAATCATTTCTCGATGAAGAGCATAAAATGATCAAAAATATGGTAGACAAGGTTATTGCATCAAGTGCTAACGTTCTGTTCTGTCAAAAGGGAATAGATGACATGGCACAACACTACCTTGCAAAGGCAGGAATTCTCACTGTAAGAAGAATAAAAGAAAGTGATATGACAAAGCTTGCCAAGGCAACAGGTGCAAGAATCATATCAAACCTTGATGACTTGTTTGAAAAAGACCTCGGTTCTGCTGAATTAGTAGAAGAAAGAAAGATCGAGCAAGACAGATGGGTATTTGTTGAAGGATGTAAGCACCCCAAGTCAGTAACTATGCTTCTAAGAGCCGGCTCACAAAGAGTTGTTGATGAGGTTGAAAGATCAGTTCATGATGCACTCATGGTTGTAAAGGATGTAATGGAAAACCCATGGATAGTGGCAGGTGGCGGTGCTCCAGAAACTTATGCCGCAACAAAGCTACGTGAATGGTCAAGGACACTTGAAGGTCGTGAACAACTAGCAGTAGAAAAATTTGCAGACGCACTTGAAGTAATTCCAATTACACTAGCTGAAAACGCTGGAATGGATCCAATTGATACACTTGCATCCTTGCGTTCAAAGCAGCAAAAGGGAAACAAATGGACAGGTATCGATGCTATGAAAGGTCAAGTTGCAAGTATGCACGCTACAGATATCTTTGAACCACTTTCTGTTAAAAATCAGATAATCTCATCTGCCACCGAAGCAGCATCTATGATTTTAAGAATCGATGACGTGATAGCAATTGCCAAATCCTCTGGTGGACCTCCAGGAGGCATGGAAGGAATGGGTGGCATGGGCGGAATGGGAGGTATGGGTGGCATGGGCGGAATGGGTGGAATGCCACCTATGGACATGGAATAAACTAAAATTCCAATTTCTTCTCAAAGTTTATTTGACTATACCAAATAGTCATTTTCATGCAATTAGGCAGCAACAAGATTGTAGCTGGTGCAAAGTACATCTATCTGATAGCTTTCTTTGCGTTGCTGTCAGGAGTGTTTTATCCTGTTATCACTCATAGCGCCTGGGATCCTGTCATATATGGAACGTTGATTCTTTTTCTAGGTCTGGCAGGGACAGTCCTTCTTTACAAGGCAGGGACTGGAGAAAAAAATAGAAAAGCCTGTCTTATCGCGGGTCTTGCAATCACGGGAGTTGCGTTATTCCTAGTGTATGTCGCAATAGGAAGAGTCTAGATATCAAAATACAGATAGAACTCGTGCGGATGAGGCCTTATTGATATTTCATGATCATCGGTTCGTTCTATCTGTATGATTTTATCTATTGTTTCATTTGAGAATATTGGATTTAGAAACTTTCTATCGCTTTCCAATTCATCAAGTGCTTCTCCTAGTGTAGCAGGTAGGTCCTTGATTCCCTTAGCGTCACGCTGCACTTTTGTCATCTTGTAAATATCTTCATGGACTGCATCTCCTGGGTCCATCTTCTTTTTGATTCCATCCAAACCAGCTGCCATACAAGCTGCAAATACAAGATATGGATTAGAGGACGGGTCGGGTGCTCTAAATTCAATTCTTTTTATTTTTGCATATTGTTCTCCCTTGAAATGAGCTGGAATTCTAATTATTGCAGATCTGTTACTTGGACTCCATGCTATGTATACTGGAGCCTCATAGCCCGGGACAAGTCTATGGTACGAGTTTGTTGTTGGTGCAACAATTGCAGATAATGCTTTTGCATGATTCATTAATCCCCCGCAAAAGTATCTTGCAGCTTGGCTGATTTCTTCTTTGTCATCTTTGTCAAAGAATATGTTTTTGTTATCTTTCCAAAGGCTTACGTTTGTATGCATTCCGGAACCCGCATCCATGGAAATTGGTTTTGGCATCATGGTGGCCACTTTATCATATCTTTTGGCAATATTTCTTACAACATACTTGTATGTTTGGGCTCCATCAGCAGCATTTGTAAGCGTATCATATCTGATGTCTATCTCACATTGACCCGCTGTAGCTACTTCATGGTGGTGGTTATCACATAAAATTCCAAAATTCTCATTTAAAACTTCAACGCAATCATTTCTAAACTCGGTTAGAGTATCAGAAGGAGTACTTGGATAGTATCCTTTTTTCAAGGCCATTGGATAGCCTTTTCCTTCCTGATTCCATGGTGCCTCTTGTGATTCAATTGAATATGACTGGCCCTTGTATGGAGTGAGAACATCCCATGTGATTTTATCAAATACGAAAAATTCTACCTCAGGACCCCAATAGCTTGTGTCATATCCTTGTGTCCTGAGATATTTTTCTGCCTTTTGTGCAATTCCTCGTGGATCCGATTCTAGCCTGCCTTTGCCCCAACCCCAATAGATATCACAAATCAGCCTTGCAGTCTTTGAGTGTTCCATCCATGGAATTATTGCATAAGTGTTTGGATCAGGCTTTAGAATCATATCAGAGTCATCGATGCTTGCAAATCCAACGATCGAAGATCCATCAAGCTTTGGAAGCCCGTCTTGCATCTGTTGGGGCGTAAACAGATTTGCGGATATTGTAGTGTGATGGAATCTTCCCCTAAGACCTGTAAACTGTAAATCAATAAATTTAACTTGATCATGTTTTATCTTTGAAAAAACTTCATCAGCCGAATATGAAATTGGAACTGGTTCCCCACCAATCACTTTATATGGCAATTTCGCACCTTGATCATAACACAAAGGAGTCTATGATTTAAGTATTGTCAGGTGTACAAATGTCCGAAACAAAAAAAATTAATGTAAATTCATTGTATTCAATCCTTTTACGAGAAGCAGAAAATGAATCTGTACAGGAACTAGATCCAAAATTATACAACAACATCGCAGAATTTCTCGGCAACTTAAAAAATGAAGACTATGATGGTGTTGATTCAAAAATTAAAGAATCGCTTGTAAAAATGGTGTCAGAGCTAACATCAATTCTTCTAAAGATTAGAATTGAGAAAGCGACAAGCTCAGACGAACTGGACTATACAAATTTGCTAGATGAAGAGAGATTTATCTTGGACTCTGAAGACGAGCTGCGGCAAAGAAAAGATACTATACTTTCTGCAACACTCAACGGCAGAATTAAGCTTCTTGAGACAGTAGCAGACAATCACAGGTCAAGATCTGTCGTGGTACGATTTCTCAGGCCAATAGACCAGATAGTAGGAACTGACCTTCAAACCTACGGTCCCTTTGAGACAGAGGATGTGGCAACACTGCCTTTTGAGAACGCAAGTGCCCTCATTAAGAAAAAGGTAGCCGTAAAGATAATCTGGGAAGACTAAAAATTGATCTAGGTATCATATCATATCATGCACAATGGCATAGACCTTGATGTTTACTTTGAAATCATCCTGTATCCAGTAGCAGGTCTATTTATCATTGAAATGATTAGTCGAGCAGCCAAGATCCCCAATTGGATAAAACTTCTTACGCAAGCTCTGATGTGTGTTGGATTTGGAATTGTATATTTGACAATGCAAGTTGCTCATTGGCTAACTGGAGGAGTATTGTTAGCTCTTGCCTTTGCTCTGTTTTACCAAGCAAAACTATCAAGAGTTCACCCAGAGAAAGCCATGTACTAGCTGAACTTGCCGAAAACTCGTTTTATGAAACTCTGTCTTCCTATTCCTTTTTTTCTCTGAACTTTGTTTTCACCAAATCTCTTAGCTCTAATCT
Source organism: Nitrosotalea sp. (assembly GCA_050749285.1). Lineage (GTDB taxonomy): Archaea > Thermoproteota > Nitrososphaeria > Nitrososphaerales > Nitrosopumilaceae > Nitrosotalea. The sequence continues at coordinate 65,375 of JBOGQX010000014.1, read as the reverse complement.
GGTGAAGCTTTACGCATCTATGGTCCTCTGGCAATCTGTGTTCTGAACAGAACTTGTCACTGCAATAATTACACTGAAACGGCAAGTCTGTTTCTTGTCCACAATATGCACAGTCAACTTTTTCCATGATTTATTTTATTATCAATACTACATTAGTGTTGAGAAACAAAGTTACTTTCTCTAATTGTTACCATTGATTGACAAGACTTAATTACAGAAAATGTCGCCATGAAAAATGATTCTATAATGATAAAAGGTCAAGTCGTCATAGTTACTGGTGCAAGTAGCGGTATTGGATATGCTACTTCTTTGGTAATAGCAAAGGCTGGAGCTAAAGTTGCTGTCTCTGCGCGAAGAACTGACAGATTAGAACAGCTCAAAAAAGAAATTGAAAAGATTGGGGGAGAATGTATCATGGTTCCATGCGATGTATCAAAGAAAGGCGACTGCGAGAAGCTAATCGATGAGACAGTAAAAAAATGGGGCCGAGTTGACATTCTTGTTAACAATGCCGGTCTCATGCCCCTGAGTTTTGTAAAGAGTCTCAAGGTTGATGAGTGGGACAAAATGATCGATGTCAACATTAAAGGTGTCCTGTATTGTACCGCAGCTGCAATTCCTCATTTAATTAAACAAAATTCTGGTCACATTGTAAACATTTCATCAGTTGCTGGTAGAGTTGTGTTTCCAGCTGGAAGTGTTTACTGTGCAACAAAATATGCTGTACGGGCTTTTAGTGAAGGATTACGACAAGAACTTTCGGTAAGACACAACATTCGAGTGACTATAATTGAGCCGGGAGTAGTGGAGACAGAGCTTACAAATACAATTACTGACAAGGCACTAGACTCTTTTGTTAAATATACAAAGGAAATGAAGGCATTAAAATCTGAAGATATTGCAAACTCGATAGTTTTTGCCTTAGAATCACCGCCATACATGAACGTAAACGAGATCACGATTAGGCCCACGACTCAAGAAAGATAGATGGTGTTCCGGCATTATTAGACCAATGAAGATTGTAATCTTAGGAGGAGGATTTGGCGGACTTGCAGCAGCACACGAACTTCGTGAAAATCTCACACAGGATACAAGAATCACAATAGTTGACAGAAAAGACTGGTTCATGATGGACCTGGTAAAACTATGGATAATGACAGGCTCTAGAGAATTTGAAACTTCGAAAAGGCCACTTGAAAATGTTACAAAAAAAGGAATCGAATTTGTCAATGAACAAGTAGTCAAGATAGACCCGCAAAACAAAATTGTAAGAACAAGCCATCGTAGCCTTCACTATGACTATCTGATAATTGCACTAGGGGTTGAGCTTGCACCTGAACAGATTCCCGGGTTATCAGAAAACGGTTTGATATTATACGAACTAAAAGATGTACCAAAGATTCGTGATACTGTACGCAAGATGAAATCAGGCAAGATAGCTATGACAATTATGGGCCTGCCCTACAAATGCCCTCCTGCACCATATGAGGCAGCTCTTCTACTCAGGTCAATCCTTGAGGAGACAGGAGCAAGTAATTCTGTACAAATTGATTTTTACAGTCCAACCCCAACTACGCTCCCGGCAGGAGGTCCTCAGGTAAGCGAGGATATACTACAGATACTAAAATCTAAAAAAATAGAATTTCATGGAAACCATAAGACCGTATCAGTTGAACCAAACAAACTCAAATTTGAATCTGGAGAAGCTGACTTTGATCTCTTGATAGCAGTTCCACCACACAAGGTACCATATGTTGTTGTAGAGTGTGGATTTGCACAATCAGGCAAGTTCATTGAAGTAAGCAAAACTTGTAAGACAAATTTTGATAATGTATACGCAATAGGAGATGTAAACCAAATAATGGTAACAGACAAAATCGCTGTACCAAAGGCTGGAATCTTTGCAGAAGGTGAAGGGGTTACTGTTGCAAGAAATATCATATCACAGATAAAAAAAGAATTTGAAAATGCTGTATTTGATGGAAAAGGGGGTTGTTTTCTTGAAACAGGAACAAAAACTGCAGGATATCTTCAAGTCGACATGTTTGCAAGTCCAGCTCCTATAACTCAACTAAAAACTCCATCTACAGATTATTTTTCAGAGAAAGAAAAATTCGAAAAAGACAGACTGGAAAAGTGGCTGTAGTAATTACAGATTTTCTGCAATAATCCAATCCCACAATTTAATAATTTCAACAATAGCCAGCAACTTGAGGGACCGTAGTCTAGCTTGGTTATGATGCTAGCCTGGGGTGCTAGAGGTCGCCGGTTCAATTCCGGCCGGTCCCACCATATTTTGTCAGAATTTTTAATGCAAATGCTAACGTTGAGTTGTCAATCCGTCTTTTGTAGAAATCAGTAATGGAATATACATGGGAAAAAGGAAATTTACCATCGATCTTAGAAATGAGAAAATCGAGGTAGAAGGCCATCAACACAAGAATGTAGCCATCAAGTACCTCATGAAGAGGCGTAGATCCCTACTTATGACCCGTGATAAGGAAAAGGTTGAAAAATTGTTTGCTGCAGTACCGCAGATAATCTCAATAATCGGGGGGCATACAACAAAGACCTACAAGATAAACTGGGAAAGAGAGGGTACGACTGAATTTGAGGGCTCTAGATTTGTGTTCACACTTACAGACCTTTCAGAAAACACCATTGATCCAATAGCCCAGTAGACTTGATGTAGCAATAACTATCCAGGCATCTACCTAATTTCAAAATTTTTATAATATTTTTAGATCTAGCACACCATAGTACGATTTAGGTATCATTGCTTTTGATTGATTTAATAGATCACGCGCAGCCGCATCGAGTACATATGTTACTGCCCAATCTTCCTCGCTTCTAATTGACCTGCCAAATCCTTGTAACAATTTCATTAATGTCTGAGACTTGTACCATAAAGGAAATTTTTGCATCTTAATTTTCGTTCTTTTTTCACTGAGGTTAGGATATGGTATCTTTGCTATTATCTGGAATCTGGATAAATCATCTTTCAGATCAACTCCTTCCCACAATGATGATGAAAGCAATACTCCATCTTTGATCTCTGCATGCTCTTGAAGAACCTCATCTTGAGTCATGCCATTTTCATTTCTGCTATGACAAATTCTAATCCTTTTTCTGTTCTGGTCTGAAAGATTATTTTTTATGTCAATGCATCGCTTCTCAGAGGAAGTAAGTATTAGTCCTCTTTCATCTGGATGCTGAGATAGTATATCGTTGATTTTTTGTATAACAACAAGTTCATCCTCCTTACTTGCAGCATAGCTTAACTTTCTAATGTTTAAGAAATTAATTCTTCTTTTGTCAGGCAGGAAAGGTGATTTTGGTGTATCTACAAAAGCAACTTTTGATTGTTCCAGGCCTGTATTTTCACAAAAACTTTCCTTGTCCAAAGTAGCCGACATGAAAATTTGTATGTCAATATCAAAAAATGCCTTGACATATTTTGAGATATCAAGTGGCTTTATCGATACAGACCTAAAAGATCCTCTTTCGTCGATGTATGGGTCGTTTATGACAAAATTATCTTTGTTTGACACAAGCTCGGAATGCGCGTTGGCCATCCATTCGTATCGGGCTTCTAGTTTTGCAAGCAACATGTAATCTGGATTTACTAGAAACGATCTGCTTTCATGAAGATCTTTTATTTGTCTTGAGTATGACCTTGCTAAGTCATCAAGCAACTGAATTACAAGTTCCATGTCATCAAGGGAACAGGCCTTGATGTCAATGCCACACTCTTGGAGGTAACCATTGTAGATGTCAATTCCTATGAACTGAATTATCTGATCTTCTATTTTGTGAGCCTCGTCAAAGATTGCGACTGGTTTTCCAATGTATTCTGCATATGCCTTTCTGCTAAATTTCATCAATTGAAAATATGCGGCATAATTCCAAATAGAATGATCTGAAGTTAAGGCGCGATATTTCTGCTCATAGTAATAACAATAGCTTCCTTTGTTGGCAGGATCAAGCTCACCTAGCTTGGGTTTGAACTTGCAAATTTCCTTGATATCCTTGCCGTTTTTTCGGATGGTCTCTTTACATAATCCCTTTTCACATGTCAATCCCCGCTGGAAAGCCTTTTTGTCATCCTTGTTTTTTATTTTTTGATGTTCCATTAGCTTGAGGCATGCAAAATTTGATTTTCCCTTGACAGGACTGAGAAATTTCAAGTCTTTTGAATACTGGTCTTGCAGTTGCTTTGAGGCAGTTACAATAAAGGATTGACCATAATGCCTTGCCAGGGTTGCAGCAATAAGCGATTTTCCAACTCCGGTAGGAGCTGAGAGAACAACAATTTTGTAGCCTGATTTGAGCAGCTGTTCTATATCCTGTAGAATCTCGCGCTGTATCTGCCTTGGCTGGAATTCTTCTGGGAAACTTTCTAGAACCGCTTGCACTTAAGTTGTTGGAAGGTTAGTGTTACTTAATTCCTTGTTCTAGTAGTGTTTTGATCTTTAGACAACAAATTTTGAGAAAAGCTACTACCTTCTAATTGATACGATCATTTTTCCGTTAGCCTTGTCCCTGATGTTTATCTGCTGTGCATGGATCTGATAATACACATGTCCTAAAATCTCAACAGCTTCTTCACCTGCTTTGCCGCCTTCCAGTGCAGCTAGACTGCGTAATGCTATACGGGTTTTTGGAATGCCATTCTTTTTTAGAAAATTGTCAACACTTTCGCTGGTGAAGAACTTTTGTCTTTGAAGTATGGCCTCAGGTGCATCAAGGTTTATCGACATCAAGGCTCATTTGTAGTGTTTCTTCTTATTAAGGAGGATCATCCTAGGCTCTGTAAACTTACTGGGTGTTCTTCTTGGAAAAAAGCGTCGGGTGATTATTTGAATCCAAGAACATCATAGAATATGTGTCCAAGTGCATCTTGTTGTGGGTCTCTTATGTCCCAATGTACTGTAAAAAAGTAATCATAGAGTTTTATGTGAATGCTTCTTCGATCGGGTAAACTTACTCCGTAGTCTGCTTTTTGACCAGTCAAACTTGCTATTCGAGGATGACAATAATCAGGAAGTTGTGATGGCACCATCCAAGGTTCAACTATTACTTCAGTATGTGCAGGATAAGCTAAGGCAGTAACAAATACTGTTTCCCAGCTATAACGTCCATCTGGTAAACGATACATTTCTGAAACCATAACTGTCTATTCTACCGAGAGATTCATAAATCCTACGGCAAAATTTTCTCTCTCTTATTCTTCTCAATGAATTGATCGCTATACTCGTGTAAGAATATTCTGATAAATGCGATCTATAGTTCTGTTAGTTTATGGTTTTGAAAAATCTGCTTCTGAAAAGATATATCTCAGTTTTATTTTGTGTTTGGCTTCGATCTTATGTCTTTCCTCTTCTGTGCCTCGATAGACCACTGTGAAGATATAGTCTACTGTATGATGTTCTTCTCTGAGTTTTTCTATCGCTTTAAGAGCAGAATCGCCAGTAGTAATTACATCATCCACTACTACAGTTGGAGACTTTACACACCCCTCAATCCATTTTTGTAATCCATGTGGTTTCGGTTCTTTTCTTACCCAAAATGATTGAAGAGCAGTATCCTTGTTTTTGATATGGCTAACTTGTGAAATTGCTGTTGCAATTGCAATTGAACCTGCTTCTAATCCTCCAACTGATTCTATTCCTCCAATTTGCATAATTTCGTCATAAAGCAATTCTGCAACTACATTAATTCCCTCTGGTAAGCCTGTAAGTTTCTTTATGTCAAAATAGAGATTGCTTAATTTTCCAGAAGATAATTTAACAGGTTTTTCATACCTCTTGAATGCTTCTGTTTTGATTATCAGTTGTTTAAGATGTTCTCTTTGCTGGGTAGTATCCACTAGTTCCATCATAACAAATTTCTCCCAAAATTCTTATAATATAAGTCATTTTCAGCCAAGCCCACGAAGATAGGAGTAGATTTACTCATAAATAAGCAATTTTCAGCCTCCACTCCCCATGCAATCCAATGATTTCAACGAACCCGAGGATCTTAAGGATCAACGATTTATCTGATTTGACTATTTTGTGACAATGTTAGATCAACTGAATAGACTTAACATTAAAGCCATTTTTTCAGGTACAACATTTCTGAACCTCTTTATTCGTTCCTGAATTGAATTCCAATTTGCAATGCTAATGTATTCAACATTTAGTTTTTGAAAATCAGTCTTTAACGGTCGTTCCTCTACTAGAGATATGACTTGTTTGATTGGAACCATCTTGGCGGTGAAAATCTTGATTATTTCATTTACCTGAATATCATTAGCTGAATATGGGATCAAAAGCGAGCATGGGCAAGTCTCAGGTCTGATGAATTGGCTAAACGCCCCCGAATCTTCCATGTTGTAGGGGTAAAAGGGTAGGTCTGTCCGCATGGCAATTCCTGTTGCAACTGATACTAGGACTGGATCATCCTCTGTAAAACCAATTATGCTCTTCGTATTTGCTGACTCAACATAATGGGTTAGCAGTTTGAGAAGAGTCTCTTTCATGTGAGGAGAAGATTCGAATAAGTGAATGGAAAGATGGTTTTCGATCTCTCTTCTGATTGCCCAATCATGTAAGAACACACCATACGCTAACTCATCATTAATGATCGTTCTAAAACTGTTAATGGCTTCATGATCAAACTTCATTGACATAGATTCACCCAGCGAGAATATATTTCAGATGAAACTACAAAAAATTATTTTTTGGGTTTTAGGATGAGTTTGTTGTCTTTTGAAGGTTCTGGTACCTCTTAGTCGGTTCCTCTCTGGAAAAAATCGTCGGTTGATGAACTATAGAATCTTAGATACGGTATTCTTAAGATCACTAGCTGCCTTTTTGCCTTTGGTATTTGTATTCAGACTAACATGATCTACAAGATCCTGAATTATAATCTCCATCGTACTATCAAGAGCTGCCCTAACCGCAGTGATTTGCTGAACAATCTCAGGATAGCTCTTTCCGTCATCAATCATCTTTTTGATTCCTTTTACATGCCCTTCTATTCTTGCCAATCTCTTCCTTACTTCAGGCAGTTTATGATGAGTCATTTCATTCTATTTTTCTCAGCGATATTTATCATATTGGATGGTTTATCCAATATATCCTGAAACAAGAATGTAAATACCTATAGCTGCAATTACAAACCCCACCATTGAATCATTATACTTTTCTGGGATTTTAGCAAGAGTCTTTGCAAGTCCTGCCGTACCAAGTTGAACTAAGAGTAAAAGTGTCAAGATAGAAGCTACTGCAAATACTACTGATAGTTCCAATGCAAAGTAGAAACCAGCTGATATTGCAGAAAGGTAAATTGGTATTATGCTAGGATCTGGAGATAGTGCAGCTCCTAGGATGGCAAAATATCCTATTCCTTTGGTTAGATTAATTGTATTTTTTTCTTCATTAATATCATGATGCTCATCCTTTCTCAAAAGTGGTATAATTCCAACAACCAAACCTGTACCTACCATGATTATTCCTATCCCAGTATCAAGATAGTATGAAATCAAATGAGAAAGCAAAAGTCCAACAACTACAACAACAAGACCCATAATGACAGAAAGAGCTACATGGCCAATAGCTGTTACAAACGATATACCAAATAACTTCTTTGGAGTCCATTGTTTGTTTCGTGAAAGTACGCAGAGTGTGAGCCAATGATCAGGAGCTGACATGTGTAATATTCCAACCACCGCTGCTCCTATGATGTATGTTAGAGGGTTAATCAATTAAACACACATCTTCCTCACATGACATGAAGAAATAGTTCCTAAAAATGTTATCCTCCCCCCCAGGATAGGGGGATAATTATTCAAATATTAGCCGATGATTTTTTACAGGGAAAAACTCGACGTGAACTTGACAGAACTTCATCCTATCTTGTCAAATTTCTGAAGGCTTTTCCAGAGATACCATGTGGCAATACTGCGGTAAGGCCTCCATCGTTCTCCAAGTTCTTCGACTTGTTTTGGTTTTGGTAGCTCTTGCAGGGAAAAAGCTCTCTGAACTCCTTTTCTTAACCCAAGATCATGTACAGGTAAAACATCTGGTCTTCCAAGTGAAAAAATAAGAAACATCTCTGCCGCCCATCTTCCTATTCCCTTTACCTGCGTGAGATGCTCAATCACATCCTCATCACTCATCTGTGGCAGTAACTTGATGTTTACATTACCTTCTTCGATATTTCTTGCCAAATCTTTGATATATTCGACCTTCATGCCTGACAGACCTACTGAACGGAGCTTTGATTTTTCTGTGGCAAGTATCTGCGAAGCGGTAGGAAATTTTGGATAAAGACTCGTAAATCTATTGAATATTGCTTCTGCTGCACCCGTTGCAAGCTGTTGAGATATTATGGATTCTACTAGGACAGCAAAGTGATGACTACGTCTTTTTAGTGAAAAATCCCCTACGACGTCAATTATACCACGTAATACTGGATCCTTTCTTAGAAAACCAATACCGTCTAGTTCCATCATATCAGCTTGGTTCGGGGTGTATGGTTACGATGGCATTTTTGATTTGGTTCTTAATTTTGTATTCTATCTCTGATACAATGTCATGAACCTCTTCTATTGTAAGATTGCCAGCAAATGAACAGTCAATGTCTACCTTGTAGATGTTCTGCAACTGAAATGTAATGACACGACCAATCTTCTTTACGGAAGGATATTCTTTGATAATATTTGCAACCTGTTCTTCTATTGTAAGATCTTCAACGGGGATACTTTGTGGAATAGAAACATAGGGTTCAAGATGGATTGTGATGTGGTTAACATTATTAACTGATTTTTTGATCTGCTCTTCTATCTCATCTGATACCTTATGCGCATCCTCAAGCGACATATTTCTGTCAACCATTACATGCAAGCTTATGAAAATGCCATCGTCCGTTGTTGAATGGTTAATGTTGTGAATTCCAGCTACTCCTTTGACAGAAGAGGCTGAATTGTTTATGATATAATCAAGTGGCGTGTCTTTCCAAGTTGGCTCAAAGTGTACTGTTACCTTGCTGTTTGCAATTTTATCTTTGATGTTTCTTTCAACGTTTGCACTTATTTTATGAGCTTGCTCAAAACTGGATGTTCCACTAAGAGATATTGTTACTTCTGCAAAAATATCACTGCCGGCTCTTCGCATCTGTAAAGACTCTGTCTGCATAACACCCTCGGTGCTGTCAACTATGTCATGCACTTTTCTGAGCATGCTCTCAGGTATAGCATCTGTGAGCTCCATTCCAGCTTTGTGAATCACCTTGAAGCTTAGTGCTGCAAGAAAAGCTCCCAGAATCAATGCTGCGACATAGTCTGCCTGATAGAATCCCCAGATCACAAGTGCTATTCCAACAAGAGCAACTGAGGTAGAACCCATATCCATAAAGGCGTGGTAAAAGTCAACTCTTAGTGAAGAACCCTCTGTTTTACTAAGAGCCCTGCGCAAAATTGCTATTCTAACTACGTCTGAGGCAATAGTGTAGACTGCAGCAGCTATGGCAAAAATTCCAGGCAGGATTGTTGGGCGTGGCTCGTAAAACCTTGAGATTGATTCGTATATGAAAAAGCATGCTATGATGAGAATTATAATTCCGCCAACAAAACTGCCCATGGTTTCTATCTTACCATGTCCATAGGTGTGTTCCCTGTCAGGCGGCTTTGTGGCCCATCTTGCTGCAACAAGCAATATTGCAGTAACTATTGAATCAAGTACTGCATGAGCGCTATCTGTAACTAGTGCTAAACTGTTTGAAAAAATTCCTGTTAAAAGTTCGACTACAAAAGCAGATAGTATTATGGCAAGTGAGATCCTAAGTGCATTTGTTTTGATATTTTGCAAGCTCAAATCTTGTGCAACCCCAACACTCTTAGCAGTTCATTAAAGTTTTCACGTGATTGATCATGTTTGTATTTTTTTAAAGACTCAATCAAGTCTTTTTTATTTGGTGTCTTTATTATTTTTTTTACAATATTTGCAAGACCTGAACCAATGAAGATGCCCTGAGTTGCCGATGTTACATTTGAAGTTCTTCTGTTTGTGCTTGCACTTTCAAAATCAATTATACAAGGAGATCTTCCAACAATGACATGTTTGTGGATGTAACTTAGCTCTCCATGATCAAGATTTATCCTGTCCAGATTGTAACAGTCTTCTAGAACTTTTCTTATCATAGTCTTTAGTTTTGTAGCACTGCCTCTTCCTTTGAGCCCTTTTACCCAATCGATTATCTTTCTTCCCTCGATGTATTCCATTATTATGAAATTTTTACTACTGTCGATTACCTCTGGACCCACATTTACTTTGTTTGCCAGCTTTAGAAATTTTGCTTCACTTTTCATCTCATTCCTACTAGAGTCTATTCTACGAATCTTCAAAGCCACGTCCTTTTTTCCATGTTTTGATAGTACCACTACCCCCACATACCCCTTGCCAAGGACTGGAATGTTGTTTAATATGGTTGGGCCTTGAAATGAGACGTTTTTGATGCCAAGCTTTCTCAACTCTGAGGAACGGCTAGTAATCTCCTTTTTTGTGGCCTTGGGATATCCTAGAATAAGAGAATACGGTTCTTTTCCAAGTTTACTTATTGGTACCAAAGATGAGTCCATCGGTAGAGGTAAGCTCTGACAGTGCCTTTTTAATGGATTTGCTTACAGGCTGGTCTCCGCGAAGAATTCTAAAGCCGCGTCTAATGTCTGGAATTATACCCCCTGGTACACCTGACTTGGTCAAACTCTTCTTCAAATGAAACTCTAGGAACTTTTTGGCATCATCAAGTCCTCTTTCTTGCATGGACAAGACTCTCCCGGTATCGTCTATCCACGTTAGCATGTTCTTGGAATTTTTTGCAATAAAGCTCTCCGAGGCGGTCTTTCTGTAAATATCGGGGCCATTCTTTACCATGAATCTTTCTATAATTGGAGAACGCAAAAGAAAGATCATTGCAGCTTCCGATTTTTCATCTATTATGGCAATCTTGCGCAATACCTGGAATCCGCCAAGCTCAAGCTGTCCTGCCAGTGCAGTTGTTCCTCTTTTTACCTGCCCCCAAATTATGTCGGGGCTGCGCCACCTGTAGTTGAATCTTATAATTATTGTATTCTTTAGGTTCTTGGCATCTGGTGATCTGCTTTTGCCGCTGAAAAATACAATTGATGGTTTTTTTAGAAATGCCCTTGCAGCAAGGATGAACCTGGCTACATTTTGTGAAGAGATTGCTGTTCCAAGATTTCTGTTACTATCAATTGGATCAATCAGTACAAGGGAGCTCTCAAATTGTTTTGTAGGGTTTCCTATCACTTGACCTTGAGTAAAGTTTGATGCAGCCTCAAGAACTGCCATGAAAGTTCCGTAATGATGAATCAGCACCTCTGAGACATATCCACCAAAGCCTTCCATGGCTATCTCTGCGCCATAGATCCCCACTCCATCTAGAAATTTCTTGAGCAATCTTACTTCGTTTCTCTTTGTCTCATCCAAGGTCTCTAAAATGAATCTGGTATGAAATGAAGACCTGTCTGCAGCGCTTTTCCATTCCCCTTTTTCTACGTCGTAGCAAGGAACAACATTTACTAGTCTTTGTTCCACCTCTGCCTCTACGTAAGGGTGATCTGAATATCTCACATATGGTTTGTATTTTTTCATGGAACCAAAACCAATTTTCTTGCCCAACTCTTCAAACGTTTTATCATCTGTTTCTTTTTTGAATTTCACAAATATGTCAAGGTCAACCTGACCCTTGAGCCATGTTCCCTTGGCATAAGATCCTCCAAGCTCAACAGATGCCACTTGAGAATACTTGACAGCCTCTTCTTTTACTTGTTTTAGCAAAAGTTCTGAAATCCTCTTCATTTTTTCTTCCTCCTGTTTTGTTGGAATTGTAATCTTCTTGGCTTGTTCTAAGACTTTCATTGTGCGTTTACCACCTTCAAATCAGAATATATCGGGCCATTGGGAGTTAAGATACTTTGCTTGAACTTTAGCTCAGAAATAATGTCTCTGCCAAGGTTTGTTTCCTTGAATTTCTCTAGCTTCTTTGAGATATCATCTGCCTTGTTTTTGACTCTAAATATGGTCAGATGCGGCTTGAACGGTTTATCTGACCTGAATCCTAACGGTATTAGCTTTTGTTCCACCTGTACTGCAAGTTCTACTAGTTGCTTAGCAGAAGCTTCATCAGTACCAATCCAAATTACGCGAGGAAATCTGGGATTGGGAAAAGCTCCGACATGAGTAAAACTCACATCAATTGGTTTGAATGTGATAGTGGCTAGCACTTTTTTTACATTTTCTGCAGTCTCTTCTGATATCTCTCCCAAGAAAAGCAAAGTAAAATGCATGTTTTGCTTGCTTACTGCAGTGGCCTTTATCTCAAAATCAGATTGCAGTTTTGATATTGAACTGAGAACATTATCGTTGTGAACCTCAACTGCCACAAATGTACGCATTATACCAATTCAGAATTTAGAGTCTATAATGATTTCCGGTAACTTCATAGACTGGAAGGTGGGGTTTGTGAATGTGACTAAGCTTATTGTTTGCCTGACTGGAATGCCAGGAGCAGGAAAGACTACAATAGCAGAGGCTCTAAAATCAAAAGGCTTTGACAAGACAACAATGGGCGATGCTGTAAGGGTCGAAGCCGCAAGAAGAAAGATTGAACCTACGGGTGAAAATCTCGGCAAGCTCATGCTTGAGCTGCGGGAGAAAAATGGACCTGGTGCAGTGGCTGAACTAATTAAAAATGACATTATAAATTCAAAATCAGATGTTGTACTAGTTGATGGCGTAAGATCGCTTGCAGAAGTAGAGGTCTTAAAAAAGATAGGAACTGTCAAGGTCCTTGCAATACACGCATCTGGTGATACAAGATTCAGATTCCTGACAGGGCGCGGAAGAACTGATGCTCCGGCAGATCGTGGTGATTTTGCAAAAAGAGATTCTAGAGAAATTGGTGTTGGGATGAGCGAACCAATTGCAATGGCTGACGAAACAATATCAAACAACAACCTGACAATCGAACAGCTTGTCAACACTGCATATGATATTATCAAAGGTTGGATAAGGTGAAGACTCCAGAAATTGCATTAAAGATAGAAGCATACGGCGCAGTCAATCCATCAGAAGACAAGGAAAAGGTAAAGCTTGCCATATCAAATGTAATACTTGACGCCAACTATGAGTACAAGGATGGCAGCATAAAGGCAACATCTAGAAATTTACATTCTCTTTCAAAGATTCAGAAAACCATTCAAAGTCGCCGAGTAAACAGGGTATACCGAAGACAAATGAGGTTTAACACAAAAGGAGATACCACTTGGTTTTACCTCAACAAGCAGGCAGCCTTTGTAGACGTGATTGCAATATGTGACGAGGCAGAAGAGTCTCCCATGGGCCCAGTCAAAGTAATCTTGCACTCAACAGACATTCAGAGAGTCATTGACTGGCTTGCTCCAGAGTCTGTCGAATAGACATTTTTTCACAACAGCTCAAATAGAATGCATTTCGCTTCTTTTATCAAAAACACTAAACTCTTCATCACTTGATAGGAAAACTAATCATTCTGGGAGTTATCATAGTAGCTCTAGTCGTCTTTGTGCCTGACATATCCAAGATGTTCAGTTCATCAAACATCAAGACTCTCGAGCAACGAATTGATAATGCAACTTCTGATAAAACAAGTAACAGTACCACAGCCAGCCCCAGTCAGAACAGTACAACACCTACTAGCATCTACCAGCTAGATCCAAAATATATCGATAAACAAACCTATACAGGACAGGTATATCAAAAAACTGGTACTACTTGCCAAGTCTCAGTTCCTGACATGGCTCAAACAGTAAACGGCCAAAAAGAGCTCACACATATCATAGAGATAGGGCAGTGCCCATATAATGTTGGACAACCAGTGCAGGTTACTGTACTTACTGCCAAATCAAATGTACCGCAACTAGTAAGTCCTTCAAATGCAATTCAGATTGTACCATATTCATATCCAAATTCAAACTATCCAACCTATGTCAATACTGGAGGTTCCGGTGTTAGTGCATTAGCCACAGGATATCCAACCCTGCCGCCATATTACCAAATAATAAATCTAAACGCCCAGAACAAGGGAAACGATGTGGTGATGTCCTATGATGATACGTCAGGGAAAACAACATCGGTAACTGTCACCTTACGAAACAGTGACGGGCAACTCTTTACAGGCACATTTACAACGTCACAATTTCAAACTGAAATAAAAGATGTTCCTGATACGCCACATGTTATTGACATGACTGTAGTAAATTCAGCATACGGAACATTGCATGGCTCTGTGTATGCCCCATCCAGCATTCAGAACTCTACCATAAACTGAATACTAACCGGACCATAGATTAACAAATTTTTTAAACAAAAGCGGGTGTTCTGGAGTCAAAGTGACTTTGACATTGGTAGGAATATGCACGATACCGGACACCGTTGGAATAGTTATTTCCAGTAGTGGAAATAAGTCCTAGTCAGTAGCTAATGTGACTTACAACAATATCATGATCTAGAATTCAGAACATAGAATAATTTGAAGGCGTGGCCCTGTATAGGCAAAAGCATTCTCTTGCCGTTCGCACACCTTTGTGTGCTCAAACTATGTACCATTTTTCGCAGGGCCACGCAAATTCAGTCTATAGAATTTGCGTGTTTAGCCATTAAATATAATACATTTCCATGATATTTAACAATTAGTCATGATTATCACAACAGAACACTGGTTTTTTAATAATTATTTGATCCATGGTCTGAGCGCTTGCACGTTATTTAATTGCAAGATCTTCTTATCTTGCTATAATGTGGTTATACAATGACAAACAAATTTCAACTTGGGTTTTCTACATTGGAGGATGAACTTAATCTTGAAAATCTGTCAGTGAAGGGAACTATTCCACAATGGCTTTCAGGTACCTTGATCAGAAATGGACCTGCCAAGTTTGAAGTTGGGAAAGAAAAGCTTCGACATTGGTTTGATGGATTAGCGATGCTTCACAAGTTTTCTTTCAAGGAGGGTAAAGTTGCTTATGCAAACAAGTTTCTAGAAAGTAAGGCCTACAAGTCTGCAATGGAGACAGGCAAAATCAGTTACAAGGAATTTGCCACCGATCCATGCCGTTCTATATTCAAGCGCATGTCCTCCATGTTTTCCCCTCAATTTACAGACAATGCCAATGTGAACATAACAAAGATAGCTTCTCGCTTTGTAGCGATGACTGAGACTCCCCTTCCTGTAGAGTTTGATCCACAGACCCTCAAGACCATCGGCGTTTTCTCCTACAATGACAAAATTGACTCTGGAATCACTACCGCCCATCCACATTACGACTTTGTACAAAGTGAGGGTATCAACTACACCACGAAAATTTCTCGCGCCAGCAGTTACAATATTTACAGAATTACTGACGGGACAAGTAGAAACTTGATAGGTTCTGTGTCTGTGGAAGAGCCTGCATATATGCACAGCTTTAGCCTGACAGAAAACTATGTTATACTAGCTGAATTTCCTCTAGTCGTAAAACCACTTGACCTTTTGCTTAGCGGTAAGCCCTTCATAGAAAATTTCTCTTGGAAACCGGATAGAGGAACACGATTCATAGTAATAAACAGAAAAAACGGCAATCTTGTTGGAACATACAAAAGTGAAGCTTTCTTTGCCTTTCATCATGTTAATTCATTTGAAAAGGAAGACGAAATATTTGTAGATGTTGTTACTTATCCAGACTCATCTATCATCAATGCACTATACTTGGATATACTGAGAGGCGAAAAAATCGGTACCATTCCTTCTAGTCAGCTCAGACGGTATCGTATACCTCTTCAAGGAGGATCTGTGGAGCATGATGTCATTTCCGACGAGTCCATGGAACTGCCACGCATAAACTACAAACAATACAATACAAAGGACTACCGTTTCGTTTATGGAATATCAACATATGGCGCTAATAATTTTGCCAATCATCTAGTCAAAGTGGATATTTCACAAAAAACCTCTAAGAGCTGGTCTGAGGAAGGTTGCTATCCTGGAGAACCTGTCTTTGTTGCAGCACCAGATGCAGTCAAGGAAGAAGACGGCCTAATTCTTTCCGTAGTGCTAGATGCATCAAACTCCAAATCATTTTTGCTCATATTAAATGCAGTAACTTTTGAAGAGATAGCTAGGGCTGAAGTATCGCATCATATTCCGTTTGGATTTCATGGCCAGTATTTTGAGTAGATTGAAAAGTTTTCAAGCTGAAAATGAAAAAACAAAATAAATAGTTTTCTAACATAGTTTTAGAAAATTGTGATTGTTTCTAACTTTGGAAATGGTTAAAGCCGATACATTATGTCTAATTACATGGTTGCCTTTGCAGAGGAACATAAAATAGCTCTAATATCATGCGTAGAAACCGTCTTGATGAGCAGAGGAGGTCCCAACTATCACCTGACAGTTGCTAAACTTAATTCCCTTTACGACTGTACAATTTTGGATTGTTATGAACATCCAGATTATTTACGAACTGTACTCAAAGACGTGTATAAAGAGGAATATAATTCCATTATAGATGAGATCAAATTGCAGTTAGACGAACTGATTTATGAAAAAGATCTAGCCCAATTTTTTAAAACTATGGAAAGTTAGGATGCCCACGTTCAGATAAGTAACATGAAGACTCGAGTTCTGTAATGTTTGAAGAGCCATATCATTATCTAAAGAAAAGCTGTAAAAAATGTTACAAGATAAAGTTGAGTTCGCATCGCAAATTAAACTGATTTTGCATAATCTACAAATCTAGCAAATCCGTTTTGTAGAGCAAAATTCAAGGTATTGTCCGGAATAAATCCCAGCATCCATGAGAGAAAACCCGATGTCTTGAGGTCTAAACTGATATCGGCAATCGTTCCCATACCTGGCTTGCCATCAAATCCCCAAGTCTTGTTTAGTTGAGTCGTCATTGTTGTCCCTTTGAGATCACCGGAGGTTACCTCGATTACATATATACCATCTGAAGTTTGGTTGTAAACTGCTTGTGTGTCAAAGAAAAATCCGTTCAGGCCGGCATTCATATCAACTAGATTTGTCTTGTTATCTAATATCTTGACAGATCTAATATTGTCAGGAAAAATTTGTTGGTAATTTTGTAGATTTGACATTGCAGCTATTAGTGATTGTTCGTTGACATTGGCAACTGTTTGTACGGTAACAACACGATCGGCATACGACAGTGGAAGACCAGAAAATATCAAGGTAATAGTCAACAAAATAAAAAGCGAATCGCCTATTTTCAATCTAGGCATGGCAGAACCTGTGCTAGGTGGAATCCAGGCTGGCCTCTTAGGTTCTTTATGCCTCATCGGCATGATTTCTGCCTTGTATTAGTAAATAATTGTGACACCTTGTTCACTAACAATGTTCTTGAACACTCAATTTTTATTAATTCTTGAAGTCCTGTAAGACTCTACTCACAAATCAAAATTTTACATTAAAGAGGGAATCTGAAATCTTCCTTAACCTTCTCTAAAACGATGTGAGTATTTGTCCTGTAGACTGAAGGATTGTTCAATAATTGTTTAGTAAATTTTCCAAGCTCAGCTGTATTTTTGAAGCTAGCAACTACTATACAATCAGAAGTTCCCGTTATATCGTATACCTCATAAATATTTGGAATTTGTGCCAACTTTTTTTCAATTTCTGCTAGCTTCTCTTTTACAGTTATCTCAATTATGGCAGTTACATCATAACCCAATTTTTTGTGGTCTACAACTAGAGAGTAGTTCTTTATTATTCCCTGAGATTCCATGTTCTTTATTCGCTTGAGTACGGTATTTGGTGAGATTCCAAGTATGTCTGCAAGCTGGTTGTATGAACGTCTTGAATTCTTTGAGAGTTCTGCAAGTATCCGCTCGTCGATCTCATCCAAACTCATATTAATATGCATGAATATGCAGTAATTAAGTATTTTTCGGGGTTTTTATGTACAATATCTTCAGTTATCCGTATATTCATCCTCAACGTATTATAATACATGCAAGTTCATTCGAGAAAACTCGAGGACACAGACGGTCGTAGGAAAGCCTACAAACTGTACAGATGGATAGCAATTGCTGTAACCGTGGTCGCAATACTTGTAGCCATATTCATAGCAATTCCCCACTCCGCAGTAGGTAGTTCCCCCATCGCCCAGGTATGTTTCCATAAAGGTGCACATCTCTGTTACTTTCCAACAATGTAACGACGCAATAGGAGGATCGAAATAGAAAATGCAATCTCCTGTTGTCAGATATAACTATGTCTCGCCTCCAGTATTGCGCAAAGGAACTTGTTGGTTTTGCCAGACGTCGTGTGATCTAATCAGATACACCCATGAAGAATGTATTTTGGATTATTTTAGAAAGACAAGACGCGGTCAAGTTATTAAAACATAATAAAGAATCATAATCTCGGTTTGAATCCTGTATGAAGTTCAAGTTTACCTGTTCAGCAAAGATTTGCAGCCTGTGCTAAGAAATGATTCTAAAAGATATTCCATTTGAACACAAATCAAGTTACAGGCTTGTTGATATACGATAACTACGTAATAACATCATGCCAACAGCATATGTTTTGTTAAATGTTAAACCTGACACAGAGCTAGAAGTCATAAAACAAATCAAAGACATTATGAAAGCAGAGAATCAATCTGTTAGATATGAACTTCAAGGAGTATATGGTGTCTATGATATTGTAGTAAAAATAGAATCAGAAAGCATAGATGATGTTAAAAACATACTCGCTAAAATTAGAAGAGCTGACAAAATAATCTCAACCATAACTATGCTGGTCATAGAAGAACAGGAAGTATAGACTTGACAAATAGGTGATGTTACTTTTACCCTTATAGGTAGGAGTTTTGAAGCTACTCCAATAAGCTTACTACCACTTTGTGTAGAATTAGCACCGAGAATCATCTTCTCGCACCAACTGTTTTCTCAAAAACTGTAAGACTATCTACCTTAATGCCTTTATTGATTTTCCAAACACTTGGTCTACCGTTCTTGGTTTTCCATCTTTGAATACGTCACGGCTACAATATTTCATTGAAAATTCAGCCATTTGCATGATAATTGATTTCAAGGCCTCTCCTTTTTCTGTAACTGTATATTCAATTTTGACAGGAGTACCAACTTCTACTTTTCTTTGTATAATGCCGTTTTTTTCCATCTCCCGCAGTCTTACAGAGAGTGTCTTTGGATTAATTTCTTCAACTGATTCAAGAAACTGGTTGAATCGTGTTTGATTTAACAAAATCATATTGCGAAGTATGTGTATGGTGAATTTTTTGCCAATAATTTTAAATGAATTATCTACAGGACAGCATTTCATCTGATCTGAGATCATCTTGAGTTCTTGTGGTGTCAACTTACCAAAACCTCATCTACTTTCGATACAGTAACTTTCCATTTTATATACTTACCTTTCTATAGTTGGTATAAGAAAGTAATATGGAATGCACAGATGAATCATGTAAAATGGAAGGACATGCAACATGCTCATGCAATTGCTCTGAAATGGAATGCAATGACTGCGGTTGTGGAACAGCTGATCCCATAAAAATGTCAATGGAGATGTTACACAAGGCATTTCATGATGCAATGTACCAAGTGCATGTAGAACGACTCAAAAAGAGAATAGATGCTAACTTTGGACCTGCATTGGACAAGTCTGCAGATGCAATGATTGAAACGGCTGGTAAAGTCTGGCAATCAATGCTGATACAGGCAGAGGGCAAAAAAGAGCTCGAATCAAAGTTGCAGAAGATATTTTCTGAAACAAGTAGGAGATAACTTCCCCCAACAAAATCTCCTACTATTTTTTTTATTTTTACTTTAGTTCGAATCCTGTGAAACTTGAATCATAGAAACGGACAAGAAAGACATGTCCCAAGAAGAAATGGCAAAAACCGAGCAGAATTCATGAAATCAATGAAGAAAATAGTTAAATTTCATTTTCTTACATCATTATAGAATTAGAGTACTGTAGCTGATAAGTGATATGTAATGATCAAGTTAATAGTTGGTTATCTAATATCCATAAACTCACTTTCCAATTTAAATATCTTGTCGATGTACGGTGGATATAGAAAGTAAAAATCAAAAAGTTGCAATTGTAACAGGCGGTAGCTCTGGAATTGGAAAGGCAACTGCGGTTGCTCTTGCCAAGGAAGGAGTCAGAGTTGTAGTAGCAGCTAGGCGTGACAAAGAAGGAGAAGAAACTCTCCGCCTAGTAAAACAAGCTGGAAGCGATGGCATCTTTGTGAAAACTGATGTGTCAAATGAAAATGATATCAAGTCACTAGTAGAGAAAACCATCAAGACATACGGTCGGCTCGATTATGCGTTCAATAACGCAGGCATCATAGAAAATCTAACACCATTTACAGATCAGACATCCAATGTCTTTGATAATATAATTAACATCAACGTCAAAGGCATTTGGTTATCCATGAAATATGAAATTCCACAGATGCTCAAAAACGGAGGAGGAGCAATAGTAAACACTTCATCTGGACTTGGGGTTATTGGTATGCCACAAATGCCAGTTTATATTGCAAGCAAACACGCCGTACTTGGGTTGACAAAATCAGCTGCACTGGAATATGCCAAATCTGGAATCAGAATAAACGCTATAGCTCCAGGTGTAATTGATACTGATATGGTTACAGACTTTGGAGGCGACAAGCATTTTAAAGAAACCATGAATGCAATGCATCCCATAGGGCGTATTGGAAAACCTGAAGAGATCGCAAATGCTGTAGTTTGGCTATTGTCTGACAAGGCTTCTTTTGTTACAGGTCACACACTGTTAATTGATGGAGGATTAGTCAGCCGATGAGTACACAATTACAAGATTTCATTCTCTAATTATTTTTTTCTTTTCTGGACATAATGCTAAAAATCTATTACAAAGAAAGACGGTACTTTATTATGGATTTTGGTCTTTGTCCTTTCTGTAAATTGCATAGGGAGCTTAGTCCACGTTATTCCAAGGATGCAGGTAAAATTATCGAGGTTTGTGATGATTGCTATAAAGCAAAATTGTCTAAACTGGATATTCCATGAGTAGTAAGACATCTTCAGAAAGCCCACTGAAAGATTCCCTTTATCGATTTCTATGGGTTACAATGTTTGCATCAGACATTGGTGCTGCTATGCAAAGTGTTGGATCTGGCTGGCTGATAACATCACTTGTCCCATCTCCTTTTGTTGTAGCACTTTTATCAGTGATGACAAGCTTGTCGATATTTTTGTTTGCACTTCCGGCAGGGGCTCTTGCAGATATTGTTGATAGACGCAAACTCTTCCTTGTCACACAATACTTTTCATTTACAGTAGCAGTAGGCTTGAGTCTTCTAACCTTAGGAGGTTATACAACGTCTTCTATTCTTCTTGTCTTTACTTTCTTGCTGGGCGTAGGTAACGCAATGAGCTTGCCTGTCAATATAGTAGTTCAAACTGAAATTGTACCAAAGAAAAAAGCTCTTGCTGCAATGACTTTGTTTAGTGTTGCAATTTACATAGGTCTTGCAGTTGGCCCTCTTCTTGGTGGTATAGTAGTTGCTGCAATAGGAGCATGGGCTGTGTTTATGCTAAATGCACTTTCCTATGTTGGCATCATTGTATTTCTTCACCGATGGCATAAACCATCAGAACGCAAACTTCTTCCTCCAGAACAAGTGGTAGGAGCTATTCGCACAGGCTTGAGGTATATGCGGCATTCATTACATGTGCGTGCACTTTTTGTTCGCGACTTTGCATTGACAATTTGTGGCAGTGCATTGGTATCGCTCCTGCCTCTCTTGGCTCGCAACGAGGCAGGATCAAATCCGATTCTATTTGGAATTTTGGTGGGTGCGTTTGGCATTGGTGGCATGATTAGCGGTTTGATTCTAGTGCCACGGATAAAGATAATGTCAATAGAAAAGCGAGTAACAAGCGCCACAATTTTGTATGCGATTGCAATGGCTGTCCTGTCATTCCAGCATAACGCCATTACTGTATTTGTTGGAGTATTTGTGGTTGGAACTGCTTTGATTGTTATTACATCTAGTTTGAATTTTGTCGCTTACAATTCTGTATCATCTTGGGTAAAAACACGAGTAGTTTCAGTTCATCAGATGGTATACTGGGGCGGAGTAGCATTTGGTAGCATAATCTGGGGGATTGTTGCAGAGATCTGGGGGATACAAGTAGCATTACTTGCTGCATCTATTGGATTAGTAATTGGTCTTGTTACCTCGACTCGTTACAAACTAAAACCACATACAGATGTAGATATGACTCCATCAATGCATTGGCCTATGCCGCGTATTGAAATTGATATTGATGAACACGAAGAGGGTGCTGTATTGGTAGAGATAGAATATCTGATTGATCCTGCACGTTCACATGATTTTGAATCTGTAATGCATGACATACGTTCTCTGAGGTTGCGTGATGGTGCAATTAACTGGGGATTGTATCATGATATTGAAAACCCAAGCCGTTATGTCGAGACCTTTGTTTCAGAATCTTGGACTGAACATTTACGCCAACATGAACGAATAACAAAAGCAGACATTGCCATAGAAGATCGTGGACGCTCATTTCATATAGGAAAAGATCCTATACGCATTTCTCATCTTATTGCTGAGAACACATTCAAGCAAAACCATGACATGAAAAAAGAAGACAAAGTTTGATTGCTACGCACAAAATGGATTCAAAATAAGACCATGATGCTGGCATAATTTAAGGTACTTGATTAGATCAAACATTATGTGGTGGACCTTGTAAAACTAGTTAATTACTCACGTAATGATTTTGTGTAAGAATAAAGGATTGTATCGTGAAGTAAAGTTATGGCCGTATGCAAAAGGTGTAAGGCAGAATACGAGTATAATGGTTATCCAGTCTGTGACTATTGTTTGAAAATGTTGGACAATTATGAATAGTGTTAAATTCTGAGTCTTACAGGACCCGACAGTTGAATTTTCTAGAAATTAAGACAACGCCAACTATTGATGATATCAAAATCATTGCAGCAAGAGAACCAAATTCTGGTACGGGAGCCATGCACAGTCCAATCTGGTTAGGGTCATAGGGATGTCCTAATGGATTTCCTGTAATTTTCATGCTTATTGAATTTAGTTGGCAAATATCGGAGACAAAGTCTGTCTCGTAGCTATTTGTGGTAAAATAATAGTATCCAGAGCCTTGCCACCCCTTGTACACGATGTAGGGATTTTGCTGTGAGCCCAACTGATCCGCGTAAACATTTGTGACAGTTATGGTACAAACAAAAATAGTTATTGTAATTATGATAAACCTCATTTGATGCAACAACATGTTTGTTTATCCGAATGCAATAAACTTATTTGTTCAATAATTTTTTATAAAAAAGCAGCATCAAACATGGAAGTTAAGATATGAGAAAAATAGGAATACCAATAATCAGTGTTGGAATAATCGTTTCCGCATTTGGAACAATCTTCTTCCTGCAAGGAAACTCAATTGTAGGTCCAACATCTTCTTTCATGTACTCAAATCCAAAATGGATTGTAAATGGATTATGGGTTGCAGCTGTTGGAATTACGGTTATTGTCATAGGGATTTGGTTTAGCTTGCGACGCCGAAAATCATAGATTATACCTTGTTGATTTTTTAAATGTAGATCTTTTAGAAAATTGTAATAACCATGAAATCTCTTGGTATAACTTTCATTAATTTACGATTAAACTTGAAAAGATAAAACAGCGATAAGAGATATTACTTTCTATTGCTTACATTCAACGATATGGAAAGAAAATGTATTCTTTGTGGTTGCAAAGATCATAAGTTGATCGGCTGTAACAAACATCTATCCAAACGTTGTAGTTGTTTTGCAGAATAGGATTAACTTTAGTTAACCCAAGTATCCAAGATCCTATAACGTGCCATTCAGTAATTCTAAACTAGTTTTGATCAAAACATTTGGAATTTTTATTTCTAGAAAAGAGAAACAAGCTCTGGTAGTGCTTTTGCAGCAGATGAACGAATGGAGATATCTATTGTTCCAGACATGGGGGTCTCTTCTGGATTGACCTCGATTAATATTGCGCCGTTTTGCTTGGCGTAAACTGGCAGTAGGTTTGCAGGAGATACTGCAAGTGATGTACCAACCACTATCATGGTATCACAGGAATTTGCATGAGATATGGCATCCTGCCAGACATCCTGAGGCAGGGATTCGCCAAACCATACAACATCTGGCCGTAAAATATTTCCGCACTTGCATAGTGGCGGAAGCTCTGAGAAGCTTGATGATATTTTATCCTTGAAACTGCATGCTGTGCATTTTATTGTAATGATACTACCGTGAAGCTCATAGACACTCCTGCTTCCTGCTCTCTGGTGCAGACCGTCAATGTTTTGTGTCAATACATGGACTTGTTTTTTCTTTTCAAGCTGTACTATGGCATCATGTCCTGCATTTGGTTTTGCAGCAAGTATGTTCTTTCTTCTCTCTTCATACCACTCCCAGACAAGCTTGGGGTCTTCGTAAAAGGCATCTATTGTTGCAAGCTTCATTGGGTCATACTTTCTCCACAACCCATCCTTTCCCCTAAAGGTTGGAATGCCAGACTCTTGGGAGATTCCCGCACCTGTAACAAAGATTATTTTATTTGACTGCTTTAGCTTGTCAGCTAGTTCCATGTCACTTGATCTCAATCTCCATGAGATCCTTTGCTGCAATCACGGAACCGTGGACTGCCTTTGCCTCTTTTACAAGCTCCTCCGCATCATCATATCTTGCTGAAAAATGTGTCAGGATAAGATTTACAACTCCGGCTCTATTTGCAAGCTCGGCAGCTTCAACCGATGTAGAGTGATAGTTCTCTTTTGCCTTGTCACGCAAGGTATCAGAATATGTGGAATCAAAAATAATGTAATCGCATCCTTGGAAAAACTCTTCAAGCTTTTTTGTAGGCCTTGTATCACCTGATATACCTATCTTTCTTCCCTTTCTCTTCTCACCCATCACATCAGAAGGCTTGAATGTCTTCTCGCCTACCTTTACTTCCTTGCCGGATTGAAGCTCATGCCAGAGCTTGCCTTCTGGAATTCCTAGTTCTTTTGCCTTCTCAGGATAGAACTTGCCTGGCCTCTCTTTTTCTGCGAAAAGATATGAGTAAGCTGGAATGGAATGCTCTGCCTCACAAACGTGTACTGTATATCCAGGATCGTCCCAGACGGAACCCTCTTTTATTCTCATAATTCTGACAGGAAAGGTAAGACCAAAGTTTAGTATCTTCAGATTTGCTGCTAAAAACTCGTCAATTCCTGGCGGGCCAAATATATCCAGTGATTCTGTTCTGTTCTGCAGTGACATTGTCTGCAGCAAACCAAGGATTCCAACGCAATGGTCTCCATGCAGATGTGTGACAAAGATCCTCATCGGTTTGTTCCAGCCAAGCTTGGACTTTTGAAATGCAATTTGGGCACCTTCCCCTGCATCAAACATCAAGATCTCTTTATCCAGTGCCAGACAGATGCATGTCATGCCACGCTCTATTGTTGGCTGTGCGGCCGATGTGCCAAGAAATACAAGTTTCATCTTACAGCAATTATCCTTGTCAGGCTCTTGTGTCTAAATATTTCGTATTTCTTTGCTTTGTCTAGCTCGTTTACATCCATGCCTTTCTTGTATACTATGACTAGCTTCATTTTCTTTGGTACTACCGAAAGAAAATCTTGGATTATTCTTTTAGGAGACATTGAAGCTCTTGATGAACTCCCATAAGGTACATCAGTGACTATGGCATCGGCCTTGATCTTTTGTATGTCATGGTATGTAGAGTTGATTATCTTGGAGTGATACCCATTTACTGCAAGATTCTCTTCTGCAATATTGCACATGTTTTTATCAAAATCAATTCCGGTACCATGTATTCCCATTGATTCGGCTTCAAGTAAGATCGTCCCGGTTCCACAAAAGCTGTCGCAAATAGTTTTTCCTTCCTTTAGTTGGGATAAATTAACCATGCATCTTGCAAGCTTTGGATCAAGCTCGGTTGGGTACTTGATTGTTTTTTTTGGTCGTTTTGGCTCTAACATGCTTTCTGCATAACCAAGGTATCTTTTGTTATTGGTAATGATGAGGTATACGGTAACTGAAGGGTTTGAGAGGGATACCTCAGAGTTCCACCTTTGTTTCAGTATAGCGCCTGCCTCGCTTTCCATCTGTCTAGTACTGACTTTTTTTGAAGAGAGGTTGATGACTCGACATGCAAATGTACTGGGTTTGAGATGCAACTTCGTCTCTAGCAGATCATCGAATGTGCTTACTATGGTTCCACTAGTTCTGACATATGTAGCCCTTTTGGCAATTTTCTCCCATGGTACGGTAGATTTTATGATCACAAGTCGTGATTCTTTGGTATGTGTTGTGTTGGCATCGTAGCTCTTTGATATGCAAACAAGTTCGTCTTTTGCAAGTTCTGGATTTTCTCCAGATAAAATGAAGAAGCTTTGCATCAGGTAATTGCCTTTGCTATGATACCCGAGACATCGACAGTGTTTGTCTTGCAAGGTATGGTATTGGTGCTGACAATCTTTGTTACTCCGGCTTTCTTGATCTTTTTTTCTGCATTTCCCATCAAAAGTGCATGAGTGCATGTTGCGTATACTTTTCCACACTTTTGCTTTCTCAAATATTCTGCAGCCTTGACGATGCTGCCACCAGTAGATATCATGTCATCAACTAGAATCAGGTCTCTGTCTCTTACTTGCTTGTGGTCTCCCTGTCTTATCGATACCTTTCCTGTCTTTCTGTCCCTGTGTTTTTCTAGTGCTATGTAATCTGTTCCAAGTAAATGTGCAAAGTTTCTTGCCCGCTGCACTCCACCAACATCTGGTGATACTACCAGTGGACGTTTTAGCTTTAATCTTTTGAAATATCTTACAAGCTCTTCTACTGCGGATATGTTCTTTGTAGGAACTTGGAATAGATTGAGTGCTACCATGCTGTGGATATCAACTATAATAATTCTTGATGCACCAACTGACTTGAACATCTTTGCCACAAGTGATGTTGTGACAATCTCACCTGGGAGAAATTCTCTGTCCTGCCTTGCATATCCCAGATATGGTATCACTGCATAGACCTGAGACGAGTACTTTCTTGCCTGTGAGACAAGAGCCAAGGCACGAACAAGGTTTGAATCAACTGGTGGGTAGATGGATTGTACAACGATCACCTTTCCGCTTGGTCTTCCCTTGAGCGTTACCTTGCTTTCACCGTCTGGAAAGATTCTCAGCTCGGAGGAGATGTATCTTGATTTTAGCCTTGATGCTATCTTTCTTGCAAGCTGTTCTGATGAAGGTCCTCCTAAAACTGTAAATTTTCCCATCAAACTTCTCGAGCTGTGAGTTCTTCTTAAGTTTTGATAGGGATGCCGAACACAGATTAAAAGCGTACCCGTTACAATCTAGTATAAAATGTAATACTAATCTGTCGTTTTCTCTAAGGTGAAGGTTGGGCAGTTACCAGTTCTTCCTCTTCCATCAGCACTTCTTGATAATATCTTATTTTTTCTATATCCTGATTTTTGTAAGCTTCTGCCAAGTCCTGGTTAACATGGATAACATACTTGTTGATGGTTTCATATGCACTTCCTATTCGAGATGGTAAGGCATCAGCTTGTTGTTGGGTCACAATTACGCTTCCTGGTGGAACAAATTTGTTGTCTGCTATTACCACACCATTTGTTATGGTACTTGAAACACCAATTGCCACATTGCTTCCCACTTTGGCATTAAATATCAAACTCTTCATACCTACAAAAGTATCATTGCCTATCCATGCAGGCCCGTGTACCATGGAACCGTGTGCAAGACTAACCCTATTGCCAATAAATACTGCATAACCTGTTGCAAACCTTGAATCATTTGCAAGCAACCTGTCCCCATCTGCAGAGAACCTTCTACCATCAATATTTTGCCCGTCTATCGTAGTTTCCAACGCATGTAAAGTCACTCCATCCTGCACATTAGAATTATCCCCAATGTATATTGGCGTGCCTTCGTCACCCCTGCATACTGCAGTTGGACCCATAAAGACATTTTTGCCAATATGACAATCTCCAATAACAACAGCGAATGGATGTATGAACGAGCTATTGTCAATCTGTGGTGATTTTATTTCACCGTTGAAACCTGTCATTACGTTCTGATGTATATTTGGCCATGGCATAGTGCTTTGAGATATTGGTTGAGCAGTAGTAGCAAAGTTTTGCCCTATTACAAATGCAGAGATTATTGCAGCAACAACTATTGCTATGGTAACATACCTGTTCATTAAAGCAACTCATTGTTTGAGATCCTAATAAATAGCTCGATGAGAATGCTGGTAGATCCTATTTCAAATTAAAAAGCCCCTGATGTCTTTTCAAATAGATCTCTTCTTTATGTATAAAATTATACCATATGAGAGAAGAGGTACACCCAATACGAGAAAACCGAGTGTAAGATAATGATTATTGAAGAGATGAAATGTTATAAAGTGCAATAGAAGCAAAACGAAACCTGCAATAATCAACAATGCGGGTTTCGCAGTTTTCACAACACCATTATCTTGGTATGGATCTTAAAGATTTTCCAACAAATCAATTGCCAGTTAAATTTTACTGTGGAAGGTATCTGATTATATCTCCCGTGTTGTCAAGCTGGATTTGATTTACTTCATGTGAGATGTTGTTTAGGTCATTTATCTTCATAAGACCTGGAGTTACAGTATAAAGCGAATCGTTGATGTAAAACGATCTGCTGCCATATCCATAGTATTGCGTGCCGTTGTAATGAGTTACAATTCCTTTCAAGCTAAAACCATGACTTGGGTCAACCCCAAATATGTAAAAGCCCTCCCAGTTATTTGGCCCATACGTGTTTGTCATTGCCCCTCCGCCAAGCGCCATTGGCTGCACATACTGTTGCGATGAGACAGGGATTGAGAGTATGTTTTTTTCCTTGTCAAAGAGCAGCGCCTTTGGGTCTGACAAGACATCAGAAGTTGATGATGTGCCACCCATGTCGTATGTATCCACCGTTACAGGATTTGCGACATTGGAGACGTCAAATAATGAAACCTTGACACCGAGCGGCTCGGAGTTGCCATACTGTGTTTGCGTTACCTCCTTTCCTATTCCGATGATGTGGTTTTCGTCATATGGCTGCAGATAGCTAGAGTATCCTGGAATCTTTAGAGCACCAAGTATCTTTGGCGTATCAGCTGAAAGATCAATTACAAAGAATGGATCTATATTATGAAATGTTACCAAGTATAGCTTGTCGCCCATAAAACGTGCAGAATAGATCTTTTCGTTTTCTGCAATCTTTTCAAGACTTCCTACAACATTGAGCGACTGATCCAGAACATAGACATTGTTTGATTGGCCGTTGCCCTGTTGTGGGTTGTAATATTGCGAGGTTGTTGCAACCCTAAGCTTGGTGCCAGACTCGTCCATCGAATACTGATTTAGAAGATATCCGTTGACCTCACCCTGTGCAACATACTTTAAGCTGCCGTTGTCTATTGCAATCTTCTCAATTACGGTCTTCTGAGAGTCTTGCTGGACGTTATTGTCATAGTCTGCCAATGACTTTTGAATTTTATCGTAGAGTTGTGACTTGTCAGAATCAGTCATGTTGTTGTAACTTTTTTGCAAAAGATCGGAGATCTGAGCCCACTTTGAGTCAGAATCCAAGTCAGGTCTATTGTCGATAGATGTAATCTGGTTCTTCAGATCATCTGGCAGTACAGGGACAATGGCTTTGAAGAACCTATCCTTTGCACTGGCATCATAATAGTATGGATAATACTCTTGGTGGGCCATATAGAGCGCATTATTGGATACATAGAGTGTTCCTGTTGCGCCCAAAAGAAACGTCTGTGATGTAATTTTATTCCCAAAGACATCAAACGATGTTATGGTATCAAAGTTATAGCTTGGTTCTGGACTGTCATAATAGTATACTGGGGGCGACATTAAGACTTTGGATGACTCTCGCACAACAGGGGGTATTGGATGCGTATAGTCTGCGTTGCTAGTTGAGATAAAGTAGACAAAACTTCCTATCATCCTTGCATCGTAGTAACTTCCGTCCACCTGGTAATCTTTTATTATCTTTGGATCTTCCTTGTTGGATACATCGATTACGATGGCATGTGTGGTAGTGGTACTAACAGGAGTTGGCATGTAATCATATTTTTGTATGGAATACTGTTGATCATTTCCGGTGTAAAATATCACGAGCCTGTCATTATTCAAAAACATGTTCTGAAGGGACTGGTCGTTTACATCAAGGCCAACTTTGGAGATTATTCTTGCAGTCTCCCCGGGATATGCCTCGATTATTGTAAGCTTGTCGCCAGATAAAATGTAGGCAAATTTGCCATCATTTTTTAGAAAATCTGGCTCGTCTACACCTGCAACTTGGATGTTTGTTGTAGAATAATCAGGCCCTTGGTTTGCAGTAGCTGTGTTTGCAGTAGGAGCTGAATTGGTTACTGCTGCTTGCATGCTAGTTGGTGCAAGTTGTACACCAGGTGGTGTCATTGCGGGTGGTACATGTACAGCTAGTTGTTCCCCTCCAAATGTTGCTCCTCCCTGCATTGCAGAATCTTGGGCAACTCTTGCGTTAGCATCAAGCAAGAAGCTTCTAAGCTCATCAGTTGAATTGAATTTTTTAAGACCCGGAGAAGGTGGCGGCAATGGAGTGTATGGAATGATACCACTTCCAGTCCTATAATCTTGTGACTGCACACTAGAGCTGCTTGAATTTAGAACAAGAATTCCTATGATACTAGATATGACAACTGCAGTAACAACTGAAAAAATTAAGACGCTCAGTCTGATCTTTTCCATTTTAACTAGTAGTAAAGTATCGAAAAATGTTTATAGGGTTTGATTAAATTTGAATTTAACCGGAATACTAAATAACCTATATGGAAAACGATAGCAAAAAATCTACAATGGATGAATACAAGGAACTTGATATCATGGGATTGACTGACAAAGTTGAGATAATCTCAACTGATGATGTAAAGATAAAATCAGTTGGCGAGCTGTTAAGCTCTGACTCTAGCCGCAACATTTTGAAATTATTGTTTGAGCAAACATTGACTGCAAATCAAATTGCACAAAAGACAGACATATCGCTTCCACTTGTCATATATCACTTGAAAAAGATGCAGGAGATGGGAATTGTAAAAATTACAAACGTTGGAAAAAACGTCAAAGCGCAGGACATGAAATATTATACATCATCAAAATTCGCAATCGTAATACTGCCCTCAAATCTTAACGAAAAGGCAAAGACAAGCAAATCACTTGCAAATTCGTTTAAGACAATCTACAGGTTTGCATCTATTGCTGTAGCTGCCGTCGCTACATGGTTTATCTCACAAAGTACCCAAAAGATCCAGACCGGTACTCCAAGTGTTCCAACTACTCCGGCAGCCACTGTACCCGCAACTACCGGATTGCAAGCAGCAGTAACCAATTCAGCTCCTACTGCAAACACAGCTACAAGTGCACCATCGGCTGCGCCCACTTTCGGAGGTTCAATGACACCACCTGGAGCAGAGCATCAAGCTGTACCTGTACCACCCGCAATGACACCACCTGGTGCTGGGATTGAAATTGACATACTCTGGTCAGTTATCTTTACTCTCTCGGTTGTCGTAGTTGGCTTAATCATAGAGCGAGTTCTTAGAGCCTACAAACACTAGACCTATTCCGTCTCCAATAAAATAGTGTACACTAGGCTTTTGTTCGGGAGTTACCAAATTTGGGAGATCCTCCTTATATTATGGAAATCGGTAAAACCATGAAATGACTGACATCGTTGCTGCCCTAACAAATGTAACGCCAGTGGGAATTATTGGAATTGTTCTCATATTTGCTGCAATCCCGCTGTTACTAACAGCAGGTTCCTAGCTTGTCAACAAATATACAAAATCAAAAAGTGAGGCAGCTAATCACAAGACATCTACAATGACTAACGAAGAGCTACAATTCAAATAAAAAACAAGTTTAGCGCTTGAATCATTTTAAAACCAGTTGAATCAGAAGAGCCTTGCAAGAAATTATTTATACTTTACTACAAATTTTTACTGATCAGTTCTGCCAGATGATTATATGCAATTATCGGTTCCAAGTTACCAGTGCTACAAAAAAAGACAGCGTTCTCATTGATTCTGTTGGCAGGCTCGATGATATTCCCAATTGGAACATCATTTGCATTATCTGTCCCTGTGGCACAAAATGATTCTTACAAAGTTGCCCAAAATGGCATTCTGGACGTCTCAGGAAATGGTGTTCTTACCAATGACACATCTAATGGCAAGACATTATCAGCGCTGCTTGTTTCAAACGTAAGAAACGGAGCCCTCGCTCTAAACGCCAATGGAAGCTTTGTCTATGTTCCGACCTTGAACTTTCATGGTGCTGATTCCTTTCTATATGTTGCAACAGACGGTACTACAATCAGTAACATTGCCAATGTCACCATTACAGTTAGCCAAATAATTCAACCACCAATTGCACGAAACGATTCCTATATGCTAAACGAAAATTCCACTCTTACCGTACATGGTAACGGAATATTGGCAAATGACACCGACCCCAACGGATTGCAAATGCACGCAATTCTTCTTTCTAGTACCATCAACGGTAATCTGATATTCAATCAAAATGGGACCTTTACCTATACTCCAAATCTTGGATTTCACGGCACAGACTCGTTTAGCTACAGGGCATCTGATGAAGTTGCCACAAGCAATGCTGCTACCGTTACCATTACAGTAAACCAGCCTACTCAGACTGGCGGAAATCCCTTCCTTGTCTTACTAGCCCAGATTCAAGATCTCATATCTAGAATAACTGGCATTGAAAATAAGATAGTCACACTTGAACAGCAAAATACCGCACTAGACAATCGTGTTTCCCAACTAGAGCAGCAAGTGCAAAAGATCCAGTCAAATCCAGCTACCACAGGTAATCAAACTGAAGACCAAGGTAACCAGCAAGATGATGTCAAG
This sequence comes from Nitrosotalea sp., assembly GCA_050749285.1. Lineage (GTDB taxonomy): Archaea > Thermoproteota > Nitrososphaeria > Nitrososphaerales > Nitrosopumilaceae > Nitrosotalea. The sequence continues at coordinate 32,252 of JBOGQX010000014.1, read as the reverse complement.
AATAATCAAGGCAACCAACAAAATGATTCCCAGAACAATCAAGGCAATAGTGCACATGGAAACCAAAATAATCCTGGACACGGAAACAAAGATAATCCTGGACAAGATAAAAAGGGTCACGGCGACTAAATTTTAAAATAATTCCATTTACATCGAGGTGACTACATTATTCTAATTCAAAGGTAGGTCTGTATTGCACATCAAAACCAGGACAGTAGGCAGCAAATTCTTTGATTGTGATTATTTTGCATATTTTATCTTGCAACTCTGAATGTTCAGTAAATTTTTTCCTGCAGATAGGACATCTTTCTGGGATCTTCAATGTTTAAAGTGGTACAATCAATTATTAAAATATCTTCCCAAAATTTGATCTTTTGAAAACGAGTTAGACAGCAAACCATCTATTGAAGTCTAGGATCGTAGCATACAGGAAAATAAGAGGAATATGTCCTTTCCAGCGTGTTACTACAGTCTTGTTTGATGGTGTTTATTGCATTGACACAAGTATCGGAGCTTGAAGTTGTGCTACTGGTACATTCATTTAGAATGTTTTGCATTTGGTTGTTAATATTATTGAGTGCTGTTGCGTTTACTATCGTCTGACTGTTTGTACTAGATGTCGTTGTTAAGGTTTGATCCATGTTTGCTATTTGTTGAAGTCGTGTATCACTACAAGCTTGAACATTAGTCTCAGACTGACACAAGCTAATCATTTGTCTGGCTTTTGTGGAGCAATCTTGAATTGTACTATTGTCTTGCGCAATCATGCATCCGTTGATAAACGATTCCATGCTCTGACTTGCAACATCATATACGTTTGAAGGTTGGTTAATTTGTTCATTCAATATCTGAACAATTCTTGGATCATTGCAAGCAGGAAGCGACAAGCTAGTCCCCATCGAGCTACATTCTTCCTGTATTTGTAACATTTCTGTTTTGCATGTTGAAAGACTATTTGGATCTGCCACTTGTCCACAAAGGTTTATTGCGTTTAGAGTGGCGTTGTTAAGGTTTGACCCTGCGGATGCAATCTGTGTTTGAGCAAATGTAATTTTACTATCAACTGTAGATAAAAACTGGTCAATTCTTGGATCACTACATACTGGCATTGAGGAATATTGAGTATCTTGACATTTGTTTTTCAAATCGGTGATACCAGCCTTGCATTCTGTTAAATCTCCGACCGATTGGTCTGTTCCACAAGTGTTAATTAAATTCATACTGGCATCACTTAGTTGACTTTTATCCTGCGCAATCAGACTGCTTGTTGTTTGTTGTTGCTGAATTTGAGCCGGTATGACAGTTACGATAACAACTATACTAAAAATAATACCTGCAATTCCAATTACAAGTTTGCTGACTGCTTCCAACAGGCTTGCTTATGCCCCAAACATTATAAGATTTATCTTGATGAATGGCAAAGATACTGGGTGCAAGCAAGGTAACTGTGAGATATCAAGTCACAATTCCTGAAGACGTAAGAAAACATATGAAAGTTCAAGTTGGTCAGACTTTGGTATTTGCAGAAGAAAATGGTAAGATAGTTCTCAAAACAGAATTGTAACAATTGTTTTGTGACCATAATTACACAAATGTCAGGAGCAAAAATTGGTTGATTTCTACAAACTGAAAAATCGCTAATTTAAAAATTCTTCAATCAACCTCAAAAGCAAACATACAAAAAATCCTAAGATTTAACGGTGTTTTGATACTGTTTCTTTAAACTATCCAGGCTTTTGGCTAGTCCGTTTACTCTATCATATAGTAGTTTTTGATCTTTAAACAACCCGGCACGAGCTTGCTGTTTTAGTTGTATACACTCAATATGATATTCATAATCTCTATCTTCGAGTCGTTGTTTTTTCCACTTGGCATAATACTTTCGTACCGTAGACTCACTAGTTCCAGCTTTTCTTGAAGCTGTTCTGATCGGATCCTTGTTTTCGAAGCATTCTCGCAAAGTTTCCAGCATAATTATATGTCCATATATACTACGTCTTGACTTTCTTGACTCTTCTAAAAAATACGAAGTTAAATCAACCATTCTTTATCACCAATTGTATCAATTCGTCGTCTCTTTGGCTATCTTATCCACTGACACGTTCTTGCTTTTTTTGTTATAATATCGTAATAACTCATTTCTAGTTACAAACCCACGCATTAAGCCAAACGGAACAATTCCATATATCTCAGCAAATGGAACCTCAGAATCAGTTCCTACGATACAATTTTCAAGACCTATTTGAACCATTTTTTCATATACTATATTGGCTTGAGTTTCATCACACTTTTCGAACTTGATTATCTCATAAAGAAGCTTCTTCTGTGTATATCTTACATCTTTTTCGTCATTAAATATCAAATACGTTACAATTTTTTGTATTCTATCCTCAGAAACCTCGTTTGCTAATATGGTCTTCAATTCATCCTTTCTATTACGAACACTATCAACAGATAGTTTCAGATTTCTCTTTTCTCCAATCAAATCTTTAACAAACCTCATTAAATCGAGTCTTAAGGTAAGTAGATGTCTTGGAATTGTATCATTCTTAGATATGGTAGATTCGGTTAATCTATCTATATTACTAATAAATCTATGAGTATCTACTAGAAGGTTATCATAGGCAAGAACTATCTGTTTTCTTTCCGTTTTATGCCTCTGAAGCAATTCTTCTCGTTCTATTTCTTGTTCTTCTTCTGACCATTTCTTAAAGTACTTACATACTGTCTTAATATTGAATCCTAAATTTGTGGATGTAGCAGTTTCACTAATACCACGTTCATAGCATGTTCTTAATTCCCTTTGGATCTGTGTCTGACTATATCTTGTAGGTCTTCCATTTTCGTGAACCTTGTAATTTTTTGTACTCATCATAATGTGCTCGGTTCTGTTCCAGAGATTACTTATTGAAATAATTAGATGTTGGTAGAAGCTAACGTCAAGTCAGCTTATTGAAATAGAAATTTTCTTATAGGTGAAAAAGTCGCAATGCTTGCAAAACATCCATTTTTTTCCATTTATTACGAATAGCTCCACAAGACGTTTAAAGGAAATCATATCTTTGGAGAAAAGTATTCCTCGTCTGATATTCTTTTTCGTGATTTTATTATTCCAAGGAATATACTGTACATTTTATACACAAACCTGTTCTCTTTTAGTCTTGGGGCAATCATGTGCCAAAAGTACCTTGCCTTTATCTCAGAGAGCCTGGAGTTGCGTACAACAAATACACTGTAGAGAGATTTCTCTACAATCTCCATTGTCTTGGGGCTAAAGGCCTGCTCTGGCTGGTTTCCCGCCCCGATTATCACTACCTCGGGGTTCTTGTTTAGGTTCTCAAGAAGGTCTTTTGTTACATCTATACTAGAGGGGTAAATTCTTTCCACTGGCACTTTCTTCAAATCAAGATCAAACATTTTCTCGTTTATTTTACTAAGGATGTCACGCTCTTCCTCAGGCGTCTCTACCACACCCCGTACAATTCGTATCTTGCTATCTAACGATTTTGAAAACGAATGTGCAATTTCTAGACCCAAGTCAGAGTGCCTTCCCTTGTCGTATGCAACAACAAAATGAGATAGTTCTTTTTCAAACTCTTTTTTGATATTTACACCCAAAATATCACATGTAGTCAAGGTCATCAATTTTCGATTGTTTCGTAAATCATAGAAATCCATCACAAGAAGATTAATTCCCTGCTCTTCTACAGTGGCCAAAATTGCTTCCGTGGTATCATGCGACAGTCTGACAAGATATCGATATTCCAAAAAACCAGGTCTCTTTTTTAATTCGTCAAATGATTTCATTATGGGATCAGCAAAGCCATGCGACATTGAAAGTGGAATCTGAATAGGGATTGTTGCGACATTTAGGAGAGAGATCTCACCATCTTTTTCTTTTGCAATGGCAGATGCAATCTTTACAAGTTTTTCTACATTTTTCTTGTTAAATACAACCATTATGCGGTAATCCTTTCTATGCGGAGGACCCATGTTTGCAATTAGCGGTGCATAATGCTCTATCTCTTTTTTTGATATGTACAGTTTGTAGATTGAAAATCCAATAATAATCCACACAACGGCAATAGCCCAGCTTAGTGGATTGTAAATCAGCAAAAAGATGGCAAGTCCTGCCTTGCATATAATGCCAATAATTGGCATGAGCGGAAAGAGAGGAATCTTAAATCCATAGTCGAGCTTGTGGCCGTAGAGCCTTCGAATGTTTATTCCTGCCCAGTTAACCTGAGTAAAAAGAAACAGGAACATCACGCCTGCAACAAGCGCAATTTGTTCCAGTGGAAGCCATGTTGCCATTATCAACATGATAAATCCAGACACAATTATTGCAAAGTGCGGCGTATGATATTTGGAATGAACCGAGCTGAAGATGTATGGCAGATTGTACTGTCTGCCCATTGCAAATGAAACTCTGCTTGATGAAAAAGTGGTAGCAGAAAGTGCTGCGACACTTGAGATAAGCCCCCCTGCAAATACTATAATCGTTCCATATGGTATCAAGTGCTGGGCAGCTTGTGCAATTCCAATGTCTTGATAATCTCCGATGTATTGCCAGACTTGCTTTCCAATGACAGAGCTATTCAATCCTCCAAGAAATACAAAAGTAAAAACAATGTAGAGCACAGTAACGACTCCAAGCGCAGTAAAAATTGCTTTTGGAATGTTTTTCTTTGGATTTTTTACCTCCTCGCCTGCTTGAACAATTATCTCATAACCCTCAAAGGCAATGTATGTAATTCCCATTGCCAAGATAAAACCGGTTATTCCATTTGGAGCAAAATGCTGAAAGTTTACTGTCCAGTGGGGATTGACAAAACTCATTGCAAACAAGCCAGCAACTATTAGAATTGCAATCACACCAAGCTGAGTAATTGTAAGTGCATTTCCTACCTTACCGGTGAGCGAGACTCCTCTGTAATTGATGTAGGTAAAAATTATAATCGAAATTATTGCGATTATTTTGGTTAGCGGAACTCCGTCATATCCGGATGGAACCCCAACACTTGTAAGAAAGCCGCCAAAAAAATCCCCGATTGAAACAGCATAAAGACTGCCTGCTATCATGTGGGCAAACCAAGCTATCCATCCACTGATGAAAGCATTCGGTCTTGGAAGCCCCTCTCTTACCCATCTGTAGCCACCACCAGCTTCTGGAAAAGCAGAACCAAGTTCGGCATAAGTCAAAGCAGTAAAGAAGCTAATCACACCACTTATCAGAAATACAATGACAAGAGACGGTCCTGTTTCATGCATTGCAGGACCTACTAGATTAAAGATGGCACCGCCTATCATTGCGGCAATGCCAATCATAATTATGTCTAATAGAGACAGGCTGCGAACAAGTCCGGCATTTTGCTCTGAAACCATCTTATCTATCGGTGTGGAAGATCATGGCATAAATCTTACCAGTGATTGTCGTCTATAAGAGAAATTCACTGATGAGAATAATCAAAAGATTCTTTTATGATGCTTAATATATTTTCTGTAGGAAAGGAAAAGGTGCTTGCATGTCTTGTCAACTGAAGGTACCTTTCCTTCCTTTTTCTAATTACGTTTAAAGAATACATCTACAACGTAAGAAGGCATGCAAAGAATAGTCTCCCTTCTTCCAAGTGCTACAGAAATCCTATACGAGCTAGGCGTAGGGAACCAAGTACTTGCAGTAACACACGAATGCAACTATCCCTCAGAGGCAAAAACAAAACCCAAGGTAATTCATTCTTCTTTTGATCCCCAAAAGATGACTAGCCATGAAATAGACAACAAAGTATCAGAGCTTGTAAAGACAGGACAAGACATCTATGTACTAGATGAAAAAGTACTAAAAAAAGCAAATCCAGATCTAATAGTTGCTCAAGGAATCTGCGAGGTCTGCTCTCCTTATACCAGAGAAATAAACAGAGCTATTACCATACTAAATACAAAACCCGAGGTCCTGATACTAGACCCAAAAAACCTCGATGACATTTTACAAAACATTCTACAAATAGGAGAAAAAGTAGGACGACAAAAAGAAGCTAAAGAGCTAGTAGCAAAGCTTCAAACAAGAATAAACAAAGTAAAAAATACAAAAAAAGGCGCACTACCAAAAGTTCTCTGTCTAGAGTGGCTAGATCCGTTATTTACTGCAGGTCACTGGGTGCCGCAAATGGTTGAATTAGCAGGAGGAATCAACGGAATTAGTACCACAGGAGAACAATCAAGAAGAATGGTATTGGGTGAGGCAGTAAAGTATGACCCTGAGATCATAATACTAATGCCATGCGGGTTTGATGTAGAACGCACTATACTAGAGTATGAAAAGCTACTAGAGAATAAAATCTGGAGAAAGATGAAAGCAGTAAAAGAGGGCAAGGTCTATGCAGTTAATGCAAACGAGTATTTCTCAAAACCTGGTCCCAGAACGGTAACAGGACTTGAAATTTTAGCAAAGACAATCAACCCAGATACATTCCGAGACCTGAAGATACCAAAAAATTCCATACAGAACCTAGAATTGTAAAAAAGTCACATCCCCAATGGGTAGGAAGAAGATGTGACTCCAAGTGGTTTAGTGATATCACTAGCACCTCGTTTTATTTATTTTACATGATTTCTTTACCAATTTATTCTAAGGATTTAGAATTAGATACGATACCAGAATACAAAAGTCAAAATTTAGTTAAAATTTTTTTTCGTACTAGCTTGACTATTTTAGTATAGAAGAACAAAAGGAATTTTTCCAAAGACTGTACCTTGAAGGCTCCAAGGGTATACATCATAGATGAGACGGAAAAATCCGTCCAAGAACAGGAAGCATCAGAGAACGTGTCCAATACATAAATTACAAATTAGGTGGAATTTCAAGAAATATCATGGATCTAGTATTTTCAGACATTCATGCTGATATCACCGCACTAGAGACCATACTTGGTGTAGCATCTAGTCCAGAATTTACAAAAAAGTATGGCACATTCTCCAGAATAATAAACCTAGGCGATGTCCTGGAGCGGGGAACTAACCCAAAACAAGTCCTAGAAAGATTAAAGTCACTTGAAGCAAACTATCCGCTTTATTCCGTAATGGGAAACCATGACGAGGGATTTTTGTCAAATACAATGATTGGCGGAAGCTCACTTGAATCCATGGATGCGCATGCAAAACTAAACCAAGAAGACATTTCATTTTTCAAGCAAAACAAGGACGGCACATTTGGTACCAGGGAGTATATCGACAAAAAACACGGGCTATTCTGTGTGCACGGCGGCCCGCTTGACCCAAAAAAAATAATGCCAAAAAATGTAACCGATGAAGAATGGCTCTACCAAAGGTCCTGGCAGAGGTTGACAGAAGAGGATTTTGAGTTCTTTAGCCATTATGGGTACCACTATACGCCAAAATCGGCATTCGATGAGGCAAAAAATCACGTACAAAACCACATCATATTGTGCGGGCATCAGCACATGGAAGAGACCATAATGCAGGATGGTACAATTTCCCGCATCTATCCGGAATTAAAACCAAAAAAAGAAAAGATCTCAGGCCACATTTTACAAAATAGAGAGATTGAGATCAATCCAACAAACAATTATCTTGTACGTTTGGGAATGGGAGGGCCTGAAGGCTATTACGGAACAGGAGAACCGTTTCCACATTTTGCTATAATACAATATGATCCAAAAAAGGTAATCTTGTTTACGGTACTATGAGTGCTACTGATACATTACGAAACGATCACAAGCAAATCCGAAGGCTGGAAAAAATTGTAATGCAATGTTCTACCAAGCTTTACGCAGGAGATACCATTCCGTTCCAAGATATAGAAAAAATGGTAACAGTAATGTCCGAGTTTCTGGATACAATACACTATTCCAGGGAAGAAGATGCATACTTTCCCTGTGTATCAAGTTATGGTTCACTGAAGGACGAGATTCGCGCATTTTTGATAGAGCACGAGTTTTCACGCAGGATTGCAAATAATGTAGCAAAGCATTTGCAAAAATGGAAGAAAGGAGAAGACAACAGGGAGCCAGTTGCAAGATTTCTCAAGGCTTATGCTGTCTTTCTAAATGATCACATGACAAAAGAGGAAAAGTTCTTTGATAAAGCTGAATCTGAGATCCTATCACAAGAGGAAGAAAAGATGATGTATGAAGAGTTTCGTGCAGTTACAGCAGTTACGAAAAGTATCAATGAAATGTTACAGTCACTTGATTATTTGGAACAACATCTTGGATGAAAAACTAGGACTCGTCAAAGACTGACTTGACCTTTGGATAGAACAAGACCGGAATCTGCTCTAGTTTGTATTTTTGCTGCATGAATACCATACAAATGCACAATTATTATATATCATCACCATAGTATGCAAACCATACATACTGTTATGAGTAACATCGCCAATCTTCGAGTGCATATTGCCCCGGTAGGCTTTGAGATTGACAGGATTGCAATTGCTGCAAAACAGATGAAGGCAGACAGGGTCTGGCTTTTGATGCATGGCGACCCTACAAAGGATAGAGCCCAAGGGTACATGGAAAAGATTCGGTCTCAATTAAAAAAAGAAAAGATCGAGGTTCACATAGGATACACTGACAGGTTCAATCTGTTCAAGATACTAAGATCAGTAAGAGAGATTACAGAAAAGGAAAAAGACAATGATATTTTTATCAACTGTTCGTCTGGCTCCAAGATCCAGGCCATCGCATGCATGATGGCATGCATGATGTTTCAGGGAAAAACAAGACTTACACCATATTATGCAGAGCCAGAAAGTTACGCAAGCGTCAAGGGAGAACAGCTCTCCACTGGACTAAAGACAGTAGTAAAGCTGCCAGCATTTGAGATTCACACCCCAAAACCAGCCTTGGTCCAGGCTCTGAAAATAATAAAGGAACACGGTGGAAAGATAACCAAAAAAGAGATGGCAAAACTTGCTGACGAAAAAAAACTAATAATAATCAATGCAAAAGAGGAAAACTTTCAACAGGCAAGATTTGCTAGTCTTGACAAGAACATAATCCAGCCCTTACAAAATGAGTGGAAGTTTGTCGAAGTTGAAAGGATAGGCAGAACGCGCTGGATTAAGATGACGCCCGAAGGAGATGGCGCAGTAGAATTTCTCGGCTAGCTTCTTGTTGCAAGCTCGGGCTTGAGCGTCCAGACAATTCCCATTGCTACAAAGGGTATGGAAACTATGGCTGCAATCCCCATGTATGTCCAGTATTGTTGTGATTGTTGTGGGGTGGGACTAAACCACAAAAATGGTACTGGCAAAGCTGCAGCAAACCAGACTATGGAAAGCAAAATGATTATCTTCAGTGCTCTTTTTCTTTTTGGAGTCACATCCAGACTTGGGGCTGGGTTCTATTAATTTGATATGATGGTTACCGTAGTGCTGCGCCACCATCAATTGGCAGGATTGCGCCAGTAACCCATGACGAGTCTTCTGACGCAAGGTAAAGTATGGCTTGTGCAACATCGTCAGGAATTCCTATCCTGCCTATTGGATGATCAGCTGTTGTAATGGCTCTATCTGCCTCGGTTCTAAGAAATGGTTGTGTCATATCAGTTTCTACCACACCTAGACAGACACAGTTTATGCGAATCTTGTGTTTGGCATATTCAATGGCCCAGGCCTTTGTAAGTAGTATTAACGCGGCTTTAGAAGCAGAATAGGCATCTGCTTGAAAATTCTCAAATGATTTTAGGCCTGCATCAGATGAGACGTTGATTATGCATCCCCCATTTTTCATCATGTGTGGAATCACGGCTTTGGTAAAGCGAAATTGCCCGGTAAGATTTACGTCAATTACTTCATTCCATTCTTTTTCAGAAATCTCATGCAATGGTTTTACCTCGGGAAAAATCCCTGCATTATTTATTAGAATGTCTATTCTGCCAAATTTTTCTACAGTCTTCTTTACTACATTTTCAACATCTTGGCTTTTTTTAATGTCTCCTGCAATGCCAATTACATTTAATTCCTTTGCCGAAGTTTCAAGTCTGGTTTGATCTCTTGCAGTGATTACAACATTTGCACCTTCTTGCGCAAATAGCTTGGCAGTTGCTTTTCCAATTCCTCTGCTACCGCCTGTTACAATTGCAACTTTACCAGAAAATTTCATCTAAATTATAGTCTTATGCCAAATGTTATTTTTCTGTTTAGCACAAAGTTTACACCTGATGCTATTACTATTGAGATAAAAGCAGCCAAAAGATAGTACATGTGCATTTCATTTACAAACCAGTAGTTGAATCCAAGTTGAATCAACATACCGATAATACTTATTCCAATGAACTTGAAGTACATGAAAAGGGTAGATTGTTTTACCGTGGTATCCTTGAAGGTCCAAGCTTTGTTTAGAAGAAAGTTTGTAGTCATGGAGACATAGATTGCAATTGCGGAAGAAACAAGGTACCATAATCCGGCATATTCTTTTAGAGCGTAAAGTACTCCAAGATTAACAAGAACTCCAATTCCTCCAACTAAATAATACTTGAATGCGTGTTTTGCAAAAAGCGAAGCTTTGCTAGATCTCTCTTGTTCGCCAATCGCCATTATTTTCCCAGTATATTGTGACTTAATAAATCATAAAGTTTTTCTGATTCATCAACTGATCTAATTACATGATCAAAGGATCGATCAAAAATTATTGTAAAATGTTTGAGGTTCAAGTTATGCTATTATACATTGTTCGATCCTTTTTATGAAGAATTCTAACAAATAGGGTGATAATTATGAAAAAATACATATGAAATGATAAATACCACGATGTTCTATACAAAACTATGCAGAAGGATGTAAAATCTACTGCTATATGAGCGTGGCTTCGTAGACCTTCAAATAGAATCCCCCTCTGGTGTGGATTATGAGAGGTAATCTCTGCATGGCTGCGAATTAAAGGCCACGCCCGCTTTTTCTATGTCAAGATGCGAATCTATTCAAATTCTAAAATGATATCATAAATTTACAATCAGGATCTTTTTACTTTTGACACATGAGCAACAAAATTGAATAAAACTGAGATCTAAAACAAATAAAAATTTAGTTTTAATAAAAAAATTTAGAGCTTAAGGGACTCTTTCAATCCCTTGTATCTATTTCGAATTGTTACTTCGGTTACTCCGGCGGCTTGCGCAACGTCCTTTTGTGTCTTGTTCTCTCCATTCATTACACAGGAAAGATACAATGCAGCAGCTGCAAGTCCCATTGGATCTTTGCCAGCAGAAATTTCAATCTCCGCAGCATCTTTTAGAATTTGCAGAGCCTTTCTTTTCGTCTTCTCGCTCAAACCTGCTTTGCTTGCAATTCTTGCCACACACTTTATCGGGTCTACTACCGGCATCTTCAGATCAAGTTCCCTTAGAAGTAGTCTGTAGCATCGGGCAACATCTTTTCGTTTGATGTTTATTCCATTTGCAACATCAGTCAAAGTTCTTGGAGTTTCTGTATCTCGGCATGCGGCATATAGTGCTGCAGCAACAAGTCCAGGAATTGATCTTCCTCTAACAAGACCCTTGTCAAGTGCTTTTCTGTAAATGTATGCTGTTTTTTCTATTACAGCATCAGACAAAGCAAGCTTGTCTTTTAGTCTGTCAAGCTCACTGAAGGCTTGTCTAAAGTTCCTGTCTACTGGCTCGTGGACCTGACTTCTACTGTCCCAAGTTCTAAGTCGTTCAATGGTACTTTTCATTGATGCAGATAGTGGTTTACCAGATGCATCTTTGTCGGCAGGACCAATTATTGTTGCAAGTCCCATATCATGCATTGCAAGTGATGTGGGAGTTCCTGTTCTACTTCGGTCTTCGTGTTCTTCTTTGGAAAATGATCTCCATTCTGGGCCAGATTCCTCGACACGTTCTGTCATAACAAATCCGCAACCACCGCAAAACATTTCTCCGGTAGTGCTGTCAGTTACCATTGGACCTTTTCCACAACGAGGACAACGTCCACCTGAACCGAAAGATTCTCGCGCCATATTATCTCTTATACGATTTTCGGTTAAGACAAATAAAAAGCTTTAACTATAAGTGATTTTATGATTTCTACTAAAAAATAACTAGAGATCTTGCAGATTTTACAATTTATGTCTAGTTTCACGATAATAACTCGAAATAGGCTGTCCTAATATCGTACTGGTGTATTTTTATTTTCGTTAGAATTTCTTGTCGCACATTTTTCTTGGAATTAAAACATCTCATGATTAATTTTTTCGCAAATGATTTTTCAAAAACAAACTTCCCATCTCAATTAAAAATAACTTTTTTGCAAAAATTTTTTTTAATGAAACTTTTTTGGTTGTAAAAATGACTCCAACCAAAACCTTAAATACGTTTCCTTTGATCGACATTCATCAAATAAAATGGAAAAATGTCCACTTTGTTGTGAATCACAGCCGTCAAGCAGCGCGTTGTCGGTTCACCTAAAGAAAATCCATCCGCAAAGAAACGTTGCGATTCAAATATCGCAATAGGTCTGTGTGGCTGGAAGGAAACGTAGGAACTATCCAAAATAGTTTATCCACGAAATTTTGATTTTTTAATAAAATCCAGCGATGAACATAACTCTGTTTGTTCTCATAATCGCATTTTTGTCAGCTAAATTTAGTATACTGTGAACCACATTTCACACCGGAAATTAATAACGAATTTTTTTATTCGTATCCATGACAAACTTCGCCAATAACTGGCAAAGACCACAGACACCAAGTCTTGGTGAGAAAATAAGTGACACACTAAAACCAAAAGGCGCTCTGAAGCCAAGAATGGAACAAGCAATCAAAAGACTTCAGACTCAAATTGCAAAAATGGATGGAATGATTTCAAAATTAAAACAAAGAGATGAAAAATTATTTAAGAGAATTGTTGTCGCTACACAACAACATGATACTACCACAAGTAAAGTTTTATCAAAAGAACTAGCTGAGGTTCGAAAAGTTACCAAACTTCTCGGAAACGCTAGGATCGCGCTTGAACAAATCGAGCTTAGACTTAGTACCTTCCATGATCTAGGTGACACCGTAGTCACAATCATGCCAACAATTGGCTTGATGAGAAACCTAAGATCTTCGCTGATAAGATTCATGCCAGAAGCGGATCATGAACTATCTGGAATGACAGAGATGCTAGGTGGTTTGATGACAGACTCATTCCACGGCGGTGACTTTGGAATCGACTCAGAAGCTTCGTCAGAAGAATCTGAAAAGATCCTCCAAGAAGCAGCAGCGGTTGCAGAGGCAGCAGTCAACGACAAGCTACCATCGATGCCTGCCGGTCAAGCATCTACTACTCGTTACATCTAGACTATCTTATTTGATAGTCTGTAGCGGAAATATATCTGGAATAAAACAAGCGAACAGACCAGTATGGCTGAAGCTGTAAGAAATAATACTGCATAGCCAAATGACTTGGTAATCTCTCCTGTTACTATAGATCCTGCAAAAACACCAATTCCTGTTACTGCGCTGTTTACCCCCAGGTACTTTCCTTCAAATCCCTGCGGAATGCTTTTGAAAAAAATCACGGAACTAGAGGTACTAAAAATAGAAAAGCCAACGACCATTAGGCACGACGAAATAATTGCTATTACAGGACCTATACTTCCAATCATCAAGGGAATTGAAACCCCAGGAATCACTACCGCAAGAACCCTGGGTACGAATGCAACAATGGTGGCCCGCCGTTCTCCTAGTTTTGATATTATCCTTGGTGCCACAAAAAAGACAAGCAACATGGTTGCAGTCTGAATTGAATAATTCAAGAAGACCCCAGAGTTTGAAAAGTGATGATGTACCAGAAATGGAGTCCAACCGGTAAAGTATATGTTGCTGCCTAAATTAAACGCGAAAATACCGAGATAGAATATTCCTATCTCATTACTTATTTTGCCCCTAAATATTGCAATAATGTGCTTGAAATCATAAATCTCAAGAATTTTAGGAAAAACAAAGTGATGATGACTAATAGAATAAGTTAGACCATGAATTGAATGGGCTATACTACTTCGTTCCAAATGAAAACTTCCCCCTTTGACTGCAGTACTAAATACTATTGTCATACCGCCGAATGCCGCACAAATCAAAAAATATGGCCGTACGTCAAAATACAGACTTCCAATGGCTCCTATTGCCATAGCAATCAGCATGCCAAGTGAGCTCATGATAGATGTTCTTGCAAAAAGCCAACTCCAGAGATTTTTCTTGACTGATTCCATTACAAGAAGCTGTGTTATTGGATTTCTTGCAACCATAAAAAATCCAAGTATTGGTGCAATTCCATAAAGTACTACTATTGAACTTGTAAAATACATCCAGATACTGCAAAGAATAACTACAAAAAATGAAACAAGCAGTATTTGCCTTCTTACATGGAATTTATCAATTATCTTTCCCCAAAAAATCGAACCTATGGTCAGTGCTCCATTCTGAATAGCTGCAATTATTGCAACTTCTCCAATTCCTCCTCCAAGAAAGATTACATACAGAGGAATTACTGTGCTTAATCCTTGTGCTGTTACGTTAGATGGAAGCACATACCAGATCCATCTCTTTGATTGGATTTCCATTCTTTTAGATAATCACGGAAGAGACGGATTATTGTATTAATCCATTTGAATAATTTACATAGTTTAGTCTATCTTGTTTTAATTGAGAAAAAACTAGATCATGCAGGAGCGTGTGATTAACACGCCATGCGTGGATGGTTCGCATCCAGAGCATAGATGACCATTGTCATCGTTTCCTTGGGATTGCTCCCTTGGTTGCATATACGGAAGGGTTTTACCTTGACCGCATCACATTTCTGCTGCATGATACCTATCTTGGGAGATATCCTTTGACAGGGACAATTAATACGTGAACAAAATATTTAAGGTTTGTTAGCATTATCATGTTTGAAGTTTTGATTTATTCAGGCAAGTAGATTTGTTACATTTTATTTCAATTTTTTTTGAAATTTATTGATTAAAGCTTTTATGATACGGCCTCGTAACGCGTCCGTGACAGACGGGGACATTTACCAGCTTATCTATGAATCTAATCTGGACAGCAAGCTAGAACAAATTCTAGTTGGATTGATGAAAGACAATCCTTCTCCAAAGATTGAAACAGTGATTAAAAAATTCTTACTATACATTCAACATTCAACCGAAAATTTCTGGACTATCTACTATGGGGCTAAAACTTATCAAGAAAAATTAGATTGCTACTATCAATTTTCCAAGAACCAGTGTCTTGCAACTGAGGTGCTAAACAGAGACCTCAATTCATTATCATCTGAAGAGGAAATAAGGGAAAATCTAGGTGCAATCTTAAAAGAAGGTTTTACTTTCTAGGTAAATGTAGAATCGCTTTTGGAACGAGTCTCTTTGAATTTCTCTATCTTGGTGCCTTCTTCATTTACTACATGATCTATACTCAATAATTTCTCACGCAAGTTGCCTATTATCGTTGCAACATCATCTGCCTCCTTTTCCACTTCGCCTCTTTTTTGCTGTAGTGTCTTTATTCCCTGCCTTTCTTCGTCAATATATTGTCCTACCTTGATCAGTTTTTCCTTGAGATTTTTAATATCTACTGATTCGTCTTCGATGCTTTTTTCTAATTTAGTTCGTTTATCTTTCAGATTCTTTATCATCAAGCCTACATAGTCAATGGCTTCCTCAAGCTTGGTTCGTTTATCCATTAATGCTCGTATTCCTATATCCTCACCAGAAGTGCCCATGGTAGTTTGTTGAATAGGTTCGGGTATTTTTACTTGTTCTGGAGGCCTAGGTTGTTCTTTGATCTCTGCTGGTCTAGGCCTCTGCTCTTCAATGACCTCAGGAGTTTCCTCTTTCAATTCTTGTGGTTGATATTGCACAGTTTTTTCTGTAAGATCATCTGTGTCTTCCTCCTTTTTGGTAGAGGCTGGTTTAAATTCGTCCTTTTTCTTTCGGAACTTTTCAAACATATTGCTTATGAGTACTGTAATTTGCAATATATAAAAAGTTAATAGATAGAAGAATTGGTCAAATTATTCGCTAGATTTTCAGAAATGGCTCTTTTTAGTAGTCGATCAGGCATATTGGGTACCAAGATATATTTAGAGAATTGAAAATTTGCACTTCGTCAGTTGAAAAAGAACAACCACAAAGTGGACCTCATTCCTATAGTAGAAGACATCTTGGCATTCGATCCTATGATGAGATTTGCTGCAATAATTGACCTCAAAGGAAACATATCTGAGGCTATAATGAAAGAAGGTAAGACATCTCTTAAATCACAAAAAGAAGAAGAACACTTTTGCAAACAAGTAGCTATACGACGAAAGATTCGCAAGCAATTTGATAAGAGTCTAGGTCTGGTCAATTACGTCCACATAGAGCGTCAAAAGGTTACACAGATAGTACTCTATCCTAAGTATAAGACAGTATACGTTACCATGGAACCAAGTATGGACATAAGAAGAAAGTTGGAAATTATTGAAAAGATAAAAAAGAAAACTGTGAAATTATAAAAAAATTAAGAAAAACGCTTCCAAGAGAACAGATTTACTCTGATGCTGCCTGTGGGGTTCCTTCGCTTACTACATCAGCAGTAGCAAAGCGTCCGCCTACTTGCGTTATCTTTACTTTTGTGTTCTGGCCTACTTGTCCGCCCTTGACGAATATAACAAAACCTTCTATTCTTGCGATACCGTCTCCTTTTCTACTGATTTCTGTTATAGATACGTCATATTCCTTGCCAGTTTCTACCGGTTTTGGCCTGTCGTCAAATCTTCGTTCTCCGCCGAAACGTCTTCCGCCGAATCTACGACCTCCGCCATAACCTCTATTACCGCTGTGTCCTTGGCTTGTATTTTCACCAAAACCAGAGTCGTTAAAGCTCACCGTTGCACCTCCTTTTGAGTAGCCATACAAATGCCATATAAAATCTGTTCAAATTTTAGCAAAACCACAATTTTCCCCCGCTTCGTAAATATCTCAAATTCAGCGCATTTCAGGGACTGAAACACTGTTCCGCTAGGCGTTCCGCTTTAGCGTTTCACGACGTCCCTGATAAAACATGCATCCTATAGACTGTCCATGTCAAAACAACAATACAGGTCTGAAATGGGTATCATTGCAGATATCCTGGGAGTAACCATGGACGGTGGACTCCAAGGAGTAATCATATCTGCTATTTCCAGAAGAGCAAACCTTTCGCACTATGCTGTGCTAGAAAAGTGCCAAAAACTGATAGACGCAGGTTTGGTTGAGTCGATGAAGGACGATAGAAACCGCCTGTTTAAGATTACAGAGAAAGGCATCAGATTCTTCCAGGAATTCCAGCGATTTCAGGGTGTAGTTCAAGGACTTAACTTAAGGTACTAGAAGAATGTGTCAGAAAACTCTGGTGATCCCAGATGCATCACAAGAAGGAATGCTTTTTGTAAGGTTCACCTATATCCTGACAACAATGGTCAAGGCGCCAATAATTGCTGTGTGCTTTTTTCTAATTGCACTTTCCTCTTCTGTCCAGTATGCACTAAGCTCTCCCAAAGTTCTGGAGTTTAGTATTTACGCTGATGGAACTACACACGTCTTTTATCAAACTGATGTTGATCCACAATCTCCTGATTTTGCACTCGAACTTTATGGTAATACTACTAACAACTTGGTTGCACAAGACGAGAACGGCACCTTGCTTTCAAGCAAGGTGAATGCAAATGACGCGGTAATTGAGACTTTAGGGGCATCTACAATTAAAGTAGATTATGATACCCCTGATCTTGTGTCAAAAATTGGTAAGACATGGACATTTCAGGTAAATTCTACTGTTGATTTCTCTGTACTTTTGCCAAAAAATACTGTAATTGTAGGAATTAGTTCACCACCGTTGAATCTGCAAATTGTAGATAATCAATCTCTTATTTCACTGCCAAATGGAACTGCAGATATTAGCTACGTCTTTGGTGTATTGGGAACTAGCCAGACTGCAACCTTGGCAATTCAGAAGGCACATGATTTCATTGGAACAGTTAATTCTGAAGGAATACCAACTCCCTTGGCTTCTGCAAAACTCAATGATGCAAATACTGCATTCAACCAAGGAAAGTACTCCGATGCCGAGTCCCTGGCCAATGATGCAAAAAACCTAGCAGTTCAGGAACAACAAACAGCTCTATCTGCACCAAAAAGCTCGCCAGAGAACAATAATATGCCAATTTTAATTGCTGCGGGAGCTGCTGCAGCAGGAACTACTGCATTCATTATCTTAAGAAAAAACAGAGCTACCAAGTCCGTAATAATTCCCCCGATTCCACAGACCAACTACATACCACCAGATAAGGAAACAATTTTCAGGCTCAAGCCAGAATTGCGCCAAGAGGATAAGGAAATGGTTGCATTTATTTCAGAAAAGGGTGGACGAGTTTTCGAGAGCGAACTTCGCAAGAAATTCCTTCTACCGCGTACAACCATGTGGCGTGCAGTAAAGCGGCTAGAAAGGGAAGGCATTGTTGAAATAGAAAAGGTAGACCAGCAGAATCTCATAAAGTTACGAAAGATAGAGGAAGAGGGCCAAGAATGAGAGCGTTATCATTTATTCTAATGGCATTGGTCGGAACTATGGTACTAGGATTACCTCTACAATCCTATGCTGACCCACAGCTTGATATCTTACTGAATATAGCTACGCAGGCCAGAGATAATCTCGGCCTCACTATATCACAAACCAACAACGTTTCAGATGAAATTAATCAGCTTTACAAGCAAGGTTCTGATGAAACTGATCAACTTGCAAAAGCAGTGAGCCAACAAGATGTAGAATCTGCCAAGCAACACTTTCTTGCTGCAATGAAGTTTTTCAAGGAAACAAGTGATAAAATAAATTCTCTTAACGCAACAGCATCAAATGATCAACAAAAAGTGGAAATCACTCAATTAAGGAGTGAAATTGTCAGGCTCAATAATATGGAAAACCTGCTTAAGACCATAGCAACAAAAAATAACATTGAAGTGGACTTTACCAAATTTGATGGGTTGATTCAAACTGCACAACAAGATCTAGAATCAGGTAATGTTAATGACGCGATAACATTGATTAAGAATGCGAATGACTTTCTAGTTGAAACACATAATTCACTTACAACAATTGCCAAAGAGAGAATTTCTGCTAGAGCAAAGGATTTCACAGAAAGACAAATCGAAAGATTCAGCAAGATGAGTGGGTTTAATGCAACAAGCTCAACTATCCCACCACCAATCTCTCCAACTTCTCCTGAAAACACAACGGGAAATAATGCAAGCTCAACTACGATTTCACCATCATCGACTGTTCAAAATAATGTAAATGTAGCCATAGGACAAAATCCCGAAGAAATGCTTGCAGAATTAAAGAAGCTAGTATCTGAAGGCAAAGTAAATGAGGCACTTAAAGTCATAAAAATGATCGAACAATATCAAAATGAGAAATCAAGAATGTCAGAGAAAATGGAACAGCTATCATCAACTACCAATAATCCCAGTCTTGCAGAAAATTCAAACAACACTTTCACACCACCAATCTCCCCACCACCAATTCAACCACCTGTAACTGAAAACACAACGGGAACTAATGCAACAAGCTCAACTATCCCACCACCAATCTCTCCAACTTCTCCTGAAAACACAACGGGAAATAATGCAACAAGCTCAACTATCCCACCACCGCCACCAACACATGGAGAACATGAAAAGCCTTATCTGGAAAAAAACATACACATTAAAAGACTCCCTCTAAACAATGATCACCAAAACTCTGATAACGGGCAAAATTGAGCTTTATTAAATAAGATATAATCCAATATGGTAAAATCCCATCTGTGGGGTTAATTCCACTGGAAATTACTGTACACGCTGGGGAAACAAGACTTCATAAAATTCATATAGTTTTTTCAAGCGAGCAAAAGGATGGCTTCAAAGCAGATTACAGTTGGTATCGGAATACCAATGATTGTAATAGGTGCCTTACTTGCCGTATTATTAGCTCCTACACAACAAGGACTTCAAGATACTATTGAGTTTGTAGGAAGCCTTATTGGAATTCTTGGTGTTGTTATCTTTGTAGCAGGACTCTTTGCACGAAAAGCACCTCATATTACGTCCTAAACTTTCACAATTCCTGCAGAAATAAGATATTGTAGTGCGTGAACAAATGTGCTACTTCCCTCTCTAATGAGATAAATCGTTTTAGTAAAAATTGTTCATAATAAAATCCAATTAAATAAATATTGACTAAGTACAGATTGAGCGCTTGAAAGTAAGAATTTACGAAATATTCACATCAGTAGAAGGCGAAGGAATACTTTATGGAACCAAGACTCTTTTTGTAAGATTGGCAGGTTGTCCTTTCAAATGCTTTTATTGTGATACAAAGGGTGCACTTCCTGTCGATTCAGGTCATGAATATACCTTAGACAAGGCTAAAGAACTAATTGAAATGAACTTGAAACAAAACACATACAAAGTAAACTTTACTGGAGGAGATCCACTATTACAATCCGAAGCAGTGAGTGAATTAGCAAAATTCATTCAGCTAAAAAAGATTCCAACTTATCTTGAATCATCTTGTTATGATTCAGCTAGGTTTGCTCAGGTTCTGCCATATATTGACTACATTAAAATTGAATTCAAGACACCTGATTCTGAATTTGTTGACACAAAACATTATTCTAAACTTTTGGAAAATGAGCTTAACTGCCTAAAACTTGCTACAAATTCAGGTAAAGTTACTTACATTAAAGTAATAGTTAGTTCAAGAACAGAGCTTGGTTCATTTAAAGAACTCCTAAAGAAAATTTTTGATATGATATCACAATCACAGGTTGCAGGATTTATAATACAGCCCAGCTACGGTATAGCAGAGCCTAATTTGGAACACCTTTTTAGCTTTTATGATGCAGTCTATGCTTATTACAAGGATGTGCGTATAGTTCCTCAGTTACATAAATTCATAGGAGCACCATGATGAACAAGGAAAGAGTCAAAAAACTAATTCGAGAACTGATTGCAGAAATCGGGGAGGACCCAACTAGGGAAGGCCTAGCTGACACACCTAGTAGAATTGCCGATATGTACGAAGAGATTTTCAAAGGATACGATGCAGAATCAGAACTCTCCGTTAAATTCTCTGAGGATTCTGACATTGTAATAGCAAAAGACATTCAGTTTTACTCAATGTGCGAGCATCACATGCTTCCATTTTTTGGCAAAATCACTATTGCCTACTCACCTGATGGCCAAGTCTTTGGAATCTCTAAACTTGTTCGCCTTGTCGAGAAATACTCTACGAGACTTCAGATTCAGGAGAGAATTACAAAAAACATAGCTGATGAGTTGTATGGAGAAGGAGTAAAAGGAGTCATTGTAATTGCAGAAGGAGAACATCTATGTATGAAGATGCGGGGAGTAAGAAACGACGCCATGGTTACAACAATCGCATCAAGAGGAATTTATGATAAAAAGGAGGCACGAGTTGACGTTCTGAGTTTAATATATAACGGCAGATCTCCTCCAAACATAGCATAATCTGAAAAATTAAATAACGACATAAAACACACGACATTTGTGGGTGCACATAACAATGTCCATGTTCCAAAAGAGTCTTGGCCAGCATTTGCATGGTATGCCATAGAATTCGGCATTGTCATGGGAGCAGGATTGTTGATCTCGGCAAACTCTATGGATTTTTTTAAAAAGATGGGTTTTGATGAGTCCATGACTAATTGGATCTTTTGGGGCTTGGTGGGTGTTGTGTATCTAATTTACTATCTGATCGTAAGACCAATAATTCTGAAAAGACCATCTTTATCAAAAATTTAGACTAAAACACATATCTCGTTTTATCTTTTATCTTTGCATGACGAAATGCCATCTTTCTATTTTGGCAAGACTCACATTTTCCACACTGGATCTTTGAGTGAGAATAACAACTCCAAGTTTTGAATATTTTGTCTCCTAGGAGTTTGTGTCCTATGTTGAGAAGATTACTTTTCGAAAGGTTTCCCATAAACGGACTCCAAATTGTAATCTTCTTTCTCAGACCCAATCTTATGCCATCTATTTCACCTTCATTGAGGGCCTGTGTTAGTAATCTTGAAAACATAGGTCTGCAATCTGGATATCGCTGGTCATCTTTATGTGCTCCATAAGCTACAAGTTTGGCATCTTTTGAGAAAGCCCACGCAGAAGCTATAGAAAGAAAGACAGCGTTTCTTATAGGAACAACTATCGAATAATCAAATTCGGATGGTATTTTCATTTTTGAGTATGTTAATGCATTTGTTTTTTGATACAATTCTTTCATAAAATCGATATCAATTATCTTATGATCGCGGAATTTTAGGATCTTCGCAAAGTATCTAGCCACTTGTAGTTCTTGATCAGCCTTTTGTCCATAAGAAAATGTTATTCCATATAGATCATAACGTCTTCGTAGGTAGGCAGCAGTACATACTGAGTCTATTCCGCCACTAAACACAATAATTGCTTTCAATTTGAATGCACTCGTTATCGGCCAAATAAAATGTTTAACTATGCTATCGTAAGAAGGCCGGCACCACACATTATCAATCCTGCACCTATGATTACTCTTTTTATATGACGCCGATGGACTATTTCCTTAAAATACAAAACCCCCCATGATACTGCAAAGAGGGTTGCAGTCTGAGAGATGGGATAAGCTACCGTGATTCCTACTAGTCCAACAGCTATCAAGACAGTTAGGCTTCCTACGTTGAATAAACTTCCTGAAATAATTCCAGCCGCAATTTCTTTCTTGATAAATCTTCTTGAATAAAATAACATTGGTATTCCAATCACAAAAATGGAGATACTAGAAGAAAAGAAGCCAGATTGAAGCGAGTGTGTTGCTTGCATGGGAATAACATAAGAACCGCCAATTAACCCTGAAGCTGCAGCAATCAGATATCCCTTCTTTTGTATCGGTAAACCTTTTGTGGTATTGGCAATAAATGGTAAACCTCCAAGTAACAAACCAACAGCCACAATTGCAAGAATTAAGTAATTGAATTTCTCACCAAAGAACAAAATTCCCCATAAGAATGAGACCAGAATGCTAAAGCCTGCAAGAAATGGTGAGGTTCTTGAAAGTCCAATTAATCTAACAGAATAGAGAGCAAGTATATTTCCTACGGCCCAGATAGCACCACTAAGCAGACCGCTCGGTAAAATCTCAAATCCCCACAAAAAGCCAACAGGAATGGCAAATAGAATAACTCCAACTCCTGTTGCGCCTTGCAGCTGCCAAATATTTCCAACCTTGACTTTTTTTATGGGAACAAAAAAAGTACCCCAACTAACGGCAGACACAATAGCGGACGCAAATCCCAAGGAATTCAAAGCAGTTCCTCTGTAAGAAGTGTGATATAACTGATTTTCTATTTTTCAGAATTCATTCATCTAAAGTTTAATTTGCTGACCCATCTTGTTCTGTTATGCCATATCTGAAAATAGAAAAAGATGAAGAAATTGTTCAGATTACAATAGACAGACCTGATAAACTAAACGCAATGAACCTTGATGTCATGGAAGAGTTCATAACAATTTTGGATAGCTTGGAAAAAGATTCATCAAAAATAGTAATAATCACTGGCTCTGATCAAAAAGCATTCTCTGCGGGAGCAGATATTGAATACATGAGCAAAATTGGACCAACGGAGGCTGAAAAATACGCACTGAAAGGACACGAGGTTCTAAATAAAATAGAAAAATTGCCAAAACCCGTCATAGCAGCAATCAATGGTTATGCACTAGGGGGTGGCTGTGAACTTGCCTTGTCCTGCGATATCAGATTTGCATCACAAAATGTACAGCTTGGTCAACCGGAGGTTACCTTGGGAATTTGTCCTGGCTGGGGTGGAACTCAAAGACTTTTGCGGCTTGTTGGTCCTGCAAGAGCTAAAGATCTAATTTTTTCTGGAAGAAGAATTAATGTAGAAGAAGCTTTCTCGATGGGTTTGGTAAACAGAATTTTCTCTTCTGAGGCTTTGCTTGCTGAAACAAGAACATATGCAAAGACCATAGTAAAAAACAGCAGTTACGCAGTAGGTATATCAAAAATGTTAGTGAACAGGGGAATGGATGCAAGCCTAGATACGGGTCTTAAACTGGAGATTTATTCCTGGTCACTTTGTTTTTCAACTAAAGAAAGAGAAGAAAGAATGCGTTCGTTTCTTCAGCGAAAGTAATTAGATAACTGCGGCTCCTCTACCTGGCTTGCAGATAACTATGTTGCATTCTGTTCTTGCCGATGCGAATCCATTCTTCATTGCCTTGGCTATTTTTCTTGAATTACCGGATTTTGAAGTAAAAGCAATTACTGAAGGTCCTGCACCGCTAATAGTAACTCCTAAAGCACCCGCACGAATTGCATTACTTTTTACCTTATCAAAACCCGGAATGAGGTGTTTCCTAGCAGGCTCTACTATTATGTCCTTGATTGACGTGCCTATGAGGTCTACATCTTTTTTAACAAACCCTGCAGTTATTGCAGCAGCATTTGCTAGATTGGTTACATGATCCGAAAGTTTGACTATATGTGGAAGAACTTTTCTTGAAGCCTCGGTCTTCTTTTGTGGTATGAATACCTTTGGTATAGCTATACACAATACTAAATTCTTGGGAGGATCAATTCGAATTATATTAAATGGATTTGTTCTCACAATTACAAATCCGCCCAAAACTGATGCTGCAACATTGTCATAGTGAACAGAACCCGCACTAGCTTTTTCACCCATACCAGCATATTGTACTAAGATATTTGGATCTAGTCTCAAATTGAATAATGAATCAAATGCTATCGCTGCTGCTGCAGCTGATGCTGCACTACTTCCCATTCCATATCCTGCAGGTACTCCCTTCTTAATTCTCAGAACAAGACCTGTTTTCACCTTGAATTTCCTTGACATCTCTCTTATTACCAAACCTGCAGAATTTTTTTTTGGATCAAGAGGAATCGAATCAGAAGTTTGAATTGTAATTCCTTTACCCTCTTTCTTAAGTTGAATCTCATCATAATATGCATCCAATGCAAGTCCGAATACATCAAAACCAGGTCCCAGATTTGCCGTAGAACAGGGTGCTCTCACTGTAATACTTGAAGACACTAGTCCTCAACCTCCTCACCTAAATTGAGGATTCTGCTTAGAGCCGCTTGAAGATTAACCAAACCCTCTCCGGTAGCATTTGAAATTGGAATTAATCCTTGAGCAAATCCACCCAAATTCAAACTCCTCAGGAGATTTGATGCAAGAATATATCTTTCGCCATCAGATTCTTTTGCAAGTGCATCCTGGAGACTTGTCATATTTGTGGACCATTTTAGTATGTCTTTAATCTTATCTTCAATAAGATCTATTTTTGTAACTACATTTACTTGAGGCAAGTTTAACCTCAATTTGACAGATGTTGCAAGTAAAGCTATTGAAACAAAATTAATCGGTGTTGTAAGAAGCGATCCATCATGAAGAAACATTGCCACTTTTTGTTCTGCATTAAGATTTTGTGCAAAAAAGGGACCGCTTGCTCGGTAAGCAAACAATTCAATTTGACCAGGCGTATCTACTATCAAGTAGTCAGGATTTACATTATCGACCTCTTGTTGTATTTCGTCTATCTTTGATGCAACAAGATCATTTGCCATTATGATGGAGCCATTAGGACCCAGATCATATTGTCTCATTATTGATACTATGTCTACATAGTCTCTCACATCTACATCACATGTGTAGGGTAAATTCTCTACTCCCGGGTCTAAATTTAACATCCCTACAAAAGCACCATTTCTTGTATAATATTCGAAAATCTTAGACGCCAACAAAGATTTACCAGCTCCCGCAGTTCCAACAATGAAAATTGTCTTCATTTTTACTGATAAACTATTTTATGTTGAGCTTATATTTCCATCCATGAGTAAGGCATGCAATGAATTGGAAGATACTTGCAATTCCAGTAAGTGTAATTCCATTCCTTATCATTGCCTTTACGTTTAACGTAAGTCTAGCAAATATTCTTGCAGTTGGAATGATCCCATTTACGGTTGCTGGATTTGCTATGGCCTGCAAGCTGTTTACGCAAGGATTAAAGTTCAACTATCTCGTGAAGAAACTTTTGGGACCAGTGGATGTAAACTGGAGAACAATTTCAGTCAGAATCGGTAGTGAGTTTGTTACCTCAACCACACCATCTTTTGTTGGTGGTGAATTAGTTAGAATCATGTGGTTAAATAAAAAAGGAGTTCCAGTGGGTAAAGCGTCGTATGTTACTATAGTCGAAATTGTAACTGAAGTTTTGGTGTCAGGAATACTTGCAATTACTGCCGCTGCATTCTCCTTTGCTTATGGGGCTTATGCAGTAGCTATTGCAATTCTTGCAGTAAGTTTACCAGTTACAGGTGTATGGGCCACACTATTTTTCTTGTCATCCAAAAGAACTTTTCAAGTACCATCATTGATTTATAACATTGCAAAGAAGATAGGAAAAGAACGTTCACTCAAGTATCTTGACAAGACCAATCTTTGGATGAAAGAAATTTGTGATATGAGTAGGGAGACGCGGCATAACAAGCAAATTAAAAAAGCATTCGCAGTTTCAATGATAATCTCAGCATTTACCTGGTCATTTTATGGACTATCTTTTATGATGATTGCAAATGGGGCAGGATATGTCATAGACTTTATCCATTCTCTCATGGCAACCATGGCAGCAAATGCAGTAGGAAATTTGCCTATTACAATTGGTGGTTCGGGTCTGACTGAATTTGCTATCTGGGCGTATCTGGGGCATCTAAATACCTTGACCTATGAAGCTGCTAAAAACAGCATGCAATGGAATATCATTATTGCTTGGAGAATAGCAACATACCATGTGGGTCTTGTAATTAGCTGGATATTTCTGATGAAAGTGGTCTATCCAAGCATTAAGAAAGCAAAGGCAGCATAGAAAGCACTTTATTTTCACCGTTTTACCTTTTCATTGTGAATTATTCCGGAAAAGTAGTTGTAATAACAGGGGCATCCAGTGGAATTGGCAAGGAAGTTGCTAAAGAATTTGCAAAGTTAAATGCTTCTCTTGCACTTGTTTCAAGAGACAGAAACAAACTAGAAGAGACTGCAAAGGAGCTTTCAAAATACAAAACTGACATTCTAATTTGTCAATGTGATGTATCTCAAAAAGATCAAGTAAGTAAAATGAATCAGGAAGTTTTGGAAAAGTTTGGAACTATTGATGTTCTTGTAAATAACGCAGGTTTTGGGATCTATAGTACCGTAAAGGACACAAAAATTGAAGAAATAGAATCGCAAATGGCAACAAATTATTTTGGTATGGCATATTGCATCAAAGCTTTCTTACCCAAAATGTTAGAGAATAAATCTGGGCATATAGTTAATGTGGCATCTGTTGCAGCGAGTTTCGGAATTCCTTCCATGGCATCATACTGCGCCTCAAAGTTTGCCATGTTAGGATTCTCAGAATCACTATATCATGAATTGAGAGGAACTGGTATAGGAATTACAATAGTAAGTCCTATTATGGTGAGAACTAATTTCTTTAATCACAATTCATTTGGAAAAATGCCACGATATTCTACTGCACTAAGTGCAAATACAGTGGCAAAAGCAGTAGTGAGAGCTTCTTCTTCTCCAAGACTTGAGATAGTAGTCCCACAATTTATCAGAATAGCCATTTGGCTAAAACAAACATTTCCATATATTATTAATTTCATAGTTGGTGAAATTTTCAGAAAATCAGTAAAACCAACTAATTAAATCACATAATGACTTATTCTTCTTCAGATTCCTCTGTACCTGAAGAGTCAGAATCAACATCCATTAGTTCTAAATTGGTTAATTCAAATTGATATATAGCATTCATATCAATTTCCATCTCTTTTTTGAGAAATTCCACCAGTTTGTCACTTAAGGACGCACTCGCTGAATTAAATGTAAATTCATAGACAACCCCTTTCATTAGGTCAGAAGGTTTGGTTTTTTTTGGTAAATCCATCGTTACAATTCTTCTTCCATCCTCAACAGCCTCATAAAGCTGGGTATCTATTTTCTTGTCCTTATCATAAATCTCGAGGATGTATCCTGTTCTTGTTATAGACTCTGGCTTGCCAAATTTAGCATTTTTTATTTCGTCCTGTACCCATTTCGGAATTTCTTTTACCATGCCTATTCACCTTTGTGTAACTAACCTTGTTTTTCTTTCTTACTTGACTGCCACCATTCGCGATATTCATCATGTTTATCCTCACGTGTCTTCTCGCGTTTGTTTAATCGATATCGAATATCGCTTATCTGTTCCCTGGTCGCAAACAATCCGCACCTTTTACAAATGAAATGTTTTGTGTTTGGATCAAATTTCATTTCTACTTGTACTTCTTTGGCTGCGCATTCGGGACACTCAGTCAATGACGGCGATCACAAGAGTTATCCATAAAAGCTTTTGCTAGTTCTGGTACGCGGTCTATGTCTTCATCCCTGTTGGTCAGTTCGCCCATCGAAAATTGCCGCGTACCAGAATTTGAAATTATACTTGAAAAATTATAATCCTTTCTAGTTCTCTAGCATCTGAGAAATCATTTCTGTTGTTGTCTTAGTCCCATTTCTGACATAGTTTTTAGAAAACTCTATGAGATTTTCTTCATACTTGTTGTAATGACGGTGTACCTCTGAAACTGCCCTCATAGTTTGTTTGATATTTCTAGCAAGAATTCCTAGATTCCTCTCCTCAGCCCATTTTATTTGATTAGTATGTTCATCATAAACTGGGATACCAATGATGGGTTTTGCCTTTCCTCCCAATATTTCGCCCATAGCTGTATGAGAACCATTTATCACTGCATATTTACACAAGCTCAAGACAGTGTCTTTTTCTTGTTCAGATAAAAATCCAATATCTATCTGAATCCAATCAATGTTCTTTTCTAGTGCTTCAGAAATGGAGTATGTTTTACCATCTTTACTTGTTACCTTGTCTATAGATGGGTCGTTTCTTGCATGCGAAACAATCCTTTTCTCCTTATTCATTTCAGGCAAGCGAAAAGTCCTCTCATATGTCTTGGTAGTAGTTTCATTTGTGGATTCGTTGCCAGTTATCATCCAATATCCAAAGCTATCAGCATGTTGAATCATCTTTTCAAGGTCAGACTTGGGAGATCGATTAACTATACCATTTGAAAAATGGCCTGCGTATAACACCTTTTTCTTCAATTTTTCAGGGAAGTTTAGGTTATACTCACATATGGTATATGGGGGTGGCGAATCTGCAACAACTATCTTTGAGGCCATTGCAATTTTTTTTGATATGTATATCAATCCAGGATAAAAATAAGACCTTGATTTCCAGAGACGTGGTCTGAATTGATTTGTAATAAAAATAGACTTTACATTTCTTCTTTCGGCAATTACATTTGAACCAATGTCACCATCATTGATAACAAGATCAAAGTTTTGCTCGTCATACAATTTGCCCTCCTTTCTTAGGTAGTTAGCCATAACCGAAACAAGCGGTGGTCTTCCTTTTACAGGAACTAGAAAATTAAATAATGATAAAGAAACACTAGGACCCTTTTTACCATCAATTGGAGTGGGTATTGTGATACTGTGCAAGTTTTCTTTATTAGTAGGAAATTTTCTGAGAAGCTTTTGATATATCTCACCACTACTCGTGTAGTGAATTTCGAGATCATCTTTGATCTGCTCACGAATAGTAGTGTCAAGAGCCATCATGCGGGTGAAATGGCCAGTTCCCCATGGGTTGATGAATCCACCTATTTTCTTCATATCTGCAAATAATTAGTTCCCCACTTAAAATCTCAATGATTGGCTTTCAATGAATCGATTATATCATGTATATTTTTTGGGCCTACAGTAATTGATACATACTTGATGTTCTTGAGGGCAAGTTTCACATTTCTTGTTACTTTTTCTTTATCAATAGGCCTTTTGGCAAATTTCAACTTACACAAATTTTCTAAACTTGTAAGATATTTTTCTAATCCAATTTCTCTTGCATTTTCTAGAATACTTGAATCAATTCCTGAGAGGGGAATCCATGGCACCAGATTATTTTGAGAAACAGTTTTTGTATTTTCTTCAACAAACCACGCAGGATATACTAATGGTGATATTGCTAATGCAACTCGGGAAATTTTTTGACTTGATGCAACCTTGGTGATAAGTGATGTAATTACAAATGTTTTCGTCAATAAATCTGTGATCCTAGGTATTTTGCAAAATTGAAGTTCAATTTTTTCTTTTATTAAATTTGGAAGTATCCTATTTATTATCTTGGATAACTTGAGGAGGTCTGGATCACTTGAATAACATACAACAATCTTGATGTCAAACCCCATTTTGATACATTGAAGACAGGATATTGCCGAGAGCTCATCATATACACAACAAAGAATCTCTGCATTTTGAGAGTTGTAAGGTATGCCGCCCAATCCCTTGTCTACGAATATGCAAACGTATGCGTTAGATTCAGTGATATATGTATACAATAATCTATCATGATATGATTCTGAACCGGGCTTTACTTGAAGATCCACAGCTTGTTCAATAAGAGACGCGGTTGCTGCAACTTCCAAATCTTTTGCAAGATAACCTGCCGTTTTTCCATCCACTTTAATATAGAATTTTTCTCCCTTCAACAGTAGATTCATGCTTGTTTTGATAATTGTAGAAAGCACATTGTCAAAGTTATTCCTTACCTCTCTTGCAATAGCTATTCGTTCGATCCCAAATAACGATCCAATTGCTGATGAAGCAAGAACAGGGTCAGTCACTTCTAGAACTATCACAAAACCATTCCTACTAATAGAATTGAGAGTCTGATTTTTTATCTTAAGAATTTTTGAGATGCTTTTCATCAGATACTTTATCTTATTACGTGAAAATATTGATGGAAATACGACAAGCACAGTTTTCTCATTCATTTTGTTTTCAGTGGTTTGACTCATTTATAACTCTAGAATAGATAATGAACCTAAATAATTATATGACCAGAATGAAAGTCGTCTTTTATGCACAGCTTTAATGCAGAGCAGCTACAGAAGTTAAATGAGACACTGAAAACCCCACAAGATGTTCTCAAATGGGCAATAGATAATCTTCATCCAAGATTAGGCTTGGCATCGAGTTTTGGTGCAGAAGATGTTGTCGTTATTGATATGATTATGAAGATAAATACTACAGGCAGAATCTTTACTCTTGATACAGGAAGACTAAACCAGGAAACATACGATGTAATGGATGAAATACGAAATAAATACAACATGAATATCGAGGTAATGTTTCCAGATCAAAATGAGGTTGAACAAATGGTTCGCGTAAATGGAATGAATCTATTTTATCAAAGCATTGGAAATAGAAAGCTGTGCTGTGGGATTAGAAAAGTACATCCACTGAACAGGATGCTCTCGAGTTTAGATGGTTGGATTACTGGATTGCGAGCAGATCAAACTGAGGTAAGATCAACAGCCCAAAAAATAGAATTAGATGCACAACATAATAACATGATCAAAATAAATCCTATAATCGAATGGACTTGGGAACAAACATGGGACTATATCAAGAAGAATAATGTTCCTTATAACAAACTACATGACAAAGGTTTTCCAAGTATAGGATGTGAACCCTGTACGCGTGCAATCAAATCAGGTGAACCATTAAGGGCTGGACGCTGGTGGTGGGAATCTGATGGTCAGAAAGAATGTGGATTGCATGCTGACCATGGCAAGTGATTCATTGTGGAAAGTGGTGTGGGTGTTGCACGACCACATGGTGGCAAGTTAGTAAACAGATCTATAAAAAAAGATACAAATCAATTGTTGTCGGTTTCTGTAAATGCTGACCTTGCAAATGACATTGAGAACATTGCAGATGGAATTTTTAGTCCTCTTGAGGGATTTCTCTTACGGGAAGACTTTGAAAAAGTGGTAACCAGGGGAAGATTATCAAATGAACTTCCTTGGACAATTCCAATAGTGCTCGATGTTGACAAAGAAACTTCTACAAAAATAAAAGATGCAAAAGACGTAGCTCTTAATCTTAATGGAATAAATTTTGCAGTTTTGCATGTAGAGGATGTTTTTAGTTTTGACAAAGATGCAACAGCAAAGGGTGTTTATGGAACTACGGATCTAAAACATCCAGGAGTGGCAAAGACCATGTCAATGAAAGAATTTCTTGTTGGGGGAAAAATTGATTACATCAAAAGACCA
>JBOGQX010000013.1:0-21424 GCA_050749285.1 Nitrosotalea sp. | reverse complement strand
GTTTGGGCTTGCTGTTGCAATAACATCGCAACCATAAAGCTTTGCAATCTGTATTCCAAATGTTCCCATTCCAGAAGCACCACCCATGATAAGTACGGTCTGACCTGGCTTGATTTTTGCCCTACCTACCAACATATGCCATGAAGTCATCAAAACCATCGAAGCAGCGGCCGCTTCTTCGTAGCTGATACCCTCTGGAATTTTTACGACATTTACTTCTGGCAGGTGAGTAAATTCGCAGTATCCTCCCCACAATGGGCCGGTCTGAAATCCCCAAACTTTTCTTTTTGGACAATCATATTCACGGCCTTCTGTACATGCCATACAAACCCTACAAGAAATATTTCCATGTGAGACTACTCTGTCTCCAACCTTAATTGTGGTAACGTCCTCTCCAACTGCAACAACTTCTCCTGCTGCATCTGTTCCTGATATATGTGGCATTGGTATTTGGATGGGTTTCCCCCTCATCCCCCAAATGTCATTATAGTTTAGTCCAGCGACTTTAACTTTGAAAACTACTTCGTTTGATTTTGGTTTTGGATCAGGTACTTCTTTTATTTTTAAGATCTTTGTGTAATTGTCATCTGGTGCATACTCTTCATATACTAGCGCCTTCACAAATCATGAGATTAAGATTACCAATATTAAGAAATGGGTTAGTGAGAAATTGAATTTTAATTATTCTCAATAGCGTATGAGATAGCCTTTAAAACAGTATCTGAATCAAACGGTTTTACCAAATAGGCCGAAGCCCCAAGCATTACGCATTTCTGAATTAATTCCTGCTCATCACTTACGGTTATCATGATAACCTTAGTTCCATTTTCTTCCATTTCTCGAAGTACATCCAGACCGTGTTTTTTTGGCATGCTATAATCAAGTAACAGAATCTCGGGTTTTGTGCTCTTGATTTTCTCCATTGCTTCGACTCCATCCTTGGCTTCAGCTATGAGAATATGCCCTGATGTAACCACAATATCCTTTAACATCATCCTGGTGGCATCAGAATCTTCTGCTATCATGACACGCGCCATGTCCTGTATTGATCATTTTTCCATATAATGAACAGTGTGTCTTTGATTGTAACTTCTGACTCTAATTTATCGATTAAATTTTGGCATTAACACTTGTTTTTTATCTCAGGTTTTTTGATTGGATATAGTATCTCCCTTGTTATAACATTCCTTAGCAGTATCAAACAAGGCAAGAGATTGGTTGATTAATTTTGCAGCACGAGTACGATCCTCGTTTGCCTTGTTTAGGTATGACTGGGCCAAATCTCTGAAGGCCTTGGCTTTGTTATACCACGCGTTTGCATGATTTGGATCTATCTCGATGGCTTTGTCATAGCAATTTATTGCATCCTCATATCTTGTTAATCTGGACAACGCAATCCCTTTGTTATTCCAAGCACTAACATAGGAAGGATTTAGCTCAATTACCTTGTCATAATTTACTATCGCATCTTCATAATTTTCTTTCGTCATGTCATCATTACCAGCTTTGAACCATGAATCAGAATCGCCTGTTTCCATGGCAAACTATACATGATGGGTTATTTTAAGTCCAAGAGAATATTGCGACAGACACATATTATGATTTTATATGGAAAAAACAAATGACTGAAGCTACTATGAAAACACACAAGCTACACGATCTTAGTCATTTTGGATTACGAGTTGTAGTAGGCGTTTTTTTCATGGTTCACAGTATCGTAAAATTTAATCCCCAATTCCAGGGATTCCTGACAAGTGTAGGTCTTCCTGGAGAGATGAGCATACTCATAGGGCTTTTGGAATTTATAGGTGGAATATTGCTTGTTGTTGGAGTACTTTCCAGAATAGCAAGCTCTCTTCTTGCAATCGACATGCTTGGAGCAATAGTTTACATAAAAAAGATGGAATCATTCTCAGGAAAGAATGGTGTAGAGCTTGAGCTACTGGCGTTTATCATTTTACTGACTGTCATAGTGTTGGGACCAGGCAGAATATCCATATCGCATATTGTGAAAAAAATCCCAAGGTTTCTACAATAGACTATTAATTGTTGACAAACTTTTTTCTGTAGATGGTAGCTACTATGATAGATCCTACAAAGGTTGCAGTCCAGTACAACCACAGATCGTTTAGATAACCAGAGACTAGAGCAGGCGCAAGAGACCTTGCAGGATTCATCGAGGCGCCAGAGATAAACGAGAAAAAAAAGATGTCAAGCCCTATTATACTACCTATGGCAATCCCACCAAAACCTCTCAATCCCTTTGATGAACAACCATCAGAATTACTGCCATTAATAATGCTGTGGTTAGAATCTCAACGCCAAATATGAGGGGAATCGGAAAATAATAATCTGGTGCGTTTGCACCTAGGTTTGCTTCTGTACCTATGACATACTTGACAGAGATGCTTGCCAATAATGCTCCTATTATTTGCGCTGCAAAATATAGTGGCAAGAGATTTTTTGGCATGTGTTTTGAAACAAGAAAGCCAACTGTTACTGCAGGGTTGAAATGTGCCATAGATATTTTTCCAAATGCATAAACCCCGAGTGCTACAGCTACTGCAGGAGCCAAAGCTACAAACCATAAACCAAATGTTTGAGCATATTTTGCAGTCAGAACAACCGAACCAGTTGCAAACAAGACAACTACAAATGTGCCCATAATCTCAGCAAAGAACCTCTTTTGGTTGGAGGATAATTTGACAGCTATACCAAAGTTTTGCAAAGTTCCTTTATCTTCTCTTCAATGTTGTTTCTAATCTCACGGACTTTTTCTATTGTCTTGTCCTTTGGATCTTCGATATTCCAATCAAGGTATTTCCCCAAGAATACTGCAGGGCATTCCGTCTTATCCATACAACCCATATTCACATTTAGTATTGAACTTCTGATAATTTCTTCAGACAATTCCTTTGGATGTTGTTTGCTGATATCAATTCCAACTTCTTCCATGGCTTGAACTGCAATTGGATTAACCTCTGGAGTTGGTCTTGTTCCTGCGCTTATTGGTGTGTAACCCTTTGGAGCATACTTTCTA
Organism: Nitrosotalea sp.; assembly: GCA_050749285.1. GTDB lineage: Archaea > Thermoproteota > Nitrososphaeria > Nitrososphaerales > Nitrosopumilaceae > Nitrosotalea. The sequence continues at coordinate 18,384 of JBOGQX010000013.1, read as the reverse complement.
AAGAATCCCTCTGCCATCTGGGATCGTCCTGCATTTTCTACACATACAAATAGGATCTTTTTTTCATGGTGTGATCTTCCAAATAATTTCATTCGTATCTTGGTTTACAAAGTAAACCATTTAAATTGTAAAGTATAACCAGATACAGTAAGTGTAAGAATGGAAACTAAAAGAAAATCAATTCCAATGATAAAAGACAATTGTGCCCTTCAAGGATATAATGCCTTATCTCTAATGTCAGAGACTGCCAAGTTGAGGAAGGTAATTACAAAGAGAGGTACGCTGGAGATTCTAATTCCACTTTGCTGTACTACCAAGCCAGTCAGATACAAAGAGTTCAAACAAGCATTGAGTGGTATTAGCAGTAAGACTTTGGCAACTAGACTAAAGGAGCTTGAAAAAAGCGGAATCTTGGAAAGACATTCCTACAATGAGGTTCCGCCAAGAGTAGAATACAAACTCACAAACAAAGGTCAGGAACTAGTCAAGTCTTTGATAGATCTCTTGCAATGGATGAAAAAATGGTCATCTAGATAGTTTTGTTTACAACATACATATCATATGAAATTTGGATATAATTTTATACTTAGGACAAGATGATCCAGTATGTTAAAATTCAAATGCAAAAGTGTTGGATTTGATTGCGGTTTTGTGGCAAAAGGAAAGACAGAGGACGAGATCTTATCACAATGTGCAGCACATGCAACAAAAGACCATGGTATGAAACCTGAAGATATAACTGAAGAGCTCAAAAACAAGATCAAGACTAACATCCACAAATCTTTGTTTTAGATCCAACATAGTGAGTCTTGTAAGACTTGCCTAGGAATAGTAAGAATAAAGGATAACTAAGTTTCTATTTTTGCCAAGTCTTCTGTAGCAAGTTTTTTGCAAGATTCCAGAGTATTTCTTTGTTCGTTGCTAAGATTTTCTGCCTTTAGATCATTTTCTAATTGGGTGATTCTCAGTTTGTACATTTCAATTAATTCAGCTAGGGCTTTTTTCTTGTTCATGGTCTATCTCAGATTAAACTGATGATTTAGTAGTATCTATCCTCAAATTCAGTTACTCATGGCGCACAGCTTTAGTGATTCCTTCAATCCCTTGCACCTGTTCCGTATAGTAACCTCAGTCACTCCAGATGCCTGTGCAATAATCTTTTGCGTTATGTAATTTCCGTTCATTACAGATGAGAGATATAACGCAGACGCTGCAAGCCCCATAGGATCTTTTCCTGCAGTAATTTCCAAATTTGCTGCGTTTTCTAAAATATTAAGGGCGCCTCGTTTCACCTTTTCGCCAAGACCTGCCTTGCTTGCTATTCTTGACATGCATTTTATCGGATCTTGTACAGGCATCTGGAGATCAAGTTCCCGTAGAAGCAATCTATAGCACCTAGATACATCCGTTCTCTTCAAATTGATTTTCTGTGATACTTCGTTTAATGTTCTGGGGGTCTCACTGTCCCTGCATGCAAGATATAATGAGGCTGCAAGAAGTCCTGGAATTGACCTGCCTCTGCTAAGACCTTTTTCTTGTGCCTTTCTGTAAATATATGCAGTCTTTTCTATTACTGCGTCTGATAATGCAAGCTTGTCCTTTAGTCTCCCAAGTTCGCTAAATGCTTGCCTCAAGTTCCTGTCAATAGAGTCATGACCTCGGCTTCTGCTGTCCCACGTTCTTAGGCGATTTATCATGCCTTTCATTGATGCCGAAAGAGGTTTCCCAGTAGAGTCCGAGTTCTCATGTCCAATCACAGTAGCAAGCCCCATGTCATGGACTGCAAGTGAGGCAAGTGCACCAGTTCTTGCTTTATCATCAAACTCTTCTTTTGAAAATGAGCGCCATTCTGCACCAGAGTCTTGGACACGTTCGGTAACAACAAAACCACACACTCCACAAAATCTTTCAGCAGTAATACTATCTGTCACCATTGAATCCTTACCGCAACGAGAACATTTGATACCAGAGTCAGAATTTAGAAAAACCATTTCAATTTAACACGATATTACATAGCTGTCATGCCATAAGAACTGTGGTACTGCACATTTATTTTTACAAACCTATAATCTCAAGTCTCAACAAAAAAGAAGAGTTCTATTTCAATAGAACAGTGATGATTCCCACTTAAGGAAGCCTACCTAAACAGGACAGACCAGACTCTTTTGCAGCTACAAATGACACCTTACGCCGCTTTATTAGAGACGAGAGCATGATAGAAACGGAGGAATTGTAAAATGGCACAAGAGATTGAAATTAAATTTGACGCAGAACAAGATAAAAAAAATTTAAAACGATGGAATCTGTCTAACATGTGTGGCATAAATTCAAGAATTTAGTTATGGAAGAAATTGCATGGGATGTAATCGAGCAAGTCTTTACCCAAACTGCCAAAGAATCTGGGATATCAGATTACAGACTCCAACAAAAGATTTTCAGCGATATCAAAGATGAGCTGACTCATCAGATTGAGGACATCATAGGTGGAAGCGTAGAAAGGATGACACGTGAGAGGCTCAAAGATATAATAAGAAAAGATATCGACAAGGCAAAAAATGTAATTCCAGTGTGATATTACTTTATGACGCTATTTTAGAACATTATTCTTCTTCGTCAGTTGTTTCCCTAATCTCTTCTTGCGTGTCTTGGTCGACTTGCTCTAACTCATGAGTCTCTTCTTTCATTTCTTCTTGCTCAGTTTGGCGTTTCTCTTTAGATTCGTCACTTTTGGATTTCCACATGGCTTTGAAAAATTTCTTCATTTTTAACTCTGATACTAGTGTGTTATATTACTACTTAAACAGATGTAGCAATTAAAACTCAATTTGCTATCCTTGCCATTATATCAGATGGATGCTCTACTGTCAGCCCTCTTTTAGCAAAGAATTTTGAAATATTCATGATATCTCTTTGAAGAAACTCTTTTGCGTTTCTGTGTTGTATGTCAATGGCTGATCCTAGATCAAAAAGAACCAGACCGTTTTCTGTCTTGAAAACATTGTATTCTGAGAAATCAGCATGCACAAGTCCGGCTTTTTTGTAAAGCTGTGTAATGATTGAAATTGCACTTTTATAGTCATCTTCATCAACCTCTGATTCTACCAGGGTTTTTGCTGGAACACCGTTCTTTCCTACAAATTCTAATACCAGGACATTCCGTAGAACACGAATTGGCTTGATGCATGGAATGCCGCTTTTAACACATTGATTCAGGTTATGATATTCCTTTTGTGCCCAAAGCTCCACCAAGTTTCTTGTCCCTTTTTTTATATGCGAGAATCTTGGATCGTCGGTAAGGTAGGGCTGTCTTTTTTTAAAAGTTGAAGCCGTTACAAGATAAATCTTGAGAGCTATATTATTTCCAGCAGGATCTACTGCCCAGTACATTTTCGATTCCTTGCCAGAGCCAATTACACCGTTGACATAGGATATGGTACCTGAATTTATCAACTTGGACAGAGTCATAATCGAGGTCTTGTCCAGGACATCATCCATTACCTTTTTTTTATCAAAGACATCTTTTTCTGATGAGCCGCGTCTCTCATTTTTTAAAAGTTGGTTATCAATACGTCGTGATAATTTTTTTCCAAGCTCATCCGGCGTTGGTATAACCTCTGACATCTATTGTATACGGGTCTAGCACTAATAACAGTATGTAAGTATCATTTGTGCATGGTATTCATAGAATCTTCTCGTGTCGATACCTGTTCTTGATGTATCTGGTATGGTATTGCTCATGAGATAAAACAGATTTCATCAGTCCCTCGTGGATCTTTTTTGGCACGCCAAAATACTGGTATACCCCACCATGATGAAATTCTATTTCCAATATTTGCATAGGTTCATCGTAGCCAACTGATTTTAGATCATTGGATTTTATTCGTATTCTATCCATGTTTAATCAGATTTTCTTGGATCATAACGGTTCCGGTGCATTAGATCATGCATGATGGAACTAGCCAAATATTGTATTTTAAGATCGCTGACCATTTTCATAATTGATAAAAAAGTCTAGAGGTCACAAGATGATGGGATTCGCCCATAAAGGAAATTTACGGGCGATGTAAAAGTGACAGAGCTGGTAGATACCATTTACGTACGTTATAGGAGGCAGATGCTACCAAGTTCGATGTTAGTTACTAGAAAAGCTGGGCCGAATTCTTTGACGACAAATCAATATTAGAAGATGGAATTGAGTATATCGGGTTAATTAACAGTCAAGGCAAGCTAGAAAGTGCGCTATTTAACAAAGACATCAATCTGACAGGAGACCAAAAAGAGATGTATATGATGGGTCTTAAATTGCAAAGCTCCATGCAAAGCGATTATGATTTAGAATTTGGACCTGTCAGTTATACCGTGACAGAGAGAGAAAAATCAAAGTTTGTTTCAATAACAAGTTTTCCATATATCATACTAGCTGTAATGAAAAAAAGTAAAGACCACATTGTAGTGATTGACAAAATTAAGAAAGCGATGAGGAAATTTTCACAAGTTTAACGAAGAATCAACTATGAAAAATGGCCAACTTTGGTAATTACTAGCGTTATGATTTATTACGTGCCCGGGATCGTACAGGTTTCGGATCTAGCGTTACTACCTTTCTCCCAATGGAATAATCACTACCACATTTTGGGCAGTTAAAATTATTCCATCCTATTTGGTCAAGGACTATCTCCTCATCCGAATGGTTTGCACATGTTAATCTTCGTTCCATAAAAATTCCTTTGATGGGTCTCTTAATAACCTAGTGTATTGAGATACGTGTGACAATTGAGTTAAAGTGCGGTCTACAAGATCAAGATTTATGGCCTTATTTTGGGTCTCAAGTTTTAAATTATCAAAAAAACCATCTGGTTCCATGCAAAAAGATTGGCAGTTAACATTCCGAATGGCAATTAGTTTTCTTGCCCTCACGCTGATCTATCTTGTTTTTCTAAGCTTTATCTCTGCATACTTTGGCCTAGGAATTCTTCCTATAGCTATCATAGCAGGACTGATGATAGGGGCCCAGTGGTTCTTCTCTGACAGAATCGTATTATGGAGTACCGGAACAAAAATTGTAACAAAAGAACAGTATCCTGTACTTCATGAGATAGTTGAGAATCTTGCCATGAAGGCAAATATTCCAAAGCCCAAAGTTGGAGTGATGCAAAGCGATCTCCCAAATGCATTTGCAACAGGTAAAAGTCCAAGAAGCTCAGTTGTTGCAGTATCATCTGGTATCATGAAGATACTTTCAAAAGATGAACTTGAAGGAGTCTTGTCGCATGAACTTACTCACATTAGAAACAGGGATGTTACCATCATAACACTTGCAAGCCTGTTTTCTACAATTGCATGGTATCTAATGCAATCTTCAATGTGGGGTTCGATGTTTGGCGGATACGGTTATGGAGGAAGACAGCAGCAGGGAGGAGGCCTATTTCTAGTTCTAATTGTTGCAGGGCTCGTTTGGTTTCTAAGCTTTCTAATAATTAGAGCTATATCTAGATACAGAGAATTAGCAGCTGACAGGGGTGGTGCATACCTTACAGGACAACCAATGAATCTCTCCCATGCATTGATGAAGATAGAGGGGAGGGTAAAAGTGGCTCCAGCCCAACAGGTAAAAAAGTTGGAAGGAATGAATGCATTTTTTATCATACCTGCCAAGTCGGGCCAGACCATTGCGAGGTTCTTTTCAACGCATCCACCTATAGAGGAACGCATCAAGCAGTTGATGGCAATAGAAAGGGAGCTTCACGGCTCTAGCAATCTAGGCGTATAATTATTCAATTGTTAAGTACAATGTCGGTTCGCAACTGACCACAGGCTGCAGAGATTTCCACTCCCTTCTCCACTCGAACCGTACAGTTTACACCGTCATCTCGAAGCACTTGTTGAAACGCAAGCACTCTTTTTCGAGCAGGGCGCTGGAATTGACCTGCAGTTGGATTCATTGGAATTAGGTTTACGTGAGCGCCATTACCTTTCAACAAGTGTGCTAGTTCCGCTGCAGCTTTAGTAGAGTCATTGATACCATCAATTAGTGCATATTCAAAGGTAACACGGCGTCCAGTCTTTTTGAAATAACGTTTAGCTGATACCATCAAGTCTTCAACTGAGTGAGGTCCTGCGGTAGGGACAAGTCGTTTGCGTAGTTTGTCATTTGGTGCATGAAGTGAGATGGCAAGCTTGACTTGAAGGTCCTCATCTGCAAGTCTGTCTATTCCAGAAATGACTCCGACGGTAGAAATTGTAATACTTCGTTGTCCCAGCCCAAATGCTCGAGGATGTGTTAATATCCTGACAGCTCGGATTGTTTCGTCATAATTTGCAAGTGGCTCTCCCATTCCCATAAAAACAAGATTAGTAACATGTTCTCCTCTTTGACGTAAAAGGGAAGCAAAGTGGAGAACTTGGGCAACAATCTCCTCAGCTTTTAGATTTTTTTCAAAACCCATCTGCCCAGTAGCACAGAACACACAACCCATGGGGCAGCCAACTTGAGTAGAAACACAAACAGTTGATCGTGGATGCCCATCTCCTTGTGATGGGTATTGCATCAGGACAGTCTCAATTAGAGTCTGCTCATCAAACTTGAGAAGCAGTTTTGTTGTCTTGCCATCCTCACTTGTAATACGATGGACCTCGCTTTCAGAACCTATTGTATACCCTGCGGTATCAAGAGCATCTCGCATAGATGATGGAATTTGGTGTAGATCCGACATTTTTCTTGGTGATTCGTGGTACAATGCACGGAGCAACTGGTCTGCCCTATATCGTGGCTGATCAAGTTCAATAACGATACCATCCATCTCATCTGGTAAAACTCGATAAAGGTCAGTCATCTTTGAACATCTTTCCCATTCTCTTCTGAAAATATGACTCTTCTGCAAGCTTCTGTGGCTCTTTATGCTTTGGCAACACAAATTACAAACGCAGACCTAATCCAAAGGTTCGAGCCCTATGAGGCTAGATTATGTCTTGATCCTTTTTTGAAATGGTTTTTTATTTTTGAATGCAATATCGGCCGCTATCAGGATTATTCCTGCTACAAGTAATGCGTATACAATGTATGTAAGTTGATTGAGTAAAGAGCAACTTATTCCACCTTCTTGACTGAGATTTTGGTTACCTGATGTGCACATGTAGTTTAGATAAACAATGTCCTATCTTGAGAAATAGGTACAGTCCATCCTAGAAAGCCAGATAGTATCAAGGCTGCTCTAATGACAACTATAATTCTCATATTGAGTCTTTTCGATATCATTACATAATAAACTCTTTCTGAAATCTTAACACAGTTCTGTAAGACCCAGACACTGTTTTGATATAATTTAGGTGCCATTAGAAATTAGTCTACCCTTGAATCGTACCTTCTTACTGCGAAACTCTGTTCTCTGACAATGGAAATTTACTTATACAATGAAGATGGTATAGAGATTGTTGAGTAGCATCCATACCCATCGTACTCCGAACACCATAACAACTGTTACCGTGGTATTACTTGCCATCATTGCGGTGGCAGCCTTGTTGCAATTACGTATAATTCCGCCCGTCCTGTCAGTTCCTCTCTTCCTGATTCCAATCGCAATCTATACTACGATAATTGGCCTCAAGAGCAAACATGAGCCTCACAAAACACAAAACCATAGTTATCATTTCACGTGGGCAGGAATAATGCTGGCCATTGGAATCGGATGGATTATTCTCTATGAGGGTATGGGTGCAACAATTGGAGCAATAGTTGTTCTTTCAATTGCACTTGGTTATGTGTATCTTAACAAGATCAAATCTTCCAAGATTATAGCCAATTGATGGAAATTAATGGGTTCTGTAATACTCGGCATTATCCTATCTCTAAAATATTATCTTACAACCATCACGGGACAGCTGGCATGATGCATCACCTTTTGTGAGACGCTGCCAATTAACAATTCTTGAAAAGATGACCTGCCTCTTGTACCCATAATTATAAGATCATAGCTTTTTGCCTTAGCAAGCTCGATTATGACCTTGGCGGGATCACCCTGCATTACCGTTATTTGTATTGGTACGTTATTTTTTGCAGCTTGAATTTTATATTCTTCAAGCATTTTTTTGGCCTTGTCTTTGAGCTCCTCTATTATCTCAAATGTGTTGGCACTGTCACCCCCTACTTCACATTGAACCACATGTACTAGATCTAGTTTTGAATTACATCGTTGAGCAAGATAGATTGCTCTCTCAAATGCCTTTTTTGCAGATTCTGAACCATCCACTGCGACCAGTATATTTGGGAACATTGTGGTGATACGTCGTTGTGGCTAATATTGTTGATCTTAGTTAATGGTATAGAATATTTCTTCCAAGGCCTAGTACAAACATTTCAAACCATCAGGCATGGCCATTAGATTGATTTGCATGGTGTAATTTGGCATCATGACAACATCTGAGAAACTTTATCTTTCAATAAAATATAACACTAGGCACAAGATGTTAAACTCAAGACTTGTTGCAACAATTTCCATCTCGATACTACTTGTCTCTGTTCTATGCAGCCCAATAAAATCTGTCTTGGCAGACAGCACCAAAGATCAAATACAGAAACAAGAACAATTAGCAGAACAGCAAGCAGAAGCATATCTTGAGCAATTTGGAGTAAAGCCAAGCTATGCACAACTTGGTGCTACCAGCACGGATGAATCAGGAAAGGATAGAAAAGCTGAGATTGCACAAGCAGAACAAGTTGTAGAAAACAAAGCCCAACAATATTTACAGAATATCGCAATGCCCAACCATGTACCACTCAATGCCGCCAGCACAGATGAACAAGGGATGAACAGAACAGCTGAGATTGCACAAGCAGAACAAGTTGTAGAAAACAAAACCCAACAATATTTACAGCATATCGATAATCCCAGCTATAGACAACCCGGTGCTGTCAGCACAGATGAACAAGGAATGAACAGAACGGCCGGCATTGCACAAGCAGAACAGGCACTAGAAGCGAAGATCCAACAATATTTACAACAAATTACAAATCCCAGCTATGGACAACCCGGTGCTGTCAGCACAGACGAATCAGGTAATATAGACATACGATCTGAGATTGCACAAGCAGAACAAGCAACGCAGGAGAAGGGCCAGCAATATTTACAGAATATCGCAAAGCCTAATCACAGTGAGCTCAATTATACCAGCACCGATGAATCCGGAATGGACAGAAAAGCTGAACTTGCAAAAGCAGAACAGGCACTAGAAGAGAAAGACAAGGCAATGATACAACAGATGTATCCCAAGCTGTCTCAGAAAGAGTATGGATCTTAATATGAAATAATGTCTTCAGACGATTTAATGAAATCAGTTATAATCTTGATGCAAGGAGGAATCGGAGATACAGTACGACTATATTCGATTCTACTTACTCTTCAAAAAGAAGAACTGCTCTCTATTTCCGATAATCAATACTTGCAAGACCTTATCGAAAAACACCTTAAAAATTCTGGTTGAACTTGGCTTTGATTCGAGTTGAGTTACTCGCACAGACAGATAAAACGGGCCCGAGGGTTCTACTAAAGACTGTCTTTTCAAGACCTGCCGTTTCTGAAGAGACAGTCAGTACGAGAACTGGCATCTATTGTATCCGAGAACTTTTTTGAAAAAACAACGTCAAAATGATGTAAGCTTATTGGAGTAGCTACAAAACTCCTTCCTTAATTTTTTATTTTGAATTGATTAGAACTAATTTTGAATTACGCAGTTGTTTTTAAATATTTCAGAATTTAATTACTATACGTGAAATCAAGAAAAATAAATTTACCTGATGAGGCTATTGAATTCATTTCAAATATTATGGAAGAAAAGAAAATTTCTCTAAAGTACGCAATAATTGAATGGAATAAAAAACAAGAAGCCCAAAAATTTCTGAAGGTAGGAGATGTTGTAAAAGCTCGTAGAGAAAGATTTAGTGACCTTAATGGAAAAAAAGGATTTATTGGTGCGGTTGTACACCCATGTGGAACAGGATTTGATCTTGAAAAATCTGGTAAATTTTCAGTATATTGGTTTGAACCTGAGGGTCGTCATTTTCAGGCGGATTTATTGGGTTTTGAATTAGAACCGATGGGCGAATCAGTAACTCGGGAATTTGTAATAGACTATAACAAAAACATGGACCTTCGTGATTCAATGCGTAAAGAATTAGAAAAAGCGATAGAAGAATATCTAATCTAAGAATTTGCCTATTTACATGTAATAGAATTCAATTATTTTATTGAGTTACAAATGTATTTTGTTCTGATCTTAATGTTATCTCTTTCTGATTGCTGAGTAGGCACATTATGAGCAAGTAAATTTCGTATTGGAACGCATTCATTTATCCAAGTTTTTAAATTAGAAATTTCAAAAAGATTCTTAAAATGAGGATTATAATTCATTTCAATTATCTTGTACAAATGATCTAAGCCAATATAGTAAATTGGGTGTGCACCTCTTTTGCCTACCCATTTGTGTTTTTTCTCAGCATCTTGAATTTTTTGAGCATAATCTTGTATATCCTGTTTAACTATCTTAGAATCAGTCCACCAGTTATTTTTATTTGCAAATTTATCTAAAATTAACTTTCTAATACTATTTTCTAAAATGTAGACATATGGATAAATATCCATATTTTTTTCAGCTTCTTGAACAAGTTTTTGATCGAATGGAAGCTGTAATTTACGCTTTCTTGTTCTAGGATACTCAGTATTTGGTTTAGAATGTGAAGAAGGAGAAGGTGGAGAATTGTAATTCTTTAGACTTTTTTTATCGTCATCACTCAAGTGTCTAAATACACTAACTCCATGTTTCTTTGCAAAAATATGAGCTGATGCATTTGGTGTTAATCCCGCATTTTGAGTGCGTATATTGGAGATGAGAACTCTTATTGTTTGTGCGTTAGCGTACTTGGGTGAAATCTTGGAATGTTTTGCAATTTTGTCAAAAATTTTTTTATCAATTTGTACCATAATATTTCATCAACTGTTTAATTTTTCTTTTTTCATACGTTGAATACATTTGGTTATACTACCTTCTGGTTTACCCAAAATTTTGTAGATTTGTGTAGAAGATAGTCCAAGAGAATACAATAATTCAACTCTCTCTTGCAAAGTTTGTCCTTTTGTTAGGTTTAATGTCAATAGACCTATCAAAACATCAATTTTCTTCTGTAAAACCTCGAGTTCTTTTTTATCCATTGTCTTCTTTCCCAGCTGTTTGTAGTTTATTCCATTTTCCTGCGAACATTCTCTGAATGGTTTTTTCACTAACTCTAAGAATTTTTGCAATATCATTCTTTTCAAAACCTCTATCTGATAACTGAATAGCGATAAGGGTGTCTAATTTTCTATTTATATCGACGTAAGGATCTGCGCTTTTAGCCTTTCTTCCCATTATTCTCCCCTAGTATTTTCTAATTTGTACAAATGTAACGGTATCACTTCTTTTCCTTGTCCTCTTTCTCCTAGGTTGAGGAGTATTCCATTTTCTTCCCATTTGAGAGTGGCTTCATTTAGAGAAACATTCGTTATACCTGTCAATTTCTTAGCAATTTCATTTGTGGTAAGGTCGCCAGTACAAAGATTATACGCTTTAACCATTAGATCTGGCTTTTTGCTATTCTTTGTGATTATGGATTTTAGCTTATTTTCTGGAAATGCCACTCTGCCAAGTAGAGATATGATCATTTTATTTTGTTTAGTTGCCAAATCTGATATTTTATTCATCTTTCCCTCCTCCCTTGATTATCTTCATAGGAAACTTCCCTCGAATTGTCATCGCTGGTATTCCTGTAGCTTTCTCGATAATCTTTGGATCTACACCAGATTGTAGAAGTTGTATGATAAGCAGATTCTTTATTGCTTCATCATTATCTATCGTTTTTTCTTTAGTCAAATCAAGTCTCCTTTTTCTTGTATTTTGATGCCTCTACTGATTTGAGGGAAGTTCCTAAAACTTTTGCAATTTCTGGATTACTAAATTTTAGATTAGTTAAATATTCTATTTTTTTAGTTTGATTATACCCCTTTATCTTATCCTGATCCATCAAAATGGCAATTATCACATCTAGCCTTTTAGTAACATCCTCTATTTTCAAGTGATAATCCGTCTTACTCATTCCTCGTTTCTCTCCTTGCCTGTGATAGTGTTGCGTTTACAGTATTCTGAGTTTTTCCCAAGATCAATGCTATATCTTTATTACTAATTCCCATCCTGCTCAAAGTCAGTATTTGTTCTCTTACTTCTTTTCCTCTGATTACTCCAACCGCTAGCAATTTTATCATCAAATCTAATTTCTCAATAATCTGTTGTTGTTTGTCATCATTCATTTGACTTCTTCCCCTTTTGTCGTGTAATTTCACTTGAAACATAACTTGTGGTAGTACCAAACAACCTAGCCATTTCTTGATTTGTGAATCCTAATCTCTTTAATAGGAAAATTTGCTGCCCCAAGGTCATACTTTCTATATCACTTCTTCGCAACTGTAAGTATATTAAAAGGTCAAGTCTCTCTTTAATTATTCGTAACAGTTGTGGCTCAATTTCACTCATATTATAGTTATAAGTTGATCTAACTAGTATATAAAATTTGTTGTTGTCACAATAATTAATATTTTTAGCATAGATTTATGTTCATATTATACTAATTATATTAAATTTACAAGTACCATGTTAACTGTATTTGTGTCTTTAGGCCTAGAATTCTTCCAATTTTGGTTACATATTTCATGTATATTACACTGGAATAGTTGGTTGCCGTAAAACTTTAGAAGTTTAGTTCTAAGGAACAAGAAGATGTTGCTTTATCAGTGTATTAGCTATAATGATGAACAATAGAAATAATGAAGATCTATAAAGCAAATCCATGTCATTTTCAAATCTGATGAATTGATCACGTGTAAACGTCTTATCATAAACATGACCTTTTTTGGTATCTCTAAAATGAATGGACCAAGAACTATTGTGATTTTTTAATTCGTATGCATTATGACCAAGACAATTCCTTATGGCACGTCCATCAGTGATCCATTCTTTATCGCTAGGCACCTTTCCATTAACAGAGAATATTTCCTCTGCATCATATTTGCTTGTAAGATTGAATTTTTTTAATTCATCTTTAAATTGTTGCACAAATGAATATTCTATTGTTTCTACTTTAAGAATATGAACGTAAAATAACGAAAAGAGTATAATTCTATCATCGTGATTTTTATTAAATCTTCGCACCGTTTCCAAATACTTATCATTGACTTCTAAGATTTTTTCTTTGTTTTCCATTGCGAATTTACTTGGATTATATTCTTTTTTGGTTTTTCCAGATATGGTCATCATATCTAATAGAGCACTCCAGAATTGTTCTAATTGATATGAAACCGCAGGTCTAAAACCAATTAGCCCACTAACCATTGTATTGAATTGCAAGTCTATTACTTGTGGATATTTCAGAGGATCGCCGATTCCATTTACGCTGTCTTTTATTTTTTTGATTTGATTAATTGCATTGAGAAGAGTATAGCTAAATCGTAGTTTGTTAAGTTCTACGCCATAGGAAATAACCATATCAAGTATATCTAAAGTAGTTTTTTTAGCTTGAGGTTTTGGCATTTTGGAAGTAGTAACGAATTTAGCCATTCTGGATTACTGATTTATTTTTATTTAAGAATTATTCATTTACTTCTAAAGTATCCTTCAGTTCTCCTTCTGTTTACTCTCCAAAGTGCCCTTTGAGCTATCTCGTCACTATATTTTGCTTTCAAGTACCTCATCAGACTTTTTCTAACCCTTCCAAACCTCTCTTTGTCGGATATTATAGCCTCTTCACACTCTAAATCTCCTGTATTCTCCTCTATTCTCCTAATTTCAGTTGGTTTTCTGTTAAACATTTTTCATACCTAAAACACGTAAGAAAACGATGATGATGTGCCACCCCATAGCAAGTAGTTTCTTATTTCTTGTTCCTCGTCTTTGTGTTGTTTAATTAGTTTCTCAATGATTATTTGTATGGTTTTAAATCCATGTTTCTGATTTTCTTTTAGATCAAATCTCTTTGCCTGTGGATCAATATGGTATCTAAGTGTGAAGACCATGATATAGTGAGATATAGAATCCAATACGCCAGATATTACAGACAGTAAACCTGCCACATTTGTGTGAGTAGGTTTTATTTTTAACAATATATCATCATCGGCACGTCTAAAGAGCGGTCTTAAATTTCTCAGTTGTTTGATGGCGTCGTCAGCTACAGTAGAGTACGATTTTAGTCTGTACATGAAAGAAGAATCAAGTTCACTGAAAAACTGACTATTTAGAATTAGTCTGGTCTTTTGTTTACCTTCCTTCTCTGTACTAATTATACCCTGTTTGATCAATTGTCGTTTTACTTGGATGAAATCATTTCTATTACATCGTAAATTCCTAAACAATTCATTTACCGAACTACCTTGCTGTCCATATTCAGCCAGTTTGTCTATAATGTCCTTTTTTAGATTTGTCACAACTGATATTATAAGGATACTGGTATTTATATCATATCAGATTGTATAATCTGATATGAAACAGGCGATTAAAACTTGGCGATCGTGGAAAGCGTAAATACTACAGACTCTCTTGCTATACCTGATGAGGACCGCAAAGCAGTGCGGTCTGATGTGGGAAAAAAATTGACATATGACACAGAAGAAAAAACAACATCTACCAAGCACAAACAAGAAAAACCGACCAAGAAATACAACCTTCTTTCAAACCAAGACATTAGGCGTTGGTACGACAACCTTGCAAGAAGCAGTCTAGTGACTGCAGAAGTGAGGCTACGAAAGCTAGGTAAGTTTTGCGAGAACAACAAGATAACTCCGATGGAGTTGGTCGAGTTGGGACACAAAGATCCAAAAGCAATAGCAAACCTTCTTGATGACACCATTACAACAATGGAAAAGAATGGAAATGCACCTCAATACATCAAGGCGATCATTACATCGGTCAAATCGTGGCTAGAACACCATGATATCGAGGTAAGACGCAGAATGAGAATAACGGACGTGGACTCTACACCAACCCTAGCATCAGAACAAGTACCTAACGCCACAGAGCTTGCAGAACTGCTCACTCGAGCAGATTTGAGGGCAAGTGCAATAATGTCCTTGATTGGAAAAGCAGGCCTAAGACCAGAAGTCTTGGGAACATTTGATGCAACAGACGGTCTCATGCTAAAGGATCTTCCGGATCTTGAGATCGTTGAAGGTGTTGCAAGGTTCTCAAAAGTTCCAGCAAGAATCATGGTTCGAAAGACACTATCAAAGGCAGGACACAGTTACTTTACCTTCATAACAGAAGGCGGTACAAAGAAGATACTTGCTTACCTAAATGAGCGAGTAATGGAAGGCGAAGTTCTAAGCCCTGAAAGTTCCTTGATAGCACCTCTGAGAAAATATGAAGTGTTTCGTGGAAAAAACAACGGAAGCAAGTTCTTGTCAACTGCAAGAATTGGAAGTGATGTCAGAGATGCAATGAGGCCACGCTTCAAGTGGAGGCCTTATGTGCTAAGGGCATACTTTGACACACAGCTCTTGATTGCAGAATCAAGAGGAAAGATTGCTCACGACTTTCGTGTCTTCTTTATGGGACATACTGGTTCCATTGAGGCCAAGTACACAACAAACAAGAGCATACTTCCAGTCGAGTTGATTACAGAAATGTACGAAGCCTTCAAGCGAAGTCAAGAACTTCTTGATCTTGAAAAGGACGTACCGCAAGATGCGATAGCTTCAAAGCAAATGGTTGTGACGCCAGAGGAAACAGAACAGCTTCTAAGAGAGGGTTGGCAATTTCTTGGGACGTTGCCAAACGGAAAAGTTGTCGTCAAAAGATAGAACCGTATCCGAGAACCGAGGGCTCGGAAAGACTGTCTCTGCGGGTTCGGAATGTCTCGTGTAAGAAATAAAGCGGGCCCGAGGGGACTCGAACCCCCGACCTCAAGCTCCGCAAGCTCGCGCACTATCCAGGCTGTGCAACGGGTCCAAACAAACTGAAAGTCAACCCGTTATAATACATTTCAAATAAGCCGCCTAGTCAAAGCGAATTTTTTATTCGCAAAGTGTAAGAGTGTATTTTTACCAGTATGCACTTTCACTTTCAAGTGTAGAAGAAGAGTTTTCCCTATCCATATTCACAAATTCTCTAATACCCTCCAGATCTTTGAATACCCCTTCTGGAGCAAAAACCGAGGGAGCCCTTGTAGTTGGAAGGTCGCCACAACAACTTTCAGTAAATTTTCTCATATCATACTCCACATACTCGATTCCATTACTTTTCAAAAGCATTACAGCTTCCTGCGATTTCTCTGAACCGTCTATCAATAAGACGGGTTTGCGTTTTAGCACAAAAATTAAACCATGTGGCGGAAAATTAAGGTTTGCTACAATCTCTATTGTCCAGATGCAATCATAAAACATGAGAAAGCTATCGTGATATGATTTAATAATTGGGAAGAAATCAAGAACTTAATGACTAAAGGAGAAGTTCCAAACATTGTTGCACTCGAAGTACTCAAAAAGAATGGTGTCAATGTCGACAAATTGAAAGAACTCATCACTAAAGGAGTGGGAGCGGAATTTACGACATACTATTACTATACAATACTTCGAATGCACTGCACAGGACTTGAAGGCGAAGGCATTAAGGAAATCGTAGAAGATGCCAGAATAGAGGACAGAAATCACTTTGAAGCCATGGTGCCCAGACTGTACGAGTTAGGTGGAAGCCTGCCAAGAGACATAAGGAAATTTGCAGACCAAGCAGGTTGCCCAGATGCTTATCTGCCAGACAACTGGGAAGATATCAATTCTATCCTCAAAGTACTACTTGAGGCTGAACAGTGTGCAATACGCTCTTGGGGAGAGGTTTGCGACATGACCGCAACAAAGGATCATAGAACTTACGACATTGCCCAGAGAATAATGCAAGAAGAAATAGAACATGAAGCGTGGTTCATAGAATTGCTATCGAAGAGACCCTCAGGACACTACAGAAGGAAATTTGTGGGACAATCACCGCATACTGGGTCGCAAGGAAGTCTGATACACCTCTAAGAATTCATTTAAATATTTTCTAATTTTTTTAATTTCATATACTTATGAAAGATCCCATTAAGACAGATCGGTATCCTGTCTGTAAAAGTACTGAATTGATGGATAATACTATGAAGAAGATCACAATTGATACGGTTGATATTCTGGTGGGAAGAAGAAATGGAAAATTATTTGCATGTAACAACTTTTGCCCTCACAAAGCAGCCTCTCTTTCAAAAGGTCACTTTAATGGAGACAACATTGTTTGCCATATGCATGGATATGAATACAATATTTTTACTGGAAAACTAGAAAAGATGAGATCTTGGAAAAAGGAGGATACTTGGGTTGAACAAGATCCAGAGTGGAGAAAATCTGGAGACTTGGTGCTATATTCCATTTCAGAAGAGAATGGCATGGTTTATGTCACTCTAAAATAGGCTCCACATCAACTGCATTTATTTTACTTTTGTTCAAGTGATTTGATATCGATTACAACGTCTTGAACTATAAAACAATTTCAAATCCACTTTTCATAAATTGTAGCGGGCCGGATGGAAAAAAATAAGTATGGAGCATCTGATTTTTGATATCATGTTATCAGAAGGCGAAAATGTTCCAGATTTTAGTCTAAGAGATTCAGAAGGAAAGATGATAAAAAAATCAGATCTCACAGGCAAAAAATATGTGGTATATTTTTACCCAAAGGATTTCACGCCAGGATGCACTACTGAAGCAGCAGAATTTGCAAGGGATTACAAAAAGTTCAAAAACGCAGGAATTGAGATTCTTGGAATTTCTCCTGACGACGAAGAGTCTCACAAGAAATTTGGAGAAAAGATGAAGGTTCCATTTATTTTACTTGCAGATACAGATACCGAGGTTGCAAAAAAGTTTGGAATCTGGGGCAAAAAGCAGTTCATGGGACGAGAATACATGGGAGTAAACAGGACAACTTTTCTAATAGATGAAAAAGGAAAAATCTTCAAGGTCTTTGAAAAAGTAAAACCCGCGGGTCACTCTGAAGAAGTTTTAGATGCCTTTAAGAATTAGGGCTTGAAACCTGCGGGTAATGTTCCGCGTGTAGCTTTTGGTTTTGGCGGTTCGGGAGGTGGTGCAGTGGTTGTTGTAGATGAACCAGTAAATTGTTTGTCTGCAGGATGATACGACATTCTTTTTCTTGTTGCAAAGTACTTGTTTCCAGTATAACCACTTGAGCTGATTGTAGCATATGCTGGAGCAACTTCTCCTACTTCAGGCATTGTAGATTTCACAACGTCTGGTTGTGGTGCAGGTTTAGGCGCTGGTTTTGGAGCTG
>JBOGQX010000012.1:0-29526 GCA_050749285.1 Nitrosotalea sp. | reverse complement strand
CCCCTGGTTTATTGAAAAAATTCAAAACATTGTAGAATTGGAAAAGAAGGTAAAAGAATCAAAGCTTGACAAAGGCATTTTACGGCAAGCAAAGATACTTGGATTTTCAGACAAACAAATTGGAAGGCTAGTTGGAAAAGATGATCTTGAAATCAGGAAAATGCGAAAGGAAGCTGGAATTATACCAGTAGTAAAGCAGATAGACACTCTAGCTGCAGAATGGCCTGCAAAAACCAACTATCTCTACCTAACATATGGCGGTACAACAAATGACTTTGAGGTAAAATCTGACTCTGAAAAGATAGCAGTACTAGGAGCAGGCCCATATCGTATTGGAAGCAGCGTAGAGTTTGATTGGGGAACTGTAAACATGGTTTGGGGCCTCAAGGAAAATGGCGTAAAAGAGGTCTCTGTAATTAACTGCAATCCGGAAACCGTATCTACCGATTACGATATCTGCGATAGATTGTACTTTGAAGAGCTAACACTAGAACGCGTACTTGACATTGCAGAATTTGAAAAACTAACTGGCATAGTAACAGCAGTAGGAGGGCAGACTGCAAACAACCTGACACCGAAGCTTGCAAAAAATGGAATCAAGATAATCGGTACAGCATATGAAGACATTGACAGGGCTGAGAATAGGTCACACTTTAGTAAGGTTTTGGATGAATTGCATATTCGCCAGCCTCCATGGCAGGCATTTTCAAGCTTGGCTGATGCCAAAAAGTTTGCAGTCAAGGTGGGATATCCTGTTCTGGTAAGGCCATCGTATGTTCTTAGTGGTGCTGCAATGAAGGTGGTATGGTCTGAGAAGCAACTCAAAAAATACTTGGAAGAAGCCACCAATGTTTCACCAGATTATCCCGTTGTTATAACAAAATTCATGCTAAACTCACTTGAAGCTGAAGTTGATGGTGTATCCGATGGAAAGAACGTGATAATAGGCGCTGTAATAGAACACATTGAAGGCGCAGGTGTACACTCTGGAGATTCCATGATGTGCATTCCACCTTGGAGTCTTTCCAACAAGGTAATTGAAACTATACTCGATTATACCAACAAGATTGCAACTTCCTTTAAGATCAAGGGACCATTTAATCTTCAATTTCTAATAAATGCTGACCAAGTATATGTAATAGAACTGAATATTCGTGCATCGCGCTCAATGCCCTTTGTCTCCAAGTTTGTAAAAATGAATCTTATCAGTCTTGCAGCCCGTGCAGTTCTTGGAAAGTCATTGCCAAAGGTTCCAAAAGACAGGTGGCGCAAGATACATTCGTACGGAATCAAGGTGCCGCAGTTTTCATTCATGCAGCTTGAAGGTGCTGATATAATACTTGGTGTGGAGATGCAGTCCACAGGAGAAGCTGCATGCTTTGGCGATAGCTTTTACGACGCACTTGCAAAAGGCTTGATATCAGTTGGGTATTCGCTTCCAAAGGAAGGTTCAGTCTTGATTACCGCAGGTGGTTCTGAAAACAAGGAAAAACTCTTGCAGACTGCCTTGTTGCTAAAAAGCCTGGGATACAAGATACTTGCAACAGAGCACACTGCAGAATTTTTGTCTGACAAAAGGATTGGTGATGTGCAATCCGTATACAAGATTAGTGAACCCGAAAGAAAGCCAAACATTGCTGATTTATTGTACGAGAAAAAAGTCGACTTTATCATAAACGTCCCAAGCACATCGACTCTTGAAAAATATGTCGGGATGCTATATGATGAATACCAGATACGAAGAAAGGCAGTAGAGCTTGGAATTCCAGTATTGATTACGACAGAGCTTGCTGATTCATTTGCCAAGACACTTGAATGGCTGCGTCACAATGATACTACGAAAAAGCCACTAGAACCATACGAAGTAATAGAATAATTTTCAAAGTACATTTGAGATCATTGACTCGTTACCGATTATAGAGCCGTCAAGTGTTACAATCTTTGCCGACTGGGGATTCTTTATGGATTGAAGTATTGGCGAGATTGATTTTTTGTGATGCTTTTTGTAGGTTGCGTAAAAGTATTTGTTAAATGACGGTATGATTATCACCTCAAGTTGGCCTGATGCCGAAGGAAAGACTTGGCTCTTGTCTGTCTTGATTGATACCCATACTCGCTGGCCATCCAAGACTGAGCCTTCTTGAAAGTAAACTGGATGTACATGGCCCATGATTATCTTGGATACATGCGAGAGGTTCTCTGAAGGCATCACATGACCATGAGTTAGCAGTGTATCCTCTATCACAAGACCTGAAGAGCTTGACACCGTGACTCCATTTGGCACAAGTTTCTGAATGTTTCCGTCATGATTTCCTGGAATTACTATTGTCTCAATCTTTTTTCCAATCTCAAAAAAGAGTGGAACTGCATCCCATTCTATCTTTGATATGTATTCCACACTTGCCTTTACATCGCCAAGCAAGATCAGCGAATCGGGCTTTTGCGATTCTATGATGGCTTCAAGATTTTGAACAATTTCACTAACCAGATCTCTTGGTTCAACATGTATGTCGTTTGCAACAAGACCACTTTCAAATCCTATATGCAGATCAGCCACAACTAGGTACCGCTTTTTGTCTTCCAAAATTAGAGCGGGCTGTGACTGGACTAGTCTTGTTAATACCATCAAAGATAATACAATCTACTTTTGAATTAAATTCTTGTGAAAGAGCGAGGAAATGTTGAGGCAGTTGTATCTGACAAGGGTGTAAAGTTACACTACTTTGAGCCAAGTGGGCGCAAGATATGGACTGTAGTAGGAAAGGAAAACGAACACTGGCTTGACCCTGATTTGGGATTTTGTTCTTGTGAAGACTATTACTATAACGCGCTTACAACGGGAGGAGAGTGCTATCACCTAAAGGCGGCTCGGATAGCTAGAGACCAGGATAAGGTTGAGACTGTCAAGTTTTCAGATTCAGAATTTGAGAGTTTTGTTTCAGCGCTTGTAAAAGACTTGGTATAGACTGAAATCTTGTTAAGTATGTATATGGTACAAATCCAGAATTAATTGTCTGGTAGCCTGAAAATCTAATTGTCTAAACTGGAATGATTTCTTTTAATTAATTTATGGCGGGGGAACAGGCATGCCTGCTTTTATAATCAAAGCAATGACAACTATCAATGCTACCCCTGCAAAAATCCCATTTCCAGTAGGTCCTAAGTATGATTTTCTTTTGAATGCCTGAATTATAGTAAGTATCAGGCTTCCGCCAATTGCATTATTCATTATCATTCCAGTAACAAAAAGAAGTGTATCAGCTGTTTTTGGTAAAATTAAGAAATGAAGTATGGATAACATGGTTCCAATTATTGCGCCTATGATGAACCCCTTCTTGTATGTCATGTAAACAAACAGGATTCTTTAATGAATAAATACGATGGTTCTACCTATTTTACGATAAAAATAACTAATAAAACTCGTATTTTTCATTTTCCAATGATCTCATTTATCTTGGGCTAAACTATTTCATAATTGCACAACCATGTCAAGCTACAAAATACTCATGGGTTTTGGGTTATTGGTATTGTTTTCTATTCTTATTGGCACGAACTCCGCAGAACCAGCATATGCTCTCAAAACAATAAATAATAATTCTACAGGCGGAGATTGTCAATTAGCTTCTATTGGAATATGGAATAACGTTACCAGCACCTGCAAACTTACGAACGATTTGACAGAAGGTGTTGTGATAGGCAGCAACAACATTACACTTGACGGAAATGGCCATACAATTTCTGGCACCTCTGGAAATGGTATACTACTTGAGGTTAGGACCGGTGTTACAGTAAAGAATGTTAACGTCAAAAATTTCGATACTGGGATTAATGCAGACAATTCTATTGGTGTTACATTATCTGGAGATACAATCACTAGTAGTACCACCTTTGGAATCTCGGTATCTTATTCTAACCAAATCAAAGTGACTGGAAATGCTGTATCTAATAGTGGACATGGAATCTATTTTGTTCATTCAACTCAAAACACGATAAGTAACAATTCAGTCTCAAACAACAATGATGCAATTACTCTTAGTTTAACAGATAATTCATCTGTTTCAGGAAATACTGTTTCAAATAACAGCGGAAATGGAATTCTTTTGATCTATTATGGAACCGACACCGTAACTGGTAACACTGTAACGGGTAACAATGGGGGAATTTCCCTATCCCAGTCACAAAGTGATACGGTAAGTGGAAATACCGTGACAGGAAATCAAAATGGAATACTTGTCAATGATGGAAGCTATAATGCCATACTAACTAAAAATACCATATCATCTAACACGAATAATGGAATTATAATTAGTGGTAATGGTGGAACTAGAGTTTATGATAATACAATTTCAAAAAATAATCTAGGCATATCAATGAATCAAAATAATGGTGGAACATTTTACAATAACAATCTCCTCAATAATCAAATCCAAGTCACAGGAGCATCTGGTTCATCATTCAGCCTTAATCCTCCAATAGGTGGAAATTACTGGAGTGATTATAGTCCACAATGTTCCAATGCAAATGGGGGCAACTTTTGTGATAGTCCATACCCATTTAGTGGTGGAACAGTGGGTGTGGCAGACAATTATCCGTGGGTTGTACAAAATGGATGGCATACTACGATAACAACTGGTGGAAACATTACTAAGACAAGTTCTTCACCATTAACCGTATCATACAACGTAAGTGCACAAAATGACAATAACACAATTTCTGTAAACTGTACTCCTTCCTCAGGCTCATCTTTTCCTGTTGGTATAACAATCGTTACCTGTACAGCCAGCACGGGAGTAAAGACATCTTTTGCGGTTACGGTACAGCTTCCTGATACTATTCCACCAGTAGTCACCCCCCCCTCAAAATCAGGTGGTTACTGCAACAAGTTCCAGTGGAACTTCAGTGAATTATCCTTCCGCTACTGCAGCTGATAACGTCGGTGTAACTAGTGGTCCATCATGTACTCCACCATCTGGTTCTAATTTTCCAGTAGGAAATACTACAGTAACTTGTACCGCAAGTGATGCAGCTGGAAATGTTGGCAAGGCAACCTTTATTGTGACAGTAATGTTAAACGGACAATCCCAGACTCCGCAGTCTACAATAATACTTCCTACATCTCTGAAAACAATAGCGGGAGAATGGTCTTCTGGTAAAATAAGTGACTCTGACTTTTTACAAAGTGTTCAATATTTTATAAACCAAGGTACGATGGTAATTCCAGCTA
Organism: Nitrosotalea sp.; assembly: GCA_050749285.1. Taxonomy (GTDB): domain Archaea; phylum Thermoproteota; class Nitrososphaeria; order Nitrososphaerales; family Nitrosopumilaceae; genus Nitrosotalea. The sequence continues at coordinate 24,302 of JBOGQX010000012.1, read as the reverse complement.
CAACTCAGGGTCAAGCTACTACTGGTACACCGATTCCAGCATGGATACAGAACGATGCAGGGTGGTGGGCAAATGGACAAGTAGGTGATTCTGATTTTGTAAAAGGAATTCAATACTTGATACAACAAGGAATTCTCCCTGTACAGGTAAATGGTATTCCAAGTCCCGTATCTCAACTTCAATCTATCCCAACAACAACCCAACCGCAATCTACATCACAACAACAAATCCAATTAACAAGTGGTGGAGCCGTCGATGTTGGTTTCTCAACAAATCCTGCTAATCCAAGTCCAGGGGGTCAGACCAATCTTCAAGTTAATTTCATAAATAAAGGGAGTAATGATCTTGGTCTTCAGCCACATATTGATTATAAAATAAGTATTATGCAAGGAGGAAACCAAGTCTTTGGAATTCCAGTAACTCATACAGCCCAAGGTTCTGTATCAACCCCGTTCCAATTCCAACAATCGGGAACTTATCAGGTCGTTGTATATGTAGAAGGGATTCTCTTTCAACCAATTCCAGAAGAAAGTACATCATTCGGTCTTACTGTGGGAGGCACACAAAACACTCCATCAACACTAACACCACAAAATATTGTAACACCCATTGAAATTGATATCCATACGGGTTCTAGTAATCCAAGTTCGCATCTTACATTCTATCCGCCATCGATATCCGCAGCTGTTGGTCAAACCCTTGAATTTGCAAACGGGGATACCGTTACGCACGAAATAGTCTCAGGAACTCCAAGTACTGGACCTGATGGCAAATTTGATAGTGGAACAATTAATCCTGGTCAATACTATACTTATACGGTTACTGGAAATGATGTAGGCCTGACTCACTTTTATGATAAATCCTATTCATGGATGACGGGTGTTGTAATAGTTGGTTCTGGGACAACGCAACAGCAAACACAAACCCAATCAGTTCCTCAAACCACTCAACCAACACCACAATCTACAACACCACAATCTACAACACCACAATCACCCCCACAATCGCCTCCTGAAGCAATTGTTAGTGCAACTCAACAGGATATTGCTAGTATTGCACAGGCAAAATATAATCAAACAATAGCAGCTGAAGTCAACGTAGTAAATCAAACAGTCCAAACTACGTCAATTGACAATAATGTATCAGTACAGGCAAATAGCCAATCTTCTAATTCGCTCAGTGTGACAGTCACTGCTTCAAGCCAAACAAATCCAAAAGTTATTCTTATCAATCTTGGAGCGACCACCATAAACGTAGGAAATCTGAAATATCTTGGTATAATGTATGATGGACAACCAATTAACCCAGCATCTGACGTTGATTCCTTACTCCATGCAAAAAGTACTGACAGCCCAAAATATGCAATAATTATCACACAAAGTGGAGCCCAGATTCTGATACTTGTTCCTCACTTTTCTACTCATACCATAACAATTACAAACTTGTCTAAAATTATTCCAGCAGTTCCAGAATTTCCATTTGCTATTCTTACTTTTGCAATTGCAATATTCTCAATTGTTTTTATCTCGAAATCAAAACTGGTAGTACGAGGATGACAAAGCATTGAGTGCAACAACAGGTGTTTTTGTTACAGCAACAACATTGGTGGGATTAGTAACTATTTACCTGATTCTAAATACCGCCGCTATTAGCAGCCTCCAAATTGAAACCATCCAAAACGTCACTCCCGCAGGTCTAATTAGTGGAGAACCCTTCTACATCACATTTCATAATCCAATGTGGTTTCCCGCAAGTTTCTCACATATTCAGGTAGAGGTGACTGTCAAAAACAAACCTGTTGGAAGCTTGTACGTCAATGGTACCACGGTTTTTCCTCAAGAGTCTTCTACAACAGATGCAGAGTTGTCCCTGAACCTTGGAAATATTTTACCGCTCGCACTTACAAACGATGTAGACGTAAAGAAGGACACGAGATACTATGTTACAGCTTTAATTCTTCCAGTGCCATTTGACATTCCAGTAAAGAATGCTCTTACCCCAGAAAAATTCCAAAAAGTCATCAATAGTACCTATAATAGCCAAGGATAACATGATACTGAAAATTGAACGCAAAACACTGTAAAACTCAAGCAACTACAATTATGATCCTAGTAGTGATCATCATCGGAACTGTATCAGTTACTAGCGTGTTCGGGCAAACTGCATCAGCTCAACAACAGCAACAGCAGGTATACTATGTCTACGTTGATCCTATTCCTGACTTTGCGACAAGTTATGCTTCAAACGTAATCCATGATGCAACAAAAGCATGGAGTGATGCAAACCCAAATATCGTGTTTTACAAAGCAGATACTCCTCAACAAGCAGACTTGGATATTCAATGGATAAAGGAGTATGCTAGTGCTACAGCAGGGGAGTACGTTACAGGTACCTAATAAATATACAACGAAACTCGATCTAGGCTAGAGCAGAACTAACCTTTACTCTGTAGAAGACAAGCAATGTGACAAAACCTATCAACAGAATTGGCATTGCAAGTGGAAATTCTGGAACAATTTGAGTTCCTATCAGTTCTATCTGCGAGTCTTCCTTGAGGAAGTTTACAGTGACATTCCTTGAAAGTGAACTGACCTGTGCTTCAGAAGGGTCAACCTCAGTACCATTGATTAGTACAATGAATCTCTCATCGGAACCGTCCATTTTCTTGGCATCCATAAAGTCTCGTGGTATGTCAAGTGATACGGCGCCATTTTTCGTAGCATTAATTGATAAAGTTAGGGCAAGAGATGGAAAATCAACCTGCATATCGTTTACAGCGCCTCCATTTATGACATATGGGATATCGTATCCTTGGTTATTCACATCCAAATGGAAGGTCTGTTTTGTTGGCTTGACTAGTTCTACAAAGTCAAAATTTGTCTGAGCAACTACATGATTGAAGCCGTATTGAGCCCTTATTTTGTATGTTCCAAAGTTTTTCCACAAATCACCGCCAATCTTAACTGCGATTGTATACGTTCCATCTTTTGACAAATCTGTCTGTTCTACGTGTACGAGGTTCAGCTGGCTGTCAAATATCTGCAAGGTTAGCTGAGATTTTGCCACTGGTGATTTTACAACACCTGAAATAATGATGATATCTCCTTCAGAATACTCTCGTTTGTCGGTAGAGACTGTGAGCGGAAGTACTTGAGCATCTGTAGGACTGTAAGCATAGCTACTAGAAAGATTCAATGACAATACTGTCAAAAGAGAAATTAAAAACAGAAAATTACGCACTGGTAATATATTCTTCCAAGTTGAATATATTTCGTTCTACTAAATCATCTAGATCGCAAAAATAATTTTTTACAGATCACATTTGCTATATATCAGAAATAATGATCATAATTTAGAAACAATTCAAAACCCTAAATTAAAAAATAACTCTATCTAAAATTATCTAACTCTTCATTGGAACAGTAAACAGGTCATCCTTTGATACGCCCTTCCAGAGGCCAATCATTCCCTCAGGCGCTACTGGTTCCACCTTGGTTATCTTTTGGATCTTGATGTGATCAGGATTTGGAGGCATCCACAACATGGCCATGTAATCGCCTACAGCTCCTACAGCATCAGGTCTTGCAGACACAATCTTGTCTTTTGTAAAGCCCTTTGCTACTAGTGCGTCAATTGCAACTTGTTCCAAGTCTCTTCTACCGTGGGTAAAGAGAAATACTGGCTTTTGCGAATCTATCGTACTCATATATCAAATTCACCCTGCTTATCGTTAATCAACATTTCTGCGGTGTCACAACAAGTCCTTAGCTTTTATACGAGCCAAATAAAGAAAAATTGTTGACCAATGTTCTGGTGGTAGGCTCAGGAGGCAGGGAACACGCGCTTGGATGGAAGCTTGCTCAAAGTCCCAAAGTTGAAGAAATATTCTTTGCGCCAGGAAACGGAGGAACTGAAATCAATGTTGACATTCATGCTGATAACATTGCAAGTCTTGCAACGTTTGCATCGGAGAATAACTGTTTGACTGTTGTAGGTCCAGAAGTACCACTTGCTGCTGGAATTGTAGATGAATTTACAAAAAGAGGCCTTCGAATATTTGGTCCTACAAAAAATGCCGCACAATTAGAGTCAAGCAAGATATGGGCAAAGAACTTTATGAAAAGAAACGGAATTCCAACAGCTAGATTCGAAATCTTTGACGATGCAAAAAAAGCAAAGGACTTTGCAAAATCAGTTGATTATAATCTTGTAGTAAAAGCAGATGGTCTTGCAGCAGGAAAAGGAGTAATCGTATGCAATGATTCTACTGAAGCAGTTTCTGCTATTGAAAAAATCCTTGTTAACAAGAGCTTTGGTACTGCTGGCTCTAGAATAATTTTAGAAGAACGAATAGATGGTGCTGAAGCCTCTTACATTGCAATTTCTGACGGACATGTAGCATACCCAATGGCTACAAGCCAAGATCACAAGAGAATCTATGATGATGACAAGGGGCCAAATACTGGAGGTATGGGAGCCTATTCGCCTACGCCAGTAATCGGTGATAACCTCGCAGAAGATATCCAAAAAAATGTAATCGAGAAAACTATTGAATCAATGAAAAAAGAGGGAAATCTATTCAAGGGATTTTTGTACGCAGGAATTATGGTTAAAGATGGCAAGCCACATGTCTTGGAGTTTAATGCAAGAATGGGCGATCCAGAATGTCAGCCAATAATGATGCGAATGGAATCCGACTTGTATGAATACATACAAGCAAGCATTGATGGCACTCTCTCACGTCTTCCCAAAATTTCATGGAAGAAACAAAGTGCAGTATGCGTTGTCTTGGCATCAAAAGGCTATCCAGATTCTTATCCAAACCATGAAGAAATCAAAGGGCTGGATACAGAAGACAAGAATTCATACGTATTTCATGCAGGAACAAAACGTGCAAATGACAAGATACTAACAAACGGTGGAAGAGTACTTGGGGTTACAGCCATTGGTGATAAGTTGGAAGATGCAATATCAAATGCGTATACCAGAATCGAGAAAATTAACTGGCCTAGCAAATATTACAGGACTGATATAGGAAGAAAAGGTCTTACTTTGGGTAAATGACTCTGTCTTCTGTTACGATGCAATCCATCCTGACATCGTGGCCGTCATGCGGGAATGACTTGACAACCTGTTTCAAATAGGACAAGGCAATCTTTTTTGATTGTTTTTCATGCAGATATCTGTCATAGTAACCAAATCCGTATCCTAGTCTGTATCCTTCGCCTGTCAAAGCAATTGCCGGAATCAGGACTACATCAAGTTTTTTGACTGTCTCACAACGCTCCTTTGGCTGCATCACGGAAAAATTTCCAACCTCCAAGTCTGAAAAATCTGAGATCTTTTTGAAGACCAGATCTTTTTTTTCAACTCTTGGCAGTGACAATTCTTTTCCGGCATTTAGTATCTCTTGCAAAACATCCTGTGTTCGCACCTCGCTTCCAATTGCAAAGTAGGCACCTATGCTTTTTGCGCTGCGGTAATAATCGATTTTTCTTAGGTTCTCCTGAATCTTGCTACTTGCTATTCTTATGAAATCAAGCGAGAGTGATTCGCGTTGGTCTAAGAGCTGCTTGCGAAGTCTTGCTTTCTCAACGGTTTGTGACAAATCCTTTACTAATTGAAGCTGCGGTGACAGTGTTTTTTAAAAGCATCGCTCTAGTCATAGGTCCAACGCCGCCAGGTACAGGAGTCGCGTAGGATGCCTTCTTGATGACATTCTCATAGTCTACATCCCCCACAAGTTTTTCGTCTTGTCTGCTTGTGCCAACATCGATGACGACTGCCCCTTCTTTTACCATGTCTGCTGTTAAGACAAATCTTGCCCTGTCTCCAACTGCTGTTACGATAACATCTGCATCAAGACAAATCTCTTTGAGATTTTTTGTTTTAGAGTGGCATGTTGTAACGGTAGCATTTTTTTCTAGCATAAGATGGTACAGCGGCTTTCCAACAAGATTGCTTCGGTTTATGATTACAGCGTTTTTCCCAGAGATGTTAATTTGATAAAAATCAAGCAGTTCCATTATGCCAGAAGGAGTACATGGCTTTAGAATTGCTCGCCCAGAAGCTAATAGGCCCATGTTATACGGTGTAAGCCCGTCCACGTCTTTTACCGGTGAAATCTTGGCTAGAGTGGAAAACTCGTCTAACTGTTGGGGAAGAGGCAATTGAACTAAAATCCCATGAACTGTGTCGTCTTTATTCAATAAATCAAGAAGGCTGTTCATCTCTTGCTGTGAAAATGACTGTGGCAGTCTGTGGTCTTTTGTAGCAATACCCACTTCTGCACAGTCTTTCTGTTTACTTGAGACATATGATGCAGAGGCAGAATCGTCTCCTACCAGTATGGTTGCAAGGCATGGCTCTATCTTTTCTTTTTTTAATTCCTGAACTGCATCTCTGACTCTTTCCTTGACAGAATTTGCGACTTGGATGCCATCTATCTTTTGCCCAGTCAAACACATTTCGGTATTTTTTTGGGTATTTAATCCTTGGAACGTTAATTATCTGGAACGATATAGCATCTTCAATGAATCGCAGAGAAGCAGAAGATCTCATTAGAACAACACTTGACAAAATTAAAAATCATGAGATAGAACTCCATGACGGATGTGTGGCATGTCATGTCATATTTTCTCTCAAACAAAAATCAGGAAGATCAGAACAAGATGCAGCAGATCTCTTGTCTGAGATTTTAACACACGACTCCAAGTTAAATGCTGAATTCATTGATATTGTAGAAAAAATACACATGCACGAAAGGGGATTGGGCGTTGCGTTTGCAGCACGTGAACGGGACTCGAAAGATAATTATCTTCAAACCTATTTTGCAAGTGTCTTAGATGAATTGACATCAGATTTACAGTTTGCATCATATGACATACTACTTAGAAAATTATTGCTAAGCTACCTGAGCCTTTATCTTGCCCAGACAATAGGAGTGGATTACCATGCAGCAACAGAAGAACTCTACTATCTTTTGCGAAAAGATGACAGTAAAAACTCCAAGATAGCTCAACTTGTCGCAAAGTTTGAAGAAAGGATAAAAAAACAAGGCTCTAGTTAGAGTCATTAATTACCGGCCTTTAGAATATGTATTGAAGATAGAATTTGATACCAACGAATATCTGAAAGATTTGTCCAAGGGCAAATCTTACTTTCATACATTTATCAACAAAGAAAAACTTGCAGCCGGGATTCTTAGACTGGAACCGGGAGAAGAAGATACGCAAGCACCACATGAGAGCGATGAAATCTACTATATTATACGGGGTGATGGATTTTTGAAGATAGGTGACAAGGATTACAAAATATCTGAAGGAATGTCATATTATGTAGGAAAAAACATTGACCACAGATTTCATGGCAACACCAAGGAACTTGTGGTTTTGTATTTTTTTGGCGGGCCTGATTCCTAGTCTTATTTTTTGAGGGACATTTTGATTTTTCCCTCACAGAAGAGCTTTACAGCCTGAGGATAAATGAGGTGTTCTTTTGTCAAGATTCTTTTTGACAGAGATTCTTCAGTATCACCATCCTTGACCTTTACAACAGCTTGCAAAATAATAGAGCCTGTATCAATACCATCATCAACAAAATGAACCGTGCAACCTGAAAACTTGACACCGTGTTCAATTGCCTGTCTTTGTGCATGCAGTCCAGGAAATGATGGTAAAAGAGCTGGGTGTACATTTATGATTCTTCCCTTGTATCGATTTACAAATTCTGGATTTAGGATTCTCATAAAGCCAGCAAGACAAATCAAACCATTTTTTGTAGTTACATCATGCTTTTCTAACACTGCGATTATTCTTTTGTCATAACTCCAACTTGGACCATTGATTCCCTGACTGTCCACAACCTCGGTATGGACTCCCATTTTTTGTGCTACCTTGAGGCCTTTTGCATCATGCTTGTTTGAAATCACTACTGCAGGATTGGCACGAATCTTTCCCTTCTTTACAGCCTTTAAAATGGCTTTCATGTTACTTCCTCTGCCAGAAATCAAGATGGCAAGGTTGATCACGTCAAATGTACTCTATTATTGAAATAAGGACTTTTCTGATCCTAGATTTGCAAGATTCAAAAAGATCCTAGTAGATATTTACTGATGCCAAATGTTGCATTGAACTAATCTTGCAATTTATATCTGATGCATTAGTTCGAATCTCAACTTGAAACAATCTGTCAAGATGACATCAAATGGTATAGTATCAGAACATGATGGAACCCGAATTCATTTAGACCCCAAAAAAGGGGTTGATAGCGGTCTCACCTTTGTCTCTCATGCACATATTGACCATCTCCATAATCAAAATGGCGGGCTTGTCCTGACCTCAAGACAAACAAGTGAGATTGCAAGGCTTCGTGGCTATTTTATTCAGAACTATCTGGAAGAGTATGAGAATTTATCAATGATTGACGCAGGTCATATTCTTGGCGCAAAAGGACTTCTAATTGGCGGAGATGTTTTCTACACAGGTGACATATGCATACGCGACCGAGGTTTTATGAAAGGTGCCAATGTGCCAAAATGTAAGACGCTGATTACTGAATGCACTTTTGGAATGCCTGAATATGTATTTCCAAAACTAGATGAGACTGTGAAAAAGGTCAATGGAATAATTTCAGACATGTATACAAAGGGCAAACCAGTCATCTTGCTGGGTTACGAGCTTGGAAAATCTCAGATTTTATCATATTTGTTTGCACATTGGCAACCATATTACCATGATTCTATAAAACGAGTCAATGATGTGTACCGAAGCTTTGGTGTAAACCTGTGGGATGCTCCAGGTCACTCTGAGGCAGAAAGTGCAGGTTTGCTTGACAAAAAACCATGGCTTATGATTGCACCAAATTTGAGTGGAAGAAACAGCTTTATTCAACACATGAAATCAAAATATGATGCAATAACAATTGGTTTTAGTGGATGGGCACAATCACCAAGATTTGCATTTGCAAGACAGCACGATTATTCTATTGCACTAAGCGACCATTGTGATTATAACGAATTACTTGAACTAGTAAAGAAATGCGACCCTGAAAAAATCTATACTGTACACGGATTTGTAGAAGAGTTTGCCTCAGACCTTGTTAAGATGGGGTATGATGCACAACCACTTCGAGAAAGTTCACTAGACGATTATCTCTGAATCTTTCGCAGTACTCTGTTGTATGCAACGCCAAATCTGTGAGCCTCATCACGTGCATGCTGCAAAATCTTCAACGCAGGATTATTTTTTGGCATGACAATTGGCTCCTTCATACCCGGATGGTAAATCTCTTCATTTTCTTTTGCCAATGAGACACACGGTATGCTTATGCCATCGTATATTAGTGCATCAAGTGCTGCATTTAGCTGACCTCTTCCACCGTCAATTAGAATCAAGTCTGGCATCTTTGATTTTTCTTCTTTGAGTCTGAGATAGCGCCTCTTTACTATCTCATTTATCATCGCAAAATCATCTCGCCCCTTTACAGTCTTTATTCGAAATTTTCTATAACCTGACTTGAACGGCTTGCCGTCTGCAAGACATGACATTGAACCTACAGCATAGTCTGTTCCATGATTTGATATGTCAAAGCACTCTATTGTCTTTGGAATTTTGTCCAGTTTGAGCTTTTCTTGGAGCTCTATTAGTGCAGGATCAACACCCTTTGTCATTGTAAGATCAATATTTTTCATTATGAGTTCTACCATCCCTTTTCGTTTGCCTCCTGTTGGTATAATGATATTTACCTTAAAGCCGGCAGTACGAGAAAATATCTCTTCAAGTATGTCCTTGTCAGACGGTATCTCGCTAACCACTATGGACTTTGGAATAGGATTCGTGGAGTAATACTGCGATAAGAAACTGGAAAACGAGTTGTCGCCAACTAGGTCAAAGGAAAACTTGTTTCTGTCTTTAATTACACCATTTCTTTGTCTAAAGCTCATAACATGTGCAGTCTGCTCTTTTATCTTGATTCCAAAATAATCTTCATTAGAAATTCTTGTAGTTTCCATCTTCTGCCTAACTTGGAGATTTTGTAGCCTCTGCAGGGTCTCACGAATCTCTCTTGCCCTCTCGTACTGTAAATTCACAGAAGCTTCTTTCATTTCCGTCTCTAGCTTCATTACAAAATCTTCCAACCTCTGTTTTCCTTTTAGAATTGACTCTAGCTCAGAGATGTGTTGGCCATATCTCCCTTGGGCCTTTTTGAACTGACAAGGGGCTTCACAGTTTCCTAGATGGTACTCCAAACATGCCTCTTTTGGAAGTTTTTTGCAAATTCTAATCTTGAATGTCTTGCGTAAAAGACCGATAGAAAGCATTTTTGAGCTTCCATGAGTAAAAGGTCCAAAGACCTTGCCTCCTCCGAGAAACTTCCCTGTGCGAGTCCTTCTTGCAACAAGAAGGCGGGGAAATTTTTCATCTGTCATTCTAAGATAGGTGTATCGCTGCTGATCTTTTAGCTCTATATTGTATGGCGGTCTGTAGCGCTTGATCATATTAGACTCTAGCAAATATGCCTCTTCTTCGTTATCTGTTAGAACAAATTCAATGTCAGATATTTTTTTAACAAGCTTCTGGGTTTTGTAATTTTGGTTTTTGAGAAAGTATGACCTGACACGGTTTTTCAGATTCTTTGCTTTTCCAATGTATAGTATGTCACTGTTGGAATCTTTCATTATGTATATGCCAGAATTTGGTGGTATATTCAGGGTAGATATATCAAGAGTCATTTTTCACAATGTGCTTTAGATATTGCCCAGTATAACTTCGTGAATTTACTGCTACTTGTTCCGGAGTTCCAATTGCCACAACAGTGCCTCCCCCATCTCCTCCTTCAGGTCCTAGGTCGATTATCCAATCGCAGTTTTTTATAACGTCCATGTTGTGTTCTATGATTATTACGGTATTACCAAGATTCACAAGTCTGTTTAACACCTCTAGTAATTTCTGGACATCTGCAAAATGTAATCCCGTCGTTGGCTCATCTAGTATGTATACAGTTCTTCCAGTGTCACGTTTTGATAGTTCAGATGCCAGCTTGACACGCTGTGCTTCACCACCTGATAGTGTAGTTGCAGGCTGCCCTAGTTTGATGTATCCAAGGCCAACGTCTGCAACGGTCTGGAGTTTTCGCTGGATTGAAGGAATGTTTGTAAAAAATTCGAGTGCCTCATCAACTGTCATGGAAAGAATATCTGAAATGTTTTTGCCCTTGTATAATACTGACAATGTCTCAGAGTTGTAGCGTTTTCCCTTACACTCGTCACACACAACGTAGACATCTGACAAAAATTGCATTTCTATCTTCTTTACGCCATCGCCTTCACATGCAAAGCACCTTCCATCTGCTACATTAAATGAGAATTGGCCTGGTGCGTATCCGCGTTCTTTTGAAATCTCTGTACTTGCAAATAGCTCGCGAATGGGAGTGAAAGCACCTATGTATGTTGCAGGATTTGAGCGCGGAGTTCTTCCTATTGGGGATTGGTCTATTCCTATCACTTTGTCTAGGTTTTCCTGGCCGAGAATTGTCTTATGCCTACCATATCGTGCTACTGAATTGTAAAAATGCGAAGCAAGTGCTTTGAACAATATGTCATTGACAAGTGTGGATTTTCCAGACCCAGAAACACCTGTTACCGCAACCATTAGGCCAAGCGGAAATTCAACATCAATGTTTTTCAGATTGTTTTCTGCAGCTCCCCTGACAATTAACTTGCCTTTCTGCCGGCGCGTCTTTTTTTGTAGTTTTATGGCATTGTGATTGCGAAGATACTGGCCTGTAACAGACTCCTTGTTCTTTAGAATTCCATCAATTGTTCCTGAATAGACCACATTGCCACCATGAACTCCTGCACCGGGACCCAAATCGATAATCCAGTCTGAGCTTCGCATAATCTCTTCATCATGTTCTACGACAAGTATGGTGTTCCCAAGATCTCGAAGTTTGATGAGAGTTTTGATTAATTTTGCATTGTCTCTCTGATGCAAACCAATCGTAGGCTCGTCAAGAACGTATAGCACACCAGTCAGATTCGATCCAATCTGGGTGGCAAGTCTTATTCTTTGAGATTCCCCACCAGATAACGTTGCACTCACTCTGTTCAAAGTCAGATAGTTAAGCCCAACATTTTTTAGAAATTCTAGTCTTGAAAGAATTTCTTTTAGGATTGATTTTGCGATATACTTTTCAGTATCTGTAAGTTGAAGATTGTGGAAAAATTCATAGCATGAATCAATTGAGAGATCACACACATCCATAATTGACATTGAATTTATCAAAACAGAGAGGGCTTCATCTTTTAGTCTCCTGCTTTTACATGTATTGCATGGTGTCTCTCGCATGAATCTGCTTAGTTCTTCTCTTTTTGATTCAGAATCGGTCTCTGCAAAGTTTTTCTGGAGGTTTGGAATTACACCGTTAAAAGTATTGGTATACTGCCATCGTGAATCTGTTGTTTGGGCCTCATATGAGAATCGTACTAGCTCATCTGTACCGTATAAAATAACACCAAGCTGTTTTGGTGACATTTTGTTTATTGGAGTCATTAGATCAAAACCAAATTTTTTACCAACATCGCGTAGGGTTTGTCTTCTAAATGATGAAAATCTACCTGACCATGGAATTATTGCACCATCAAGAATTGACTTTGATTTGTCTGGAATCAGAAGGTCTGAGTCAAATTCCATTTTCACACCTAGACCATGACAAGTCTTACAGGCACCAAACGGTGAGTTAAACGAAAAAGTTCTTGGTTCAAGCTCACCCACTGTAATTCCACAGTGTGGGCATGCATTGCTTTGAGAAAAAACTCTCTCTTCGCCGTTTAGTACCATGACGGTACCTTTTCCAGCTTTTGCGGCAGTTTGAATTGACTCAAAGAGTCTACTCTTTTCTTCCCATGATGCCTTGAGTCTGTCTACAACTATCTCAATATTATGCCACTTTTGTTTGTCAAGAGTTGGTGTCTCGCCGTTTAGTTCTACAATTTCGCCGTCTATTCTAATTCTGGAATAGCCTGATTTTTTTACCTGTTCAAATAATTTTTCATATGTTCCCTTTTTTCTTCGTATTAATGGTGCCAAAATTAGAATTTTTGTTCCTTCCGATTCCTTGAGAATTGATTCACAGATAGATTCTACTGATTGATTTGAAATTTTTCTTCCACACCTTGGGCAGTGTGGAATGCCTATTCTTGCATATAGCAATCGTAGATAATCGTAGATCTCAGTTATTGTTCCTACTGTTGACCTGGGATTTTTACTTGTAGTCTTTTGTTGTATTGAGATTGCAGGTGATAACCCTTCGATGGAATCAACGTCGGGTTTATCCATCATCTCTAAAAATTGTCTTGCATACGCAGAAAGTGATTCAACATATCTGCGCTGTCCTTCTGCATATATGGTGTCAAATGCCAGTGTAGATTTTCCAGAACCAGAGAGTCCAGTGATTACTACAAGCTTATTTTTTGGAATATCTGCATTGATATTTTTTAGATTGTGCTGTCTTGCACCACGTATAATTAATTTGTTGTTCATTTTGTTAATTCTTTTTGTATCTTTGTAAGCTTGTCACGACATTCAATGGCACGTTCAAAGTCAAGTTCTTCAGCGTATTTCTTCATTGTGGCCTCTAATTCTATAGCAAATGTTTGCAAATCATGACGTGACATGTGTTTTACCTCATCAAGCTCAATTGTTTGTTGTGGTATTGCTTTAACAATAGTTGTTGGTGTGATATTCATCTTTTTATTAAATTCAATCTGTTTTCTTCGTCTTCTTTCTGTTTCAAGCATGGCCAGTTTCATTGACTGTGTTACGGTATCTGCATACATTATGACTGAACCATCAGAATTTCTTGCAGCTCTACCAAAAGTTTGAATCAAACTAGTAATGTTTCTGAGAAATCCTTCCTTATTCGCATCTAAGATTGCAACAAGGGAGACCTCGGGAATGTCAAGACCCTCCCTGAGCAGGTTTATTCCTACCAGTACATCAAATTCACCTAGTCTTAGTTGTCTGATAATTTCAGTTCTCTGAAGATTCTCGATTTCGGAATGCAGGTATCTTACTTTGATTTGACGTTTTGAGAGGTATTCGGCCAGGTCCTCTGCCATGCGCTTTGTTAGTGTGGTTACTAAAACACGTTGGTTTTTGTCCACTCGCTTTTTAATTTCGACAATAATGTCATCCATCTGATTTTCAGTCCTTCTTACTTCTACTTGTGGATCTACAAGTCCAGTTGGTCTGATAAGCTGTTCCACTATCTGGAAGCTGTTCTTTCGTTCATATTCTGCTGGAGTGGCAGAAACAAATATTGCATTTTTTATGTATTTTTCAAATTCCTCAAACTTTAGTGGTCTATTATCAAAAGCACTTGGAAGCCTAAATCCATAGTCTATGAGGGACTTTTTGCGTGTATGGTCTCCATTGTACATTCCATGCAGTTGTGGTAATGTTACATGTGATTCATCTATAACAAGCAAAAAGTCGTTGCCAAAGAAATCAAGTAAGCAAAATGGCGGCTCACCTGGAAGTCTTCCATCAAAATGTCTTGAATAATTTTCAATTCCAGAGCAATAGCCAAGCTCCTCAATCATTTCCAGATCATATTTTGTTCTCATTTCTAATCTTTGTCTTTCAAGCTCATGATGTTGTGGTAGAGTTTCTTTTAGTTCCTTTTTTATAGACTCGATTGCTTTTTGTCTTACATCTGCAGCAACAAGATAATGCTTTGCAGGATAGATCTTTATTTGTGAAATTTGTTTTTTCTCTTTTAGTGATACGGGATCACAAATGGACAACTTTTCAACATTGTCAGCAAACATGGATATTCGTACCACTGAATCAGAATATGCAGGGATGATGTCTATGGTATCGCCTTTGGTTCTAAACCTGCCAGGTGCAAGCTCGGTATCGTTTCTGTCGTATCTTGCATTAACAAGTTTCTTGATAAGTGAATTCCTGCCAATCTCTTTTCCTTTCTCAATGGTAATTGCCATTTCTTCCCATTCGCGAGGAGAGCCCAGTGAATATATACATGAGACAGTTGCGATGATGATGGTTGGCTCGCCTGATAATAGCATGGCAGTTGCCTCAAGACGTATCCTTTCTATTTTCTCGTTTATCTGGGTGTCTTTTTCTATGTAGGTATCAGTCTGGGCTATGTAACTTTCTGGTTGATAATAATCATAATAACTTACAAAATATCCCACATTGTTTTTTGGGAAGAATTGTTTGAGCTCAGAATACAACTGGGCAGCAAGGGTTTTGTTATGTGAAATTACCAGAGTGTTTTTTCCTGTTCTCTGAATGGCATTTGCAATTGTAAAGGTTTTGCCACTGCCTGTTACCCCAAGCAAAGTTTGTATCTTTTTCTTTCTTATTCCATCTACTAGCAATTCAATTGCTTGAGGCTGATCTCCTGTTGGGGCAAAGTCTGATACTAGTTCAAAGGTTGGATTTTGAAGCAAACTATAGTATTTTGTTCAATTCCTAACAAATACCTTGAGATCTTTAATGTATTGACTAGATGTTTATGTTATGCTTGTCTCTAAGTATCGCCTTACCAATTAGGTTCTTCGGATATGGAAAGACCATCTTTTGTTTGGATAATGCCCATGACTTTCACGGTGTTCTTGGAGGTAGGAGAATTTCTCTTAAGAATTAACTGCGCAAGATCAAGTCTTGATTTTTTATCCAAGTGCTGGCCTACCTTGTACTTGCCACGCATTGTTGTCGGAACAACTTTGATGATTGCTACCTCATTTACAACCTCCATCTCTGGTAGGAGTTTTTCATATCCTCCCTCTGGTTGATACTTTTCCATGAGTGCGTTTAATGCAAAGGCCTTCTCTTTTCTGTCCGTTACTATGCTTCCTGTCCCCTTTATTACTACGCTAATGTAGAGTGTATCAGCTTGTGACGCATCAGTTGGATGAGTAAAATATGATGGCAAAAATTCTAAACTCTGGTCAACTTCAAAGCCTACTTTTTGATTTCTTGAGATGTTGTCTAATTTTTCTCCCTTGATGTGAGAGTGCAT
Organism: Nitrosotalea sp.; assembly: GCA_050749285.1. Classification (GTDB taxonomy): domain Archaea; phylum Thermoproteota; class Nitrososphaeria; order Nitrososphaerales; family Nitrosopumilaceae; genus Nitrosotalea. The sequence goes on along the minus strand of JBOGQX010000012.1, from coordinate 8,255 downwards.
GTAAATAACGTCTTTTGCATATACAAAGTTCATTGGAATGATTTGTGGATACCCTTCCTTGTCAATACTGCATATTCTTCCGGTCTCCTGTTTGTTTAGAAACTCAATTATTTTTTCCTTTGATTTGATCTCCAATCTTCCTAAGAGCTGCATGTCTTTTGATTCTCAGAGTTGATATTTTTGTATATGGTTTTTAATAGTTAAATGGGGGTAGATATACTGTAATTGTGATGAAGCTGAGTGAAATTGAAGCCAGTATCAAGGCCTTTGCCCTTATTGGAACCTCAGTGGCGGCATTTTCAAGCTTTGTTTATCACTTGTTTGGCTATACAATTCCTTCGTTCTGTTGGGTGTATCTTAAAGAAATTGGAGCAGCTCTGATAATGCTTGCCGTATTTGCATTTGCTATATCGTGGGTACTCAGGGCAAAGCCACACAAAAGACCTGTACAATATGTCGTCAAAGCCTTTGATATTTTTGGGCAAGAATCTAAGATTGATGGTTTGAGAAGTGAATTTAAGACTCATGATGTGGCATGGAGTTTTATGAAACAGTACAAAAAATCGTATCCATTATACAATTTTGCACTAGTTTCAGATCTGCCAAACTCTGATAGAATGACGATCTTTAGATACCTTTAGAAGATTTTCTATTATCGTTTTGGGTTATTCTGATCTTTAAAGTAAGGCAAAATTGTGGAACCGAACTTGTCAATTGAACCAAAATATCCAGAACCCCAGAATCTGATTATAAAGTGATTGACTCCTGCCTTGATAAATCTCTCAAAGACTGGAATGATATCATCGGGGGTACCAATACCTATGGATGAGCGAGCTACATTGTCAGGAATTGTCTGTGCGGCTTCTCTCATCTTGACTATCCATTCTTGATTTGACATTGAGTATTCAGTAAAGTATGCCTTGAAATCAAAACCTGCGATGTCTTCAATTCCGTGAACCTTAAGAACTTCAGGTTTGAAAAGGCTTACCTTTACAGCATTTTTCATCTTTGCCCATGCTATTTCTGCATCATCAGAAAAGTAAACATCAAGGTCTACGCCAAACTGAAAGTTAGATTCGTCTCTACCATTTTCTTTCATTGATTGTTTGATTGCTTTTACATGTTCTTCATAAAGTTCAGGGGTGTAACCTATTGGAATCCATCCGTCACCATATTTTCCGCACAGTGCAAGAGTTCTTGGTGCCCCCGCTGCCATGTAAATTGGAGGATGCGGCTTTCTGATGGGCTTTGCTTGCAAGCAAGCATTATCAAGCTCATAAAATTCTCCTTTGAAACTAACTCTGTGCTCAGGAGAAGATCCAAAAAGTAACTTTATTACTTGAAGTTGTTCCTCAAATCTTCCTACTGGTTTATCCCATTTTATCTTAAACTCTTTGATGTTTTGTGCCTCCCCTGCACCAATTCCGAGAGTTCCTCTTCCATGCGAAACTCTGTCAAGAGTAATTGCTGCTAAAGCAATATTTGATGGATGTCGTCTAACTGCATCTGTGACACATGTTCCAAGTTCAAGTTTTTGTGTTACTGCTGCTATGGCAGAAAGCATGACCCAAGGATCATTTACTATTGCATGATTCCACTGAGGTACGTTGCTGTGGTCCATATACCAAATGGAGTCATATCCTGTTTTGTCTGCCAACATGGCAACAGTTAAGATTTGGTCTTCACTTAGTCCAAGTCTTGCAACATTCAACCCCTGTTGAATTCCAAACTTAATCATCTTCGAAATCCTATTGCATGTTGGTTACAGAAGCATTATTTAAGTTTGTAAGATTCATTGAAAAATTGATTAACTGCGCCCTGATCACAGTCTGACTCTATAATAGTCCCATCTTTCAGGGTCAAATTGCTTTACAAACTCTATTTTCTCCTTTCGTCGCATTCTTTCTTCAATTACATCTCTTAACGCAAAACTTGACAAGAACTTGTATCCTTTCGATTGTGCTTGCATCAAAAATAAGAGGCGTATTTCACGACCACCTTTCAGTCCCCAATACCCCATTTTTAGTGCAATTGGCTCCAAAAATACTGTGTCACTTTTTCCAAAATGTGGATCATTGACACCCTCACGAATTTTGTAGTTTTCTAACAAACTCCCTTTTGCATATCCTACTATTGGCCCATTTTCATTGCCTAGTCTTAATGTGTTGAGTATTACTTTGGGATCACGAATCGATTCTGCAAACCTTGGCCTGTCAAACTGCAGAGGACGTGGTAGTTCCTCAAAAATAGAAAGTAATGCGTTTATGACTTCATCGCTCTGCCTTGTCTTTATTGGATCTATTGTTGGAACAAGATTTACCCTGTCATAAATAATAACAGCTTGGTTTTGGATTTCCGTTTCGCGAAGTTTCATGAATCCCAACACATTATCCATAAACAACTTTCGCATTGTCCTTGGAAGTGCCACTAAAACTCTATTACAGATCTCAGATTCGTTGTTTAAAAGATCTTCAAAATATGCGACTGCTCTAATTGCTATCAAATTGGGATGCCATGCCAAAGAATGTGCGTTCTTTTTTGCCATCTCAAGGGCATACGAGAAATCACCTAGGGCGTAACCTCCTATTCTATCTGTAACTGAAAGAAACCACCCTAACTGTTTATAGTGCTCAATTTTTGTGGGATTGTCTCTTGTTAAGTCTGACAATGAATGGAAATTCTCTATGAGCAATTCAGCTTTCTCTTTTTTTTCACCTGTCCAAGGATAAGTAGTTCGTAAAATCATAGCAGCTATAATATTTGAATCCATGTTCGCTTCCTTTAGTAAAAATTCTAATACCTTGTCAGTTTTTACAAAATTTACTGCGTCAGGTTCATGAGGCTTGTCCACTCGTTTCTGTGGGTCATAATCGTGGAACAGGGCAGCAACAAAGAGATACTTCATATCATCTTTTGTGATGCGGCTTTGTAGACTCTCCCATTGTGCGGCAACAAGTGTTACATATGTGACTTCGAGTTCATGTATGATGTTGTGATATCCATAGTAGTCAATACCAAGTCCTTTTTGATGAAACAGGTCTATTGTATAATCTAATATTTTGGAATAACAAGAGGAATCTAGTTCACTCTGGTGCAGAATTTCCAATATCTTGTCTTTAAGATGGTTGGTGGAATACAATTCTTGCATTGGAACTTCTCTCCCTATGGAATCAGTATCATAAATAGATTGATTAAAAATTAGGAAGTTTTTACGTATGTTCTGATAAAAATTCTATCTCGTGTGTATAGAAATGCTATCTTTATGATGAAAAATGAAGAAGTTTGTTCTTCTAGAGTTTACCGTTTACAATGTCCTGTAAGAGGTGGACCACATCTTCTTTTGTAACAGGAATTGGATTTGGATCCAAGTGTCCTCTGTCTATCATTACTATATCTGCAGCTTGATCAAATGGTGCCTTGAGGGGTAATTTGTCAAACTTTAGCTTTTCTATTACTTCCTTGAATTTTTCATAGAATATGGATTTGTTAAATCTGTGTGCTACCGTAGTGCATGATGAAAGTGAATATCCGTGAGGCACTCCTTCATTCGAAAATACATATGATAATGCATGACCCAACGTGGTAGATGCATTTCCAAAACCAATGCCTGATAACATTGAACCATATGGATAGTTCTCGGGTTTGTTGTTGATTATGGCATCATACAATACATCAAATGCGGCTTTGCACATTGTTTTTGTAAACTCATTTCCTTTCTTACTATCATACCCTTCTGTTGCTTGGGCGCATGCATCGCATACAGAATTCTTGACTATCGCCTCTGGGGTACCTTCTAGAAAATAAGGATCTATTACCGCAACATCGGCAAGAAACCTCTCATCTTGCAAAAGTTTCTTCTTTCCTTCAAATTTGAGAACACAGTAGGTGGTCATCTCTGCCCCTGTACCGAAGGTTGTTGGAATCAACATCTTTGGTATCTTGAGCTCTGCACTTGCATACTTTGCTACATCAAGTGAACTTCCTCCGCCCAAACCAATGAACATTGATGGATTTTTTGGCTTGTACTCTGAAATTACTTTGTTGACTGTTTCAATAGAAGGTTCTGGTTCCACTTTGTCAAAAAGCATGTAATCGGTGATTTTCATTCTTGAAAGCCATCTTGATGATACCTCAGGAGGGGCTGTTGTTATGACAAGGGCGTTTTTTGGATATTGGGTTTCAGATAAGGCATTCTTTCCAAAATTTATAATCTTTGGAATTCTTACGGTATTCATAACAAAATAAGATTTACAATTATTATTATACTATTGCTTGTTGTGATTTGCAGCTATTTAATTTCATAATCTGCTTCTGAAATTATTTGCTAATAAAATGAGAATAAGGGTGGGATTTTTATATCGTAATATGGAAGATATTACAAAAATGAGTCCAAAAAATGTTGAAGAAACAATCTCAAAAGTAGATTCGATAATACGGGTCCTTTCCAAATCTATGCCACATGGTAGTTTGCTAGATCAGGATGACATAAACGGATTAAACGGAATCGAAGAGGAGGACAAACCAAAGTTAGCAGACAGGTTGGAAGAGATGATAATGCTTCTAAAGGATGAACCAGATAATACACGAAAAATACTAGAGACACATGATGTTACAATGGATGAATTTGGTCACATAACACCAGTTTCTGATGTGCTAAATTCAGTAAAAGGATTTTTTCTAGATAAAAAGTAGATTTTACAATCCTATACTGTTTATCGCAACGCCTGTGTTGGCATCAACAACTAGGATTATTTTTTTGCCCTTGTGATCATACCTTGCTAACCATATTGGTGCGTGTAAAAGCTCACCACTTGAAACATCTATCTGAGTATCAATTTGTTGTATCATGTGGTATTTGGAATGTGCTCTTTCTGATTGTAATTGGTCGACAATTGTTTTAGCTTGACTTTTTGCCACATCTTCATTAATGTCTCCATTGAGGACTTTGACTGACTTTGGAATTTTTTTAGAATCGAAATCTATTCTCCCATCTAAAGCAAATTCATAATCATGAGGTTGATAGGAAGTTAACGCCTTGAGTGCAATTACAGGACAGTTGTAACTTGCATCAATTGTATATGCTTTTTTTGTATTAGCTGGACCCATCATTCCACCACCACCCAACATGCTTCCCATTAGCATCCCATCCATCATACCAGGACCAAATCCGCCTCTTCTTGATCCAAAACCGCCACCCATAGCACCTCCCATGACTCCAAATAATGCGGCTGTTGTAGCAATACTGCCAACACTTGCAGCAATGTCTGTTGCTACTAGGTTAGTTCTTGCAGTTGCAGGAATTATCCAATAGGGAACCATGGTCAAATCAAGTTGCTCCAATTTTGAGCTTTCTTGTAAATGTCTGTGCAGGAGGCCTTTGTCCATCATCTTTCGCAGTTTGTCAGTTACGTCTTCTTTGTCCACTATATTGATTGGAAGCATTGTATGTTTTGCAATATTTTTCCAACCCGCATTTTCTAGTGTGACGCTACTTCCACAATATTCACATGTTATGACCATCTCGCCAAATTTTGGAGATATTGGTGCGCCACAGTTAGGGCACTTGATCTCTTTTGCTACTTCTTGAGGCTGACTTGCAGTTGTTTGAGTCTGACTAGTAGTTGTTTGAGGTGGTTGGGAAGTTTGTGGCTGTTGTCTTGTACCACATTTAAGACAGAAAGCTGCATCATCTGGAAGTTGGGAACCACATTTAATACAAAACATATTTTGCACTATTCCTAGCTTACTTTTAATACCTTTCCACAGTTGGAGCAGAACTTAGAATCTGCTGCAACATGTGTTCCACATTGAGGACATATTACACCCTGTGGTTTTGGCTGTTGGATTTGTTGCTGATTAGAACCACAATTTGGACAGAAATTATTTGAAACGGGCATCATCATGCTACATTTCTGACACTGTTTCATTGGTGGCTGATACATTCCTTGTCCCATCTGGCCTGCCATCATGGAGCCTATTCCTGCACCTGCTCCAAATCCTACTCCAAGGCCTACACCTGCACCTGCTACGCCTGATGGATTTTTTGCCGCATCAACCATTGCCTGTCCTGCTTGGTATTGCATGTAATTGACTCCAAGAACTGACATTTCAGATTTGGTATCTATTGCCTTCTGTACTTCCTCTGGAAGATTTATTGTAAGTCCTGATATTTTGTTAATTTCTACGCCATACTGACCAAAATTTGTTGGCGCACTGGCCAAAACGACCTGTTCAATATTTTGCAAGTTGGCTGCAATGTCGGTAATCTTCAAACCATTATCTTTCATTTTGCCAACTGCATTAAAGACTAGAAGAACCATCTGTTGTTTTAGTCTTGATTCGATTTCGTCAGATGTTTGTATGGCAAATGTTCCAACAAATTGGTTGACAAAATTCTCAGGAGATGATACCTTCCATCTGTATTCTCCAAAAATTCTAAGATTTATTATCCCAAATATGGGGTCAACAAATTGGTATGGTTCTGCCGAACCAAATTTGCCATCCACATATCTGTTCTGTAGATAATAAACCTCAGCTGCTTGCTTGACGCCAGTGAAAAATTTTAAGAGCGGACCAACAATTGGGGCATTAAAATCAGTAAGAGCATATCTGTTGGGCTTATCAAAATATGTGAGCACTTTACCATCTCTGAAAAAGACTGCAACCTCGTCTTCTCTTACTACGATGTTATCATTTAACCTTATGAGACGTGGTACTTTCCACATGATGCTGCCTTCTTTGTATTGAGAATCCCATTCTATGGTAGTTGATCCTGCTACACTGCTTTTGTCAAAATCTGGTTCTTTTTTACGGCCGAACATCTAACTATTCACTTTCTCCTTTTTCATTATTGTTATATCTTTATTTCGTCACCAATATGTTCTCAACGGAATCTAATCTTTGTTTCCATGCATGTTTGAAATCCTCAAGTATGGGGCTGATTTTTGTTGAAATGGCTTGTGCGGAAGATGTACCTGAACTGTATTCGCTCACAGAATCTGAGGCGGTGGAAAAAATCTGTTCTGCACTATTAACAAAATTGTAATCGTATTCGTATAACTTGTTTAGAGTATTTTCATCAATTCTTATGTTTGGAGAAATTCCGGCAGCCCCCTGTTGTGCATGATTAACCTGCCCAGCTATCTGCTGAAGCTGAGAAATTATGGTGCCCATTGAAGATAGATTGCTAAAATCGCCTTTGTCTGACATTGTTTTTCTTATGGTTTCAAGTTTAGATTTTGCTTCATTGAGTCTATCAAATACCTGTTTTCGAAGAAGCTGGTCTGCTGCTCGAATGTCTTCAAGTTCTCGATATTCCTTTAGTGCTGGCACTATCAATTGTAATTTTTTGAGAAAACCGCGACTATCAACTACTTGTTTTCGCAAATCTGGATTATCTTTTGACATCTAGTCACACCATATGTTATGATATCGCTTAAGGATTACGTAACAAATGTAACTTGTGTGTTCATACAAAGTGTTCATAATTCTATACCACGATTATTCCATTTGTAATAAGCCACTGAATGCCCTTGACAAAATCCCCATCCTCAATAGTTCCACTTGCCCACCAACCAGCATTGTGTTTAATCCATGATGGAATTGGTTGTCCTGTTGTTGTAGATTGACCTTGAGTTGGTACTTGCATTATTCCTTGTTGTATCAAGTATTGTATTCCTTTGATAAAATCTGAATCGCCTACCTGCCCATTTGCCCACCACCCTGCAGTATTTTTCACCCAACTTGGAATTTTTGTCGTTCCTGTTGCGTTGGTTGTTGTCTGGTTTGTTACCGGTGTTGAGCTTGCACTACCTACTGTTAGAGTAAAAGTTGCAGTCTCCGGAGGAATTGGTTGGAAAAGTATTCCATCTACTTCTACAACAATCTGGTAAGTTGCAGCGTCTTGGAACTGAATAGGGATGCTAACCGAACCTTCTGCAGTGTGAGTTATTGGAATTCCTGCTATCTGATTATTGTCCTCCATGACAGAGACTTTGTAGTCTATGTGTTGCTGTACGGCATTTGATTGTTTGTTGATGAAACTTATCTTCAACTGTGTTTGATCTCCTGGATTGGGATTTACAGGATCTGTTGCAAAACTTACATTGATAGTCCCACCATTTGTAGGTTTTACAACCGGATCCGCATACGCAGGAAATATGATGATTGACGCAAGTATTAATATGCTAAAATATATCGATAGTTTTCTCTTGGGAGCAAAAGCTGTACCGTTCATATTGTATCTTGTAGTCTAC
>JBOGQX010000011.1:0-5106 GCA_050749285.1 Nitrosotalea sp. | reverse complement strand
CACCAGGTAGAACAGGTTGGCAAGAAGATGCGTAAGATGATGTGGCCAGACTCGACTGAATAAACTAGTTTTTCTTAATCTTTCTAAGATTAGATTGGATAAAATCTATTATTGTCAAAAGCGGAGTTCCCGGTCCAAAATTTCCTAATACCCCTGCCTTTTCAAGCTCAGTCTTGTCATCTTCTGGTATTACCCCGCCGCCAATGACAAGAACATCATTGATTCTTTTTTGTTTGAGTGCTTTTACAACTCTGGGAAATAGTGTCAAGTGAGCACCATTTAGTAAACTCAGAGCTACCACTTTAACATCTTCGTCTTCAACAATCTGTGCTATTCTTTCGGGTGTTGCAAATAATCCAGAATAGATTACCTCCATTCCTGCGTCTCTAAATGCCCTGCACAAGACAAGAGCTCCTCTATCATGACCATCAAGTCCTAATTTGGAGACTAGAATTCTGACTCGCTTTGTTTGGGCTTTCTGGGACACACTCTTCAGAGTATTTGGCGGTTTTAAAATCTTTATTTGAAAATTCCTTTAGAATAATGAACTTCCCATGACCATTACTATTGTTGCAACAAGATTTTATTGTGGATTAACGCCGTGAATGTTCTGTATGGATTTGGTAAAAGAACTCAAACAGGGTAAACGGAGAGCAATTGCCAAAGCCATATCTATTGTAGAAAATAACGAAAAGGAAGCAAGATCTCTCATCAAGAAAATTTACAAAAGTACAGGAAAGTCTCTCACCATAGGAATAACCGGTCCTGCAGGGGCAGGAAAAAGTGCCCTGATTAACAAAACAAGCATGGAACTAAACAAGCTTGGCTACAAGACCGCGGTACTGGCAATAGATCCTACAAGTCACATAACCGGGGGTGCTATACTGGGAGACCGAGTACGCATGACAGAATCAACAGATTCTGGCACATACATCAGAAGTATGGCTTCAAGGGGTGCCACAGGAGCTATATCTTTGGCCTTAAGAAATAGCATAAGAATATTGGAATTTGCAGGATTTGATCCTATAATAATAGAAAGTGTAGGAGCAGGACAGACTGAAATTGATATTGCCAAAGTTGTCGATATTACAGTTGTAGTATTTAATCCAAATACAGGTGATAACATTCAAACGATAAAAGCAGGTCTGAGCGAGATTGGAGATATCTACCTGATTAACAAAAGCGATCTACCTGGTGCAAATCAACTTTTTGACTCTGTACGAGATTTTATAGGAATGTCTGAAAGAAATCCGATAGTAATGATGACTTCAACTAAATCAAACAAAGGGATAACAGATCTTGCCAAAAAGTTAAAAAATCTTATAGAAGAAAAAAGAAAGACAAAGAAATTAAAAGATGAATCACGACTTGACACAGAGCTTAGAGATATTGTTTTAAATAATGTCAAAAACAAAGTGAGCAACATGCTTGATTCAAGTACTGCTTATGTTAAATATCTAAAAAAAGTTCAGAAAAAAGAATTGGACCCATTTGAAGCTGCTGATAAGATATCAAAAATGTTAAAGTGATTCAATGGAAAACATAAAAACAGATTCAAACATTCCGGTAAAACGAGTCTACGATTCAAAGGTTAAACCAAAGAGCAAGAACGAACTACCTGGCAAGTATCCATTTACCAGAGGAATTCATCCTGGTATGTACAGAGAAAGACTTTGGACTATGAGACAATACACTGGTTTTGGCACTGCTGATCAGACCAATAAAAGATTCAAGTATCTGCTTGAAAGAGGCCAAACTGGATTGAGTATGGCGTTTGATTTGCCTACTCAGATAGGATATGATGCAGATGATTCACATGCAGAAGGTGAGATAGGTAAAGTTGGGGTTTCGATTACTTCACTAAAAGATATGATTACGTGCTTTGATGGAATTCCTCTTGACAAAGTTAGCACGTCAATGACCATCAACTCTACAGCATCTACACTTCTTTCTCTGTACATTGCTACAGGGGAATCACAGGGAGTAAAAAGTGAGCAGCTACGAGGTACAACTCAAAACGACATTCTCAAAGAGTATATTGCAAGAAATACCTACATCTATCCACCGAGACCTTCTATGAGGTTGATTGGTGATATGATTGAATATTGCTCAAAGAAGGTTCCTCAATGGTATCCTATCTCGATTTCAGGTTATCACATGCGTGAGGCAGGATGCAATGCTGTACAAGAAGTTGCATTTACACTGGCAAATGCCATTGAATATATCGATACATGTGTTCAACGCGGTCTTAAGATTGACGACTTTGCTCCACGGTTATCATTCTTCTTTTGTTGTACAAGTGAATTCTTGGAAGAAGTTGCCAAGTTTAGGGTAGCACGAAGGATCTATTCAAAGATAGTAAAAGAGCGATTCCATGCTAAAGACGCCAAATCTATGCAACTCAAATTTCATGTTCAGACTAGTGGTGAATCACTAACTGCACAACAACCAGACAATAACATTGTCAGAGTTGCGGTTCAATCAATGGCGGCAGTATTGGGTGGATGCCAATCACTACACACCAATTCAAAAGATGAGGCATTGGCATTGCCTACAGAAGCTGCAGTAAAGATTGCACTAAGAACACAACAGATTGTGGGTCATGAGAGCGGGATTACAAAGACAATAGACCCGCTTGCAGGCTCTTACTATGTAGAACATCTCACAGATACGATAGAGGATCAAGTAAACAAGTACCTAAAGAGAATAGATAGGATGGGAGGCTCACTGGCAGGAATAGAAAAAGGCTTCTTCCAATCTGAGATTAGGCAGAACGCATACCGACTAAAGAAGGAAATTGACAGTAATGAAAGAGTTATCGTTGGAGTTAACAAATTCACTGACGCATCAGAAGAAAAACCTGAGATTATGAAGATAGATGATAGTATTCAGGTAAAACAGATTCAGAACCTAAAAGAACTGCGCAGCACACGTGACAACAAGAAGGCCGAGTCCGCACTATCAAAGATGAAAAACGCCGCAGAAAAAGATGAGAACCTGATGCCGTACATTCTAGAGTCAGTTCGAAGTTACGTAACATTGGGAGAGATAAGCAATGCGTTTCGAGAAGTATTTGGAATTTACCAACCAAAGGAGTCATTCTAAGATGAAGATAGATCATATAGCAATAGCAGTCAACAATTTAGATGATGCAGTCAAAGAATATCAAAATGCTCTTGGCATAAAAGAAGTTGAATTTGAAACTGTAGAATCTGAAGGAGTACGAGTTGCAATACTTCATCTTAACAATTCTCGAATTGAACTTATGGAACCCACAAAAGACACAAGCCCAATTAAGAAATTTCTAGAGACTAGAGGTGAGGGCTTGCACCATATTGCACTTGAAACAGATGGAATAGAAGATGAGGTTAACAGGATGAAAGGACACGGAGTGAGATTTCTTGGAGAGGTGAGGTCAGGCTCACGTGGTACAAAGATAACTTTCATTCATCCAAAATCTCTTCATGGTGTACTTGCTGAGCTTTGTTCGCATCCAAAATAGCAAATTAATTGGTATTTTTCCAACTTCGTGAAAATATTATGACTCCAATTATTGATATTGTAATTACAAGACTTGCTAATGATCCAAATTCTGGAGTAGATGATCCATTGATAGCTCCTAGAGTATATCCCACCTGAGAAGTGTTGGTGATTGTTTCATCTTTTGAGTATGTGAATGAAACTGTTATGGCACTATCTCCCGATGCTGCCAAGAACCCGTCTGTTGGACCACAGACTGGTGAACAGACAGATGTGGTTGATGATAGTATTACATAACCTGCAAAGATTCCAGTATCAGGTCCTGTCTCAACTAGTCTGTAAGGTATGCTCCCTTCTCTTGTAGATATGATTAACTTGTTTTGAGGATCGTCTCCTATTGTATCTATTAGATATGGGTTTGAATTAAAATCGGGAGCATAGATTTCAATATGAACTTCTGAAGTAGGTGAAAGCGAGTCTCTGTATATGTGAATTGGAGAACCATTCCAATTGGGGGTATTGAGAGTATTAACCGAATTTGATTGAGCATCTGATTCTTTTATTGCGGAGAAGAAGATGATTAATGCCATTGTTATACAATAGCACACTTTCTTTGGGTCCACTTTTACTCAGCTAACTTTAGTGTGTCCGATGCCGTAATTATTCCTACAATTTTGCTGTGCTTTGAGACCAATACACATTTTGAGAACCTTATTAGCGAAACCAAAGTTTTCACTGGCGTGTTATAATCAACTATGGGTGGGCGTGAATCTAATATCTCTGATAGTTTGATCTTTTTTCGCTGCATTTCATCACTGTCAAGAAGATGCTTTACAATTCCATCCTCTGTTATTAGCCCAACCACTTCGTTGCCATCAAAAACGGGAACTTGGCTAATTGATTGGTCTTGCATCTTTTTTATTGCGTCATGCAATGTGTCTGTAGTTTTAAGTTTTACAATCTCCTTACTACAAATATCGCCGGCCTTCATAGATGATTGGCTTTCAAGTGACCATAATACTTCGAATATTTTTCTTGCAGTAGCATAACTTGGCTGGCATCTTCCAGATTCTATTTGATTTATCATCGAAGTACTAACACCGGTAAGAGAAGCAAGCTTTTGCTGTGTCAAGCCAATTTTTAATCTAGCTTGTTTTATGGATTCGAGTCTAGGAAACATGCGTATACTGGTTATTCATGGTAGATATTTCAGTCCTTTGATGTTCACTTGATCAAATTCTCAATAAAAGATACCTACTACTTTGAATCATCTTCGGCGTTTTGATTTACGGTTGGGGGATTTTACAATTTTTTCAATAGCTGCCTGTGCTGCAGCAAGAATAGCAATGGGTACTCTGTGCGAAGACGCACTAGCGTATGTTAGTCCTGCATCATGACAGAACTTGATTGATTTGGGATCTCCTCCATGTTCACCGCATATTCCTATCTCAAGATTTGGTTTTACACTTCTTCCTTTGGATATTGCAATCTGTATGAGGCTGCCAACGCCATTAACATCAAGAGATTGAAACGGATTCTCGTTCATGATCTCTTTTTCAAAATATTCAGGAATGAATTTGCCTTCGGCATCTTCCCTGCTAAAGCTAAAGACTGCTTGGGTGAGGT
>JBOGQX010000010.1:0-45596 GCA_050749285.1 Nitrosotalea sp. | reverse complement strand
TACAAAGCTAGCATTTTGAATGACAGGGCCATCTGCCAATGGATCTGAAAACGGTAATCCTAGTTCAATGATGTCTGCACCGCCCCTGACAAGCCCTCGAATTGTAGATATTGTATCTTTGTCATTTGGATATCCCGCCATTATGTATACTATGAGACCTTTCTGATTCTTCGATCTGAGTTCCAAGAATTTATCTTGTATTCTTGACATTTTGATTCAGATATCTCTCCACAACTTCAACATCCTTGTCGCCTCGTCCAGACAAGGTTACTACAATGCTTTCATTTCTCGGCATTTTTTTTGCAATCTTCATTGCATATGACACTGCATGTGAGGATTCAAGGGCAGGTATGATTCCTTCATGTTTTGCAAGGGTTAAGAAAGCATGTACCGCATCATCATCACTTACGGTATCATAAGTTACTCGTTTTGTATCTTTTAGATACGAATGTTCTGGTCCTACTCCAGGATAGTCTAATCCAGCAGCTATGCTATGAGTATCTTTTATCTGACCTTCTTTGTCCTGAAGTAGATAGGTCATCATACCATGGAGTATTCCTTTTGATCCTGCAGCTAAAGTAGCTGAATGATGTTTAGACCTAATACCTTCTCCCCCAGCTTCTATCCCAAACATTTCTGTATCTTCATCAATGAGTGGGTAAAAGGTTCCAATGGCATTTGATCCTCCACCAACACAAGCTACTACAGTGTCAGGAGATTTTTTCTTAAGATTTTTCATTTGTTTCAAGATCTCACTTCCAATGACTGATTGAAAATCTCTTACCATAACAGGATATGGATGTGGACCAACGGCAGAACCTAAAAGATAGTATGTTGTTTTGACATTTGTAATCCAATCGCGTATTGCCTCATTGATGGCGTCTTTGAGGGTTTGTGTTCCTTCTTTTACAGAATGAACTGTAGACCCTAAAAGTTTCATTCTAAATACATTTAGCTTTTGCCTTTGAGTATCTTTGTATCCCATGTAAACTTCAGATTGCAATCCCAGAGATGCACAAGCCATTGCGGTTGCAACGCCATGTTGCCCCGCACCTGTCTCTGCGATAATTCTTCTCTTATTCATTCGTTTTGCTAACAATGCCTGACCTAGCGTATTGTTGATCTTATGTGCTCCTCCATGGAGTAGATCTTCTCTTTTGAGATAAATTTTGGCACCGCCCACAAATTCAGTAAGATTTTTGGCAAAATAAAGCGGTGTTGGTCTGCCAGCATATTCCCTCAAGTAATAGTCTAATTCCTTTCTGAAATCCTTGTCATCTTTGAATTTCAAGTAGGCTTGTTCTAATTCTTCTACGGCTGGTACTAGAGTCTCAGGTATGAATCGACCGCCAAATTCGCCAAACTTACCGTTTTTCGGATATTCTAATTTCATATGGCTAACACCATGCTTGAGACCAAACCCTTGATATCTTTACTCTTCATAATGCTACTTCCAACAAGAAAGGCGTCTGCGCCACACTGCCGTAGAAATTTGATATCATGCTGAGACTCAATTCCACTTTCAGAGATTATGATCCTGTTGTCCTTCTCTATGTCTTTGAGGATTCTCTCAGTTGTCTTCAAATCTATATCTAAGGTATCTAGATTACGATTGTTTATTCCAAGTAAATCAGCTTGTGTTTTGGCAGATGCAAGAAATTCATCTTTAGTATGAGATTCCAAGAGTACCGCCATTTTTTTCTTGTGGGCGTAAGTAATGAATTCCTCTACATCTTTTGCAAACTTGTTATCAAAAATGGATTGTATAAGGAGAATTACATCAGCACCTAATTTTTCAGCTGCATCAATTTGTGTTTTATCTACGATGATGTCTTTCATCAACAAAGGTATTCGTACCTTTCTTCTAATCTCTGCAAAATATTCCGGGGAACCGTTAAACAAATGTGGTTGGGTCAAAACGGAGAGACCTACTGCTCCACCATCTATCATTGATTTTGCAATCTCAACTGGATTTACAATTTCACGGATACTGCCAAGTGAAGGCGAAGAAAACTTTACTTCTGTTATAAGCGACGCATGAGGATTTCTTCTAATTTCGTTAATGATATTTTTTTCAGATTTTGCCAGCTTGTGTTTTACCTCGTAAACTCCATCACGTATTGCTTTCCTAGAATTCTGAGCTAATTTTTCTAGCATGTTTTTCAATTCCTCTCAAACTCCTCAATTTTGCTAATATCTCCACAGTATTTTATGAAATTCTTAAAGAGATCAAATGATTTACCGCTTGCTATGGCATCAAATGTAACTTGCAATGCCTCGTCAAACGTGTCTGAAATACCACCAACAATAAGTCCAGCAGCTGCATTCAAAGCTGTGATATCAATCATTGATTTTTTAGCAGTCCCTTTTAGTACGGAAATAAATGCATTAATTGCTTCATCTTTAGTTGAAACCTGAATATCTCTTAGGTCAGCTCTTACTAATCCAAGCTCAGTTGGTTCTAACACTAATTTGTTAATCTTGTTATTTTTGAGATGATATATTTGGTTTTTTGAAGTAGTGGATAACTCGTCCAGTCCATCATCGGATATTACAGTCATTACATTCTCTGCATCACGAGATTTTAGTAGTGTTATGACTCGTTGTAGATAATCTGGCGAGAAAACTCCTACTAGTTGATTCTTAACTCTTGCTGGATTACTCAAAGGACCTAGCAGGTTGAAAGCAGTTCTTGTTCCAAGAATTTTTCTTGCTTCTGCAACATTTTTCATAGCTGGATGAAATTTTTGGGCAAACATAAAACCAATTCCAAATTTTTCGATTATTTCTTCGACTTTGTTTGGTTCAGAATTAAGATCATATCCAAAATACTCGAAAACGTCAGCACTTCCACTTATTCCAGAAACTGACCTGTTTCCATGTTTTGCTACGTTTCCTCCTCCAGCTACAATGACAAAAGCTGCCGCCGTTGAGATGTTAAAGGTACTCATTTTATCTCCACCGGTGCCACAAACATCAATTATTCTACCTCGACATTTAGGTGCAATGTGTATTGTATGCTCTTGCATTTTGTCAAGCATAGCTAAGAGCTCCTCATCAGATTCTCCCTTTTCGGTCAGATTCTTCAAAAATTCCACATTTTCCTGAATTGAACTTTTGCCATCAAGTATAAGATCCATTATACTGCCCATCTCATCATAACTGATATTCTTGTTATGTGAAAGTTTGGTAATGATTTCTGAAATCATTTTTGTATCAACTTTATGAAATTGGCAAGAATTTTCTTTCCTTCTCCTGTCATTACCGATTCTGGATGAAATTGGACCCCCTCGATGAGGTATTTTTTGTGTCTAACTGCCATTATTTCTTTGTCATCTTGAGCCATTGCAGTTACCTCAAGTTCGTCTGGAATTATTGTTTTGTCTCCAACAAGTGAATGATACCTAGTGGCTCTGAACGGGTTTTGAACCCCTTCAAAAAGTGGTGACTTGTAATGTTCAATAGGGCTGGTTTTTCCATGTCTGACATTTCCCGCGTTTACAACTTTGCCACCAAACGCATGTATTATTCCTTGATGACCTAAACAAACCCCTAGAATTGGTTTTGTGGGTCCTAATTCTTTTATAACTTTAGTGCAAATTCCAAAATATTTCTGATCCTCGGGAGTTCCAGGTCCTGGCGAAATGATTATTGCATCATAATCTCTCTTTTTGATTTCATCTAGTGTTATCTTATCATTTCTAACTACATCAGACGTTACACCCAATTCACCTAGAATCTGTGCTATGTTGTAGACAAACGAATCGTAGTTGTCGATAATTAAGAATTTCATTTAGATGCTTCCTTGATTGCTGAAATCATAGCATTTGCCTTGTGTTGAGTTTCCATCCACTCATTTTCAGCTATAGAATCTGAAACAATTCCTGCTCCTGTCTGGGCAAATCCTTTGTTACCGTCCATGAAAATTGTTCTAATGGCAATTGCAAAATCACAACAACCATTGAATGAGAAATATCCCACAGCGCCAGCGTAAGGCCCTCTTGCATCAGGTTCTAACTCGTCTATGATTTCCATTGCACGAATCTTGGGTGCACCGGATACGGTTCCTGCAGGGAAAACCGCTTTCATGGCATCAAACATATTGTATTTCTTGTCCAAAGTGCCGACTACATGAGTAACCATGTGTTGAACATGACTGAATCTTTTTACTCCCATTAATTCCCTGACATGCACAGAACCATATTTGCAAACACGGCCAATGTCATTACGCCCGAGGTCTACCAACATGGTATGTTCTGCAAGTTCTTTCTCATCATGCAACATCTCATATTTCAAGGATTCATTCTTGTTTTCATTATCTGTGATTGGTCGTGTACCGGCAATCGGAAAAGTCTCTACTACATTACCAGTAATGCGCAAGAGCATTTCTGGGCTAGAACCTATTATGGTTCTGGTTCCAAGCTTCATATGATAAAGATATGGTGACGGATTAATCTGTCTGAGTAATTTGTATATTTTTAGGAAATCTCCTTCTGCTGTAAAGTTAAATTTTCTAGAAAGTACTACCTGAAAGATATCACCATCATGAATGTATTGCTTTGCACGTTTCACCATGTCCTCGAATTTTCTTTTGTCTAAATTATCTTTAATTTCTGATATGGAAAAATTACCAAAAGTGGCGTCATTGTAAGAGAGGTGCTCTAATCTGTTAGTATCATAGTAAAAGTAGAATGATTTTTTTTCACGATTGTCATATAGGATTCCATCATTGTAAATCCCAAATTCCATTAAAGGGTATTCGTTACCCATGTGTGAATTTGGAATTTCTTCCCATAGTCTGATGGCATCATAATTAATAATTCCAACGGCCCCGCCTACATATCTGTATTTTTGATCTGGAACTTGATAGAGAAGCTTTTTGATTTCAGATAGGGGATCAGTTGTTTGAATGATAGTAGTGGTACCATTTTTGTATCGTAGCTCAACTCTATCTGAAAACCCTTTTACGACAATCGAGGGGTCAAATCCCATAATGGAAGTTTCTGCAAGTTCTTCAGGACCCGTTAAAGATTCAAACAAAAAAGAATGATCAAAGTTTCTTGATATCTTGTTATACAGATCAAATTGGGAGCCAGTGTAGTCTAGGGGTATTACTTTAAGATTAGAATGCCCAAATGTGGCCACCCATATGGAATACCAATTCTTGACTATATTTAAAATTAAGTGATTCTAGGAATAATTCAATTACCGTATGGTACGGTACCTTTATATTCGATTGCGCCTATATTTAATACATGTTTCAGGTATTGGAGCATGTAGTTGATAGGAATAATATCCTGCTTTTTCAGGATCTATACTTTGTCAAGAAAAGGATGCCTGTCAAGTCCACTGTGATTGAAGCCGCATGCACCATTTGCGATAAAGGTCTTGATGAAGGAGTTTCTGTAACGGTTAAGAAAATTGGGCAAAGGATGAGATTCTTCTGCCAGTATCATTTGCCAAAAGACGTTTGAATATTCAGTAAAAAATTTACCATTTTGGTTTTGTAATTGCTCCTTCTGATGCAGAAGTTACAAGCGAAGCATATTTTGCCAACGCCCCTCTTTCATAATTAGGCTTTCTTGGTTTCCATTGTTTTCTGCGTTCGGATAATTCATCTTCTGATACCATGATATCTAAACGGTTCTTCTCAATATTGATTCTAATCTCGTCACCATCTTTTACCAACGCAATGTTCCCACCCACTGCAGCTTCTGGAGACACATGACCTATCATGAGTCCTCGTGTGGCACCGGAGAATCTTCCATCCGTAATTAGTGCCACTTTCTCACCTAACTTTTGTCCAACAAGTGCAGCTGTTACTCCTAACATCTCCCGCATGCCAGGACCACCTTTTGGTCCCTCATACCTAATGATGGCGACATCATTTTCTTTTATCTCGCGTTTTGATATTGCGTCAAAAGCATCTTCTTCCCTGTCAAATACACGTGCTTTACCTTTGAATTCAGAGGTATGTGCTCCAGCAATTTTTACAACTGCTCCATCTGGAGCTAGAGATCCTCTGAGTATAGTTAATGTGCCTACATTGTGAATCGGTGCTTCGATTGGTTTGAGGACTTTCTGATTAGCGTCAAAAGAAAATTGAACTGAATCCAAATTTTGTTTCATAGTCTTTCCTGTAACAGTTAATACATTTTGATTTAAGATATTTTTTTTCTGCAAGCTTTTCATCAACAAGGGAATTCCGCCTATTTTATCAAGGTCTAGCATTACATAATATCCGCCAGGTCTCATGTCTGCGATGTGAGGCGTTTTTTTTCTTATTCTTTCAAAATCGTCAAGTGTGAGATGCACACCTATTTCCTTGGAAAGAGCTAATAGGTGTAATACTGCGTTGGTAGATCCACCGATTGCATTTGCTACAATTATGGCATTTTCAAATGCCTCGTAAGTAAGAATATCTTTTGGTCTTATGCCATTCTCAAGTAAATTCATTACAGCTTTGCCACTCTCGTAAACGAAATTTTCTCGTCTTGAATCTTCTGCAGGAGGAGATGCACTTCCAGGCAAAGCAATTCCTATTGCTTCGCTTATTGATGCCATGGTATTAGCAGTGTACATACCTCCACATGATCCAGCATTTGGGCATGCCACATTTTCTAAATTTTTTAGAGCTTCAAGAGTTATCTGACCGGCGTCATAGGATCCTACAGCTTCATACACATCTTGAATTGTAACCTGTTTACCTTCATAAATTCCTGGCATTATGGTTCCACCATACACAAAAACTGATGGTAAATTGAGACGTGCCATTGCCATCATTGAACCGGGAAGGCTCTTGTCGCAACCAGCTATTCCAACCAGACCATCGTATTGATGAGCCCTGACCATCAATTCAATTGAATCAGCTATTATCTCTCTACTTACAAGAGATGATTTCATTCCTTCATGTCCCATGGCAATTCCATCGCTTACTGCAATTGTGGAGAACTCTCGTGGTGTTCCACCCGCATCTTCAACTCCAGCCTTTGCCTTTAGAGCCAATCTTCCAAGATGAATATTACAAGGTGTTGCTTCATTACCGGTGTGTGATACACCTATGAAGGGTTTTCCCAAATCATCATCAGTTAAACCCATTGCTTTGTACATTGCTCTGTGAGGTGCTCTGGATGGACCTTCTACTACATTTCTACTTGATATTTCCATGAGAATACAGAGGGATTGATTATAGTATAATTTTAGCCTTACATTGAAAATCAAAACATAGTATTCTATTGTCAAGATACAGGTATTTGTAGAATTAATGGAGGTGACAATGCATCTGGTTCGGTTATGCTTTGCCATACAAAGATCTGCGCAGTATATGTTCCTGCAATTGTAGGTGTCCATGATTGACTGAGAGTGAGGCTTTGGTTTTGTGATAAAGAACCAGTTATCCATGAAAGAGCTACTGTGATACCATTACTATCTTGGATTTGAACAAGATAGGCAAAGGGTTGATCTTTGTTCTGTTTATTTGTCAAATCAGATGCAATTTGGACTTGTTGATTAAGTGTTACTTTGTTTAGCATATTTCCCATGGAATCTAATATTCTGGGATTGTTTGTAGGAATTCTATATAGTGGAGGAAATTCTGTACCTATTGTTGTAGTTGCAAGTAGTCGTACTTGATCAGACGGTGAATATGGTGGTGGAAGAGTTGTGTCCGTATATTCGCCAGTTACTGTGTCGCCATTAGATACATGTAACCTGTTTCCGGATGATGGAAAATTTGTGCTAAAATAAACTATTCCTTGAAAGATCCCCGAATTCTCAGTTTCTGTCATAGTGATTTTGGTTCCACCAGAATCAGAATCAGACCACACACTTGTATCAAATTTGTTTATTGCATCAGGGGTAATACTCATGTCTGGGTCTGTGATTTGTAAGACACCCTGTCCATCTGCTGGATAATTAGATTGCAACCAGGTTATCTCTCCAATATGCCAGCGAATTAATGCAGATCCTGTCACTACTTGATTACGCGTATACTCAAATGAGACAGAGACTCCATCATTTCCCGTGCTTGGCAGAAAGCCATCTGTTGGGCCGCATATTGGATTGCAAGTTGATATTATGCCCGATGGATTCATACCATTACCATCAATTCCTGAACTACCCTTCACAGTAGGATCTCCTGTTAGAGTTACATATCCGGAAAAAACTCCTGTATCTGTGCCAGTTTCAGTTAGCTTGTATGGAATGCAATGACCTGTTGTGCATACCGTCACCTTATCATCTTGGGTTTCTCCAATTGTATCAACAATATTTGGATCAGAATTAAAATCAGGAGCATATACTGTAATATACACCCGATCTGTCCAACTAAAAATTTTCTTATCGAATTGAATTCCGCTTCCTATGTTACTAGTAGTAATACCTTGCTGCGATAACTGCGCAAATGAATGCGTACATTGAATAGACAAAAGACCTGCAATAAGGATTAAACCTGAGATGAGAATTTTCAATTCTTGTGTCATCCTGCAATTCAACAGTTCTTACAGATGAAATACATATTTTGTACTTTACCATTTTAATTAGTATATTTGCATCCTGATCATACATAATTGGTCATTTTCTTTTAGCAATATCTTGAAAAGAATGAATTCTACGCATTTTTAATAATTTTGAGCGTTCAGACCTTAGTATGGAGAAGATCAAATGGCTATTTTTCATAATATTCGCTGTATTTATTGGATATTCATCTATAGTTCCAGCCTACGCTGAGGTGAATTCATTCCAAACTGACAAATCGTTCTATACACCGGGAAATAAAATATACTTTACAGGGACTGTTGGAATTGAAGATTATCAAAAACAGGTAAACCTAGTCATTCATAATCCAGTAGGAAAATTTGTACTAATATCTGGTAATTATTCCGATTCAATTTACACATTTGAGGTAGTAGTTAATACAAATGACATGAATCAATTTTCTACAAAAGGGACCTATAGTGCAATTGCCTTCATTGGGACACAATCTGGAGGCAAAACTATAACCTTTGATTTTTCTCCAGATGGTTCGCCTGTAATTCACCAAACATCTCAGAATACTAATATTACTGGAACAACCAAATCTGGCCAACCCATAGCACAACATTATCAAATTCAATTAAACGAAAGTACTGTAATGAATGATGTTGCAGGAAACTTGACAAAAATACAAACTCCGTCTACTTTTGAAAAACCCCCCAACCAGTTTGATTTTAAGAATATTTTATATCCGGTGATATCTCTGTGTGGCGTTGGAATTGTAGTTGTGGTTATTTATTTTAAAAAAATAAACTTGAAACTAGGCACACAAAAAATCCATGGGCCACAACAGTCAACGCCGACAATGGTTTCTGCGGAACCAGAAGATGATTATGCTATGCTGATCTTAAAGAATAGGTTGGCAAAAGGAGAAATTTCTCTTGATGAATTCAAAGCAATAAAGGATACTTTATCTGAACTTTAGCTATTTAGATTGAATGAATCTAGTCCAGTCAATTGATTTGATATCTGAGTTGCATTCTCATTGCCATAAGAGATGAGAATTCTATCTCCATCATTGAATACGTAATTACGAATGTCTTCTACTTGGTGATGGTTTATGAAAAATTTCAGACTATACTTGTCACTCGTACAAAAGCTTCGGTTGTCTGGAAATGTAAAGCACTTGTCAGTAAGGCCAATGTGTAAAGAATTGAAAAGAAAACTCATGGTAACATTTGCGGCATGCATGTGTACTATTTCACCGTTGCCTTTTTCAAAATCAATATATCTGCTTTTTACTTGATATGCTGGAGACGAATAATCAAACTGTTGGTTATAAATCAGGGTCAATAGTCCGGCTTTAATGTTAATGCCGCCGAGAGGTCCGGATCCAACAGGCATCCCTGCTGGAGTTACATGACTGGATAACTCGTAAAAATTGTAACTTGAAATGCCAAGAACTGCAATAATGCCTGCCAAAACTCCTATGCCAATTGCCTTGTACTTGAACTGCTGCTTCTGCCTCTTATCATAGAAACTTTCACGTTCTTGTTCTCGCTCTTCTCTCTCTTTTTTGCCCATGGAACGATAGACGTCAAAATTTCACCCTTAATTAACTATATCAACGATCTCAAAAAACCTAGATTATTTATTTTTGATTTATTCTTCCTAAGATTGGACTATGAAATAATGAAAAAATTACGAAATTTAGGAAGTTGATTTAATGATATCCTTGCGGGACATACGATATGTTTAGTGCATTAAGGACTGTCGTGCTCCCTACTGATAGTGACAAATTCCATGCATTGAAGATGATATCAGATGTTTTCATAGGTGATTTTGGCGTGAAACTGAATGTAACGTATTTGAAGTGTTGATCATCTTTCAACCAAACTTGTACATTTCCTAATATGTGGTGAGGATCCTGTACAGTGACTCCGCCAAATTTGTCCCATTGTACCCAAGTGTCACTATTTGAAGGAATTGGGTTAGGACCTTGTAAATTCAGTAACATCGCTCCACCCATGAGGTAATATGGGCCACCATTCTGGTATATCTTGACAGTGATTGTATTGTGTGCTCCTATGTATAACGTCTGAGTTGGTATTGTTACACCAGGTGTTGATATGTTAAAGGTAGCAGAGTTGATTTTAAGTCCATCACTGTAGGTGAATTCTGATGCTCCAAGCTGTGAAGCACGGTTTAGACCTCCAAATGTTGGACCCCAGTTTGATCCATGTCCATTTATTGCATATGCCGGAAAATTGGTTCCTAATAGCATTAGTGCTATCACGGTCACTACGATGCCTGACATAGCCATATTCTGCCTAATCATAATCGAAGGTTATCTTATGGGTATACATAAGGGTTTTCTATAGTCTAAGAATCACGAGTCTGTTTTTCATATTTTACAACTAGACAGTAGCATGACCTATGCTATATGTTATTCATATATTAAGAAAAGTACAGTTGCCTGCAGTCCAGATTCTAGTCATTACTTGGCAAAAATTGAAAAAAAGAATGTGTATTACTTTCTAATATTTTCGAGCATTGAAAATAAAGATTCAATAGATGTCCTATACTATAAATAAAATACATAGATGCAGAATCTTATGAATTGCATTATTTGTGACATTATTGCCGGGAAACAATCTGCTCATTTTGTATATCGAGATGAAACACATGTGGCAATTATGGACAAGTATCCGATTCAACTTGGTCACGTACTTATCATACCAAAAAAACATCATGAAAGGATAACGGATATGCCAACGGAAAACGTTTCCGAATTATTTGCCAGAGTTCCCATTGTGGCAAAAGGTATCATGTTGGCTACTGGCGCAGATGGTTTTAACATTGGAAATAATAATGGCAAAGCTGCTAATCAGATAATTCCTCATGTTCATGTACACATCATTCCAAGATATCATAAGCCTGGAAATCCATGGAAAAGCAGAATGATTGTAAGTGATAAAGAATTAGAAGATCTAGCAAATATTATCAAGAATTCTATTAAATCAAACTAGTTCCTTTATTATAGATTCCATATCAATTTTTGTTAGGCCTACATGTTTTTTTGCATCTTTCCTTGAAATGATCTTGCCTTTTTCAAATGCTATCATAGCAGGTACCGCTTGTATGTTGAATCTATCCCAGAGGAGATTTTCATCTTCGTCTATTAATGCGGCCATCTTTTTTGCATTATTTGTATTAATTGCCTCAAATGTTGGCTTGAAGTTGCACAGTACGGACACCAGCTTGCGTAAAAGAGTACTAATGTCTTTTGGTCATTGTTTAAAACTTTTGAATCAAATTCTTCCGGAGTAACATGTTCCATATTTCAATTTAAAATACAAATTATTTAGAGCTAGCTATTAGTGTTATTGGTTAGGATTGTATCTCAAAAATGCACCCACTTTTCCTATACTTGAGAGCATTGTACCATGTTCAGTCGAACCTGATATCACTTCTATTTTTGTACCAGATGGATCTGCAATCAATGCCAAGTAATCCACAATATCTCTTTCTGACGATTCCAAATCCATACTTTTACAGTTAGGGCAAGGCTTGCTCAAAAGCTCTTGTATCCTGGAAATTACTTTTGGTCTTTCGAGTATGTCTGATTGAATATGTTGACACCTTTTACATGTGATGTCGATTTTTCGTAGGTTGGTATCATCAGTTATTAGTATGGTATCTACAACATTTCTCTGAACAAGATCAATTATTTCTTTTAACCCATAAGTGGCAAGTCCATTGGTTTGATGTATGTCATGAAATAATTTCTCTACGAGCCTTTTTTCTTCGACCATTCTAAAATCAGTAAGAACATCCTGTGCTCTTGCAAACGCCTCTCTGACGCCTTCTGAGCCTGCATACGAAGTATCTAAAGTTGCAATAATCATGTTCTGGAGCCTGTATTCCAGATATTCTTCATTTATGAAATTCTCTTTAGTGGGACCTGGTCCTGAAATGATTAAACCCTTTATTGGATAAATGTCAATAAAGTATTCCTTTGTAGTGTGTGCCACTCTGTTGTAGTAATCATTAAGTTCCATCTCTCTCAATCTTTCAAATCTCCTGGCGGATTGTCCACCTTGTCTGTGTTTGCCAGCGACACCTGAAGATGTTTCTGATAATACATCAAGTTTATCTCCATGCAAAAGACCCCATCCTGCATCTTTCGCATCTATTGCAAGAAAACCAATCATGTTTTCTTCTTTTAGCATATCTTTTAGAATTTCAACATGAAAATGATCATCACATCTGTAAAGAAACGTTTGAAGCTCTTTCGGTGGTTCTATCTCATATAATTTTATTACCTCACTGCCAATTGGTCCTCCACCGACAGGAGGTAGTGCACCACAAAACATCACAAGACCCTTATCAGGAGCTTTCTTGTACAGCTTTAATCGCTGAATCACTCTTGATAATGCGTCAACAACATGAGTTCTAGTAAGATCTGATTTAATATTATCTGCGGTTCCCTGTTCTTCTCTTAGACCATTTATGACCTCATGAAGTGCTTTTTTTGGTGGCACATAAAGCGAAATTAATTCTGTACCGCGTCCACTTTTATCCGATAACTCTTCTAATGTCTTTCTTAATCGGTATAGTTTTACAGAGTCCTGTTTTTCAATTTTTGGTTTTACCATTATAGTAACTTCCTAAGATTACTTAGATGCTGTCAAGTACTTGTTTAAAAACAGAATAAGATTGTGCTCCTACTACTGTTGTTACTTTTTTATCAGTAAATATGATGAATGAAGGTGTTACATTAACTCCTAATTTTTCTCCAAATTGTTGGTTGTCCAATACCTTTTGCTCATATTTTTTGTCGGTTATACAGGCATCGAATTCTGTCAAATCAAGATTAACATTGCTTGCAAATTGATCAAGAGATTTTTGATTTACCCACCCAGTATTTTCTCCACCCCAGTTATTATATAGTTCATCATGATATTGCCAGTACTTGTTCTGATCGCCTGCGCAATATGCCGCTTGTGCAGCTAGTACTGAAGCGGGGCCATTTAACGGAAAGTCTCTAAATACAAAATTCACTTTTCCTGTATTTACGTAATCTTGGATTATCTGGTCTTTGGTGTTCTGGTGGAAAGCATGACAATACGTGCACTGATAGTCCCCAAATTCTACAATTGTAATTTTTGCTCCAGGATCACCTAAGAGGGGTGAACCATTTTCCATTAATGCTTGTGTTGATACTTTACTAGAATTATTGTCAGGGTTATTCTCATGGGAATTTAATGCATAGACAGCAAAGATAATCGTAATAGCTGCTGGAATCGCTAGATAATAGTATCTTTTCACGTTTTTGCTGGTTTTTATTTGAATATTAAGATTTGTCAAATTTAAACATCTAACACCGTTTTCATTATATCAAAAATTCAAAATCAAACTTGGACTCTCTATAATTGAGTAATATTTCTTGTTATGAAACCAAATTTAAACATCTATTTCTTTATTGTTTGTCTTTTCATCCGACACAATTCTTTTCTTTTTTATCAGGTATGCATATGAAAAAGAAGAGGAAACTACAGCTACAGCCAACGCAGGTCCTGTCCATTCTGGAATTATATCTGCATTTGTTACTGTCTCAATACTTGCTGCTATTGCCACACTAATGGCAATGGCACTTAATCCATATGACATGTATCTGAAAGCCTTAGTCTGAAAAATCTTCCAGAACGCTGAACGAAGTAAAATGCTGTTAAAAGTATCCATTGCAATCATGCCTACACCAAAGAATCCTACCAGCATCAGGGCAATCTTGATTCCCTCTGTTGCGGATGCTACCGCAGAAAGTGAGATTGCGGATATTTGAGTAGCAGTATCAAAGCCCAAACCAAACACAATTCCTGTCATGAATGCAGACCCATAAGGGCCAAGTCTTCCCGTTCTTGTTGCCATCTTCCCTGCAAGTATTGCAGGTCCAGTTTTACCCCATTTTTTCATTGAGTAAATGTTTACTATTCCGATTAAACCTAGAGCTCCTGCACCAAGCAATCCACTCCATAGACTGAAGGTATCTGTTTTTAGGAAACTACCAACTGCATAAATTACAAAAATCATCTCTGCCAACACTGATACCATATGACCTGAGCTAAAACCAGTTCCTACCCATCTTGCACGTTTCGCAGCGTTATGTAAACGTACTAGACTGTCTATTGCAGAAATGTGATCAATATCTAAACCATGACGAAGTCCAAGGAAGATCATGACGGGAATTGTTGTTGCAAGTACTGATAATATTCCTACCATGTTAATTGTTACCTTTCGTGTCTATTGTAATAAAGTACTTAAATTGTTGGATGGTTTATCCAACACTGTATTGGATTAGAATTAATTTAAATATACTAATAGTTCCAATCCATCTTATAACAAAATGCATCAAGTAATACGACTCCTTTCCAAAGTAGCAGATAGATATGCACCTAGTCGATTGTTAAGTTTCGATTTGGTTCACGTATTTAAAACAATGCAATTATTGGAAGATCGAGAAAGAATAAGCAGATCTTTGTTGGTAAAAGAACTCGATCTTGGAGAAGGTTCCATAAAGACACTTGTAAAGCACATGAAGATGTCAGGCTTGGTAGAAAATTCCAAAGGTGGTATGTGGTTTACAAATAAAGGGAAAACAGTATACGCAAAATTACATGATGTACTTCCTAACGAGACAGATATTGCCAAGTGTTCTGTAGCTCTGGGAAAATTCAATCACGCGGTACTGGTGAAGAATCTCGCTTATGGTATAAGAAGCGGGATTGAACAAAGAGACGAAGCTATAAAGTCAGGAGCCATAGGCGCAACTACTCTAATATTTAGAAATGGCAGTCTTATGATGCCTAGTACACGTGAAGACTTGTTAAGAAAAGACCCAAAACTACACTCTTTGATAATGAAGAAATTACAGCCCGAAGACAACGATGTAATCATAATAGGAAGTTCTGAGGACAAGAAAATCGCCGAGATGGCCGCAAAAAGTGCCGCTCTGCATACAATCTCGGATCATGAAAAGCACTAGCAATTAGACCTTATCATTTGAAGTCAAAGTGATTACAGGCTCTGGTTTTCTTATAATTATGTCTGCCTTGTTAATCCTGCTTCTATATACTTTGAATTTCTTTCCACTCTCTGATAAAACCCATTTCTCTACTCTTATCAGAGCAATATTTTCAAGATCAGAAATTTTCTTATATACTGAACTTAATGGAATTCTATATTTTTCTGATAATTCCATTGCAGTCTTGCCTTTTTTGATGAGGGAAAACAAAATCGTTCTTGATTGGGCATCTGCAAGGGCTTCAAGAATCTTCTGGTTTACATCATATTTTTTTAGCTGAGAGAATGAGATTTTTTTCAATGTTTTTTGAATTAGGTTCGCCTAACTATTTAAACCAGATGCAGGATATTCTAAAAATCTAGAACAAGTTTGTCGTTTAAATAAAGTTAGCTTATCCTAATTGGTTAATCATGATTGATTATTGGCAGCTCTTACTTTTAGGTGCTATTGCAGGTTTTACAATATTTTTAGGATTGCCAGTTGCAACACTTCAAAGTCTGAGCCCAAAAAAGAAAGGATTTCTTAACGCACTTGCTCTTGGCATCTTGGTATTTCTAGTAATTGATGTTTTTAGTCATGCATACCAATCAGCATCTAGCGCAGCAACAGATGCATTTTCAGGAAAAGCACCAATTGGAGATGCAATTGTAGACCTTGCTGCTATGTTTGGTGGAATTGCAATTGGTCTTCTTGGCTTAGTGTTATATGAAACCAAGGTTATGACTAAATCGTTTCCACAAATACTCTCACTTGAGAATCTCAAACAGGGTGATGAACATCTCAAACACCTATTTCACAAGACAAATGCATACAAGCTTGCAATGATGATTGCAGTAGGAATTGGAGCACATAACTTTAGTGAAGGTCTTGCGATAGGTCAATCTTATGTAGCTGGCGAAATTGGGCTTGCAATACTTTTGATAATAGGATTTGGGGCACATAATACAACAGAAGGTTTTGGGATTGCCGGTCCTCTTACAGGACTATTAGAAAAACCCAAGGTAAAATTCTTGCTACAGGCAGGTTTAGTTGGCGGAGGCCCCACATTTATCGGGACAATACTTGGAAGTCTTTGGAATTCTACTGTTGCATACATATTATTTTTATCAATCGCGGGCGGTGCGTTGATTTATGTTTCAATGTTAATGTACAATTCTGGAAGAAAGCAGACTACAAACGATGTCATTATGATTGGTATATTTGTCGGTCTGTGTGCGGGTTTTGTCACTGATCTTGTGGTAATGTTTGGCGGCGCCTGAAATTAAATCATAATAAAACAAACAATTATCAAGTTATTACTTTTGATAGTTGATTTTCATTTTTTGCATTTTTAATTTCACGTGCAATTCTCCTTCCCATACTCATAGGCTCATCATATATGAGATCGGAATAAGGTGATCCATCAACGTAAAGATTGGTTCCAGCAACTATTCTTGCGGAGAATTCAAAGGTCATGAATTTTCCATTCTCATCATATACTCCCTCTAAACAGAAAGGACCTGTCATGCCCGGGACTACCAATCTCTTTGCTGCCTCTACAAATCTTTCTCCCATGGAATATACCTCATCTAAAAGAGATTCTCTCAATACTAAGGGGCTGTTTCCAATTACATTGAAAGAAGGTATGGTATCTATCTCAATTTGCTGAGGTGCTGGAATGCGTCCTAACCCGTCGATGTCTGATTCATATCTTCTGTCAACGCCAAAAAATTCTAATTCATTTTTTACAGGCGAATAAAAATATTGAAGATATGCTGATACCCCAAAAGCATATTCTTGTAAATATAGATCACTGTCTCCTTTGATAATTCCTTTTGCAACAAGCTTGTCACGTTTTCTTTTGTAATCCTTTTCACTTGTAGCTAAAAAATATCCCTTGCCACCTGCTGCACCGTGTCTTTTAGCTATCACTAGACCAGTAATTTCTTTAGGGCTTGAAAGGGATTTTGGAACATTAAGGTTTGACTCCAACATTAATTTTTCTTTCATATTTCTGTCTGACTCCCACCTTAGAATCCATTTGTTTCCAAAAATTGGTGTAGTTATTGATTCTATTTCGGAGGAATCCATTTGTGAAATAAGTGTCCCATGCGGAATTATTATTGCATCTTGTTCCTTAAGTTTGGAAGAACAATGTTGTTCAGTTACGTCACTGAAGGAATTTACAAGTATTAACTCGTCAATGAAACTAAATCTACGATAAAGTTTTTCACGTTTTTCCTCACAGACCAAAATAGTGCTAAATCCTTCATCTTTTGCTCCCTTTAATACCTGTAGTGCACAATGGGATCCAAGTGTAGCAATGGATGTCATCTTGTAAGCTCCTATGATATGGGTATTTATGAAAGTTCCATGTGATTATTTGAAACGAATGAAAAAACGTCATCTATGAGTTCTATGGAAAGTTCTGATTTGTATTCCTTGGGTATGTTCTTTGAGATAAAATCGATTACTGACTGGTATTCTGAAGTCTTTCCCTCTTGCATTAGAGCAGAATAAACCGATATTGCCTGTGAGATGCGAATTAGGACTTTTTCTTTATTTGTGAGACTCATGGCATGTATATGGCGGGTTTTAATTTGAGCCTTATGCTAAATTACTCTAGTTCCCTTTATTTCCATTTTTAGAAATGTGTCTATCTCATTCGATACAATCTACTATACAATAGCCTGTGAGTATCTTCCTTTAATGAGACAATTGAGGAGAGCAAAAAGAGGTATCATCGTCTCTCTAATACCCACTACCACATTACTCTCTGCAACAGTAATATGATGAGAACAGGTGATACTGTCATTACTTTCACTCTTTACAAAAATGGCTTTGCCAAGTCGCTAACTTGTATAACTTCTACTAGCCCTTACCTGTTCAGATCTTACACATTCAGTTATCGTAGGAGCTGGTAATGATACACTCACAATGGGTAACAATATTCAGAGTGGATCGAATCCTGGCGACGGAGACAGGATTCACAGTAGAGTTTGACCCAAGCTGAGAAAATTTTGTAGGTTACCTTGCCTCTGACTTCTATAATTTGGTAAATAGGCATGAAACTTAATTCCATTTTTGGGAATCTATCAACAAAAACCAAATAGAAAAATATGATTATATATCTAATTACTTTAGGGTGCTAAGATGGAAGAAGGCGGAAAGTCTCGTTTGCAATGGATTACAATCAAGGACAAATCCCTGATAATGTTGATACTACAATCTTATGCAGACCCTGATAAAAAAAAGATTCTTGATGCAACAGAGCGTCCAAGAATGATTCTTGACATTATTGAAGCATGTAAATTGCCACAAACATCGACATACAGAAAAATCAACCTGCTGATACGAAATGGGCTTTTGATACCTGATGGTCAAGTTTCATTGAAATATGGTAAAAATGTCACAACATATGTGACGCTATTTAGGAATGTGGAAATTAATATCATAAAAAATGATGTTCAAGTAAGAGCAAAGATTAGTGAGGATAGCAAAAATGCAGTCTTAAGAATGATGCGTGAAAAGATAATTAATTCAAAAAAATTCTCTGCTGATGCCGGGAAAGATCTCTCTGATGCCATACATCAGAGTTTACAAAAAAGCGGATCCAAATCTGTCGTTCCATATCTGCTGAAGGAACGAATTATCAAAGTTTAAGTCTACACCATGAATTTTTGGTAACGTATCGATACATAAATTAACACTAAGCAGAACACATTTGATGAAAACAATGATAGATAAAGAACTTGGAAGCTGGCGAAGAACTATTTATTCTAACAAACTTGAACCATCTTTAGAAGGAAAGGAAGTAATTGTAATGGGATGGATTTCAAGCGTACGTGATCATGGTAATCTTGTCTTTGTGATGCTAAATGATAAGGAAGGTGAGATGCAGATCACTGCAAAGGCAGGAGTATGTCCTGATGAAATTCGACAAGAATTGGTCAAGTTGAAAGAGCAGTCCACAATAGCGGTAAAAGGTACGATAAAACCCTCAAACAAGGCACCTCATGGTGCAGAAATAATTCCTTCCGAGTTGAAAATTTTTTCCAGTGTAGATAAGATTGCTCCATTTACTTGGCAAACAAAAACTGTACCAAATATAGATACACGGTTAGAAATTCGAGCAATAGACCTCCGTCGAAATGTTTTGCAGCACATATTCAAGATGCGAAGCCTCGTACTCAAATCCATTCGGGAATATCTATATGAGAAAGAATTCACGGAGATAAACACTCCAAAAATGATTGCCACTGCAACTGAGGGCGGGGCTGCACTATTTCCAATTTTCTACTATAACAAGGAAGCATTTCTTGCTCAAAGCCCACAGCTTTACAAGGAACAACTCACATTGAGCTTCGAAAAAGTCTTTGAGATAGCTCCTATCTTCAGAGCAGAACCGTCAAGAACTAATAGACATCTATCAGAGGCAATTTCAATAGATCTTGAAGAAGCATTTGTTGATTACAATGATATCATGAAGCATATTGAAAACATAGTTATCAAATCCACTCAAGTTGCAAGGGATTATGTCCGAACTGTAAAAGATCTAGAATTTCAAGTACCAGAAGTTCCAAATTCGATTCCACAGTATACTTACTCAGACTTGGTAGATAAAATGAAGAATGCGGGAGCAAAGACAGAATGGGGTGATGACCTATACCCATCACAATTGAAAAAGGTAAACCTCACAGGTTTCTATTTCATAAAGGACTGGCCACTAGCTCCTAAACCATTCTACGTCAAGGCCCATAGAGACGATCCAAAAATTTCGGAATCATTTGACTTGATGTTTGGTGACTTGGAACTTTCATCTGGAAGCACTAGGATTGAGAAAAGAGTAGAGCTTGAGGAAAGAATGAAAAATAAAGGATTCAAGCTAGACGCCTTTGATTACCATCTTCGTGTCTTCGACTATGGTGTTCCGCCTCATGCAGGATGTGGTATAGGTCTTGAAAGGTTGATGATGACATTAACTGGTACAGAAAACATAAGGGATACAACATTTTATCCAAGAGACGTCGATAGATTAACACCATAGTGAAATTGAATGGTGGAAAAAGATGAAATCAAACACTTGGGAGATTTGGTAAAAGTAGAACTAAAGGAGCCAGAAAAATATATACAACAAGTAGAGCAGATATTGAACTATTTTGAAAGATTGGACAAGGTGGAATTTGATTCTGAAGAATCACTTCGAAAAGAGATTTCATTTGACAATTTACGCGAAGATAAGTATGAACCATTCTTGACTGATGGAAAATTACTCATTGAGAAGTTGAAGAAAGATCAAAATAACTTTATTCGCGCCCCAAAGATGATTTGAATGAATCTTGGTATCTCAGCAACTGAATATATCTCACAGGTACGAAATGGTGCAATTTCTGCTGAAGAATTTGTAGCAAAGACAATAGACAGAATCCATGCAATAGAGGACAAAGTTCATGCATACATTACTATTGATGAGAAAAATGCTTTAGATGCTGCAAAAACTATCGATAAAAAGATCCACGCAAAGGAGAAAGTTGGGTCATGTCTTGGGTTACCAATGTCAATTAAAGACAACATCTGCACGGTAGGATTGAAAACTACATGTGCCTCCAAGATGCTTCAAGATTTCATTGCACCATATGATGCTACAGTTATCTCAAGATTGAAGGCAGAAGATGCTGTTATACTAGGGAAAGTGAACTTGGACGAGTTTGCTATGGGATCCACAACGGAGTTCAGCTTTTATGGCCCAACAAAAAATCCATGGAATACTCAATACGTGCCAGGAGGATCATCTGGAGGAAGCGGTGCTTCTGTCAGTGCACTTGAATGTCTAGTTTCATTAGGCTCAGATACGGGCGGTTCTGTTCGAAGTCCAGCTAGTTTTTGTTCAGTCGTTGGTTTGAAGCCTACCTACGGGCTTGTCAGTAGATATGGATTGGTATCTTATGCAAACAGCATAGAACAGATAGGGCCTGTGGCAAGAAAGGTAGAAGATATTGCCTTTATCTTGAATATTATTGCAAGTCATGATCCCCGTGATGATACAACTGTAGAGCAGAAAAACGATGATTATACAAAAGATTTGGATACAGGGTTATCTGGAAAGAAAATTGGAATAATTAAACAGATGACAGGCGACGGAATTGACAAAGAAGTCTCTTCTGCTACAAACAAAGCAATTTCAAAATTACAAGACCTCGGAGCACAGTGTATTCCCATATCGCTTGATGCAGTAGAACATTCAGTAGCTGCATACTATACAATTGCATCAGCAGAGGCAAGTAGCAATCTTTCAAGATATGACAATCTAAGATATGGATTTGATTTTGGCACTGAAGGATTTGAGTTTAAGGCATATGTTGCAAAAGTACGAAGCAATTTTGGACCTGAAGTTACACGTAGGATGTTACTAGGCGCCTTTGTATTGTCTGCAGGGTATTATGGAAAATATTATTTAAAAGCACAAAAAGTCAGAGCCATGATTAAATCTCAAATTGACGAGGCCTTCAAAAAAGTTGATCTCCTCATTGCCCCTACAATGCCTATTCTTCCCTTTAAGATAGGCGAAAAAATAGATGACCCTTTGACGTTGTATCTTCTTGATATCAATACAATTACAGCAAATCTTACTGGAATTCCCGCAATCTCGGTTCCATATACGATTTCTAGTTCAGGCTTGCCAGTAGGTATTCAACTATTTGCAAATTCATTTCAAGAGAAAAAACTACTCCAAGCAGCTTATGCTTTACAGCAAACAACAAATCTTCCCGAGGTGCCAATTTGACAAAAATAGGTCTTGAGATTCACTGTCAGCTAACAAAACTTGAGAGCAAGCTTTTCTGTAATTGCAAAGCAGATTATAGAAATCTTGCACCTAATTCTAATATTTGTCCAGTTTGTGTTGGTCTTCCAGGCTCTCTACCAATGTTAAACAAAAGAGCAGTAGAGAAGGCAGCTATGATGTCACTTGCTCTGGGATGTACGATTCCAGCAAAGATTGGCTTTTTTAGAAAAAATTACTTTTATCCTGATCTTCCAAAAAATTTTCAGATAACACAATACAATGCATACGGACCAACTAGTATAGGGTCCGAAGGAAAAGTGGAGATAGAGGGAAAAGAAATTAGAATTAGAAGAATTCAGCTTGAGGAGGACCCTGGAAGGCTTGTTTATGAGGGCAGCACAGAAAAAACTCAGATCACGCTAGTTGACTACAACAGAGCAGGAACCCCACTAGTTGAGATAGTCACAGAACCAGACTTTGAAAGTCCTCGTCAGGTTCGTATCTTTTTAAATGTTCTTGCAGACCTTGTTGAGAATCTTGGAGTGTCAGATCCCTATCTAGAAGGTGCAATGAGGGTTGATGGGAATATTTCAATTGAGAAAGGCAACCGAGTTGAAATCAAAAATGTAGGCTCTTTTAGAGATATTGAAAAGGCTCTTCATTTTGAGATAACACGGCAACAAAGTCTTGTTGAAAGAAGTATACCTATACCGGCTGAAACAAGACATTGGGATGAAGCTCGGAAAATTACAGTTTCTTCTAGATCAAAAGAAGAAGAACAAGACTATCGCTACATCCCTGAAGCAGATATTCCAATTATTCAGATAGGTAATGATGCAATATCTGTTCTTCAAAAGACAATGCCAGAAAGTATTGTAGCAAAGAAGGAGCGATATGTCAAAAAACTTGGAATCCCACCTCAAGTTGCAGAAGTTTTATCCTCCGACAAGTTTTATTCTGATTTATTTGAAAAAGCCCATAATGAAGTCAATGCCAAAGAGGTTGCAAACATCATAACCACAGATTTGATGGGTTTTGCAGATACGCGAGAAAAGAAAGTGGAATTAAAGATTACGGCTAAACATGTCTCTGACCTTGCTGATGGTATTATGAATAATAAAATTACGAGAAATTCGGGAAAACTAGCTTTGCAGGAAATGGTAAAAACTGGCAAGTCTTTGTCTGAAACCATTTCAACGTTAGACTTGGGTCATGTTAGTGACGCATCATCTATTGAAAAAATTATAGATGAAGTATTCAAAGAGGAAGAAAAGGCAGTTTTAGAGGCCAAACAAAATCCAGATGCAGTAAATTACATCGTGGGCAAAGTGATGCGAAAGACAAAGGGTAAGGTAGATCCAACTACCACTCTTGAAATTATACGAAAAAAACTATCGTCCTAGATGAAAAACTACTCTTCATAATCATTCATCAAGATACTTATTTCTTGTTCTTGGGACCAGAGCGTAAATGGAAATTCAAACAACATTTGCACTCTTTGTTTATGCATTCCTTTTCTGTTGCATGATTACATATGCCACATTCGCAATGTCTTGATGTATTACTTGTACTTGTCAAGTCAAAAAATCACCAAAATTGTAGTTAATCTAATTATACTAGTTAAAAGAGCTTTCGAGATTTTTTAGAAATGGATATCTAAAAAATGGCTTTTAGTGGTGATCATGGCCACATCCACAAGAATCGTGGCTCTCTTGGGAACTTGGCATTTCTTTGCCTGCACACCTAGAACATTTGTCAGAACCCGTGGGCGAAAAGAATCCGATTCCACATGAAATGCATTTCATATTTGTCATGCAAGAACTAACCAATGCCCGTATTTATGAATATGGTTTAAAATGAAAAAATATAAAAAAAATTTAGCGATTAGTTAAAGCTGATTTATTACAGCTTAAACAGCTTCTATTACTTCAGCAGTAGCAAATCTCTGGCCAACTTCAGTAATCTTGACTTTTGTATTTTGGCCAACCTTGCCGTTTCTAACAAATATCACAAAACCTTCTACTCTTGCGATACCGTCGCCTTTTCTACTTAGTTCTGTTATAGAAACATCGTATTCTTTTCCGGTTTCGACTGGTTTTGGTCCATCGTTAAATCGTCTACCGCCGCCTCCGAATCCTCGACCGCCGCCGTATCCACGATTAGATCGCCCATAGCCACCTCCGCCTTCGTTATAGCTCATCCCTGCACCTCCTTAGGTTCTTCAATAGATTTTACACCTATAAGAATGGATGGATTAATGCAAGAATGATTATAGTCTCAAATCTGTACTGAACACATTTCAAACATGGATTTATGGCATTCTGAATTTTGGTCTAGTTCTCATGTAGAAAACAAGAGACATCATAGAAATTGATAATATGATAAAAGCCATTGGTCCAAATTCTGGTACAGTTTGGTTGCCAGTACCCGTCATGTTACTAGGCATTTCTGTTGTTTTACTAGTGAATTCAAATGTGGTCTTTGCAATATTGGTTGCACTGCCATATGTTACATCTACTTCATAAGTGCCGGTTGTTGTCCATAGCCTTCCTCCCGTAGTTACCTGAGTTGAATATGTATTATCTGAATTGACAGAAACTTGCCCTATTTCTACTGGGTTTTGAGTCGGATCCTTTATGATGATGGATATAGGTACATTGAGTTGTGAGGAAACTGTTCCTGATATGGTCATTTGGTCTCCGTCAGAATACGATGACTTGTCTGTCATTACAGTAATGAGTGAGGAAGGATTTGGTGTTTGACCAAACACAGGTGCAGATCCAATAACAAGTGACACGGTTAAGACAAAAAGAATGGAATCGATTCTCATTAGCTAAAACTAGGTTTATTCTTATTTAAGATTCTCTATTCACTGTATCGCGTAAAATATTCGAGGTATTTGGTATTTTTTTAATTTTATATAATTTAATGAGCAATTTCTGTCAAATCTGATAACTACAAGTCATCTTAAAATAGCATATTTGTAAATTCACAATATGCAAGGCTCAAGTGCATTAGATAATTATGATGCCAAAAAAGCAGATAAAACCCTCAAGATGCTACTCCTAGACAGAAGTAATGAATTTCGTGAACTGGCAAGAGGAATAGGATATCCAACAACCGGAAAGAACTGGGAGCTCATAATACTAAATTTCTGTCTTGATTTTAATGATTGTTTTAAGAGTTGGATTGACAAAAACACTTCATCTGATCACATGCAAGTGCATAAATGCAATACTATGATGAGGCAGATTGCTCTTGGAAAACCAAACATGACCGAAGTTACACATCTGCAAAATGAAGCCTATAGGATTGCAGAAGATTTCAAGTCAATTTACAAAAGAATAGAGTAGAGCCGTAAAACTGCGTTAGTTTTCTATTACTGTATTTTTGAATCGTCAATCACCCTTCAGAAGCTGATTTTCCACCATCTACGTCCAATATCTGGCCTGTAATCCAGTTTGCCTCATCGGATGCTAGGTATACTGCAGCATTTGCTACATCCATTGGTTCTCCAATTCTGTTCAATGGTTGCCTGTCTTCTAACACCTTTCGTGCTTCGGGATATTCGAGATATGGTTTTATCATTCCAGCATTAATTATTCCAGGGTTTATGCAATTACAGCGTATGTTTTTTCTGGCATATTCAATTGCAATCCCTTTTGTAAACATGTTAATTGCTGCTTTTGTTGCACAGTAGACTGTTAAGTGTACTTTTGGAATAGCTCTCTCACTTGATATTGATCCTAGGTTGATTATGCATCCGCTCTTGTTATCAAGCATTTTGATAAGTACTGATTTAGTAATCTTGAATGTGCCAAACATGTTTGTGTTTACCAATCCCACCCAATCTGATTCAGACATTTCATGAAAATGAATTGGATCGTTAATCGCTCCTGCATTATTAACGAGGATATCTATCTTCCCATAATGATCAGTTATCTGATCAACTGTCTGTCTTACTTGTGATTCATTAGTAATATCGCATGGTATGGCAACTGTATGTGCCGCATAATTCTTTATTGTCAATCTTGTTTTTTCAAGTTTCTTCACATCTCTTCCTATTAGAACAACATTGGCGCCTTCTTCAACAAATCTTTTGCATATTTCTAATCCAATATCGCTTGAAGCGCCTGTAACTATTGCCACTTTGTCTTTTAACCTCACAAGTTTTCAATTTTGTAATCGTGCTGCATATTAAAAAACCTCCCTTTAATAGAAAAATACGGTTTGAATGACTATCGTATTTTTATTCATGAAGGTGGCACAATCAGGTATTGAAAAACATTGATTTTCAAAGATAGGGCAGATGCTGCTGAAAAACTTGCAAAAAAATTAGAATTGTTAGGGGTTCAAGAATCAATAATTCTTGCCATTCCTCGTGGCGGGGTAGTGATAGGTGACATCATTGCAAAAAAACTCGGTGCCAAACTTGACATAATAGTATCACGAAAAGTTGGTGCACCTTCCAATACTGAACTTGCAATAGGGGCGGTAATGCATGATGGTAGTTTTTTTCCAAACACTGATATCATTACTAAATTAAATATTCAACAAAAATACATCGAGAAGGAGATTGTTACAGAATTAAAGGAAATAGAGCGCAGATTAAATAAATTCAGAGGGGAAAAATTTTATGATTTGATAGGAAAGACAGTAATTTTGGTTGATGATGGAATTGCTACAGGCGCTACAATGTTTGCTGCAATAGAATGGGTAAAAAATCAAAAGCCTAAGAGATTAATTGTAGCTATACCACTTGGTCCTAGTGATACAATTGAGCAACTTTCTAAGGTTGCTGAAGTTGTAGTACTAGATGCGCCTTCGTTTTTCAGTGCAGTTGGAGAATTTTATGAAGTTTTTGAACAAGTAGAAGATTATCGAGTAGTAGAGATTATGAGCAGTTACGGTTATCGACCAAAGGCACTGTAATTCTAACAAATAACTATACTTAGGATCTTTTTATAATCTTTTGAATCTCTTGTGTAACAAGTGGTAGGAATGCACCAACATCAGTTACTATTCCAAGTGCTTGCCATGTTCCTCTGTCC
The DNA here is from genome assembly GCA_050749285.1 of Nitrosotalea sp. Taxonomy (GTDB): domain Archaea; phylum Thermoproteota; class Nitrososphaeria; order Nitrososphaerales; family Nitrosopumilaceae; genus Nitrosotalea. Next base: position 18,226 of record JBOGQX010000010.1, on the reverse strand, counting down.
ATAAGCTTTGTAACGGTAGGCTGATTGATATCGACAACAATTACTTTGACATCAGCTGGAAGCATATTTCCTGTAGCAATTGAGTGAAGCATGGTTGAGATCATTATGACCATTTTTGCGTTCTTAAGGACCTCTTTGTACTTTCTTTGTGCTACTGTCATATCTGTAATGACATCTGGTAATGGTCCATCATCACGAAGTGATCCTGCTAGAACAAACGGAATATTGTTTTTCACGCACTCGTACATTATGCCTTTTCTAAGTGCCTTTTTTTCTACCATTTTTGCAATGGAACCAGCTTTGAAGACAAAGTTTATAGCTCGCATGTGATTCTGATGTCCACGAATAGCCAGGGTTCCGTCTTGTACATTCATTCCAAGAGAGGTTCCAAGTGTGGAGTATTCTATATCATGAACTGCAAGGGCATTTCCTGCAAGTACCGCATCGATAAATCCAAGCTTTATCAGATTTGCAATAGAATCTGAAGCGCCCGTATGTACAATTGCAGGACCTCCTACCAGAACTATTTTTCCTCCTGATTTTTTTGTTTTGTAAATGTCTTCAGCTACTCTTCTTGCTATGTGTTGGGTAGGTCTTTCACTTGAGCTACCGCTTCCCATGAACTGAAATAGGTTGACACCTTCTCTTGGCCTCTCAGGTGGAGTAATCCGTATTCCTTGTTCTCCCACAACAATCAGATCTCCCTTTTTAATATCACGAATTGGTGTGCAAAACGCTCTATTTTCTTTGATTACAACACACTTGTCCATCATCATATTTTCTACTTTTACCCATTTTCCTTTGTAGAAAATTTCGGTGTGATTGTTTGTTGTACTGTAAAAATCATCAGGCATCACCATATCTTTTAACGATGGTTTCAGGTTAATAGCTTGTTGGATTTTTGAAGTCGCACCTTCACGATATACTGCTTCTAGGATTTGATTCAGATGTTCTTGAGACTTACCTTGAATGAGAAGTTTGGCATAGCTTTCATCTTTCTTGCGTTTTCCTACAATGAATTTCTGTACTTGAAACTCACCCTGAAGATCCATTACAATATCGAAAATTTTAGTAAGTATCATAGAATCTATGAGATGCCCCTTTACCTCAATTACATGTTGAAATCTCTTAGCCATTTGTTGAGATGAGTGATTGTACTAATTTAACGTTTTATACTTTGAAGATTTGTTTTTTATACGGGCAAAGTTATTGGCCCTTTGTATTCTGTCATGTTATCAGATTGCAATACCTTTACAATGGCATCCTTACGTTCTGGATCGACACTTCTCACTATCGCTTTTGATATGCCATTTTTATCACAGAGAACTATCATGAATCCCGTATCATCTGTTAAAACATATCCACCTGCATCATTTAATATTGCATATAGGTTTTCTTCGCCAACTGGTTCCCACACATTAGTTTTGTTATCTCTTAGAGCAAGAGCAGGCATGGCCTGGTTGTTTGTTATTTTATTAAGATACTCTCTGGCCTCTTTGACTCTTTTTTCACCAATTTTAAGCGCGCTGAAATACTGCATAGTAGAAATCAAGAGTGTTTGTTATTTATAGGATATTGTATCAAGGACTTCCAAAAGTTCCTTTGATTTAATTTCTTTTCTAGCTGATTCTATAAATTCTTGCAATTTCTCCTTAGGGTGTCCTTCTGAGAAATATTTTGTTGCCTGGACTGCCATTTCTAATCGGTCAATATCATGCAACAATATAGATTCTCCAGTTTTGCCTTCTTGAAACTCTCTCCAGATCTCCCTGTATTGTGTTACAATATTTGATGGGAGTTTTGAAAGAATGTCTTCCATTGAGTCATTTTCAACAATTTTTTTATTTTCTTTTGAGATCTCATTAGGAATAAAATCGCCTGTTATTGATTCAGCAAGATCATGAAGAAGTGCCATCTTTACTATTTTTTCGGTATCTAACTCTTTGATATCTGAAAATATCATTGCCATGATGGCCATCCCGAACGAATGATCAGCTACTGATTCAGGTTTGTCTATTCCTACTTTTTCCTTCCATCCCTTTCTAGGAACTTTCTTGAGTTCTGATACGAGATAAAAAAAATCAAACAACATATGTGGTCGTGTTATACCTTGAGAAACTGTGGTTTTAGGGTTTTGTTCCACATACATCCAACTGTCACTAATCCGATCAAGATAAAAATAACAGAACTCCCGAATACATATTGGTAAAAATCTACACAAAAACAGGCGATGATGGTACCACCGGTCTTATAGGAGGAAAACGTGTGAAAAAGTTGCACCCTAGGATAATCGCATATGGTGCGGTAGATGAATTAAATTCTGCCATAGGGATAGTTCTATCACTTCGTTTGGATTCTGATATTAATGATCTTCTGACGCAAATACAGAATGATCTTTTTGTGACAGGTGCTGATCTTGCAAATCCAACTTTGGATGATACGTCCAGTAGAGTCTCAACAGACATGTGCACATTTCTTGAAAAAAACATTGACAGACTTGAAAACGAACTCTCCACCATAACGTATTTTATACTTCCTGGAGGTGACCAAATTGCTTCACAAATTCATCTAGCAAGGTCTATTTGCAGAAGAGCGGAGATAAACATCATTGAACTTTCAGAGTCTGAAAAAATTAACAAAAACTGTCAGATTTACATAAACAGACTTTCTGACCTTCTTTTTGTAATGGCCCGCTCGATTAACAAAAGAAAAAAGATCAATGATGTCGCTTGGAAAAAATAAGACAGACACACTTTAATTCCCCCAGACTTGGATATTCGACTGTGCCACCGTAGCTCAGCCCGGGAGAGCACTCGGCTGAAGACCGAGCTGTCGCGCGTTCAAGTCCCGCCGGTGGCACTACATTCTTAATCAAACATGTGTGATTAGCTGGCCTTGTTACTGGCGGCCAATTGTTTTTGTTGTCTGTAAGCGAGAGCGTTTGTAATCAAAAGCAAACCTTGTAGGATGTATCCTCCAGTAATTAGGACTATTGCATTGTAGAGAGGATGAAATGTAGTCATTATCTCAATATGCTTGTAAAAAGCATTATTTCCAATTATGACAATTCCAGCTATTATGAAGTTTGGAATGTATGCTTTTTTGTAATTTTTTGCCGATAATACTGCAAGGGCAATGAAACAGCCTTCTAATACAATAGCCTGTGCAATAAATCGTGGGTCTCCAAGGGGAATGCCAAAAACTCCTGCTACTGAAATTGCGCCAAGAACTACAACTACACTTTTTTGGAATTTATCCATTAATTCTTGCAATCCTTTTATTCTTAATAAAAATACTTCTGGTTTTCAGTGGGACTCAATCATTACAAGATGAAAATTAAGAATCTAGATCTTTTGCAACTAGTTGCATTCTGTATCATTCACAATACAACATTTATGATTGTTCGTATACTTTACTGCTTTTAATATGGTTTTAAGACAAGTTTAAAAGGATGATACACATTGTTGGTTAATCGTCGTTATGGCTAAAGATAAGAAGAAAGATACAAAAAAACCATCAAAAAAGGAGGCAAAGAAGAAAGATGCCACAAAATCCAAGGGAAAAGAGAGAAGTAAACTAAAGCAAGACGTCGTGGAAGAAGACACTGGTATCATCGTTGTAGAAAACGACTCGGAGATGGATAAAGAGGCAGAGCTTGAGGCAAGAAAGGCATATCTTGAAGAAGCTCGTTCACAAGAAGCCAGTGATGATTAAGTCGTTCCAATATCACTTTTGTTTTAAATATTTTCTAGATCAATAACACTTATCCATCCCGATGCGATCAAACTCTCATGCGTGCGCTCTGTCTTATCACGGTAAAGGCTGGCAAGGTAGACAACGTGGTGAAGATCCTTCAAAAAATACGTAAGATTGTAAAAGAAATAATGGTTGTCACCGGTAGAGCCGATATCGCAGTGGTCCTTCAGGGAACAATAGACGAAATAAACAACATGGTAATTGATTTCAAAAAGATAAAGGAGATTGTTTCAACAGAAACATTAATCGAAGTGGAGGTTGATTTGGGTTGGTCAAAGCCGTAGTTTTGGTCAAATCCCCAAAGAAGCTTATAGCCGCAAGGCTGCGTATGGTAAAGTCTGTTTACGACTCTTTTTCTGTAAGTGGACAATTTGACGCCATAGCATTAATTGATGTAAAAGAGCTATCTGAGATAAAAGACGTAACAACAGAGATCCAGAACATAAGAGGCGTAGAAAGGACTGAAACCCTTGTCCAAGTCGTATAACATAACGGTTTTAACAATGGAGTTTTTACATTCAATATGCAAATAAAGCATCTTGGAAGCGTAATAATTGCAGTATCCAATCTAGCGGCATCTACAAAATTTTACCATGAGATAATAGGTCTGCCAATAAAAAACAAAAGAGAAAACTGGGTAGAATTAGGACGCGATGTTGGAACGGTAATACTTCATCCCGCTACAAAACCAATTAACACTGGGACATCAATTGACAATGGCATTGTGATTGGGCTCGTTGTAGGTGATATTGCATCAGCTGTTCAAGAACTAAAATCAAAAGGTGTTACAATATATCGAGATGTCACATCCCACAAGGCGGGAAAAAATGGCATAGTTCTTGACCCTGATAAATATATGATTTCACTGTTTGAACCATCTTCTGAAGGTGCCCAACAAGCACGTGGCTTCCACGGTTTTGCGCCTGTCTAAATTACTTTTTTAATCTTTGTAATAAGTTTTGCAACAGTGTCAGGGGTCATATTCTTACTTGCTGAAATATAGTATATTCCTTCTTTGCTTTGAAACACTATCAAAGTGATTTTAGCATGTTTGAATATGGCATAATCCATATTTCCAATTGATGAACTTGTCTTGTTTCGCATATTAAACAAAGTTGAAACCAAGAAGAATTCATTTCTGGCAGCGTCAGATTTTAAGAGAATATTTGTACCAGGTCTTACAACACCAGTTAGTGTTCTGCCATACGGATTTATCAATCCTACATATCTTATTGATTGCGATATTGTTAGAACCTTCTGGCATTTCTTTCTATACTGTGAGATCTCTTCGCCCCATTGTTGGTTTGGTGTTTTTTGCATAAGAAAGATAGAGAAATATACCTTTATAAGTTTGGATTAATTTCCTGCCGCCGCTTACTTTTTCTTTTCTTTGGTATGTGCAGTCTTGAAGGTAGAATTTTCTTTTCTTAATCTATCATTTTCTTCCTGTAACATGTCTACTGCTTGCACTTTCATATTCATGGGATGCCCTGGGACAAATCTACTAGGTGAAAGATTGAACAAACCTGAAGCATGTCGCTGGAACATTTCATGGTAATCAAATAATCTACCCATCATGGCATTCTTATCATTTACAACTGAATCCTTTATTCTGCCAGCGTTAGATATGCCAAGTGGCTGGTTGGCTCTGGATGGAAGCCGTGGAAACGCAAAAGGTGAGTTTATCATGTCAAGTGGTTGATTGAATACATTTAACATCCTTCTAGCATACAAATAATCCCACATAAGACCAACTGCTATTGGCCTATATTTCATGTTTACGTACGATTTTGCTCGTTAGATAATCTGTCATGTCAAGTGCCAGTCATTTTTTATCAAATTGCGTTGATCGCAGATCCTTATAGAATGGCCAGATCGAGATCAATAAAGTGGAAAAAACAACATCAATGCATTGCATTAAATGTAAAAAAAATATACTTTCAAATGATTTGTATAAAATTGTAATGTATATTGTAGACCAAAAGTTCACAGATCATCATTATGAACATATTGAATGCCCAGACAGATTTACCATCTAGACGTGCATTGCATATACACCATAAAGTTTTCCAGTTTTTTTATCATGATAATTCCATTGACTTGCATGCCACTCTACTTTTTTGAATAAATCCTTTAACGAAGGATGAAGTTTTTCGTAAACATCTTCCCCGATCAGAATTTGGTTGGGTCGTGCAATGGCTGTTATTTTTGCCGCAATACTTACTGCAGGTCCTAAAATATCTACATGCGATCGTATCTTGTCTGATCCATAACGTACAATTGCATTCTCTCCAAAATCCATTCCTATTTTTACACGCAACTCTGGATAATCATATTCACTTAAGATTGGATTGATCCCTCTCTCGATTATATCGATCATAGTTCTTGCACAGCTTACCGCACTATCTGCAACAACTAGCGGGTTATCTTCTGCAATAAAATAGCCTATTACCGCATCTCCTACATATTTGAGCACATATCCTCCATGATATTTTATTACATACCGCATTTCTTGTGAGAATGAACTTATGATTATGCCTAGTTTCTCTGCAGGAAGGATCAACGACATATCTGTTGAACCAACCAGGTCTACAAATAGCACTATCATGTGCATTCTTTGTGAAACATTGTCTCGAAGGAACTTGTCAGACTCGTCTACCGAATAATCGTATTCATAGCCTTTCTTCAGCGAACTCCAAACTCTCTTTTGTGTTTCCTTTATGAGAGATTCGGTATCCAATGTTCCACTCTTACCGCCCCCCAACATCATGTCTATGATATTGTCGGTAGACATCTGCTTGTTAGGGTCTTCCTTAGGTTTATCACTCATGTCTAATCATTCCAATGGAAAATTGATACCACATACTGGACATTGCCCTCTCTCTCCCTTGTATTTTATATCAAAGTATTGTATTATTTCTACGCCACAATTCCAACATATTATCTTCTTAAAAGAGGATTTTGCCATCTTCTCGTACAAGTAAGCTTGTTTTTATTTGATATTTAAATCACCCATCCAAATTTATTAAAGAAAGACGAGGAAAAATCATGCAAATTCCATCCAATTCTACAGATCCATTCATAAAATCTCTGACAGAAAAGGGTGAAAAAATACGATCTTTATTCCTTGGGCAAGTCAATTCACTAACAAAAAAAATACAGCTCAAGGTAATGTTGGGAGATGGAACAGTATCCGACCAAGAATCATTTGATCCAGTTTTGGTTAGACAGTTTTATGATGATATATTAAGAAAGTTACCTAATTGGGTAAACCAAGGTGTATCTGCATCAACCGATAAAGATTTGAGAAGGAGCTTTATCAAATTTGAAGTAAAAGAAGGAAATTATCTTCTATCTGCTTACATGTCCTTACAATATCATGCCCTTCTCTTTTACAAATTAGATCATAAGGTAATAGAAATCCAAAAAGAATTAACGGAACTAACCGACAAGATAAAGGACCTTCAAGAAAATATCAAGCCAGAAAGTGACAAGATAATTGAAGAAAAACTTAAACAGAAAGGGTATGAGAACATGGATCATCAAAAACTCTTCGAAGTATTATTTGAAAATGATGAGATGACAAAAGAACTTGCTGAATCGATGCGATCTACTGAATTAAAAATAAATGATCTCATAAAAAGAAGAGATTCGCTGTTCCAAGAGCTTGATAATATGTTAATCGAAGTCTATCACACCTCATCTGTAATGATTGATGAGATGAGAATGATCGCAGCAGAAGAGGGATGTCTTTGTAATTTCAATCTAGAATATATGAAAAATAATTCAAATGAAGGAAATTTTAATCCAATAAGAATTCCTGCCAAAGTAAAAGAAGATTTGTTAAAACACATGGATGATCTCGTTAAAGTTTTAGAATTTTAAAAAATCTTATATCCTAGTATTTTTTATTGATTGATACTTTTAGTCAAGGGGTCATGGAACTGATGCAAGGCGTCAGATAGATATGGGGAGTTGACACCAAGCGACCCCTGACTTAGATCTGATCTCTAGTTTGGATACTATTTAACCTTTTTTAGATCCTTGAAATTACTCTAAAAAAATAAAGATACAATACAATTTTTTGGCAAATTGTATATAAAAGACCAAAATGCAATAACGTTTTTTGGTTACCATTATCGCAGAAGCCAAATATACCATAAAAGAAGTGGAAATTCTAATGAATCTAACTTACGACGATATAGTAAAGTCACAAAAGATCCAAGGAGGAGTAATTCGCAGGACTCCGCTGGAACTTTCACGGACATTCAGTAAGATGACAGGTTGTGAGGTGCATCTAAAATCAGAATGTCTGCAGAAGACTGGTTCGTTCAAAGTTCGAGGTGCATATGCCAAGATTGTAACTTTGTCACCTGATGAAAAAAAGAAAGGAGTGATTGCAGCATCAGCTGGAAATCATGCTCAAGGAGTCGCGTTTGCATCGGCGTTGGAAAAAATCCCATGTACAATTGTAATGCCAATCACTGCATCACCTGCAAAAGTAGCTGCAACAAGATCATATGGTGCAAATGTTGTGTTATCTGGAACAATCTATGATGAATCATGGTCTAAGGCACTTGAACTGTCACACAAGAAAAGAGCACAGATAATCCACGCATTTGATGATGAGACAGTAATAGCGGCTCAAGGAGTAATAGGTCTAGAAATACTTCAGGATCTTCCAAATGTTGATGAGATTTATGTTCCAATAGGTGGTGGTGGGCTTGCTGCAGGCATATTGCGTGCTGTCAAGACCAGAAAACCCCATGTAAAAGTAATCGGCGTACAATCAAGTGCATTTCCATCAATGAAAAAATCGGTCGACTCTGGAAAACTTGAAACTGTCCGAGGCCAACGAACGATTGCAGACGGTATATCCGTAAAAAGACCTGGGGAATTTACTTTTAAAATAATCAATGAACTCATTGACGATATTGTCCTAGTAGATGATTCGCAAATTGTAAAAGCCATGTTTCTACTTATGGAACGAGCCAAGATGGTAGTAGAACCAGCTGGTGCCGTAAGCTTGGCGTATCTACTTGACAAAAAACCGGTGAAAGGAAAAAAAGTAGTACCAATTCTTTCTGGAGGCAATGTAGACATGTACTTGCTTGGACAAATCGTTGCAAAAGGACTCACAGAAATGGGAAGAATGTTAAAAATATTCATCGTTCTGACTGACAAGCCAGGAGCTCTCAAAGAAGTAGTTGATGTAATTTCATCATTGAGTGTCAACATAGTTGAGGTCGTGCATGATAGACTTAGTTCCAATATTCCAGCTGGTACTGCAGGTGTAACCTTGAGTTTAGAGACAGAGAATCCTAAACACGCTGGACGCCTTATTGAGCAGCTAAAGCAAAGAAACATCCAATTCAGAATAGTTACTTGACAGTCTAGCTAGACTGGCTAAAAACTAGCAGGTATACATTGAGTCCAATAATGATTCCAGTAAAGAGTGCAGCAACAGCAGTCGTAATTCTTCTATTCACAAACTCTCCCATAATTTTCTTGTTTCTAGTGAGAATCACTAACGGTATTATGGCAAGTGGAATGAGAAGGCTGAGTATTACCTGACTGTATACCAGTATTTGTAAAGGATCAAACCCTAGAAGTATTGCCATCGTTGTTGGAATTACATTGACAAACCTTGTAATTATTCGTCTTAGCCATACATTGACCTTTTTTCCAAGAAATCCTTCCATGATAACTTGACCTGCCAGAGTTCCTGCCATGGATGATGCTAAACCTGATGACAGAAGAGTCACCAAAAAAATTATTCCTGCGGCAATTCCAAAGAGTGGAATCAGCGTTTGATATGCTTCTGAAATGGATTGAATTTGAGAATGTGCCGGATTGAACGCAACGGCAGAAATTATCAATATTGCAGCATTTATCAGGCCTGCAATAGTAAGAACTATTACTGTCTCTACTAGATGGAGACGTCGCATTTTCTTTTTTTCATCTAGAGTTTTGTTTTCAGATCGTTCTTTTGTTAATGCAGAATGTAAAAATACAACATGCGGCATTACAGTTGCTCCGATTATTCCTACTGCAACGAATAACGCATGCGAGTTTGCAAATGCTGGTGTGAAAGAATGTACCACTATTGAAGAGAGATCTGGTTTTGTAATGAAAGTCTCGTAGAGATATCCTAAACTAATGACTGACACAAATAGTAAAAAGAGTTGTTCAAGAAAACGAAACTTCCTTGAAGTCAATGCCAAAATTATAACTACATCTGCAGCTCCAAATATTGCAGCATAGAGGAGAGGCACTCCGAATAGCAAATTCAGTGCTATGACCGTTCCAAGATATTCTGCAAGATCTGTGGCTGCTGTTACAATCTCTGCACTAAGCCAATAAGGAATGACAAAAATTCTCTTGCGAAGTTTTTCTCGCAACAATTCAGCAAGGGAGGCGCCTGTTGCAATACCTAATTTTCCTGAAAGATACTGGATCATCATGGCCATGATACTAGATAACCAAACAATCCAAAGAAGAGAATATCCAAAAGCTGCACCCCCCTGAATATCTGTGCCATAGTTACCTGGGTCCATGTATGCGATGCTGACAATTAACGCCGGCCCACAATATGCGATGAACCTAGTTATCGTATTCTTAGTTCTCACTAGCTTGCTGTTGCTCATTATGTGCCTATTTTTGATGCTCGATAATAAAAAGTTAGCTTGATCTACATAATTTAGCTATGGTTAAATTCAATTTGTCAGTATTGTGTACCTTATTAGTACCAATATTACAATGATTTTCTAATTGAAATCCTCAATAAGTCAATGGCAAGGTGCCATGAACTTGGTTGGCCTGATATCGAATTACAAATAGACACACTAGTAAATAAAATAAAGAAAAATGGATTCAAATTTGACAAAATTGCTACAGTAACAAGGGGTGGATTGGTATTAGCTAGGCTAGTTGCCGATAAATTTGATATTAAAGTAATACTTGTAGATAAAAAGAAAATACCTGAAAAACCACTCTTTGTGGATGATATCTATGATACCGGGAATACATTCAACAGGATTTTGCCATTGATAGAACATCCAAAGAAGTTTCTATATGCCACACTTGTTGCCCGTAAAGGAGTGTCTTATCCAAAACAGTTAGTCTATGGTCAAAGTACAAAGGGAAATGAATACGTTGTATTTTCGTGGGACAGTCTTGAACACGAACGTAAGAAAAAATTACTTAAACCTTAAGAATTACCAGTTCAAATCCACGATATGAATCCCTTTGCCTGTTCAAAGTGTTTTGTAGGATACAGACCGGGAGAATTACTTCAATGCATTACATGTGGCCAGGAATTTTGTGGTACATGTTATAAAGATCACAAACACTGATGCCAATAATAATTAATGAGTAGGCCGTAGATTTAGCAAATGGCTTTTGGTGGGGATGTAGACACACTAAATCTGTTGTTTGATAAGCTTCAGTATATTTTCAGCGGGTATAACCCAATTCGTGACTCTTTTCTTGAAATGAATAACCTGTACAAGCAAGGCAAAATTTCAGAGAGAGATTTCTTTGAAAAACTTCATGAGAGTATTAATCGATTCTCTGCATTGGAGTTTTTATTAATAAAGACAGCATTTGAAATAAAAAAGACATTAGACAAGTCCAGTGGCAGATCCTCAAGTAAGCACGAGATTCCAAGTGTTAATCTGCCTCCTCCTAGTAATTCACTTGCTTCATTTATTACAGCAAAAAATTTGCCAAGGTCTGATGTCTATGCATTGTATCAAGGAGCAGGAAATGTTTGTTCACGTTGTAGTGTAATTATGAATAGACTGTCAAAATTCTGTACTAATTGCGGTAGCAAGCTACAGTAAACAACCAAAAATTTAAAAGATGTCTCTATCAAAATGGAAGTTAGGCTATGACATTAGCCGTGGTATAAAACCAGAACCGTGTCCTCAGGACTCTGATAATGTCTACCACAAAAAATTGGAGATAGATGAGGTAGACACAAAAATGAAAGGAATAGAATTAGGATTTCTTGCAGTAGGGGGAATGGTAGGAACATTTCTGCGTTATAGAATGGCCCTGTCTCCATTAATTCTTGGCACATTATCTGTAAATGTACTAATTATCAATATGATTGGAAGTTTTATTCTAGGAGTCTTTGTTGTATTGTCACAACAGTGGAATCTTGATGCAAAATACACATTGTTAGTAGCAATAGGATTTTGTGGTTCTCTAACTACCATGTCTTCATTTGCATTAGAAACTAGTAACTTGATTGATAACAAACTGTATTCACTTGTAGCAATCAATATAGTTGCAAACGTTGGTTTATCGTTAGGTGCAATATTTGGTGGCAAGACCTTGATGAGTGTTATAATGAGTGTGGGATTACGCTAGATGAGAACCATGAAGTTGTGGTGTCTCATCATCAGAATTAAAAAAAATGATACTGTAAAAGGGAAACGTGTTCATAATGTAATACTTGATCTATTAAAGAAAGGAAACATCTCTGGTGCTACTGTATGGACAGGTGTGGCAGGATTCGGTAAACGCGGCAAATCCAATTTTCAAATAGAGGGAATATCGATCAATATGCCTCTACTTATCGAGGTAATTGACGAACTATCAAAACTTGAAGTAATACTTCCTGAAATCAAAGAAGTGATTGGAGATAATGGTCTTGTCACTTTACATGAAGTTGGCGTAGTTTAATTAAAAATAGACCAATTGAGTATGATGGCAAAAAATAATTATCAACTTTTGAAAACTGTAATTCTAACGACTAAATAGTCCTCGTTCCAAGAAAGCTCGGATCGGTGGTCTAGCCGGTAGGATACCGCACTCACACTGCGGTGGTCAGGGGTTCAAATCCCTTCCGATCCAGTAATGTTTTTAATTTTTATGAATCGTGTTTATACAAATCTGAGATTACATATACAATGCCATAAGGTTTAATTCGACAACTGGAACAAAAGCAAAACATGCGTATATTGCAGTTACATTGTGATTTCATTGAATTTACTCCTGTTAAAAAAGAAATAAAGTCTGCAGAAGAGATAGTCGAACCAAAACCCCAAAAACTCGAAGAGGTAGTTGTCGCGTTTATTGCAGTCGAAGAGGGCGATAACTCGGAAGTTGCAAAAAAAGCAATGTCAGAAATTTCAGAATCAATGAAAAAAGTTGGCTGCAGTAAATTATTGCTATATCCATATGCGCACCTGAGCTCCAAACTCGCTTCTCCAAGCGCTGCATTATCCATTCTAAATGAGATGGCCTCAAAAACAGATGGTCTTGAGATTCATAGAGCACCATTTGGATGGACTAAATCATATAAAATTCAAGTAAAAGGACATCCACTTGCCGAAAACTCAAAGACAATATCAGCTGGTGAAGAAAAAGAATCTACTTCTGACGCATTAAAAGCTGAATCAAAAATACAGTCATTTTGGCACATCATGACGCCCGATGGAAAAATGCATGATATTGATAAATTTAATTTTGCAAAACACAAAAACCTAGAAGTTTTGGCAAAATATGAATCTGCGAAGAAAAGATTAGTTGACGAACCATCACCGCATGTAAAATTGATGAAAAAGCTTGCAATTGCCGACTATGAACCAGCTTCTGATGCTGGTAACATGCGATTTTTCCCAAATGGTAGATTGATGAAGTCACTCATTGAACGATATGTTACCGATAAAGTAGTAGAGTATGGAGGGTTTGAGGTTGAAACACCAATCATGTATGATTCACATCACCCAAGCATGGAAAGTTACATTCACAGGTTTCCTGCAAGACAATATAATGTAAACTCGGAAGGAAAGCAGCTATTCTTACGATTTGCAGCATGTTTTGGTCAATTTCTAATGGCAAAGGATTTTCAGATGTCATACAAGAACATGCCATTACGCTTGTATGAGTTGACACGGTATAGTTTCAGAAGAGAACAATCAGGCGAATTGGTGGGTCTGAGAAGGCTAAGAGCTTTTACAATGCCAGATTGCCACGCAATGTGCACAGACATGACTCAAGCTAAAGAGGAATTTAGAAAAAGATTTGATCTCTCAAGAGATGTAATCAAGGGCCTTGGATTGGTTGAATCAGATTTTGAAATGGCAATTAGATTTACAGAAGAGTTCCATAAAGAAAACAAGGCACTCATAGAGGAACTTGTAGCAAAAATAGGCAAGCCCGTACTTGTTGAAATGTGGAAAGAACGATTCTTCTATTTTGTACTCAAATGGGAATTTAATTACGTTGATAATCTTGGAAAAGCATCTGCTTTGTCTACGGATCAAATTGATGTTGAAAATGGTAAAAGATACAACATTGAATTCATAGATGAAAATAACAAACCACAAAACCCCATAATTTTACACAACTCACCAAGCGGAGCCATTGAAAGAGTGATTTATGTTTTATTAGAAAAAGCAGCTAAGGATCAAAGAGAAGGTAGGAAACCATCGTTTCCTCTATGGCTTGCCCCAACTCAAGTACGAATAATTCCTGTCAAACCAGAATTTCTTCAATATTGCGAACAACTTGCAGACAAGATTTCTGGAAATAATATTCGTGTTGATGTTGATGATAGAAATGAAAGTGTTGGTAAAAGTATTCGCGATGCTGAAACTGAATGGATAAGATTCATCATTGTAATAGGGGACAAGGAAGTAAATGCCACTATGCTAAGCATAAGGGATAGAAAGACTGGAGCCGTGCGAGATCTTTCCATAGATGAACTAGTCAAAGATATCAAAGAAGAGACAAAAGACATGCCATTTTTGCGGTTGAATATGAGTCGTGCTTTATCTAAAAGACCACAGATAATGGTCTAGATGATTTTGATTACTTATGTGAATTACCCATGGCAATAACTTCAGATTGAATTTGAATTGAAATAATGTAAATCAAAAATGGGCAAGAACACCATTGTGGGTTGCTTACAAGGCATATGAAAACAAATTTAGTTCTCCTCATGCTTAATTGTTGAAAATGTAATTTACGCATCGATGAGCTTGATTAACCTTGATTAATTAGAATAATTGATTTTAATCTCTACAGTTCTAATTTAGAATAATCGTCTTTCCAGATATGCTACATTCTGGATGAATCTGCTCATCGCTAGCCTTGTTGCACCGTCTACAGACGAATTTGTTTACCGTACTGCAGATGCCACAGCGTTGAAATTCTTTCATAAATTCCCCGCATGTTCTGCATGAATCTATACGCACTATTATAGAAATCACAATTTCCTCTTATAAATTGTATGAATATTAGTATTGACAAACTGGTATAAAATGAACGTCAGTATTGTTACAACGAGTTCGAAGGATGTTAATTCCAAAAGAATTGGTCTAGGCCTGTCTGTTTTGGGGCCCCAATGAGGGCACTAAAATCCAAATCCATGGATGAAAGTATCTGATCAAATGTACTTTCCATAAATTCCATATACTTTGCAGAGTCGATCTCATCAGGTCTTGCCATTTCTACTGGTTTTACTCCAGGTTTGTTTATTATTTTTACATATGATATGATGTCGCCTTTTTTTATCTCCCTTGTCTGCTCAAGCAGTTTTGCTGCACGTATATGCTGAGGTACAGTTTTTACGTATTCTGATGGCGCTTTGCTAATCATTACATTAAACGCAAGTTCATTTAGAGGAATCTGTTTTGCTTTCAATTTTTTGGCATATTGTGATATCATTTCACCAATTTTTTGTTTTGATTGTGAAAACTCTTCTTCCGTTTTTACCTTGGATAAAAGCTCCAAAATTTCATAGAATAGCGTTCTAATGAATGGTGGAGTATGAGATTTCTTTCCCGTAAGTCCTTTTACATCCACTTTTCCATCATTTTTTACCCCAAGATAGTTTTTCTTTCTAGTGCTAAATACAACATATCTGTATTCTTTGTCTAGATCTAAATCAACACCAAATTCATCTTTTGCCCAGTCAACAACACTTTGTATCTGTTCTTTTGTAGGGCCTTTAAGAAATAGTGAATCAGTATCACCATACAAGACTTCAATTCCAAGAGATTTGCATTTTTCGATTGTTTCCAAAATTGTGTATCTTCCAACTGCAGTGGTAGCTTCTGCAACAGGTAAACAGTATAATGGAAATATTTCTGCACCCATCACGCCATAGCTTGCATTTAATATGACTTTGAGCGCTTGACTTACAACCGTATAAAGCTGCTTTAGGTCTTCGCTTAGACTAGGATTCTTTGAGAGGTTTTTATAATAATTAACACGAAGATCTCTTAGGGACCCAATAAGTATCGCAGTAAGACCATTTCTTTTAGTACATACCCAATGTGTTGTTCCAGGAATTGTATTCTTTTTACACTCATCATGTGTACACCGTACCGTCTCATATGAGAGATTTCTCACCTTTATAATGCTCGGATACAGGCTTGCAAAATCCATGACAAAGACGTTAAAATGAATGCCTTCTTTTGGTTCAACCACTAGGCCACCACGGTATTTTTTGTCTTTAATTATCGCTTCAGTTGATGCTGTTACTGACTTTAGTTCCAGTTCCTCTCTTCTTGGAATCAGAAAGTTATGCTTTCGATGTTCATAATAAAACAAACTGCGAATCCACTGTGATACACCCATTCTTGATATGTCATCAATTGGCATTCGACCAATTCTTGTTATGACAACAAGTAGAGTCATCAATAGATCATTATTGAAGCTGGTAAGCTTCTCTGTTATTCTTGCATCATTGAAACAATAATTTGCAAGCTCATACAAAGATAAATTTTCAAGCTCGCCGTCGTACTCAATTTTTGATTCACCAATCAATCCTTCTGCAACACTGTTTAATGAAAAATCATTGTACTTGTGACTAAATGCATATATCTGAAATGAACGGTTTGAAAATGTTCTGTACAAATCAATATGTACTCCTTGTTTTAGAGTTGCAGAATCTCTCATCATTATCAACGGAATTTCTTTGAGCTCAATTCCAAGCCTTTCTGCTCTGTTATACATATATGGCATATCAAATTCATCGCCGTTGAACGTAATCACAAAGGGATAGCTTGTCAGAATCTTAAATGCGTCTCTTATCATCTCCATTTCTTTTCCTTCATCATAGAAAACAATCTTGACATCTGGTGGAAGTTCGTTATTACCTAACTGATTTTGATTTCTTTTGAGAACAAGTACCTGTTTGAAGTCATCGCTACCACAAAATCCTATTGCTGTTATTTTCTTATCTGCAATTTTTGCATCAGGTATCCTTCCTATCTCTGATTCTACTTCAATATCAAAGCTAACCCTTCTAATTTTTGGAACTGGTTGATTGAGAAGATTGGCCCATTCGGTTATATGATCTTGAAATTCCTTCTGATCAATCATTCCGGCACTGGTTATTTTGTCATATAGTAATCCCTTGAGTGCGAGTTGAACTTCATCTGGAATTGGATATGAAAATTCTTTTAGCTTTCCATTTTCTATACTGTAATACCTTCCAACAATGAGGGAGTTATCATATAGGTAATTTTCATAATATTTGATATCAGACTCCCATGTTTCTATAATATTTCTGATACTCTTATCAGTTTGAGTACCACCTATTGCTAAAGGATCGGTAACAACTATTTTTGTGACATCAATAGTTCTATCTTTGAGCAAATCTTGTTTTGATATTTTTTCAAGTTTGATCACATCTTTTCGTTCAGTGAGAAACTTTAGCTCTTCTGGCTCCAGCTTAGAGTAAGCATATGGTTTATGACCTGTATTGTCGGCCCATATCAAAACTTTTTGTGACTTTGGCTCATAGAATTTGAGGACTGCCACTTTTTTTTGACCATCATATGTAGCTGAAACCAATAATGCTGGAGGCATTGTAGTAATTACTTCGTTTACAGCAGATGAAGATTGCATACTCCTTCACTTTGGTATAAAGTTAGTTGTGGGCTCTTCAAGTAGAATCTTTATCCAATAATTTATTCTACTTTTATCTAAAAGCACAACCTCAATTCCAGCCTCTTTCAATAACTCATAATCAGTTTCAGCATACGAACCAAGACATACAATTCGTTTTACTCCTATAGTAATTGCCATCTTACTGCATTCCAAACATGTTACAAATGTGGTATACAAGGTAGTATCCTTAGTACCTGACCCGACACCTAAGATTGCACATTGCATTATTGCATTTGCCTCTGCATGGTTGCAAATGCACCTGTCCAAGCCTTCTCCTGAAGCTATTTTGCCTTCTGCACGAAGTTGGCATCTTTTACATCCACCTTCAAAGCAATTCTTTACTCCTGGCGGGGTCCCGTTATATCCGGTGGCAATCTGCCTGTGATCTCGTACAATTACAGCCCCAACATGTCTTGTAATACAATTAGAACGAAGTTTTGTAAGTTCTGCTTGAAGCATAAAATATTCATCCCAAGTAGGACGCTCAAATTCCTTTTTCACAAATGACTTGTAACTCGCTCTAATATAAGATTAAAAGAGTTAAGATACAACTGAA
>JBOGQX010000009.1:0-8234 GCA_050749285.1 Nitrosotalea sp. | reverse complement strand
TAGCAGGTACATGTCTTTGAGAGACAAGGTTGACAAGGTGCTTGGTGAAGACAAAACCTAAAGAAAAAAGTCAAGAAAAGATGAATGTTTCATATGTCATAAACCATGATGTAAAGCCGGCAGAACTAGCAACCTTGTTTGATAATTCTGACATTAATCGTCCAAAAGACATCAACAGGTTAAGCAAGATGATCACAAATGCTAACTTGATAATTGCTGCAAGAGAGAACAGAAAACTAGTAGGTGTTCTTCGGGCATTGACGGATTTCAGTTATTCCTGCTATGTTTCAGATTTGGCAGTTGACCTAAAATATCAGGGCAAAGGAATTGGAAAAGAGTTATTGCGAATTGCTCGTGAGACTCTAGGTAATGAGGTCACAATCTTATTGTTGTCATCTCCTAAAGCTGATTCATTTTATCCTCATATCGGTTTTGAGAAGGCAAAAAATGCATGGATCTTACATAGGAAAAAGTGAATATCAAGTCTATTAGTTGTAAACCAATTTACTGCGGTGCTGAGCTATATTTTCAAATCAAGTAGGTCTTAAACTAAACTGAAATAGTAGCTTGGTCCTACAGGACTCGAACTTGGAACAATTAACTTGCAATTGCGTAGGTTTACATTTATTTTTAGTTTTATTGGATTAATTCGATTGTATCCTTGGATGTTTTTAATGCGTGTAGGGCTTCTTTTGATACCGTTCTTGACAATATCATTTCAAAACCTACTACCTTACCTTTATCATCAATATCCATAAACCTGTCACTTCCTAATGGAATGGTGCTTTTGACTTTTGTTTTGCCTTTTGCTAATTTGAAATACAATGCTTTAGCCTCATAGTCATACTTTACTGAAGCCAATTCTTTTCAAACCTCCTGTTGTTTGCCACATTGTTGAAATAATGTGAACAGGAGTATTAAGCTTATCACTATGAATTACCATCAAGTGTGTCTCCTGTTTATTTGATGGGTGCTTAACTTTGGCAATACTTTTGTAGTTACCTCGAGCTTGGTCAAAAAAGGTCTCTATGGGGTTGTTAATGACAAACCTAATCATATCTAATCTAATACCTCGCTCTAACGCTCTTCTACTTGCATGCTTAGTCATCCTGATTTGATAATTAGGTTTTGACATGAGATGGACTCGAATCCTTCTCTTAAAAGAATTGTTGGACCTGATCTTTTAGGTATTTTATCAGAGGGAATTTCATTTTTATTCTTTGTTTATGAACTCGTTTGGAACAGAAATTATACCAAAAAAAGTATAGGATCCTCCAAGATTCTAGAATATGGTGTTGAACTAAAATCATAAACCCATCAGTGGGTATCAAATCAGTATCAATTTTATATAATGAAATATCATAAGATAATGAAAACTCCATCATTTCAATCGTCATCTTAAGTATGGGCAATATTACATAACGAGATTTTTATAGACCGTATTAACATTGTACTATGTATGCAACATTCAACTTCTACAATATCTAAAAAGACATACCAAGTAATCTTGGATAAAGATGAAGACGGAATGATATTTGCAAGATGTAATGAGCTTCATGCTAATGCAGAAGGAAAAACAACGATGGAAGCAAAATCTAACATCAAAGAAGCAATAGCATTAATGGTAGAGGATTTAGGCAAAGAGAAAGATTATAGTCTTAAATTTATCCGCAAATATAGTGACTAAACTTCCTCGTGTTACCGGCAACCAGATGATAAAATATCTTGTCAACAAAAAAGGATTTAGAATTTCACATCAAAAGGGAACCATGTTTCATTGCACCATGATAATATGCGTAGATTTACCTCGGTCGTAGCAAAAAATGAAGAATTGGGAACTGGATTGATTAAACAGATCCTAGATGATTGTGGAATTGCAAGGGATGAATTTACTCGAGATTTTCAGAATGGATTGATAAAATAGGGAACTGTATAATCTACGGTTGATCTTCTAGCTGTTCATTTTCGGTTGATGAGTATACCTTGCAGAATTACCAGAGTCACTTGAAGAAAAAACAACCGTGAATTTAACAGAGTTCGAGTTATTCCAGTGCCTCGATCCTTCCCTTGTATTTTTCCCTGTAGAGGGATTTGCATGACGTGCAGCAAAAGAACCTCTCTACATTTGCAAACTTGAATATGCTTGGTTTGCCGTGAACTGGTCCCTTGCAATAATCACATGACAGCTTTACAAGCATGCCCTTGTCTAGTTTGACGGGATGACCTTTGATTGCCTTTTCCCGTACATGATCTAGCATGATACTTGTCTTTGTCTCAAGTTTCCCCAAGTCTAGATCTGGTATGACTGCTTTTATCAGGCCAACATTGACCAACCTCTCGTAGCGGGTCTTTACAGTAGGTGTACTTACATTAATCTCCCTGGATATCTGTCTGAAAGATTTTCTACCGTCCTTGATTAGCGATTCTAGCAGAGCAATATCTATCTCATCTAACTTGAGTGGCATGATCTCTAATACCTCTTCTCATATCTATATTGTCCACTTTACAATTGTAAAGTACCATAATTAAGTAAATGGTTGCAGTATGATTCTATTGTGATATTGTGGAGATGGTCTAAGATTTGGCTGCCCAAGAGATCCAGACAAAGAGAACAGCTCTAAAGATAGGTGGGATGCATTGTGCAGGATGTGTTAACTCTATTCAGAATTATCTCATGGAATTGAAAGGCGTAACGAAATGCGAAGTTAATCTTGCAGCAGAAAAAGCTACTCTTGAATTTGATCCTTTGTCAGTAAACCTTGCTACAATAGAAAAGGCAGTGGAAGAAGCAGGATACAAAGTAGTTTACGAAAAATTGTCAATAAAGATTGGAAACATAACAGATTCTAGTGATGCTGACAAATTGGAAAAACGATTGAAACAGCTAGAAGGCGTAAAGAATGCTTCAGTAAATTTTGGAAATGGACAGGTCTTGGTAGAATACAATCAAGCTCTTTTATCGCTTTCGGACATACGGCAGGTCATCAACCAAAATGGTTACCAAATACTAAGCGAAGATCTCTCTGCGTCTGCAGAAGAGGTGGAAGCCAAGAAGCTCAAGAAATTGTTTCTGATTGGGATTGTGTTCACAATTCCAGTAATGATCTTTGGTTATCCAGAGTACTTGAAGTTCATTCCTCTGGCAGGAACATACACTGCAGCGTACATAGTCTTTGCATGTGCCAGTGTAGTTCAGTTTGTAACTGGAAGTAGATTCTATGTTGGTGCATATAGAATTGCTAAAATGAAGTCGGCAAACATGGATACTCTTGTTATCACAGGAACTACAGCAGCTTATCTATTCAGTGCGTTTAACACGTTTCCAACTCCGACATGGCACAACATCTACTATGACGCGGCTTCTGTTGTCATAACTTTCATAATTTTAGGAAAATATCTTGAGAACAAGACAAAGGGCAAAGCCTCCTCAATTATCAGAAAGATGCTTGAACTACAACCGAAAAGTGCTAGAGTTAAGAAAGACGGCCAAGAGTTCGAGATTCCAATAGAATTGCTCAAGCCTGGAGACGTGATTGTTGTCAGACCAGGAGAAAAGATTCCAGTCGACAGCATAGTTCTCGAGGGACATTCTGCTGTAGATGAGTCCATGATTACCGGAGAATCAGTGCCTGTAGAGAAAAAGCCTGGGGACGAAGTGATAGGCAGTACTATCAACAAGGAAGGCGCCCTCGTGATAAAGGCAGCCAAAGTCGGCAACGATACCATGCTGGCCCAAGTTGTAAAGCTTGTAGAGGAAGCTATGGGAAGGAAACCGCCAATGCAAAGACTAGTTGACAGGGTGGCAGGATATTTTGCTTTCATAGTAATGGCAGTTGCACTTGCAACGTTCTTGGCATGGTACTCTGTAACTCCAGCAGGTGCACATGCAGTTGCAACAGCTCTTATCCCAGCTGTAGCCATACTTGTGGTGGCATGTCCGTGTGCCTTGGGTCTTGCTACACCTACTGCCGTTATGGTTGGCATGAGCAAAAGTGCACAGAACGGAGTGATATTCAAGGGAGGGGAGGCACTAGAGATGCTTGGCAAGATC
Source organism: Nitrosotalea sp. (assembly GCA_050749285.1). GTDB lineage: Archaea > Thermoproteota > Nitrososphaeria > Nitrososphaerales > Nitrosopumilaceae > Nitrosotalea. The sequence goes on along the minus strand of JBOGQX010000009.1, from coordinate 4,183 downwards.
AAGGTTGCAGTTTTTGATAAGACAGGAACATTGACACAAGGAACTCCACAGGTAACTGATTTGATAACTCTAAAACACATAGCATTGACATCAGAGAGTAGCAATGGTATCCACAATGGCAACAACAGGATGCTTGAACTTGCAGCAATAGCTGAAAAGAACTCTGAACACCCACTTGCAAAATCAATAGTTCAAAAAGCAAACGAGTTGAAGCTAGCTATAACAGATCCTTCGGATTTTTTTGTGATTCCAGGCAGGGGAGCTAAGGCAGTGTACGATGGCAACAACATAAGTGTCGGAAGTCCTAGTTTTATGGAAGATGAGCAGGTTGACATAAAGGCTACTGAGGAATCCATGATGAAACTTCAGAAAGAAGGAAAGACCGTCGTGCTAGTTGCGCTTGGCAAAGATTTGATTGGTCTTATTGCATTGATTGATGCTCCAAAACCGAGCGCAAAGGCGGCTCTGAATGCTTTGAAGAAGATGGGAATAGGCGTTATCATGCTAACTGGGGACAACGAGAGAACAGCTGCAACCATTGCAAAAGATCTTGCAATTGACAGAGTTATTGCGAATGTGATGCCGTCTGAAAAAGTTGAAATGATCAAAAAATTGCAACAAGAAGGAAAGAAAATAGCAATGATTGGAGACGGCATAAACGATGCAGCCGCCCTGACTCAGGCTGATGTTGGAATAGCAATAGGAAGCGGTAGTGACATAGCCATAGAAGCTGGAAAGGTCGTTTTGATTCGTGACGACCTTAAGGATGTGGTAGCAGCAGTTGAGATAAGCAAAAAAACAGTCAGAAAGATAAAGCAAAACCTCTTTTATGCATTAATCTACAACGCGGTCTTGATACCAGTTGCAGGAGTTGGGTTGCTATATCCGGCACTTGCGGGACTCGCCATGGCTGCAAGCTCTGTGTCAGTTACAAGCAGCTCATTACTCCTAAAGAGATGGACTCCGCCAAGCAAAAGGTTGGCTATTAGATAACTAATTGGTTCTCGTTAATCCATTATCGAAAAACAAAGAATTGGAAAACTTCATGTTTTCTTGTTATTTGTTGAACGCCTATATTGTTTTCTGATGTAAAGTCAAAAATTTAGAACGATTTACTACAACCCAAGAATCAAAAAATAATGTGTTAGCAGCAGCCACCGGAGCCACGATTGGAACCTTCCTTTTCTCGCTGCATCTGTATCTGCGCATACTGTTGAGCATGTTCGTCAGAACAAAAGTACTTTCCAAACCTTTTGATTGCGGTTTCTTTCTTTACATCCATGCCACAGGTCTTGCAGTGTTTCTCAAACACGATCTCTATGGCTATGGACTGATATATTAATATCCGACTTTACAATTGTAAAATTTTTCAAACTCAGGGTCTCACAATCAAGTCAAGAAATATAGTCTTTGTCATCATTCCATTAGTGGCACTAATTCCGACGGTGTAATTGCCAGGTGGGGCAGAATGATCCTCAAGTAACAGTTTGAAATGCTGTTTACTTGCACCTGTCAGGTCAAGTATATTTCCATCCATAAATTTTGCAGACATGTTCACAAATCCAGCAGCTGGCTCCATTGAGCTTGATGCCTTGAGATTTATTGTTGTATAATTGGAGCCAATAGGTTTACCGTTTCCTGAAATTGTTATGTCTATTTCTTGACGCAAACTGCCATTGCCAAGTACCACTTTGTCAAGATTAGAGTTAATGTCAAATGGTATGGCAAGATTTCTGTTTACTACTCCTATCCTATTGCTGTTCCATTCAGAGAACCACGCCTTGTAAGGATCATGCGGATCTGTTGCCAAGTTCAGCATAAAGGCTACTTCCTCTGTTGAATTAGTAGGCACATCAAACTCCGTCAGCGTTGTACTGCTGACATTAAAAAAGGCAACATTTCCACCTTCGTGTTCGTTGAACCAGAATCCTTGTCTGTCCGAGCTTTCTCTTAGCCAAAATGGCAGAGAAGCCACATCATATCTATTCTGTGAGGTTGCAAATCTTGTAAACCCTTGGGAGTTTAGCCCCAATTTTGTTATGGTACTTGGCCCGTGCTCGGTAATCCAAAGGGTTCGGTTACTTGAAAACAAAAGATCCGTAGGTATGGAAAGTTGAATTTTTGTGGGAATTTCTAATGTTTTTTTAACATCGACAACCAAGCCATTGGCATCACGCATAACATCAAACTTTGCTACCTTGCCTTTTTCAATTTCAGTTATCCATACGGAGTTTCCATTTAGAGTCAAACCGCTAGGATAGGTATCATTTCCTGTCGGAAATTCACTTATTTTATAGGATTCGTCTGATTCTGTATTGCTCTTAATCTTCTGTACAACTCCAAGAGTGTCACTAGAAAGTGTTGTAAACCATATGTCTCCAGTTGAATTGTCAACTTTCATCTGGAATGGCGGCGCGTCAGTGTGAAAAGGTTCGAACTTGCCAGTTTCAGGATCAAAGCGCCAAAGATGTTCAGGCCCAAACTGAGAAAACCATGTGAAATTATCTTTATCTTCAACCATTGACCAAGCCATTCTTTCAATTCCTCCCGCATCTTCCGGAATTTGATATGATCTAAGCTGCAGGTCCTTTGGATCAAGTTCGATTAGAGTGTCTGATTTTGAACCAACAGTCCAAACCATCCCCTTCTTGTCAACTAAAATTGCGTTAGGCCAAGTTCCGTTAGGTAATGAATATTCAGTAACGTATGGTGTAACGGCAGACACAACTGCTGTACCAAGGGAACTGCTTGATGTATTGTTCATTGATTTATCTTGTAGATTGTCAAGATTGGATTTGCCGTTGTCTACAGTTTTGAACATGGTACTGGTCCAAGCAATTATTATGATTAACGCAACAGAGACTATAGCAACAGTTGCAATCCGTTTTATATATGACAAATTACATCAGAATGCTTTTTGCCGACAAATTAGGATGTTTACTTTTGATGTTAATCTTTAGTAGCTATCGTTCAACTGGGTTGTCAATCATGTTCCACAATTCTAACCTTCCTAGGATATTTTAATACAGATCTTTACAACCGTCAAGGCATGTTCAAATCAGGGTGAGAATTTTGAGGGATTCTATTTCAATGAATTATTTTGAATTTTTGTCGTGATTGTCATTATCATTGTGATCACCGGAATCTTCCAGTACTTTAGATCCCGCCCATCAATGCACATGCAATGCCAAATGATACAACAGAACCAAATGCGAAAAGGGCCACTATTATCCAAATCCTATCATGGATGCTCCTTTGTTTCATTTCTTTTCCCTGCCAATCGTCTTACACTGCCATTGAACATGATTAATGATGATGGCTTGGAATTCTGCTGATTGTGGTAGGGGTTGGCATTTGATGCTTACCCATGTACATCTATTTTCATGATGTATGTCATCAGTTTTCCTTGCCACCATGGTATATTTGGAAAATTAAGTTAAAAGTGGCACGTACACACTGCAACTACTAGTAGGTATTAAAAATATGAAAATTCAAGGTAAACAAAATAAAAAATTAGGGAAAGGAGTTTTGTAGCTACTCCTATTAGCTTACTGCACATTTTGTATCAAATTTTTTCACAAAATTGTCGGCGCTCGCTCTGACTGTCAAAAAGAGAACCCTCGAGCTCGTTACTTATTTATGAATAAAATGGGTCCAAAATAGTTCCAAGATGGTGCATTTCACACTAGACCTGAACCTAAAACAAATTCAAATTCTTTTAAGATGAGAGTGTTAAATTGATTCACAAGATCTCCTCCCAGCATTAAATCGAACAGAATAAAGAGTAGGACGATATTATGCTGGTACTTGTAGATTCAATACTGGGGTGTTGAACTAGTTTGCTAAACCCATTAGCAGGTATTAAATCAGTATCAATTTTATAAAATGAAACATCTAGATGCAAAGAAACTTAAATAATTAAAGAGAATATTTGATTATTACATGTCTGTCAAGATAAAAGATGTCAAGGCCAAAGTAATCAGAGAAGACGATGGATCTTATTCTATTGCATGTTCTGCATTGGGCGTGTATAGCACGGGTAAAAACCTACAAGATGCCAAAAAGAACTATCTTAAAGCCATCAAGCTTCATTTATCAGTTTTAAGAGATAAAGCCACAGAATCTATTGCGGTTTGAAGAAGCTTTCGCCAATACAAGGAAAAGAATTAATCAAAATTCTTTG
>JBOGQX010000008.1:0-57393 GCA_050749285.1 Nitrosotalea sp. | reverse complement strand
CTCCTACTTCAGGCATTGTAGATTTCACAACGTCTGGTTGTGGTGCAGGTTTAGGCGCTGGTTTTGGAGCTGGCTTCATTCCAGCTGGCAATGTACCGTGAGTTGAACCTGATGCTGCAGGCCTTGGCGCGGGTTTTGCTTCTGCTTTTGATGCAGGTTTTGGTGCTGGTTTTGCACTTGGTTGAACCTTATCTGATAAATTAGCAAGCCTTGCTTCAAGCTCTGCTATTTTTGCCTCAAGGTCGGCAGTATTAGATTTAGTAGAACGTGTTCTTTTGGGTTTAGTTTCTTTAGACATGTGGTTGATGTCATGCAAAGTTGTTTATTTACATTTTGATCAATGTCAAATGGGCTATTTTATAGAAGTTTTATATGAAGCAAAGACCACTTTTAGGCGTTGGACGATTTCGAGAAGGAATATCCGGGGTTTGACTGGAAAAATACCCCAGCATATAAACACCCTGGAGGACGGGAGTGTCCTTGCCCTAAACACGAGTACATCAGAGAACAGGTCAACGTTGCAAGGACCGTAAGTGAGACATCCAAGCAGACAGGCGCTATCACGTTAAAGTTCTGCCCTGACCATTATCAGGTTTACCTAAAGGAAGTAATTCCTGCAATGCCACTCAAGTTTAGAATCCTGACAAAGATTGCTCTTAAAATGGGAGCAATCAAGATAGAGCAGCTCAAGTATATGCAGTCTGACCAATGTTTTTACTGCAAGTTTGGTTCTGGCGGACATGACAAAAAGTCAGAGCTTCCACCAGTCTCTTAGACAGGTCCCATCAAAATTTTTGGTTTGTTTGGAGTATCGTGGTGACATTTTTTTCCACAAAGAGGACACGTTATCCTATCCAAAAAAATGCATTGACAAATGTGGGATTTCATGTAACTATCAGCAGTCTTGCTATATTCGCCAGTTCCGTTACAAAATGAACACTGCGTATCCAAAAGAGTAATTTTTCCTCCTCCGCCGCAAACGGCACATTTCTGGCCAGACAACTTTGCCATTCCCTTGTATCATAATTAAAGTTCTTTTGTTAAATCTTTTCCTTGCCACGACGCGTAAAAAACCAGTTAAGCTTATACGACATGTAAATTCAGTAGACTTGTGCCTATTGAGGAGCTTGCCGAATTTGTAGAAAAGCTCGAAAAAGCAGGCGAGTTAAAAAGAATAAAGACGCAAGTAGACACCAATCTTGAGGTTTCTGAAATTCTAAGTCGTGTCATGTATTCAAATGGTCCTGCAGTTCTTTTTGAAAATGTAAAAAACTACGAGGTACCAATTTTAGGAAATGCTTTTGGTTCAATGAAAAGATTGGAGATTGGTTTAGAGACATCCAATTTTACTGACATTGGTCAGAGAATTGTAGACATGACAAAGATGGATATCCCTACTGGAATTTTGGATAAGATTAGAAAACTTCCCGAGCTCTCAAAGATAACAGACATTGCACCAAAGTTACAAAAGTCCGGTCCAGTAACTGAGGTCTTCGAAGACTCGCCCTCATTTGAAAAGATTCCAATTTTAAAGACATGGCCTAAAGATGCAGGAAAATTCATCACTTTTGGTCTGGTTTCCACAAGACACCCCGAGACAAATGTTAGAAATCTCGGAGTGTACAGGATGCAGATAATTGACAAGAGTCATGCCCTCATGCACTGGCAAAAGCACAAGCGTGGGGCACACCATGCTGATATCAAAAAGGATTCAGGAAATAAAATAGAGGTTGCAGTAATAATTGGAGCAGATCCGTCCACGGTATTTTCCGCAGTTGCCCCGGTTCCGGAGGGACTAGACAAGTACATTTTTGCAGGAATTGTAAGAAAGACAGGAATCAAGACTGTCAAGTGCAGGACAGTAGATCTCGAGGTGCCCGCAAATGCAGAAATTGTACTTGAAGGGTATGTAGATCCAACAGACGTCAGAATGGAAGGACCGTTTGGTGACCATACAGGATATTATACACCACCTGAACCATTCCCAGTTTTTACTTTAACTGGAATAATGAGAAGACAAAAACCAATCTATCTTACAACAATAGTTGGCAAACCAATTTTAGAAGATGCGTTCATAGGCAAAGTTATCGAGCGTTCATTTCTGCCATTAATCAGAATGTTTCATCCCGAGGTTGTCGATTTCTCAATGCCCGCAGCAGGATGGTTCCAAGGAATGGCAATCATATCAATTAAAAAAAGATATGCGGGACAAGCAAAAAAAGTGATGATGGGACTGTGGGGCATGGGACAGCTTGCATTGACAAAGATCTTTGTGGTGGTAGACGAGGACATCAATGTACATGATTTCAATGATGTAATTTGGGCAATCACAACAAGGTCAGATGCTGCACGAGATGTTATCATAATAAACAATACTCCAACTGATACCCTTGATCCAGCTTCACCCCTTGTCAATCTTGGTTCAAAGCTTGGCATCGATGCAACTCAGAAGATAAAGGAGGAAGGATATCAGAGGGAGATTCAGGAATTGGTAAAGCCAGATGAAGAGACCAAAAAGCTTGTTGATTCCAAGTGGTCTAGTTACGGAATTTAATGTATCTTTACAGCATTGTAAAAGTTGTCTCTCTCTTCTACCTCAAAGCCAATCTGCTTTACAGCCTGGATGATTTTTCCTGCAGTAAGCTCTGTTGATCTTGCACCAGTGCATGATACGACCTCTTCACCGAGGAGTGTTCCTCCAAAGTCGTCTGCACCATATTGTAGTGCCATCTGGGCCATCGCAATACCATTAGTAAGCCACGATGATTGAATATGAGGTATCAGACCATCATACATTATTCTTGATATTGCAATCATCTTTAGGAGTTCAGTTCCTCCTGCAGAGTAGTTTATTGTTCCTTCCTTTTGCATCTGTGTATTGTTAGGCTCAAAGCTCCATGGAATAAAGGCCATGAATCCTCCTGTCTTTTCCTGAAGTTTTGTTATCTTGACAAAGTGTTCTGCAATGTCTTGTTTAGTTTCGACGTGTCCATACATCATTGTAGCTGAAGCTGGAATCTTCATTGTGTGAGCTTCTTCCATTATTCGAAGCCATGTTTCACTTGAGATCTTTTTTGGACTAATTATCTGTTTTACACTATCAACTAAAATTTCTGCACCAGCGCCTGGAACTGATTGAAGACCTGCCTCTTTTAGTCGTGCAAGAACTTCTTTTGTGCTTGTGTGCTCTACTTTTGATATCATATCAATTTCAGATGCGGAAAGTGCGTGAACTCCTACTGTGGGAAATTTTTTTCGTATTAGCCTAAATGCATCTTCATAATACTCGATTCCAAGTTTTGGATTGTGTCCTCCTTGAAACATCACCTGAGTTATTCCAAACATCTCCCATGCGGTGTTCATTCTTGATTCTATCTCATCTAATGATATTGTATACGACTCGTCATGGCCAGGAGGTCTATAAAATGCACAAAATTTACAATCGGTAATACAGACATTGGTATAGTTTAAGATCATGTTATTTACAAAGGAAACTCTTTTTCCAAATTGCTTTCTTGTAAGATGCCTACCAATTAGCCCCATAAGATGAACATCATCAGATTCCAAAAGCTTCAGACAGTCATCAAGGTCTGGTCGTTGCCCACGCAAAGAATTCTCAAGGATGTCGCCCACATCAGAATGATGAAGTTGTTGTGTTAGCTGGCTCAATTGGTTTTCATCTTTCCTTAATTGTATTTAATCGTTTGAAAGTAAAATTACCATTTAATACGAATAAAAAATCCAAGTTTGAATTTTAAATTATTCCTCTCATTAGAGGTATTTTTATCTAATCAATAAAACACGCTATTTTTAAGTAGGGCACACTTAGGAGTAACTCCAATGGTCACTGGCTTTCAAATTCGAATGAATCGGATATTAAGAAGTGGAAAGATGTTATGTATTCCAATGGACCACGGAATTTCAAGTGGTCCTATAAAGGGAATTGAAGATCCTTATTCCTTAATTTATTCATGCCAGAATTTTGGACTTACATCTGTAATTATCAACAAAGGAATTTTAAAAAATCTACCCAAGCCTACCAAGATAGGCTTACTGGTACACTATTCTGCAAGTACCTCGCTTTCCATGTCTCCAAATAGAAAAATGCTTACAGGTTCAGTAGAAGAAGCATTACGACTTGGTGCAGATGGTGTGTCATTACACATTAACATTGGAGGAAAGGAGGAGCCGGAGATGCTAGAACAGCTTGGCAGGATAGCAGACGATTGTCACAAGTGGAGCATGCCACTTCTTGCAATGATGTACCCAAGAGGTGAAAATATCAAGAATCCACATGAACCGACAATTGTAGGTCATGTTGCCAGAATTGGTGCAGAATGTGGTGCCGATATAGTAAAGACACTGTATACAGGTGATGTTGATTCATTTTCTAAGATAATCAAGAGCACTCCTGTTCCAGTTGTAATAGCTGGAGGACCCAAGGCAAAAACAGACATGGATGTATTGCAGATGACTGAAGAGGCAATGCAAGCTGGTGCTAAAGGAGTAACATATGGCAGAAACATCTTCGAACATGCAGATCCTGCAAAGATGACTCATGCCCTGGCTGCAATAATATTTAGAAAGGAAACGGCAAAGGAAGCTGCAAAATACCTTGACCAAAAGTAGAGAACTGATAATTGCCCCCAATGTCTCACGGGGCCAGCTTGGCAAATTCTTGATAGATATAGAAAAAGCAGGAATCAAGATTGTAAATGCAGATCCGTTGAGCCTCAAGGGGTTGAAGACGAAACTTGTAACAATACATGCTTCACAAAATTCGCACTATGTAGTGGTAGACAAGCCAACAAAAATCAGGGGCAAAAAAGTTGGAATGAAGTTCAGAGTATTATCAAATAAAGACATTGAGAAGATATTACAATTTTCCAAAGAGGGTCTTGACTTTATAATAGTCGAAGTAAAAGACTGGAAGATTATTCCTCTTGAAAATATAATTGCCAAGCTACACAAACTTCACACAAAGGTATTTGCGGTAGCCAATTCACCCGAAGAAGTAAGAAAGATGTTTTCAATTCTTGAGATAGGTGTTGATGGTGTAATCTTTTCAACAAGTTCCATAAACGAGGTAAAGGAGGCGTTAGTATATCTTGGTACAAGAAGTTTTGAACTCCAGCCAGCCAAAATAATAGAGATAAAAGAAGTTGGAAATGGTGAGCGTGTCTGTGTTGATACCGCATCTATGTTAGGTCGTGGAGAAGGTATGCTGATAGGAAGCAGGTCTAACTTTTTGTTTTTGGTTCACAATGAATCTGTTGGTTCTTCTTTTACATCGCCAAGACCATTTAGAGTCAATGCCGGAGCTGTTCATTGTTATACGTTATCACCGGATGGAACTACCAAGTATCTTTCCGAGCTTGAGACTGGTTCTGAAGTATTAGTAATTGATGCACATGGTAAAGCTCGTCGGGCAACAGTGGGTCGCTCAAAGATAGAAAGCAGGCCAATGTTAATGATAAAAGCACAGATGGGAGATGAGGTTGGGGGTATAATTGCTCAAAATGCAGAGACAATACGGTTTGTACGTCCCAATGGACATCTAATTTCAGTAACTCATTTGAAAAGAGGAGATACAGTACTTGCCCATACCAAGCAAGCTACAGGTAGACACTTTGGTATGGAAGTAGATGATGAATACATTGTTGAAAAGTAACTGACACCAGGTAATAGCAATTTACGATTAGAACTTTTTTGAAAAAAATTCATCAGATTATTATATAGAATGAGGTATTCTTAGAACAATGAACTTACGGTGTAACATATGTTCGCAAGACATTGATGAAAAAGAGGTTGAAAATCACGCGAGTTCCAAACAGCATCAGGAAAACAAATCAAAAGTTCCAAGTACAAATATCAAAAGTTCTGATAATAGCGTAGTTAAGATGTGGCTAAAGTCACTACATGATTGAATTTACAGATCATTTCCTTAGAATCCTAATCAAAGAAAAAAGAAAAGTTATTTGAATTTCTTTTTTACTTGAATTATTCCAAGCATCTCATCTTTGAGATGTTTTCTTAGAAGGGCCTCATGTTGTCTCTTGTGTCTCCAATAAAGATTCATTACAGATTGTCTTGATCTAGCTCTTCTTAGCGCAGCAGTGTATTTTCTGTGGCTTCTTTCAACCTCACGAAAATAGGATTTGCTGTTTGGTGTAACCATGGCTTGATTGATGATATTTACTACATAACCTTTGCTATGGTTAGGCACCTGTTCAGGTCTCAAGCGGTTTGGGAGAGCGCCAGTTAGGAACAAGTTGCATCTTTCGAAGTGCAGGAAGTTCTAGTGTTCTTTTTTTTGCAATCTTGACATATTTTTCAGATTTGTCAATTCCCATGTATCTTCTTTTTAGAAATCTAGCCATCTTTGTTGTTTGCCCACTTCCAACGAATGGATCCAAGACCAAATCTCCCATGTTACTGTATAGTTGAATTAACCTGTATGGAATCTCTTCTGGAAAAGCAGCAGGATGAAACCTTCTATAGCTAGGCGGAACCGGTGCTATATGCCACACAGAATTTGCCACCTCCTTTTTCATGATATCATTAATTACAAGTTTACTTTTTTTGTCCTTGACATTGTTGAATGGGGTTTTTCTCAGTACAATTATCTGTTCATGCATTATGTTAGGATAATAGTATGTAGGATACGGATGTTGCACTGTAACTCGAAAACGCTTTTTCCCTCCCGTTACTTTATTCCAAATTATCTCTTCAAAAAACTTCCATCCAATATCATTTCTAGTTAACTCTATAAGCAACATGGCAGGCAGTGGAAGTTTAATTCTTCCTTCAACTAACTCGTTTCCAATTACAATGCAACAATGTCCTCCCGGTTTGGTCACTTGATAAACCTGAGAGAAGACCTCTTTCATCTCTTCTAGCCAGCTATCAACTGACACCCCAACTGTTCCACGATACCATTTTTGACTTGTCTGGTGTTCATTATAGTTTATTGCGTTATGATATGGTGGGGATGTTACTGTTAACGAAACCTTATCCTTGCCAATACTTGTTAGATCTCTCGAATCAGCAACTATGATAGAATTTGGTTTCCACATTACTTTCCTAAAGTATTTTGATATTTATTATTTGTAAGATCTACTGAGATCACAATTAGTTCATAGAATGGATGAAAATGAAAGAAAAGCGGCTAAAACATGTTTTAAAACATGTTTTAGACAGTCTTACGCGTTTTTCTTTACTTCAATGTCTATAGTGGATACGTTCCTTGCTCTACCGTCCATTGACTGAAGATTTTCGGAACCAATTTTTATTTCCCCTATAGAGTACCCGGAATTGTCAGTCCTTCGTACAATTATTTGTGCAACATCTACAGCTCTACCGATGCTAAGTCCTCTTGCTTTGATTGATATTTTTGGATGGTTAGCAAGCTGTATGAGCGCAGATGTCACATATGCCATCAAGGGCTTTTTTCCGATGAAGACGACGTCTTTTGCTTCTGATCTAGTCTCTGTGCTCATGACTTCTTTCAGGATCTGATCGTTTCATAAAAGTTTCCTTGTAAAGCAGGCATGGAAGAGATAATGTAGTCCTACAACTTGATAATTTTAGATCCGCTGATCACTGATAATTATATGCTAATCTAAATATACTAGTGTAATATACAGCTCCTAGATGGTAAATCAAAAACTACACATCGGATTGATTGCATTAGCGCTGACATCCATAATGGTTCTTGCAGTAGCCTTACCAGCTGCAAATGCATTGACACCAAGAAACTTCCAATACTTTAACAACAACCACAAGACAGACAGATACCCAGGAGGACCGTATGTCTGCGGTGACAAGGTATGCACAGCAGACGAGTGGTCAAAGATGAGTCAAGACATACGAAAGGCCCAGCGAGATCCAACCACATGTACACAGTTGAAGGAGTGGATGCCTTGCGGAACACCCGTTAGTACCAAGTCAGGTTAATAACAAACACAATAACAACAAGTTATTGCAATGACCGATAAGACTTGCGTATCGATTGGAGTATCTAGCCCTGCAAAGCTAAAAAGCGATTTGACAAAGGCACTCAACAAATCAGATTACGCAGAGTTGAGATTAGATTTCTTAGAACCTTCTCAAATTCCTAATTTCCTAAATTCTATTAAAAAACATTTGAGAAGATGTATTTGTACTCTTAGACCAAAGTCAGAGGGCGGAAAATTTCCAGGGACTGAGAAGGAAAGAGTTTCAATACTAAAGCTGATTGCAGAATTTGATCCTTACCTTCTTGATGTAGAATACAACACTTTGAAAAATAAAATAGAGTTGTATCGATTTCTCAAGACCAACAAGGTTAATCTGCTTGTATCATGGCATGATTTCTCAAAGACTCCAAGCAAAGAATTCTTGAAGAACATAACAAAGAGAATGTCAAGGTTTTCAAAAAATATCAAGATAGTAACCACAGCACAAACAATTGGCGATACTCTTAGAATTCTTACTTTATACAAGCAGGTACCAACCTCCACCAACTTGATTGCTTTTGCAATGGGCGATTATGGAAGGATGTCAAGAATCCTTTGTATCAGACTTGGCAGTCCATTCACTTATGTTTCTCTTGGAAAACCAATAGCCCCAGGTCAATTCAGTCTAGAGGAAATGCAATCTATCGCTAACTTACAAAAATATTAACATGTCAATCAGAGTCTTGTTCAACATGTCTTTGCATGAAACTGGATTGTGCTTTTTTAATTCTAACAGAATCTGCAACTTCATGAACTATATCAATTAATTCAGTTTTGTTTAAAACTGGAGTCAAGTTATCTTCCAACTCGGAACTAAGAGAGTTGCCTATCTGATAGAATGCCGATGTTTCATCAAAGATCTTTATGCAGCCAAGTATAACATCTGATAAATCATCTGAATTTGGCATATTTGCATAAAAACTACTGCACGTTAATTAACCAATCTACTTGACATGAGACGAATTTTAATAGATCAAATGAGCATTATTATAAAACATATACGTAGAGCATAGTGATGAATCTAAAGCAATCTAGCAACAACGTACCACGCAATGTTATCATATTGGCTGTGGCCGTATCGGTAATTCTTGGAATGTTTCGCTTGATACCATTCCTCATACTTGTGTGGATTGTTTCTATAGCATACATCATAATCTATCAGTACAAGGGTTCAAAAAATGTCGGCGCAAATTTTGTCTGTCTTGATTGTGCCACTATCCACCAACAAAGCAGTTGCCCCAAATGTGGCTCCAAACTGAAAAAATTCTATTCTGGAAAGAATCAATATGGAATCTGAATTCTAAGTCCATCCCTAATTCCTTAAATTATCATAAAATGGAACTAGAATGAAATGACAAAGACATATGCAGTCATAGGAGATCCAATTGATCACTCACTCTCGCCTGCCATTCATAATGCAGCATTTTTGTTTCTACGGTTAGATTGCACGTATATCGCGTATAGGATTGCAAAAGGTGAGCTCGAGTACGGGGTAGAATCCCTAAAGAAGATAGGCATTGCTGGTTTCAATGTAACCATACCACACAAGATAGACATGGTGAAGTTACTAAACGAGACAGATGAAGAATGTCAGTTAGTTGGAGCGACAAATACTGTAGTTAATGATAATGGATTTCTGAAGGGCTATAACACGGACGTGGGGGGATTTCTAGACCCAATAAGAAAAAGAAAGATAGATTGTAAGAACTCGGATGTATTGCTAATTGGGGCAGGTGGAGCAGCAAGAGCTATTGTGGTCGCATTTTTAAAAGAAGGGGTACGCAAAATAACGGTTGCAAATAGAACAAAAGAAAAAGCTAATGATATCATAAAAATTGCAAGACAGGTAGGATTAGAATCCGACTATTCTGACCTTGTCCAAGCTGGAGAGATGGCTGGAAATTACAAGTTTATAGTAAATGCTACTTCAGTTGGCCTCAAAGGAGTTAGCTGCCCCATCTCTACAGAGAAGATCAACAAGAATTCTGTCGTTTACGATATTGTCTACATGCCAGTAGAAACTCCTTTAATCCAACAGTCAAAAAATCAAGGCGCGACTATCATATATGGTTGGGAAATGCTTCTTGCGCAAGCAATGAAATCTTTTGAGATCTGGATTGGCAAACCTGCACCATACGAAGCAATGAAATTAACTTTGCTTGGGAGGTTTTAGATGGTCGTTGTAACAGCAAGTATGCACGGTGCAGTTTCAATAGTAAATGCCATAGCAACTGGCAGAGGAGCAACACTTGGAATATCTCTTGACATAGAAGCAACCGTTGAGGCAGAATCAGGCAAAGGAATTTTCTTTGACAACAGGGAATCAAATCTTAGCGCCAGGCTCATAAGGGCAGTGATCGAGACTTCAGTGCCACGACAAGAACTGGAACAAAATAAACTACGAATATCCGTTAGAACTGAGATACCATCTGGATATGGCCTTAAAAGCTCTAGCGCAATATCCTCCGTGATTTCACTTGCATGTGCAAAACTCTTCAAACCAAAAGCGACTGATTTAGAAATTCTAAAAGATGGTGTTCATGCTTCTATTCAATCTAAGGTCAGCATAACGGGGGCATTTGATGACGCATGTGCATGTTATTTTGGCGGATTTGTTGTAACTGATAACACTAACATTAGGATAATAAAATCTGAAAAAGCCCCAGAGGATTTATCAGCTGTAATTTTCATTCCAAAATCTCGAAAAAGAGGTAATGTAAAAAAATTAAAAACATTACAAAATGTGTTTGCGCAAGCATGGGAACTTGCTAACAAATCAGATTATTGGAATGCAATGATACTAAATGGTCTTGCTGCCTCAGCAATACTTGATTCCGATCCAAAAATTCTCGCTGATCTAATAGAAAGCGGTGCGTTGGGGGCGTCTGTTTCAGGCAATGGGCCTTCAATTGTGGCAGTAGTAAGAAATGACAAAGTACCAAGTGTCAAGAAGGTCTTTTCCTCATTGGATGGAGCTATACTAGTCTCCCCTGTAAACAACAAAAGAGCTGAAGTTCGTGAAGTGTAAGGTAGAAAAGTCAGAATTATCAGGAACGATATCTTGCCCTCCCAACAAGAGCTATACTCATCGTGCAATCTTTCTGGCTTCACTTGCAAAAGGAAAGAGCACGATAAGAAACGTCTTGCTTTCTAGGGATACTCTTGCAACAATTAACGCGTGCAAGGTTTTTGGAGCAAAGATAGAAAGTCACGATTCTACTCTTATCATAGAGACCACAGGTGAAGTATCTCCAATAGGGACGGAAATTGATGCATCTAATTCGGGAACAACAATTAGGATATCTGCTGCAATAGCATCGCTATCAGATACCAAGATGACTTTCACTGGCGATTCAAGTCTGCGGAAAAGACCTATGCAACCCCTCTTGGATGCACTTGAAAAACTTGGCGCAAAATGCACATCAACTAATGGAACTCCACCAATTACGGTAAAAGGAAGAATTCTAGGAGGAGACACAAGCATCTCGGGTTCTGTCTCAAGTCAGTTTATCTCCGCACTCTTGATAGCGGCACCAAAAACTGAGAATGGAGTCACATTACAGATTGAGGAAGACCTAGTCTCAAAACCATATATTGATGCCACTATTGCAGTTATGAAGGAGTTTGGTGTTAACGTTAACACCATTATTCCATACAAGAAATACAATATACCAAAACAAAATTACAAACCAATTGATTTTACAGTGCCGCCAGATTTTTCTAGCATAGCACTTCTCCTTTCAGCGGCAGTTTTAGTGGGTAAAGATATGACAATTGTTGCGCCCATTGGAAACCTACCTCAAGGAGATAAGGCAATGCTTTCTTTCTTGGAAAAATTAGGAGTCAAGATAATAGTGGGTGATACAATCAAAGTTCAGTCATCAAATCTTCTAACTGGTGGAAGATTTGATCTTTCAAACACGCCAGACTTGCTTCCCCCCATGGCCATTTTATCACTCAAGACATCCCAGCCAATCGAACTTTATAATGTAAAGCACGCTAGATTCAAGGAGACGGACAGAATAGCTATCCTTGCAAAGGAACTATCAAAGCTTGGAGTGAATGTAACTGAAAAAGAAGATGGATTGATTCTGGAAGCACCGAGAGTTGTAAAAAAAGCAGACTTGGATTCAGCAGATGACCACAGGTTGTTTATGGCATTTTGCATCGCTGGAATGTTTGTAGATGGGTGTACAGTCACAGACCCCGAATCAGTAGATGTATCATATCCAACTTTTATTGAAGATATTACTAGAATCGGAGCCAAGATCGTGGTATCCTAAATTTTGTTAGCTCTTTGATTTTTTAATAATCGCATCCCATAAATTCTTTGGAACTGGCATGATAGAGAGTCTTGATATCCTCAAAAGTTCCCAGTTTTTGAATTTGCTGTCCTTTTTTATTTCATCTAATGTAACTGGTCTTTTTAATCGTGAGATTGATTTTACGTCGAATACTACATATCTTTCATCTTCTTCTTTTGGATTTGGATACGGATTACTTGTAATTTCTATTATTCCAACTACTTGCTTCTCGTCTCCTGTGTGGTAAAAAAATGCAATGTCACCGTTTTTCATAGAGTGAATATGTTTTAGAGCCAGATTATTGTGAACCCCATCCCAAACAGTTTTCTTTTCCTTCTCTAACATATCGTAGTTATACGTTGTTGGTTCTTGTTTAACAAGCCAGTAGTTCATGAATTTACATTTTTTTCAAGCATTATAGATTTTTCTTATGTCTTTTCTCATTAAATAAAATAGTGATTTCTTATCCAAAAAATCGGCTTCAAGAGAAGTTTTTTCGTAAACAAAGATTTGGATTCTCTCACAGTTTAGGTCGTAAGCTTTGTTCTGAATGTATCTCAAGATGTTTACCATTCCACCCTTTGTACCATTTAGATAACCAACTTGGAACACCCGAGGAAAATCCCCATACCTGTTCCAAACTCCCATAGCCAAAGTTTTATCATTATCAACGGACATTACCACTCTTTCTTGGTCAATTAGTTTTTGAAGTTCTTCACTGTCAAGTGGTAACCACTTCCAAGAATCAACATATGTCACAGAGTTAATCAAATTTTTGACTTGCAAAATATCGTTTGCGATTTTGACATCAAAAGGCTGTTTTTCTGGGTGCATAGAGTACAATCGCCATTTTTCTTCCAGGTAATAACCCATAGATTTAGCCAGCATAATGGAAGGATGGTTCTCACTTTCAATTATTAGTCGAGTTGTTTTATTTTGTATAATAGATTCTGCATACGATAACATGCTTTTCCCAAGTCCTTTCCTACGATATTTCGGATGTACCCTCATTCCTTCAATCCAAGCTTGTTTTTCAGAGATAGCCAAGTTGTACACTCCTACGACTTTACCGTCATCTTCGACTACATACAGTTGGCCTTTTGATTGCCATCTATCCCAGACGTCTGCAACATAATCACCCCACGAAAAAGTGTCTTTGCAAAACTCAAGCACAGTTGCCTTGTCACTAGACATAGCATCACGTATTTTCATGATATGATTATACAATGACTAATTATCTAATTTTGTATTTACAACGTCTAGATTCTATGTAAAAATGGGTCAATTCCTAGAAGGATTATAAACATCTAAAAGAAAATTTTATCATGTCTTCAAGTTCCATTGGACAACGATACGTATTCACAAGTTTTGGCGAAAGTCATGGCAGATGTGTAGGAGCTGTAGTGGATGGATGTCCTGCAGGTTTAGAGCTTGAAGAAACGGATATTCAGCAAATGCTTGATCTTCGTAAACCTGGTCAATCAATTGTAACGACACAAAGAAAAGAAGAAGACAAAGTAGAGATTCTTTCAGGTGTATTTCGCGGGTACACCAGTGGGGCTCCGATTGCAATGATAATTTGGAACCAAGATAAGCGTTCTCATGATTATGAGAATCTAACTTTGAAACCAAGGCCTGGTCATTCGGATTATCCTGCATATATAAAATACAAAGGATTCAACGATTTTCGTGGCGGGGGAAGATTCTCAGGAAGACTGACAGCCACCTTTGTAATGGCAGGCGCCATAGCAAGAAAGCTACTTTCTCAAACTTTAGAAATTGAGACGTACTCTTACACTTGTCAGGTTGGCAAAGTAAGTTTGAAGAATAATGCTACATCAAAGATGAAGAAAGCAATCTACAGTAATGATGTGAGATGCCCAGATCCGAAAATAGCAGAAAAGATGCGAGCTGTCATACTTGCAGCCAGGAGGAGTGGCGATTCTGTTGGTGGCATCATAGAATCAATTACAACAAATCTTCCCGTTGGTCTAGGGGAACCAATCTTTGGTTCTCTAGAGTCAGATCTTAGCAAAGCTTTGTTTTCAATTCCTGCTGTCAAGGGAGTGGAATTTGGTTCAGGTTTTTACGGTTCTACACTTCATGGTTCTAAAAATAATGACGCATATGTGATGAGGGATGGAAAAGTGGTTACCAAAACAAATAACGCTGGAGGCATACTTGGTGGGTTATCCACTGGTATGCCACTTGTTCTAAGGGTAGCCTTCAAACCAGCTTCTTCGATTGCCAAAGAACAATACACGGTTGACCTTAAAACCAAGAAACCCGTATCCTTGGTGGTACAAGGAAGACATGATCCTTGTGTAGTTCCTCGTGCACCACCAGTTGTTGATTCGTTAGTCTCAGTTGTGCTTGCTGACCATGCCTTGAGGGCTGGCCTTATACCATCAGTGATAAGATAAGAAATGTCAGATATTGACCAACTTCGCGATAAAATAGACAAAATAACATTTGACATTCTAAAGTTACTTAAAGAAAGAAATGATACTGCCAAAGAGATTGGAAGTTTGAAAAACAATCTTGGCCTCGGAGTTACAAACGAACAAAGAGAAAATCAGCTACGAACAAAAGTATTATCATTATGTAAAGATATTGGCTTGGATGAGAAAACAGGTTCTACTATGCTTAATTTTCTCCTAAACGAATCCATCAAGGTTCAATCAACAGACAAACAGACACATCTTTCTGTATTCCACAAGGCCAAGCAACTCGAAAAACAAGGAAAAAAAATAATTCACATGGAAGTTGGCGAGCCAGATTTTTATCCGCCAAAGAATGTCAAGACAGCACTCTCCGAGGTTTACGAAAGAGGATATACCAAATATGGAGATCCTAGAGGAATGATGGAATTTAGAGAAGCCTTATCAGATCATGTTGCTAGAGCCTTTGGTACAAAAACAAACCCACAAAATATCCTAGTTTCACCTGGTGCCAGGTTTTCGATATTTCTTGCAATTTCCACTCTACTGAATCCCAGCAATGAGATGGTTGTGATTGAACCTGCATGGCCTGCATACAGAGATAATGCATTAAACTGCGGGGTAAAGGTCAGGACAATTAATACTTCCTTGGAAAACAAATGGGAACCAAATATAGGTGAGATAGAAAATGCCATCAATAACAACACAAAGATGATAGTGCTCAACTACCCAAACAATCCTACTGGAAAAATACTTTCAGAAAAACTGCTTGATAAAATAATGCAAGTTTCAATAAAAAATAATCTCTATGTACTTTCCGATGAGATCTATTCGGCATATGCGTTTAGCAAGTGGAGGAGTGTTCTTTCCTACAATTATGACAAATCCATTATTACACAATCATTCTCAAAATCACATGCCATGACAGGCTTTAGGATAGGTTATGCCGTATCAAGTCTTGACATTATAGAAAAAATGTTAAAGCTTCAGGCACTGACATTAACTAATGCCTCTGAACCTATCCAGTACGTAGCCATGAAGGCACTAGAGGCAGATACAACCGATAATACTAAAACCATGAAAAAAAGACTAGAAAAGGTAGTGGAGAGAGCGAAAAAGATGGAATTGGATTTTGTAGAACCTGACGGTGCAATGTATGTCTTTGCAAGAGTACGCAAGCCACGTTTTGATTCGGTGGAGTTTACAAACAAGCTTCTAGATCACGGGGTGGCTGTAGCCCCTGGCGAGGGCTTTGGTAACTATCAAGGATTTCTCAGAATATCTGCTTGTCAGCCAGAAGATACACTTAATCAAGGATTGCAAATAATAGACGATGTGATGAAGGAAAAGAAATGAAAAAAAAGATTGCTATAATTGGTTCAGAAGGCCAGATGGGCAAGTGGTTCACAAAATACTTTCTTGAAAAAGGTTTTGAGGTAATAGGATATGACTCTGAAAGAGAGACTTCAAACAAGTCAGTTACAAAGGCACAATCACTTGTAGGTGCAATCTTACCCGCTGATTATGTCATACTTTGCATCCCTGTGAAACGCACTCCTGAAACAATCAGACTAATTGCAAAGGAGATGAAGAGAGAGTCACACCTCATCGATATTTCGTCACTTAAGCTAAAGACTGCTGCAGCCCTATCAAAGATCCCTGACAAGGTAATTCCAATCTGTATTCACCCAATGTTTGGACCAGGAACCAAAAAACTAAAAGGACAGAATATTATTTCAATTCCAATTCGAGATGCAAAAAAAGAGCTTGCAGTTGCAAAATCTTTGTTTAGTGAAGCAAATTTTGTTCAGATAGATGCCACTGAACATGACAAAAAAATTGCAATGGTTTTAGGAATGCCGCATCTTGCTAATTTGGTACTTGCAAACATCCTAGCAAAAGAAGAAAACTTTTCATTAGTAGAAAAAATGGGTGGTACCACCTTCAAAGCGCAAAAACTTCTTACTGCTGGCATTATGACCGAATCACAGGAATTAATTGAGACTATAATATCAAATCCAGAAATAAGAAAATATGCAGAAGAATTATGGAAAGACATAGGCAGAATGCTTATTTTAATTCAGGAAAATAGGACGGAGGAGATTTTAAAATACATCTCAAGCGCCAAGGAGAGACTGGCAAAAAACATAGATCTGGAAGATGCATACAAGAAATTGGTTACAATGGTAAATTCTGCTGAAAAATAATTGTACTCCACAAGAATAGTTACAGTCTTTTTAACTCAAAATGATAAATATCTAATTTTAAAACGAAGTGAAAGAGTAAAGACAATGAAGAATCGCTGGGCTGGTATAAGCGGCATCATAGAAGGAAACGAGGATCCTCTTTACAGAGCAAAAAGAGAGATCTTGGAAGAAACCGGCATACCAGAGAACAAGATTACACTTCTCAAAAGTACACCTGAAATTAGAATCGATTCGCCCCAGTATGAAAATCATGAATGGCTGGTCTTTCCTTTTTTATTTTCAGTGCAAAATCCCCCAATTACACTAAATTGGGAAAATAATGAATATAGATGGATAAATTCATCAGAGATCAAACAGTATGAAACGGTTCCAAGTCTGGATAAGGTCTTAGCTAGTCTGTTGTAGTTTTCCTATTTCTTCTGGAGTGTTATAGCGTTGCTGGGGCAGCATTATGTATACACATGCCCCACCACACATGGTACATGGCACAGTGTTTCCCTTTAGTTGACCTGTTCTTGCATGTATACGAGCAGCCTCCTCAGGATCAATTGATAGTGCGATTTGTTTTTCCCAGTTCAGAGTTCTTCTTGCTTCTGTCATTTCCATATCCCATTTGATTGCCTTATCTCTTAGCTTGACTAGATCTGCGGCATGTGCTGCAATTCTGTAAGCTATCAGACCAGCCTTCACCTCTTCAGCTGTTGGCAAAGCCAAATGTTCTGCCGGAGTAAGATAGCATAACAAGTCTACTCCTTCACTTGCTGATATGGCTGCACCAATCGCACTCGCAATATGATCATGCCCTGAAGCAACATCTGTTACAAGTGGTCCTAGGACATAATATGGGACATCACCAATCAGCGATTTTGCCAATCTTACATTTGCCGCTACCTCATTTAGCGGTACATGCCCAGGTCCCTCCACCATTACTTGGACATCTTTCTCATGAGCACGTTTTGTCAATCTTGAGACGTTTATCATTTCCTGAACCTGTAACTCATCGTGCGAGTCAAGAATAGAGCCTGGCCTTAGAGCATCACCTAAACTAAAAGTCACATCATATTGTCTGGCAAGCTCTATTAAATAATCAAAGTGTTCAAAGTATGGATTTTCTTTGTCATACTTTAGCATCCATGCAGCCGTTATAGTCCCCCCTTTGCTTACTATACCAGCATGCCTTTTTACTGCAAGAATTCGTTTTGCGATATCTTTTGTAATACCAGAATGTATTGTGGTATAATCTACACCATCTTTTATGTTATGTTCAAATGCATTAAGAAAGTCATCCTCAGTAATATCAAGAGGATTCTTGTGTTTTTCCACTCCATAACTATATGCCTCGTATACAGGAACCGTGCCAAATGTTATGGGAGCGGCTTCTAAGAGAGTTCTTCTAAAAAGTCCAACATCGCCACCGTCACTCAAGTCCATTATTGTATCCGAGTGATATTTTACAGCAACCTTTGCTTTCTCTACTTCGTCTTCTAGGTTTTTTGTTAGTGTGGAATTACCAATGTTCACATTGACTTTAGTTTTCATCCCTTTACCAATTCCTACCACATGTATTTTTTGAGGTCGTGCATTGTTATGTGGAATTATAATGGAGCCGTTTGCAATCTTTGGCATAAGCCATTCTATTGTAACTCCTTCATCTTTTGCTACCATTTTCATTTCTTCGGTAGTAATACCCCTGCGGGCTGCGCTCATTTGTGTTCCCAAGTTACCTTTTTTACATCATAATTGAATTTAAACGTGAGTTTTAGAAGTTGAATCTGAATTAGAGAGCTCCTCCAGTTTAGATATAGTACTGTCCTGATTCATAGTTTTTATTGTAAGATTTGCCTGATCCTTAATCAAGACAGGGTTTGATGCTACATCTTCCAAAGAAAGTAAACTCATTTGCATTTTTAGAGTTGTTAAGAATGGATCTCTCATTGTATTTCTGATAACATTTAACAGATCATTGTCACAGGACGACTCATTTAACAATTGACTGTAGACATTTTGCATTTGCTCATATGCACCAAGTATTGATCTCAATTCCATAGTCAAGGCTTCGGCAGTACCGCAGCTTGATTCAATGCCTAGGATATGTCTATATGATTGTAGAATCTGGTCTAGAAGTGCTTTGAATTGTTTAGTTGGACTCGATGTATATTTAGAGTAATGTGGATTAGGATTCATATTCTTATCGGAACTACATGAATCAAAGATTTACAAAGTAGAAAATTCATAATGTTACTTTCCAAAAAATCTACCTCGTGAAATACACCTATAATGAGAGTTTCTTATTGTAAAGGTATGAATGTACTATCAATAGCTGGCTCAGATCCTTCTGCGAGTGCAGGCATCCAAGGAGATGTGAAGACTTTTGCTGCACTTGGAGTGCATGGGCTTACTGTCATAACTGCATTGACAAGTCAAAACACATCAAAATTTTTCACTGTAAATCCTGTCTCTCCTTTAACAGTAAAGGATCAGCTGAAATCTGTACTTTCTGATTTTAAGATTGACTCAATAAAGATTGGGATGGTCTACGATAGTCAAATAATAAAAGTAATTTATAATGAACTCAAACACACAACAGTTCCCATAATTCTGGATCCGATTTTTGTATCAACCACGGGAGGAAAGCTTCTTCTAGATGATGCCTATACTAATTTTAAAAAATTTCTGATGCCTTTAACGTATGTAATTACCCCCAACATACCAGAAGCAGAGAGAATGACGAAGATGCAAGTAAGGTCAATGGCAGATTTGAAGAAATCTGCAAGAAAGATTAGAGAAATGGGTCCAAAAAGCGTGGTAATAAAGGGTGGACATGTGAAAGCATTTAAGGTGACAGATCTTCTACTTGAAGGTCATAGGTTTCATTTTTTTTCTAATAAAAGAATCAAAAGAGAAAATCATGGTGGTGGTTGTGTCTTTTCTGCTGCACTCTGCGTTGCATTAGCAAGAAAAAAACCTCTAGCTCAAGCAGTGAGATTTGCACAACAAATATCATTTGAATCGATAAAGAATTCAACAAAAATTGGAAGAGGACTTGCAGTTGTGACACAGAAAAACACAGACATGATAGAAAATGATCTGGATGAAGTCATTAACAAATTCACTAATATAAAGGAAATATACCAATTAATACCAGAATGCCAAACAAATTTTGTCTATTCTAAACCAAGACCCAATTCAACTATTGACATACTTGGATTAGAGGGAAGAATAGTCAAAACCGGAGAGTCAGTAACAGTAGCTGGTGATCTAAAATATGGTGGCTCTAAACATGTGGCCTCTGCAGTTTTAGAAATTTCAAGAAAGTTTCCGTCTGTAAGATCTGCCTTGAATGTAAAGTATAATGGTAAAATAATCGAGAGAGCAATTGCAAGACGATTTTGTGTTTCATCGTATGACAGACGTTTTGAATCGTTCAAAGATAAAAAGAAAGAAGGAACAACTATTTCATGGGGAATTAGAGATGCGATAAAAACGGCAAATATCCCGCCAGATATAATATATCATAAAGGAGATTTCGGAAAGGAACCTATGATCTTGATCTTTGGCAAAACACCGAGTCAGGTATTGGCAAAGCTTGTCAAGATAATGAGGTAGAATATTTTCATCCTTCAACATAAATATCGGGATCTTAGAGTACTCTCCGTGAAGGCGGTAATTTTAGCTGGTGGACTTGGAACTAGACTTCAACCTTACACCACCTTTTTGCCAAAAGCAATGCTTCCACTGGGCGAAAAACCCCTGCTTGAACATTTGATGGAATGGATAAAGAAAAGTGGCATCAATTCTTTTGTATTATGTGTAAGCTATCTAAGAAAAACAATTGAAGATTATTTTGAGGATGGTAGCAGATTTGGTCTGAAAATTGAATATGCAGTTGCAAATAGACCACTTGCTACTGCAGGTCAGCTTAAAACTGCTGAAGAATTCATTGATGATACTTTTGTTTGTGTATATGGAGATTCAATTTTTGAATTTAATTTAAAAAATATGATAGACTATCATACAAGAAGAAAGTCGCAAATTACTATGGGACTATTTGAATACAAAACGAGACTTCAATACGGATTCATAGATATGGATAAGAGTAATCGAGTCAAAACATGGCGAGAAAAACCAGAAGTGAAAGGAAATATCAACATAGGATGTTATATTATGGAACCTAGTGTCCTCAAGTTAATTCCTACTGGAAAACCATATGGAATGGACGATGTTATTCGCAATGCATTAGTAAGGAAGGGCAAAGTAAGTGGCTATTTGATAAAAAAAGGCTTTATTGACATAGGTGATAAGGCTTCATACAGGCGTGCCTATCAACATTATTTGGAAAGACTTGGCCAAATTTAGTTGCATAATATGACAGATGTAACCATACGAAAGATTCAAAGAAAAGATCTCTTTAATGGATTTTTACAATCACTTGATTCTCTAAGAAAGACAAGTGATTTGAATCCCAAAAAGGCAGAGATGATTTTCAACAAAATTTCTAAAAATCTTAATCAAGTAACATACGTAGCAATAAAAGATTCCAAAGTGATTGGTTCTGCAAGCATCATTATTGAACAAAAGTTCATTCATGATGGAGGAAAGGTGGGTCATATTGAGGATGTGGTGGTTACAAAAGAGTTTCAAGGAAAGGGAGTCGGTCAAAAAATTGTCAAGTCTCTATTAGAATACGCACGAAAACAGAGCTGTTACAAGACCATTCTTGATTGTACTGATGATCTAATTCCTTTTTATGAGAATATCGGATTCAAGAGACATTCAAATTCAATGAGATTTGATCATCTATCAAAAAAGTAATCTCTTTTTGGTTTTGGCTTTGATCTGAATAATAGACCACCAACAACCATTACAGGTATCGAAACTATCATAAACAAAGTTGGCGTAATGGAAAGTTCGGAAACGAGATAACTTGGAAGAACACTTGGCACCAATACCGTACTGACATAATACATTCCAACTATTGTCACAATACCTCCTGCAATGATAAGAGAACCGCAGAGGCGTGAACCATATCGTCGCGCTAACAAATATGAGGAACCGGCCAATATCAATGCAGGAGCTCCACTAATTGATATGAATTCTCGCATTTGTGACGATGGGTCTATATCATAAGACGGATGCTTGAGAAAAATTGAGATCGACACAAGCTCTGCAACAAACATGCAAAACATACCCAAGCTTGCTGCAGCCACCCATTTTTCAATTGCCACAGTTATTCTCTTTTTTCTTCAATAAATAAACCAAATGATTATTATACTATTCCGACAAGACCTGCAAGTTCTTTCCTACATGATGAGCCAAGTTCTTCAGCAGCTTTCTCGGGAGTAACTTTGTTTAGAAAGACGCCATATCCTCTTTCAAGACCTGACCAATAATCTGCCTGAGGATAGACCTCAATGTGCCAATGAATTTGTCTATTGTTTTTCTTTTCCGGAGAAAGATGAAAGACCATGTTATAGGATGGATTTTTCATCGTACTTGCCAAACCACCAAGAGTAGCTCGCAAAATAAGTGAGAGGTCATTAATCTCCTTTTGAGTGATTTTGGAAAAGCTTGTTGTGTGCTTTTTTGGGTAGATCCAAAATTCATATGGATGTGATGGGGCCCAGGGACTGAACGCAAGAAATCCTTCGGTTTGCAATATCTGTCGTGGCCCTCCGGCTTCTGTACTTACTGCCTGACACATTGGGCAGATACCTTTTTCGTTCAATATCCTATGTGCCGCCTCTGCCTCTTGTTCTATAACAGGAGGTATTGTAGAGAAGGTTACAACATTGAGATGAGGATGTGTTGTATAACCACCTGCCTCCTTACCGTGATTCACGTATATGGAGACATATGTAACACCTCGTTGTGTGTATAGCCATCTCAACCTGTCTTGAATTACCACTAGAACATTTGACCATTGTTCTACAGGAATACTAGCCAGTGAGTCCTTGTGTTTTTCAGATGCAACTACGATATAGTGATACCCATATGCGGGTTCACTGTAAAGCGGCCTGTCACTATACGAGTTCTCTGATGTGGTGGCGACAACAGGATTCTTGCTCTCAAAGACACGGACTGACCAATTCTCAACATAGTAATCTTCAGTATCTTGTAATCTCTGCAACATTCCATCCTTTGCAACAAGAGAAAGTGAGGATGGATTTGTCATAGACTCATTTCCCGGACAGTAAGGACATTTCTTCGAATCGGCCGCATTATGATTATCTTGTGAAACTATTACAAACCTGTCAATAACATAGTCTTTGCGAAGGTCCCCCATACTACTGCTAAATTGCCAAGGTAGTGATTTAAATCCTTTTCAATGATCTAGATTGTCGTAAAACGATCAAATTGTAATGAAAATCATCTAAAATCTTCGACAAAATTAGTCAAAATAATTCAATTATGATCCAAGAGTTTGGAAAACAGGATAACCAACTTACCTCTGGCGGAATTAAGCTTAAATTGAAATAAATAACTTGTTCAAATCATGTCTACTGTATCATTGAAAAAAGACATGATCTTATTGCGAAAGTTCTAAGGACCATGTGGGCAACAATTCCACTTTTAAAAAGTGGAAAGATAATTCCAGAACCGATCATTTCCCAAGTTATTGATTTTACAAAAAATTTTACTGATGTTTGTCATCATGGAAAAGAGGAGAGCTCGTTGTTTCCCCAACTTGAAAAAAAAGATATGCCAAAGGAAAGTGGGCCCATTGCGGTGATGTTAATGGAACATCACATGATCCCGAAAGCTTGCAATAAGAATGGAAGAATCATCCATGATCTACATAAAGACAGGGGATCTATTCAACTAGTAATTGATATGCATGAATACATCAACATGTAGTACAGCATATCTGGAAAGAAAACAACCACTTGTTTGAGATGGCCTTAAGAAATAATGTAGAAAGTGTAAACCAAGACCTTGCAAATGTTGAGGCACAAAAACTCAAAGAGATAGGAAAGACAAGAGAGTCATATGAAAAACTTGCAAGTGAACTTGAAAAGCAATTTCCGTTACAAGACGGTCAACTCTGATATCCGTATAAAACTCTAGAATAACCAAAGGATTTTTCTACTATACGAGTTTTAAAGGAATATGAAATCCATACTAACTACGTATAGTAAGATTGTCATCATACAGAATAGGAGGGCCTTGATGTGATAGCAAAAGCAGGGGACAAGATAAAAGTAGATTATGTTGGAAAACTCGATGACGGTTCGGTTTTTGATAGCTCCGATTCCCACAAGATGCTGAACTTGCGCCAGGATTGCTGTTTGAAGCTGGCCTGTCAACAGGTGAGAAAGTGCCTGCCATGATAACTGCTGTAGATGGTAACACAGTCGCTGTTGATCTGAACCACCCTTTAGCAGGTAAAACATTAAGCTTTAAAATAAAAATTAAAGAGATAATGCAATCTCCTTGATTATTTTAACAGACTCTTGTTAATTTTTAAAATTAAAAAAACATCTGATCGCCTCGAAAATCAAGGTTTATGTGTACTATGAAAAATTCGGAAGATGGGGCTGAATAAAAATTACAAACAATTCAAACGTTCACATGATCTATGTTTTACTTGATGGAATAGGGGATTTGCCTCATCCTGACCTCAAGGGAATGACACCGTTAAAATATGCTAAAACCCCAAATCTAGACAAGATTGCAAGAAATGGTGTCATTGGCGAAGTCATCTCAGTAGGAAAGGGAATAGCACCACAATCGGATATTGCAGTCTTTAACATGCTGGGATACAAGTTTGCAAATTCTACCTATGTAGGCAGGGGAGTGATTGAAGCCATTGGAATTGGAATTGATTTTCGAAGTGGTGACCTTGCATTACGCGGAAATTTTTCTACTGTAAATGATGAAAGAATTATCATAGACAGGAGGGCAGGAAGAAAGATAGAACGGGAAGATGTAGTTGCAATATCTCGAGAACTAGAACAAAAAGTCAAGTTTTCAAACCCAAAAGCTTCTGTAGTAGTTTCACCAACCATAGGGCATAGGGTTATTGTTAGAATAAGATGTGATGGCGAGTTCCTATCACCTGAAATATCTAACACAGATCCAGCATACGCAAGAATTGACGGAATGGGTGTCGCAAAAGCTGTTGGCGATTATATGAAAATTGAAAAGTCACTTCCTCTAAATGAATCTGCTTCTGCAAAACTCTCAGCATCACTAGTAAATGAATTCACTGAACAATCACTGGAGATAATGAAAAATAGTGAGGTCAATAAGAAACGCAGATCTCAAGAAAAGAAACTTCTAAACTCAATTCTTTTACGAGACGCTGGAAATAAATTTCCAGACGTTGTTCCAATAAACAAGCTGCATGACATGAAATTTTCATGCATAGTAGACATGCCAGTTGAGATTGGGATTGCAAATGTACTACAGATGAAGATGTTTAGTGCAGGTGGTCTGACTGACTATGAAGAGAAGGCACGAGTTGCTGCAAAGGCAATGGAAACGCAGAATGCCATATATGTACATATCAAGGGTCCTGATGAGTTTGGTCACGATGGGAATGCCATTGGAAAGATGAAAAATATAGAAGAAATTGACACTAGGTTCTTTGGTACTTTGCTAGAGATTATAGATACATCCAAGGTCTCCATCGTAATCTCAGGGGATCACTCTACTCCATGCATAAACAAGAGTCATAGTGATGATCCGGTTCCTATATTAGTATCTGGCGATTTGGTCAAGAAGGATGGTACTACTAGGTTTACTGAAGAAGAGGCAAAGAAAGGAAAGTTAGGATTGCTTGCAGGAACGGATGTAATCAAGACTGCAATATATCTTCTTAAATAGTAAAAGTAGTAATATTTCCTGTTTTTATTATATCAAATGTTTTTCTCTTAAACTCGTCTACATTTATGTCATGGTAAATTCCGGTGGCGCTTTTGAGCTTCTCCATTGCTCTATTCATAATAGAAAGACAGATCTCATTTTCATTTTTTTGATAGTGAACAAATGCTGCGGCAACAAGAATTATTCCCTGAACTAAATCTTTTTCGCCTTCGTACGCCTTCTTCCACACACCTTCTAAAACTTCATGACATTCCCAAAATCTTTCATTGTTAAAATAGAATTTTGCATTTTCTAATGCCTCTTTTTTTTCGATCTTTTCTTCAACCAGATATCTTACTTCGTCTAGCTTTCCGATTGTTTCTAGCTTATCAACCAACAGATCAAGTTGTTCTTTTGGAATAGATACGTCAAACTCCAAGTACTTTGTAGAAACTCGTGTATCACGAATTGTTGCATCAAGTTCTGAAGTTAGCTGGTCTGCCGTTTTCAACAATTTTGGCGCATCTTGAGGCATGTAACCTGAATTTTGTAGGTGAATCATAAAACGGTCCATGTCATACCAATATTGTGATTTCTTAAATTTGTTAGCAAAACCCTGTTAAGATTTATATGAACTATTAAAAGGACTCCACATACATGTCCATGATTGAAGTAACACGTGATGTAAAGAATCCCTTACTGTCAAGAAGGGAGATAACGTGTACATTCAAGGGACTTTCTGGAAGACTAAAGAAATTAGAAGCTATAGATATGATCTCAAAACAATTTAATCTCGAAGGAAAAGTAGTGGTACCTGTACTTCTTAAAAATGCAACCGGAAAACCTCTAGTCTCTGGAACATTCTATGTATACGAGGATGAGAAACTAGCTAGACAGCATCTAAAGGCTGCAGTTTTCAAAAGACTTGAAAAAGCAAAGGGAGTTGCTGCAAAACCAGAAGAGGCTTTCCAGACAGAAGCAAAACCTACAGAAGAGAAACCAAAGGAAGAGAAGAAAGAAGACCCAAAGGAAGAGAGTAAGTAGTGACAGGCAAGAAAGGATCTAGCCCTTCTGTTTACAAATACTACAAGGTAAAAGGCGAGAAAGCTGAAAAAACCAAAAAAGAATGTTCAAGATGCGGCAAAGGAGTCTTCATGTCAGAGCATAAGGACAGACGAACTTGTGGCAAGTGCGGTTTGACAGAGTTTACTAAATAATTAGTACAATTTCTTCTTCCGTAGTTTAGAGGCTCTTTCTTCGATTTGCTCTAATTTTTTCACAAGAGTTGAGTCTATCTTTGTCTTTGAAAGTACATCTGCTGGGATCTTTATGATATTAGTATCTAGTGCAATGTTAATTGTTGGCAGCTTTTTTTGAATCCAGTGTTTTAACACCTTGTCTTCAAGTTTGTAATCTCGAAATCCTTCTGGAAATTTTTTTGTTATATGTAATAGTAAGGTCTTATCATCAAATACAGCTCTTGGTTCAAACAATCTTGTTGTGTCAGCATACATACTTTCAAAGAGATTACCTGATATTTCATCTGAGACCATCTCCATCTTTGATATTCTTTTAATCAGTTCTAGATAGTGTAGAAATTCATGAGCTAATATAGCATGAATGGTACCCTTGAGTCCATATGCAATAAGTGGAGCGGTGATTTGAATAATGATTTCTATCTTCTCATTTGTAACTACTGGTATAGTTCGCGCAAACAAGATCCCATAGTCAAAGGATCCCGGATGCGACTGTGAAATAATAATTGAGGGTTCAACATATGCTAGTGGAAAATTAATTCCAGACGCCTTTTCTATTCTGTTTATACCTGTCAGCGCGATCGCAAATCGCTCATGGATTAGCGAATGAAGTCTATCTGGTAAAATGCCGATTTTGTGAGCATCATTGACTCGTGAGAGTGGATTCAATTGAACCAACTTGAATTGGACTATAATAAAACCTTGACCTCTGACAAGATCTAGAATACAAATTTGATTAAAAATTCACTTTGTAACTATTATCTTGTGAAAATCAAATAATTTGCATTTGCAATTGGTTTTTAGCATACTGCTCAAGCTTGGTTCTATCTCTTGCCCCGTAACGAATCTTTTAATTGGAATTCCACCATCGGATTCCATTTGAACCTTAAATAATTTATCAGATTTCTTCTTAAATTTTATACTGAAGATCCTTTTTTTGGTCTTGTGACCTGAATTTTCGTACAAGGTTATTGACTGTTCTTTGAGATTTTGTAGTTCTTTTAGCATGTTAGGTTCTAGCTTGTTTTCTGTTTCTACCTCCAGCACGACCTCGGTACGAAACCTCACAGGATCTGAAGGAATTTTTGGTATAATGTGCAAGTTGTGAATTAAAACCCCATCCAAATCTATCTTTTTGGAAAGCAAAATGTTTCTCTTGTGGGGGTTGACAAGTTTGGAAAAAAATGGTCTTCCACTACCCAATACAAGACTAAACTCATCTTCACTTCCTATCCAAGTAATTTTTGCTTGTTGTGCTCCAAATTTTTCGATTAGAAATTTAACAATTTTGCCTTCAACACTGTGGAATTCGTTGATTCCATGAAAATCACAAACAAAACATCCTTTTCCTTCACATTGTACACATGGTTTTTGTTTTTGTGGCAATCCCCTGATATTTTTGATATATCTACCTTGTAGTAATACAGCTTTTGGCTTTATCTCACATTGATCCTTTTTGAAATCTATTGTAAAAACTACATCGGGGTTTTGATAATCTACTTTGGCCTGTGTTTTTCGTGAAAACCACTTTCCCATCTCTCGAGTTACATCGCTTTTGATGCTTGTGATTCCACGAAGTTTGAACTTGGAACGCAATAAATCGTCGCGATCATGAATTGATGGTTGTAAGATTGCACCAATAAGGAAGGTAGAAAATTCATATTCCTTTGATAGTTCTACCATTTTCTTGAGATTGATATCTAATCTAGACATCAAGTCTTTGCATATGTAGCATGATTTTGGTTGTTTTTGTTTTAGTTTTTTCCTAATTTTGAGTCCAAGTCTCTGGTGTGATAATACTTTTAGTTTTCCTGCAAACATTCTACCAATACAGTGATCACATAGTGAATGTTCTTGCAAGATTTCCTTAGTATCTTCGATAACCTCGGCTAGTTTTTTCTTGTCCACTTAACTATTGTAAATAAGGCAGGTATTATTCCTAATCAGAAAAACATACGATATACTAGTATGGATATAGTCTTTTGCGGGTTTCTTTGTCTGTAACACTGATTGCCTTAGTCGGACAGGTGTGAGCGGCATCGAAGATTTTCGACGACTTTGCACCTTCTTCATTTATTACGCGCGATTTTGGATTAACACGTACATTTTTTTCTACATGAAATACCTTTGGAGCTATAGTTTCGCAACTGCAGCAAGCTATACATCGTTCCGGATCAACTTTTACAGATACAGGAACATCTTGTTCTACTTGAATTGGTTCGGTCTCTGCTTTGGTCTCCGCCCTTATCCTTTCATAATAATCCCAGAATGTCTGTTCATAATACTTCCAAAAGTCTTGATATGCACTTTCTGCATATTTGCTATGTTTGCTCCAATCCTCTTGAGGTGTTTTATCCGAGTCTTGTGCACCCCAGGAATATTTTTTGGAACCAAAATCATATTTTTTGTTTGAACTTTTATCATCATATTTCTTGTGATTTGAGTTTACTCCAATACTTCTCTTATAATCAAACTTTAGGGCCTGATAAGCTTCCGTGATTAGTTTGAATTTTTTTCCATCCTGGTCTGAGTTATTTTTGTCTGGATGGCACTTGAGTGCTAATTTCCTATATGCTGCCTTTACCTCCTTCATGGACGCATCTTCTTGTAGCCCAAGTATTTGATAGCATTGATAGTTATTCAATGATAGAATTTAGTCATACTATTTTAAAAATATGCTTAATTAGAATCGTACAAGACATAAAGGGTCAAACCAAATTCACATGTATAATGCGAAATAATGCACTTCTCGAAAAATATTTGTTCGAACTTAAACACAAATCTGTAATATTATCAAGTAAGCATAGATTAGTGCTATCTCTCAGAGAGAAGCTTAGGGACAAAAAACGAAATTACACAGAATATTCACAGATTTTGGCTTATTTACAACTACAAGAACAAAAAGAACATCAGATTGAAAAACAATGGTATGCCATAAAGAAGAAAATTACAGAATTAGAGAAGAAAGTCTAGAGAGAGTTTTATATTATCTAAAGTGAGATACCGATAATTTTTGGCCAATTTTTAGATCTTTTTGAGACTTGACTTTTTTGATTGCTTCTTCAAAGTGTCTCATGGTAACTTTGGCTCCTTCCGTCTGTTTTTCTGCCTCTTTTGGATCCGGATATTTGTCAATGAACTCGTTTATCACAATCGATGCAGCTGTATTAGCAATTGCGGCAACATCTGCTCCGCTAAAACCATCTGTGGAATCTGCAATCTTTTCAAAATCTACATAATCAGAATTTGCATCAGCGATTTCAGTTTTTTTATCCATTGGTATATCCTTAGAGGAAATTTCTAATATTTTGATTCGGCCAGGCTTGTCAGGTACCGGAACCAGTACAAGTTTGTCAAATCTTCCTGGTCTAATTAAAGCCCTGTCTATCATATCTGCCCTGTTTGTTGCAGCAAGAACAACTACTCCTTGTAAGCTTTCTATGCCATCCAGTTCAGTCAATAACTGACTAACAACTTTTTCAGTAACCATACTGTCTCCCATTCCTCGCACTGGAGCAATAGAATCAATTTCATCAAAGAATATTACACATGGTGATGCTTGCCTTGCTCTTCGAAATACCTCTCTTATTCCTCGCTCTGATTCACCGACCCATTTTGATAAAAGTTCAGGTCCCTTTACGGAAATAAAATTAGCTTCGCTTTCTGTTGCCACAGCTTTTGCCAAAAGTGTCTTACCAGTACCACTTGGACCATAAAGTAAGATTCCCCTAGGCATTCTGTGTCCAAGCTTGGAGTACAATATAGGGTACTTCATTGGCCATTCTACTGCTTCTTGTAGTTCAAGCTTTACTTCTTCCAATCCACCAATTTGGTCCCATTTTATGTCAGGTTTTTCAATGTAGACTTCACGCATTCCAGCAGGAGTTACTTCACGGAATGCGAACTGATAATCTTCTTCATTCACAATAAGCTTTTCCAATGTTTCAGTTGGAATCTTTTCATCTGCCAGATTGATTTCAGGCAATAACCTTCGCAAACATTTCATTGCAGCTTCCTTGCAGAGATATTCCAAGTCAGCCCCAACATACCCATGACTTATAGCAGCAATTTTTTCTAG
The DNA here is from genome assembly GCA_050749285.1 of Nitrosotalea sp. Lineage (GTDB taxonomy): Archaea > Thermoproteota > Nitrososphaeria > Nitrososphaerales > Nitrosopumilaceae > Nitrosotalea. The sequence goes on along the minus strand of JBOGQX010000008.1, from coordinate 26,305 downwards.
ATTCACATCTTTGGCAAGTGGCATGTTTCTTGTATGAATCAAAAGGATCTCATGCCTTCCTTTCTTGTCTGGTATTCTTATCTCAATTTCTCTATCAAACCTTCCCGGTCTCCTAAGTGCTGGATCTAGTGCATTTGGCCTATTTGTTGCTGCAATCACAATTACTTTCCCCCTTGCCTCTAAACCGTCCATTAGTGAGAGCATTTGAGATACTACTCTTCTCTCAACTTCACCAGTTACCTCTTCACGTTTTGGAGCAATAGAATCAATTTCATCAATGAAAATAATAGAGGGTGCTCTTTCTCGTGCTTCCTTGAAAATCTCTCTTAGTCTTGCTTCGCTTTCTCCATAAAATTTGCTCATAATCTCAGGTCCCGATATGCTAAGAAAATTTGCATTGCTTTCATTTGCAACAGCTTTTGCCAAAAGTGTCTTACCAGTACCAGGTACTCCATAAAGCAAAACTCCCTTTGGAGCCTCAACTCCTAGTTTTTCAAAAATCTCTGGATGCCTCATAGGAAGCTCAATCATCTCTCGAACTTTTTTGAGCTCATCTCTTAAACCGCCTATGTCTTCGTATGAGACTTGAGGTACTCCACGTAAAGTCTCTCCTTTTTCAGCAATATGAAATACTGTCTTTGCAGTTACAAGGACAGCATCTGCCGGAGGTGTTAATCCAATGACTTGAAATGTTAGTCTGCCACCAAAGTATGGAACCATGATATTGTCACCTTTTACCAATGGAATACTTTCAAGTGAATCAGTAAGATATCTTTCATCCAGTGGCGGAATAGGTTCAAGTGGAGCAACTAGAACCTTATCAGCGGGAACTGTCTTTATCTTTGATACCGTTACAGTATCTCCTATCGCTACTCCAATGTTGTTCCTTCCAAGTCCGTCTATTCGTATAATTCCTTTTCCTTCATCAGATGGATAAAGCGGAAGACATTTTGCAACAGATCTTCTTTTTCCTTTGATCTCCAAAATGTCACCAGTTGATGCCCCCAGTAAAGCCATTGCATCATAATCGATTCGAGCTATAGCTCTACCAACATCACGAGAATATGCTTCTAATATTTTGAGCGAGATTTCTTTTTCAGCTATGAATATATTGTATGATACTGTGCCTTATACCTTCGTTATTTGTTTTGTTGACATAATTTGAAGTGGATTTACAATCATATGAGAAAATGCCAAACGATATTAGTTGCTCAAGTCTACTCAAATCAAATGAGTCTTTACGACGTCTGCGATCAATTAGACTGTCATCACCCACGATATGACCATCATCCTCATGGGTACTGTGTACATTCAAGTACAGATGGAATGAAGTGTGTTTGTAAGCGCTTTATGCCATAAACTTCCTCTTTTTAATACATACAAAAAATTATCGATAACTACAATGACTTGTTACAAAAAATAAAAATCTAGTTAATCTCATAAATTTCAAAAAGAATCATGTTCTAAATGATTTGTTAAGAGAAAAAATTTCTAATTTATCATTTTCTATAAGCCCATCTTTCGCAGCATCCCCTGTAGCTGTCTTCCCTTGGATGCTTTCATCATGGTTTTTGAATTCTTATAGGCCTTGAGAAGTTCTTTTACCTCGTGCTCTGGCCAGCCCGAGCCTCTAGCAATTCGTTTCACACGGGATGCATTGACGATATCAGGGTCTGCCTTTTCCTCTTTTGTCATGGATTGTATTACGTACCTCCATCGTTCCATTCGTTCTTCTTGTTGTTCTAGTTGATCCTCTTTTACCATACCTGAGAATCCGGGCATATTTTCTAAAATATTTCTTAGACCACCAGCTTTTGTAGCCTCTTCAATTTGAAAGTAAAAGTCCTCCATGTTTATCTTACCATGAGTTATACGCTTTAGTCTCTCCTCATTTCCTTCCGTTTCCAATCTTTTTGCCATGTCAAGTAAAGCTTGGATATCACCCATTCCAAGTAATCTACCCACAAATCGAGTTGGTAAGAATTTTTCAAGATCATCTATCCTCTCACCCGTACCAATGTACATTATTTTTGCACCTGTTGCAGCAGCAGCTGCAAGTGCACCTCCTCCTTTTGCACTACTATCCAATTTTGTTATTATGATACCACCGACTGGAACAGTCTTGTGAAATGCTTCGGCTTGGTTGTAACATTGTTGACCAATGGTACCATCAATTACCAATAAGACAAGATCTGGATCTGCAACTTCACTAATCCGTATCATCTCATCTAAAAGATCTTTTTCTTCTTTGTGTCTTCCTGCTGTATCAATCAAGACTACATCAAAATTTTTTCCCTCAAAGTATTTGAGGCCATTCTTTACAATATCTGAAGAGTCCTTGTTTTCCTCGTCACCATAAACTTCAACATTTGTTTTTTCACACATTGTCTTGAGCTGTGTTAAAGCACCTGGTCTGTAGGTATCTGCCCCAACCACTGATACTCTGTATCCTTGTTTTGTTAGAAACTTGGCAAGCTTGGCAGTAATTGTAGTCTTGCCACTTCCTTGAATTCCGAGCATCAAGACTTTGTTCATTTTTCCAGACTGGAATTTGTATTCTTCTTCGGTGCCTAGCAACTTGGAAAGTTCATCGTAGAGAATTTTAACGATATGGTCTTTTCTTGAAAGACCTGGAGGAGGTGTCTCTTTAAGAGATCTTTCCTCAAGATTTTTTGTTATTTGAAAAACAAGCTTTACATTTACATCGGATTGTAGCAGTGCTCGCTGAATGTCTTTTGCTAATTCCTTTATTAGAGCCTCATCTATGGCAGAGGAGTTTACAATCTTTTTTAGCGCAGCTCGAAGACCGGTCTTGAGACCATCTAACATTAGTGCTCTAAGACTGCTTCGGTTATTTCAAACCTTCCCCTGTAACCATCCCATGTCTTCTTTGATTTTATTATTTTTAATGTTCCAGAAAAAATGGGACATCCCATTACAAATGTCTCAGCCTCGCCACCTTCAAAGGATACGTTAAAACCATATTTTGCCGCTAATTGATTTAGTATTTTGATATCTTGAAGGGTGATCTCTTTTCCAAGCCATGAATCATCAAGTCCTTCAGCTGAGACACTTGTTACAATAAACCGAAATTTTGATTCTATTAACTGGTGTAAATATTCTGATTGATTAATGTGCCAAAGTGGAGAGATTATTTTAAGATTTAATTTTTTACAAACAGTGTCAAAAATTTTTCTTTGGTAGTCACTGTATATCCCTCCATGGACAATTCCTTCTATTCCAAACTTTGCTTTTGCCTTCTCCAACATTTCTTGTAACTTGTAAATTTCCGTTTGAGATTCATCAGAATCAGTACTTGCAACAATTTGTGAAATTCCCATAGCCTTGGCCTGAAGAGCAGTGGCACTAATGTTTGGATAATGTAAGAGATGGCTTTCATCGGATCTTGGAAATATGGTGATGAGGCAAACTACTTCATGGCCATTTAATTTTTCTTGATAAATGGCAAAGGTACTGTCCTTTCCCCCAGAAAAAAGTGCTCCTAGTTTCAATTCGACCTTGAGAGGATAGTAGACAATTAATTTTTTTCTAGTTGGTTTACTCGGTTTAGGCACGACCTACACAGAGCAAGACTGTTTTTTATCGTAATCTCCACGTTAGATGCCAGACATACATGACATAGACCGTTCACATATTATGTTAACAAATTATCATGTATAACTCATTCGAGAATTAGAAAAGCCTGGATGCTTCAATACTCATAATCCTCATCATTGTATCAGTTGGCTTTTCTCTTCATCATCAGCATCCGCATTTAGCTTTTGATGCGGACTATAATAGTTCTATCCATGACCTTCCAGTATTCGACATCTTGACCCTGAGAAATCTTGTCCTTGATTTCGTCTTCAATCTGATATACGTCGAAGACCTCGAAGGTCTCAGAGTCCATAACTTGTACAATACTATCAGTCTTTGAAATAACAGAACCCACCCTTTTATCAATAAGAGGTACCTGAACCTGGGCACTTACAGGTGAGACATGAGGATACTTTTTCTTGTCAAATATTCCAACTGCCACTATCCTTGCTTTTGCAGCACCGTGTTTTCCCGGTTTGCTTGTATCATACTCAACAATTTTGCATGGTTCTGCATTTGGACTGTCAACAGGTAGTAAGATATAGGAACCAATCTTTAATGAACCAAGCTCGGATGGTTTACTCATCACCAGAAAAGAATTTGGTAGAGTATATAACTTTGTCTTCCATCCAAACTATAGATAGAAAAAAATTTCTATTTACTTTATCGGTAGATTGCCTAACTTTTCTATTTTATTTTTTCAATCACGGACAAGTTTAACAAGTTTGTGAGTCGAATTCCTTTTCTTGCAACTTCTTTTCTAGTTTTTTCGCAATATTTGTTATCACTCTGATGAGTATTACCGCTTGAGACTTCAAATACAACCAAATTATCACCATATGGAAAAGTAAACTTAGGTGTTTCAGTCGAAGATAGATCGAGATGACCGCATTCTGCTCTTCTTACTCTATTGCGTTTTGCAACAATTGAGGCAACCTCAAATAGATCTGTTTCAGAATGACCGTACTCTAAATAATAAACGGAGATTAGATTTAATTTTTGATCGCTTAACCTTTCAAAAAACTCATCGTCTCTAGTGAATACAAAGGTTGGTTTATTCTGCTTGTATCTCTCTACATCTTTCATTGTTTGTATTGGGTCACTAAATCTTGCAAGAAGATATGTATTCGTTCTTGATGGAAAATAGGCACCGCCATCTTCAGAAAATGAAGCAGTAACATAATACATATCATCGATGAATTCAGACTTCTCAAGTGTTTCCTTTAACTTCGATGAAGAATCGTTGTGTAAATATGGTGCACATACATAACCCCCTCCTGAAACTACCAACCCAGACACGTGATCGGGATCAATGTGGTCTCTTATATGTAATATGGTGATCCCAAAATTTATTAAAAAAGAATTCAAATCATATAAAAAACACATCGGATTCCTATCGATAGTTATTTAATACGAAAAAACTGGATGAGAAACAGTCCCACGCTAGCTCAGCCTGGTAGAGCTTCCGGCTGTAGTGGTTGGCCATTGGCTAACTGATATCAGCCTATCAGGCTTACAGAAACCGGAGTGTCGCAAGTTCAAATCCTGCGCGTGGGACCATCATAAAATTCAAAAAGACATCATCCACAGTATTATCATTATCTGATGATCAAAGCTGGTTAACACTTGACGAAGTAGACCAAAAAATTATTGCCATATTAAACAAAAATGCAAGAACTCCATCAAAAGAGATCGCAAGTGAGCTTAGAAATGCAGGTGTAGATGTATCAGACAGGACCATACGAAAGAGAATAGAAAGACTAGAGAAAAACGGATCATAAAAGGTTACAAGGCAATATTTAGCGGCGTCTCTGCAACAGACGAATTTGAAGCATTGTTTCTAAAACTAAAGATTACACGTTCTATTACCAATCTTGTAGAATTAGTTAAAAGAGTTTTGTAAAGACATTTCCAAATTATCTCTTTGTTGCTACACTGGATAGAGATTGGAATATGATAATAGTAATGAGATTAGAGGGTTCTGAAAAAAATCCCACATCCAAAATAATTGAAAAATTTTCTGAACAAATATAAGACTATAGAATAGGTGGCATCCAAATGAGGATGTAAATCTGCTAAACATGTCACTTTTACTTCTTAGTTAACTTCACTCAGTCTTGTTGCTTCAAGAGCAATTTTTAACTCATTTATTGTAAATGGTTTTTGAACGAAAGCTGTTGAACCAAAGCCTATTGTTTTACGAACTCTTGGGGTAGTTTTTTCGTCTGCTGTAATTAAAATGATTGAAAGATTTGGTTTTGCTTGCAATAATTGATGGGCAACTACATCACCTGACAAGTCGGGTAAGTCCATATCCAATAATATGATTGGGTTTTGTGAGTCCTTGATTAATTTTGTAACAAGTTTAATGGCGCCTTTTCCATCCAGATGCAGTTTGTATGTCATCATATCCAAGTTGTTGTAGATAATTTTGTATTCTCAGCATAATTGCAGGACTGTCATCTACCACCACAATTGGCCTTTTACTTCCTTGTGTGCAAGTGACATGAATAGATTATGTGCCGCAATGTTCTGATCATTTTTCAGATATGTGCAAGCTAACTCAAACCTTTCAAGATCTTTATCCAATGCTAAAAGTATACAGTGTAATCTTATATTGTTTGACTTTTTAAAGTGGCAAAATTCTTGACTTGGATTGTCAAAAGAACGAATCAAGCAGATATTATAAAGATAAAGAGAGTTGGTAACCATTGAGTCAGGAAAATAATGGTACAGGCATAGCGCAGCCTCCTGTCAACATACTTTTTGGTCCTCTTGATGTATCCAGAAAGGATGTCTGGAGTATAGACATCACACGCATCCTAGACATTTTGATGAAAATTCTCAATCAAACCGATAAAAAGGATCTCCGAGTAGCTGGAATTGCTGCCTTGTCATCTGCAATGATACACAGAATGAAGGTAGAGAGCATATTTGCCTTGCAAAAAGCTGCCATGGAAAAAACACCACTCAACCAGCGAGAGGATATAGACATTGAAATGATAAACATGCCATATAGACATGAATCGACATATCCAGTTACACTAGATGAGTTGTTGTCCGTACTTGAGAATCTTATTGGAACAATAGCAAATCCACGTTCAAGTCGTAGACAGATGGAATTTGATCCCATACAAGCCCCGAACTTTGACGAGTACTTTATCTCTCTTGAAAAAATAATCGGTCAGTACGAAGAGCTTATTGTTAACAAGATAAAAGCCACTGGTTATGGTTCTTTCAAGACCATAGTATCTGGTCTTGAATTAATCGATGTCATAAGATGTTTCTTTGCAATTCTTTTTCTTGCAAGAGACATGAAGGTAGACCTCGAGCAAACAGAGGATGACATAGTAGTCTCAATGACAAAACCGAGCTAATCTAATTCGTTATAATTTGTTGAAATTTTATCCTCGAGTGAAACATTTTACCTGATTTATCGAAAACTTTCTTTGTCATGGAATGATTGTTTTTCTGTTTTAAAGATCTTTAGATGTTCATAAACACCAAACGTAAGCAGTACGTATGACCACAAAAACAAAATGTCGACTGGATGTCCAGTATACATTGAATTATCAAGTGAATAATATTGAAAGCCAGTATCTGCTGCTACTTCAACTATTATTCCAAGTAGTATTAAGAACCAAGGAAAGTTTACTTTACCTCCAAGAAACAAAAGTACCCCAATAAACGCGGGCACTAGTACGATAGCGTCTGCAAATGGATAAAATGCGCCCAAGGCGATAGCAAGTTGATCTTCATCAGAACTGCTTTCAAGGTCCATATACAGATTTGGTACAAGCACTGCCACTGCGACCAATGAAGAAACAATGACAATCTTTTTGGTGATGGCCTTTTTGACAGGTTTTAGGTATAGTATTGCAAATATGAAATATGCTGGATACCCTACGATGTAAAAAAAGTCAGCAATTGAAGGAAATGGTTTTTGGCCATATACAAGCTCCAAGACTGCCCATACCTGTTCTGCAATAAACCACATCACAGAAAATACTGCAAAAGAGATCCAAGCCTTTCCATGACTTCCTTTGAGACCATGTCTTTTTACGGAAAGTATGGACAAAACAACCAATGCCCCGGGAATTGGAACAAATATCCAGTCAGTAAAGACCGTAGCAGTTTCCTTACCGATAGATTCCGCTACAACCATCAAAATACCGGTAACAGCTAACGTAAACAGCATAAATCGTTGGGATTTTAATTTCTGTAATAGCGTCTCCAAACTATCCACTAATCCCGATAATGAAAACATCTATTCCTTTCTGTGTTTCAAATTCTTCAAGTTGTTTTTTTATAGATTCAATTATAACAATGGAGGATTTTCCATAGAGATCTTGTAATATTCTTTTCAAATATTCTGGATGTTCATAGCAATCAGGCAGGTAACATTTGTAATCTTTGAAGAGTTTGTGGCTTACTTCATCATAGGTAGGTTTACCTATTTCAAGCAGAACTGTTTCTATTGCTAAAGAAACTAGAGCTTTTCTTACCTGATTTTACTGTTTGTATAGACCAATAGATTTGTTATTGATTAGTCATGTATAAAGTATAAAATGTTTGTAAGAACTGAGCCCAAAAGACACCTAATTTTACAATGAAACAGAAGTTTACAAGTGTATCAATAGTCAATAGGAATTTCATTTAAGTACGTTCATCCCTCTTTTGCTATAGATGGGAAAGATAGAAGACGATGAGGCAAATGCTAGGTTAGAGGCAGCCCTCTATTCTGCTGGAAGGCCGCTAACAATTGAGGAGTTGATTAAAGCCTCTGGGACCGAATCTAGGACAAAAACGCTTGCAATTATGACCAACCTAGTAAAGAGGACAAAATCAACATTCAGGGCAATTGAGGTAGCAAGTTTGCCGGACGGCTCATATGTCTTTCAGCTCAAGCCCGAGTATAATACAGTAATTAGAAAATATGCCTCAAAACCCCTTCTTCCAACAGCTACGCTAAAGACGTTATCATATATCGCATACATGCAACCGGTGTCCTCAAAGAGATTAGTTGAAGTACGAGGTTCCGGAGTGTATTTGCATTTAAGAGTGTTAGAGCAGTTAGCATACATTGAACATCAAAACGTTGGAAGACTCAAGATTTACAATACTACAGAAAAATTCCAGAAATACTTTGGTATTCAAGGTGACAAGGATCTGTTAAAGCAAAAGCTCTTTACCAAAGTAAGGAGTTCAAATCAGCTACCTGTTCAACCAAGTCAGCCAACTCCAGAGCCAGTAACGCAAACAAATCAATAAAATCGAGTTTAGGTTCTTAATTGTTCTAAATGGTATAATTAGAGTTCGTTAATACCTCGACTTTGACGTTTATATTTAGAGTTATTTCATCGATTCGTTATGAAGAAATCTGTGGAAAATCTTGCTACAAGCAAGATAACGGGAGGCAGAAGATATCCTCTAAGAACCAGAAGAAAATATGAAATTGATAGATATTCTGTTGAAGCAATACCTGGTCCACACATAACCGTAGTGCGAAAAGTCCGGGGCAACAACCAAAAGACTGCGCTTAAGACCACAGATTTTGTCAACTTGGCAATACCTGGTTCCAAAGTAAAAAAAGTAAAGATCTTGAAAGTACTGAAAAACCCAGCAAGCAGTGATTACGAAAGACGTGGTGTAATTTCACAGGGTGCAATATTAGAAACAGAAGACGGACAATGCAAAGTAGTTTCAAGACCCGGTCAAGATGGCGCAGTAAACGCAGTCTTGATAAAGTGATCAGATGAAAGATTACGAACACATCGTAATCTGGTTGGATTATTTTAACAAGACACTTCCCAAAAAAATGGGTCGACGTGTTTCACGTGAAAAAAGTATTTTCGATCCTTCCCTAAAAGAGCTAATAGATGCAGCAAAGGCTGCTGGTTTTAATCCAACAGAAACAAATGATCAAGTAAGATTCCCAAAAAGACCTTATGTTAGATCAGGATATATCACACTTCCAAAAGATCAAACAAAATCAAAAATAATTTCTTCAATTGCAGAAAAATTGGTAACGCGAAGAGCAAAACAATCCAAGTAAACAGCTATTCTAGCTTGCAGCTAAAGTAATTTTGACAGAACTCTATTGATAACAGTATTTAGTTGAAACACCAATTGCAGGAGGTAGGCGAAGTATTGCATCTAGCAAGTAGCGGTAGGGTCATCATAAGATTGTCTAAACCGTTAAAGGATGGCCAGATAATAGTCGATGGAACAGGAACCAAAGTCGCCAAAGTTTCAGAAATGATAGGTCCTTTTGATGCACCATATGCATCTGCAATTCCTCTTACCAACAATATCAAAAAACATCTTGGGAAACAAGTTTACATTGTTGAAGAAACTCCTGCAATGAAACCAAAAAGATTCAAAGGAAGAAGAAAATGACCATAACAGAACTACAAACACATTGCCCAGAATGTCGTTCAACATTGATTGATGACATTCATAGTGGAGAAAAAATTTGTTCTGGCTGTGGATTGGTCGCAATGGAACAGATGTCAGATTACGGACCGGAATCAAGAGCAACAAATCTAGAAGACAAGATGAAATCGGCAAGGGCAACAGGTCAAACAACTTATTCACAACATGACTTGGGAATTAGAACGGAGATAGCACTTGGAACAAAAGACTTTAGCGGAAAGACAATTTCAAGCGACATGGCAAATCAGATGTACAATCTACGCAAATGGCAGACAAGAATTAGAGTAGCATCGCCCAGAGAACGACGACTAGCAAATATTTTATCAAAGATTGGAGAGACATGTCAATCACTATCACTGCCCAAAAATGTGACAGAGAGTGCATCAATGATATATAGAAATTTTGAAGGCCAAGCAGAAGCAAAAGGAAAGTCTGTTGCATGCATGTCAGCCGCAACGGTTTACATGGCTTGCAAGCAGTGTGATGTTGTAAGATCACTAGACGAGATATGTGGTGCAACTGGAAGTACAAAAGACGAAAAGATGAATGTAAAACTGACAGCAAAATACTACAGAACACTCGTCATGGAGCTTGGTTCAAATACTGCACCGGTAGTAACCCTTGAAAAATACATATCAAAAATAGCAAATCTTGCCAAACTTGATGTCCGTGTAGAGAGACTCGCTGCTGAGATAGCTGAAAAGACAGAAAATCATGAAATTGCAGATGGTAAGGCTCCAAATGGGCTTGCTGCCGCTTATCTATACATAGCCTCAACCCTTCTTGGGCAGAGCATATTGCAGAGAGATGTCTCAAGCGTAGCAGGAATTACTGAGGTAACAATACGCAATAGATGTAAAGAAATCCTGACTGCCTACAAGATCAAAGTTACCCTCCGACCAGCATTAGCCAAAAACTAAACCCCTCTCTTTTTGTTTATTTCTTGCTTGGTACAAAAGATACTAAATTTTCGCTAAACCCATGTTGAGTAAACGGTATTGTTACAAAGTCTTAGAATAGACGTTAGCTTCATCTAATTTTTCATTAGATTATATATCGAAAACACGTTTGTGAATACGCATGGCAACATTAGAAATCAAGGATCTTCACGTCACAAGAGATGGGAAAGAGATCCTTACTGGAGTAAACCTCAAGACAGGTCCAGGCGAGGTTCATGCAATAATGGGCCCAAACGGTTCTGGTAAAAGTACTCTTGCATATACAATTCTTGGTCATCCAAAATACGAAGTAACTAAAGGAGACATCTTACTTGACGGACAAAGCATTCTTTCTCTTTCAGCTGATGAAAGAGCAAAGAAGGGATTATTTTTAGCATTTCAATATCCAACAGAAGTTTCAGGTGTAGGATATTCACATTTTCTAAGGACAGCTTACAATGCTCTAAGCAAATCACTTGGAGATCAGAATCGTGAAGTCTTTTTGACTGTTAGAGAATTTCAAAATTATCTAAAAAAGAATCTTGACCAAGTAGGACTTAAGCAAGATTTTCTTTCAAGATATCTTAACGAAGGATTTTCCGGTGGTGAAAAAAAGAGATCAGAGGTTTTGCAAATGGCAGTTCTACAGCCAAAAATTTCAATTCTTGACGAACCTGATTCTGGTTTAGACATAGATGCTGTACAAGCGGTTGCCAAAGCAATAAGCCAAGTATCTGGAAAAGATGCAACGGTCATAGTGATTACTCACTATGTACGAATTCTAAAGTTCCTCGACAAACTTGACTTTGTACATGTCATGGCACAGGGCAAGGTGATAAAGGAAGGACCAAAAGAGCTTGCGGACGAATTAGAGTTGAAAGGATATGGGTGGTTGGGAATACAAGAAACCCCAGAGCAACCAAGTTCCTAAAAAAAGGTTAAATCAATTTCTCCTTGAACAAAAATATGAAGATCGGAGATTTAGCTCCAGATTTTGAACTGACATCCAATACGGGAGAAAGGATTAGGCGGTCATCCTATGTTGGAAAAAAGAAGGTCATCTTGTTCTTTTATGTTAAAGATAATACGCCGGGGTGTACTGCCGAGGTAAAAGGATTCAAAGACCATGCTCTTGGGATGTACACCAAGAGGATAACTTACCTTATAGGACTGGATGGTAGGATAGAAGAGATTGTAGAAGGAATGGAGCATTAAAACACATAGAATTCGTAGAAGACTTTCTTAGCTAGATACCATCTATTAACCAAATTAAAAAAAGACAATAACAATGTCTAAAATTCCTTACATATCAAATCAAACTCTCCTTCTGAAATGACGTGTCATGCCAAGTCAATCAAATCAATTCTATGCTGATTGTATGAAATATTTTGAATCCTTAAGAAAACAGGGAAAACAAGATTTTGCCTTTGAGGACGAATTTTTCTATACCATGCCAGCAATATCAGAAAAACTGGTAAGTGAACAATAACAAGATTTAGCTGTTAAAATCCCGAGGCTCACGGTTTCAGTTATATATTCAGTGTTTGAATCTTTCCTTGCAGAGGTATCGAAGCCCGGCCAACCGAGAAGGACTCAAGATCTTGGCATGGGATATCCTTTCCCTTAGGGGTTCGTGGGTTCAAATCCCTCCCTCTGCATCTTTCTTGCCTTTTTTTCTCTTCTTTGTCGTTGTTTACGGGTTAGTTCATCGAATCCTCTGTGATTTTCTCCCATAGAGATTGATACGAGTGTTTATTAGAAAATTTTTCGCATGGGATGTATCTAGGAATTAGATGAATCACAAACTACCAGGACCAAATTCCAAGCGTATCATTGATACCATGAAGAAATATGCATACGATTCTACCTTCATGTACCCTTTAGTCATTGCAAATGGACATGATTGTATAATTGAGGATCTGGATGGTAACAAGTTTCTTGACTTTACCTCAAACATAGGGGCATGTCCCCTGGGATATTCTCATCATGATATATTGGAAGTCTTGGCTGAATATTCCACCAACGGTACTCACAAAATTGCAGGTCAGGACTTTTATTCAAAAGAACATGCTGATCTTGCAGAAAAGATATCCTCTATTATTCCGCGAGGTTTCAAGTCATTTTTCATCAATAGTGGTGCAGAGGCAGTTGAAAATTCAATCAAGATTGCCTATAGAAGAATGGGACCGCTTCCAGGAATTTCATGTGCTGGAGCATTTCACGGTAGAACTCTTGGCGCGCTGACTTTTACCTCCAGTAGACCAGTTCACAAATACAATTTTCCAGAATTTCCAGTCAAAAGAATAAAGTTTTGCACAAAAGATAATGATCCAGAGATTGATGCCATAGAGGCCATGCTCAAGGAAAATAAGATTGCATTTATCCTGACCGAAGTTGTCCAAGGCGAAGGAGGGTACAATGTTGCAAGTAAGAAGTTTATTAGAAATTTAAGAAAATATGCGACAGAATATGGTGTCCCGCTGATTTTAGATGAGGTACAATCAGGTGTTGGACACACTGGTAAGTGGTGGGCTTTTGAGCATTATGATGTGAGACCTGATATCATGAGTGCTGCCAAAGCATTACAGGTAGGCGCAGCAATGTATGACAGAAAATTTGAACCATCTGAAAGGTCTGCACTATCAAGCACTTGGGGTGGTGGAAGTAGGATAGACATGGCAGTTGGTGCAAGAACAATTGATGCAATAAAACGTTACAAGCTTTTGGATAATGCAACTCGGATGGGTAATCTACTAAAGAAAGGATTGCAAGAGATTGTAGGCAGAAAGGGAGTAATTGATGTCAGAGGACTAGGTCTGATGATAGGACTGGAGTTTGACACAAGAATGCGTCGAGAAAAAAAGATAGTCGAGTTATTCAAGAGTGGTCTTTTAACACTTGGTGCTGGCCCAAAATCTCTTAGAATTATCCCACCCCTCATAATCACAAAGGAACAGATTGAGAAAGGACTTGAAATAATGAATAAGGTCTTACTTAGAAATTAGTAAGCATTATACTTGTCGCCAAGTTCAAGTGATGCAATCTTCAATTTCAGCACCTCGTTTGCACCTTCATAAATGATAATTGCTCTAGAATCCAAAAAGTGTCTTGCTACTCTGTTAGTCTTTTGGTATGCAAATGAACCAAAGATCTGAACTGCTCTATTTGCACAGTCAAAAGCAGCATTAGAGGCATGTAGTTTAGCAATTGCTGCAAGTCTATCTGCTCTGTTTCGTAAGAGTGAGTACTCCTTGTCTTCTCTGTTCAGCTTTTCCTGCCAGTGTGCATCTAGTTCTTTGAGTCCCTCCACATAATCCTGAAGCTTCTGTCTTTCCATTGCAGCTCTATATACCAGCCATCTTGAGCTCTCGATATTTACTATCATACTTGACAGATGTTCCTGTATTAGCTGTTTTTTTGCTAGCGCTGAACCATGCTGTTCCCTCTTTTGCGAATAGTTGATTGATTCCTCGAGGCAGTCGTTCATTACTCCAACAGATCCCGCTGCAACACTCAATCGTCCATCTATCAATGCACTATAAGCAATGCTCAATCCCTTTCCTTTTGTTCCAAGCAGATTCTTTTTTGGTACAATACAGTTTTCAAATGAGATCTCTGCATTTTTTATGCTAAGAAGACCCATCTTGTCCTTCATCTCTTCCGCATGAAATCCCTTAGAATCTGTATCGACTATAAATGCAGAAATCCTGTCATCAGGCCCTTTCGCATATGTTGTCATTACTTTGGCAATTGTTCCGTTGCCCACCCAATGTTTCTTACCTTTTAAGATAAATCCATCACTGGTTTCTTCAAATTTTGTTGTCATCGAAGCAGGATCACTGCCCGCATCTGGTTCTGTAAGTGCAAATGCCATAATGCTCTTTCCGCCAGTTGTGTTTGAAAGATACTGACGTTTTTGATCCTCATCGGCCCAATTTTGTAGAACCATTTGTCCAATGGAAATATGAGCAGAAAAAAATGTGCGTATTGAATTTCCCTCTCTACCTATTCGTTCAAGAGCTAATGCGTATGTCAGAATATCATATCCTAGCCCCCTGTACTTTTTTGATATAGGGCACCCAAGCATTCCAATTTTACCGAACTCTGGAACTATTCTGTCATTTACTTTTTCCTCCAAGTAACATTTGGTTTCGTAATCTCGAATAGACTTGCATGTCTTGTCTACTTGTTCAAGAAACACCTTTTGCTCTTCAGAGACCTCAAAATTCATCTTAGATAGATTGGAGTATGACATGTAACTTATTCAATGGCATCCCGCAATAAGATTATCGCGTACTAGTCTATGCCTTTATCATGTTTATCTCTCGAACACTGTGCTTTGAGAGATCTTCATGCAAATTGGCGTGAGATTCATCAGAAAATACAAGATTGCACCTATAACATTTCCACGCCTTAGAACTCATGTAATTATTACGTGATTTTAATTTATAAATATATTGAACGATAGGTCCATTTTTTGGAAAATGGCGATCAAAAATGTCTGAGATTTTTCGGATAATTTTACATTCAAAACTAGTTGCGACTAGTTTATGACTATGATATCATAACCAAGGTTTGGTTCCGATGAGAAGATTACAATCACTTGAAAAATTAAAAATGGAGGTCAGAAAAAGAATTGAAAATAATGATCCTGCTCATGACTTTGAACATGTCATGAGAGTGTACAAAAATGCAGAGCAAATTGCAAAAAAAGAAGGGGCAGACCTGAAGATTGTTCTTACTGCGGTTTTACTTCATGACATTATTTCTTATCAAAAATTTGATTCCAGATCCAAGAATTCATCGTCAGAGAGCGCAAAAGAGGCGCAAAAAATTCTTCAACGATATGACTATGGACTGGATGAAATTAAGATAATTGCAGATGCTATTAATGACCATAGTTTTTCAAAAGGAGTAGTTCCTGAAACTTTGGAGGGAAAAATACTACAAGACGCAGATAGACTTGATGCCATTGGAGCAATCGGCATAGCAAGAACCTTTGCAGTTGGCGGGGCAGGAAGAAGAGCATTATATAACACTCAAGACCCTTTTTGTATTACACGCTCCCCTGATGATTCCAAGTGGACTGTTGACCACTTTCACAAGAAACTCTTACTCTTGGAGAAAAAGATGAACACAAAGACGGCTAAGCTAGAGGCAAGACGACGGATTAAAATCATGAAACAATTTCTTGCGCAGCTTAAACGTGAGATCTAGCGGTATTCCACATATCTTTTGAATCTTTTCTCAATCTCATCATTTTTTCCAGCAAGGATTCGTTCTATTTCTTGGTGGTGCCTGTTTCTAATGTGCCCAGTCATCTCTTTGAAATTTTCATTCTGAGAATAGACATTAACTAGTGGATCTAACATCTTGTAATATTCAACAACCTTATTTCGAAATTCTTCTCTAGTCGGTCTTATCCTGTTAACCCTAAACCAGACTGTTGCCCAACTTGCCCCTATAACATGCGGCAGCAAGTCAAAAGCACGGTCAATCTCAAAACCTTCATCGTCTCTCATTTCTCACTAAGAGTTTTTGCAGCAGTCTTTGAGAAATATGTTACTATCATATCTGCCCCAGCTCGTTTAATTGCAGTAAGAATCTCCAATGTTACTTCTTTTTCATCTATCCAACCTTGCATTGCCGCTGCCTTCACCAAAGCATATTCGCCTGATACGCTATATGCCGAGATTGGTACGTTAAATCTCTCGCGAGTCATCGAAATTAGGTCGAGATAAGCCAAGGCAGGTTTTATCATGACAATATCTACTCCTTCAGCAATGTCGGTCTCGACTTCACGCATAGCCTCTTTTGGATTTGTATATGGTAGTTGGTACGTCTTTCTATCTCCAAATGTAGGGGCAGAATGCGCCATGTCTTTGAAGGGAGAATAAAGAGATGATCTGTGTTTTGCAGAGTGAGACATGATTGCTACATCTGTGAAACCGGCATCGTCAAGTGCATGTCTAATTGCCTTTACCTGACCATCCATCATTGCGGAAGGAGATACTACGTCTGCACCAGCTTGGGCTTGGCTTACAGCTATTTTCCCCAAGGTTTCAAGACTCGAGTCATTGTCTATCTTGTCACCTTTTACAAGACCGCAATGTCCTGCAGAAGTATACTGGCAGAGACAAACATCAGACATTATTGCAATATTATTACCAAGGTTTTTTCTAATTTCAGAGATTGTTTTTTGTACGATTCCGTCATTTGCAAAAGCTGAAGTGCCTTTTTCATCTTTGTGCGATGGAATTCCAAAGACCATGACAGCTGGTATTTTCAATTCAACAATGGAATTTACTTCGTTTACAACATCATTTAGCGTTAGCCTCTCAAAACCTGGCATGGATTCGCCTTGAATCTTGGATTTAAGATCTTCTTGCACAAAGATAGGACAGATTAGGTCCTTTGGAGAAAGTCTTACCTCTTCGAGAAGTTCACGAATCTTGTTTGTCTTTCGCAGTCGGCGAAGTCTCAGGTTAGGATAAGACATTATTGAAATAAGAATTTTCTAGCAATATAATTTGTTACTCTCTTGTTTTATAATCAAAAAGTTTCATGACAGTTCTGAGAATTTCTGCATCACCTTGCTCAGATGCCTTCCTCAGGTTGTTCATAGGAGTAGAAATGATGTCTTCTACTATAGCTTGGGTAAGCTGGTCAATTATCCGTATTTTCTGCTCGTCTGTCTCCCCTAGCATTTGCAAAGCCTTTTTGAGTTCTTTAACTCGGGCATTATCTATCTCCTTGAAGACATTCTTCACTATGGGTTCCACTTCTAATCTCTTCATTGCTGCTTCCACTACAGGAAGCTCCTCATTAATTATTTTCTCTGCTGAAGATACAACTCCCATTCTTGTCCTCATGTTTTTATCAACCATTTCCGCAATCTGGTCCAAATTCATCATCTTTATTTTCTTGATAGTTGCAACTCTTTCATCCACAGTTCTTGGATTTGAAAGGTCCATTATCATCATGCCTTTTTTGCGAGACTCCATTGCTTCCTTTACTCTGTCATATGTCACAAGAAAGTAGGGAGCAATTGTTGCAACAAAAAGCACATCAACAGATTTGAAGTTGGCAATTGCATTCTCAAACTGGGTTGGCCTTCCCCCCGAGGTCTCTGCAAATGATTTAGAGCGTTCAAATGTTCTACTTGTTACTGCAAAGTCAATTTCTCGTTTCTTGAGTGATTTTGCAACAAGGCTTGCCGCTTCTCCAGTACCAATTAATAGTATCTGTTTTGATTTCAGATCATCAATATTTTCTTCTGCAAGTTTCACTGCCATAGAACCTATGGATATACTTCCGCGACCAATCCCAGTGGCATGTCTTACCCTTGTTCCAATACGAATTGCTTTGTCAAATAGTGTATTCAGATTGCTTCCCGATACCTTCAAGTCTCGTGCTGCACTAATCGACTCTTTTACCTGTCCAAGTATTTGCTCTTCGCCAACTACAAGAGAATCAAGTCCTGAGGTAAGCTTGAGAAGGTGTTCATATGCTTCTGTGCCTTGGCTTATCTCAAGATTTTCCTTGAAGGCATTCTCTTCAAGACCAGATACAGATGCCCATGTCTTTTTTATTTTTTCGATATCAGTCCCATCACCACATCCAAACAATTCAACTCTATTGCAAGTTTGTAATATCACACATTCTTGCAGTCCAGAATGTTTTATGAAAGAATGGTACGCAGAATCAATATCTCGGAATGTAAATCTCTCAAGCATGTGAATTGGGGATCTCCTAAAAGTAACTCTTGCGTTGATTATGGCTCTAGTCAATGTATATCACCTAGCATCTCGATCACTCTATTCTGTGCTTTTTTTAATTTTCCGTCAGCTATTAATTGTTTAACATGATTGTCATTCATGACACTATAGAGAAATTTTTTGCGTTCCGGGAAGGTATCAAGCCTCTTTTTTGCTTCCCTTCTGGCAAAGTCTTGTAGTTTTATTTGGAAAATGTCCTCTTTTTTGATTAGTTTCTTAAAGACTCCTTCTGCCTGCATACGCAATCTGCGTGCCATTGCAGGACTTCGTCCGCCCGTAGAAACTGCAATTTGAACCGTATCTTGTATATTTATGACAGAACCAAAGGCAAAGTCAGAAACTTCGGGATCATCTGCAGCATAAGCATAACACCGCATCTTCTTTGTTGCCTCCACAATCTTTCGATTCAAGTTACGATCATCGGTTGTTGCAAGCACCATGAATGGTTTGTGTTTTTTCAGAAAATCGGCATTTTTGAGATTGATTTTTTTAAATTCAATTTTCTTTTGTTTGACATATTTTTCAATCTCCCTATTAGTTGAACCACTGATAACAAGAATCTTACAATCTTGGGTTAATAATGCGTTGACCTTTTTGAGTCCCTCATTTCCTCCACCGACAACAATTACTAGATTTCCTTTCAGATTGAGGTCAACAATCAATGAATCTCGCTGTCTCTGTTTGATATTTATAGATTCCATGGAAATCTAGGTAACATTTTTAATCGCAAGCGGGGTTCGTTTTTGGTATAAATGGACAAGCTTGACAAAGAGATTCTAAATGAGATTCAATGGACATTTCCTCTTGTTCAAAAGCCATATTCTGAGATTGCAAAGAAATTTGGAATATCTGATGACGAAATGATGCAAAGACTGCGTACATTAAAACAAGCTGGAATAGTCAGGCAGCTTTCTGCAATCTTTGATACTCGAAAATTAGGATACAAGAGCGCACTTGTTGCAATGGCAATTTCTCCTGACAAGCTTGATCAGATAGCAAATCAAATTAACAGACATCCAGGTGTAAGCCACAATTACGAAAGAAATCATGAATACAATTTGTGGTTTACTTTGGCAGTACCACCTGGTTCTGACCTAAAATCAGAGATTGACAAGTTTTCAAAGTTACAAGGTATTAACAAGGTAAGAATGCTTCCAACAATAAAACTCTTCAAGATTGGTGTAAAGCTAGAGATGATAGAAGACAAAAAGGCAGAAGTAAAACCGACAGAGAAAAAGAAAAAGATCCGTGAAGTGAAATTTGTTGCAAATGAAGAGGACAAAAACTACATACGCGAGTTACAAAAAGATCTTGAGATAACCGAGAGGCCATTCTTGAAATTAGCGCAAAACCTAGGTATTACTGAGGAACAGCTTTTCGAAAAGGCAAAGTATTACGAAGAGATTGGCGTTATGCGAAGATTTGCAGCCATCTTACGACACAGAGAGGTTGGCTTCCTAGCAAACGGCATGATAGTATGGAAGGTTCCAGAAGAAAGGATAGAAGAAGTAGGTGCCAAGCTTGGAGCATTCCCACAGGTAAGCCATTGTTATCAGAGACCTGTTTATCCAGATTGGCCATACAACGTATTTTCAATGGTCCATTGCAAATCAAACGACGATGCCCAAGTCATAGCAAAACAGATTGAGGGTCAGATTGATGTCCACGATTATAGAATATTATTCAGTTCAAGAGAGTTCAAGAAGACCCGAGTCGAGTATTTCGTAGAACACGAGTTTGAGATAGAAGAGCCAATAACAGTATAGATTTTATGCCGTTTGAACAGATGCTTTAATTTCGTAAGCTGGCCACCGGTTGAATAATTCGGTTATTTCTTTTGTATCTAAAGCACTCAAATATTTGCCATCTGCCATCTGCGAGAACATTGCAATCTCTTCTTCGGAGACAATTGTTGGCAGGACTGACGATACTCCTCTATGCGACAGAATAAATTTGATTGCAAGTTCAGTTATGTTGAGGCCATTTCGTTTTGCAATTGGTATTAGTTGCTCGACCTTTTGCAGTGATTGTTTTACCCAATCACCGTTTCTTACGGAACGATGATCTTTCTCACTTATTTTTGTGTCAGCCGTTACCTTACCAGTTAGTATTCCAGAAGCATCCGGCACCCTTACTAGGATTCCTACGTTGTGTCTTTCGCCTTGTTCTATCAGTATGTTACCGGGGTGCTGTTCTAAAATATTATAGACTGTCTGAACAGCAGTAGCATTTGTCTTTTCCATTGCGTCCAATCCCTCTTCGGTCCATCCTATTGCAGGACCCAGAGCAACTTGATAGCTCTTAATTGTACCCTCTTTTACTTTTTTATCGAGATACTCGATTACCTTTTTGTCTCTAATTGTCTGTATCTTGGGATTATGAAGGCCGTATACGTCAAGATAATCAGTCTGTAATCGTTCTAAACTCTTTTGCAATGCAAACTCAGTAAATTCCGGAGTAAACTTTTGCGGTAGTTCCTTATGACCTATCTGTTCGTTTCCATAAATATCATAACCATACTTTGTTGATATTACTATATCATTTCTCATTCCGGCAAATACTTCACCAATCAGTTTCTCGCTTTTTCCTCTACCGTAGATATCGCCACTCTCAAAGTAATTAATTCCCAAATCGTACGCATGTTTGAGCAGCTTCTTAGCCTCATCGTCTTCAATTTTCTTACCCCACCAGTCAAGGCCTAGAGTCCATGCTCCAAATCCAATCTCTGAAACCTTTATTCCACTTTTTCCTAATGCTCTATATTTCAATTTGCTATTCTCCTAAATTCTGATAATTTTTGTTGAAGCTCTGCCTCACTCAAAACTGGTTTTCCAGCTTCTGCATTTACATTTAATTCTATCCAAGATTTGCATCCTTGATATTCAGGCAAAACAGGAATCTCTGTTGGTGAAATTGCAGAGACCTTAAGAAAGACAACCTTCATTGGTTTTTCAGGCATCCAGTTCATTCTTTCTATAATGTAAGTATCACTCCAGATATGAAAGGGTGAAAGTTGTTCTATTTTTTCCATAGATGAAATATCGCGTTCTTCAACTACTTCGGCAACAGACGTTATCCTGTTATAATCATCCTTTGGCTTGTTTTCTCTTGCATCGGCAAGATATCCAAAGTATGGGGATTTTAGCGATGCATTATCCTGATGTTCATATGTAGGAAACAAGGCAAATTTTTTTGCTTCTAGCGTAAAGCCCGATGCTGCTTCAAGAATTCCTCCCTTTCTTAGTAAAACCGTTTGATTCCCGTTTTCAAGTGCCTTGACGACAGTTGCCCATTCCTTTAGTGCTTTCATCCCAAGCTCCTTATCAGAGGGATAAGGTCCTTTTTGACACACACTATCATTGGCGTGTCCACTTTAACATGTGCACTGACGCGAGTTTCTCTTAAATCCATTATCAAGTCTTGAAACTTGTGGAGATCATTTGTCTCAAATGCAAGCATGAAATCTGCGTCATGAATTCCAAACGAGTAGGTTGTGTTTAGTTTAACCTCTGGGTATTTTTTGCCCACTGCAATGTGTTCGGCCATCATCTCTTTTCTTTTTTCAATAGGTAACAGATACCATTCTCTTGTTTTGACGAACGGATACACAATGACGTACTTTGTTTGTTCCTCCCCACCAAGCCATCCATGAGTTTTAGGTCCTTGTGTGTAAATAGACGGTCTTGTGCTTGATAGATAGATATGTGATGGAATGATGTACTTGCCAAAAACTGTCAGATATAATTTTGATATTACATCTTGAATTTTTTCAACTGATTCTGAAGCAAACCACAGTAAAAATTCAGCGTCATCTCTAAGACCCAAAGTAGAATAAGACCTGTACATTATCTGGGAGATTTTAAGTATGTTTTCAACTTCCTTTGCAGATTCTTCTTTTGCCAAGTCTGCCATCCAACGCCATTTCGGATCGACCTTAAAGAAGCAGAAATCAAAGTAATACCTTGGTTCTTCACTCATGTCTCTTAATCTATTGAGACCTTATTTAAAATCTGATCACTTTGTTCACAGTTGGAGAAAACTCGTTTTGCGTTTGATACAAACGAATCAATAATATGCCATCAAATTGAGAACAAGTAATAATGAGTAGAAAAAAGGTCATAGCAGTAGTATTAGGTTCCATTTTTGGAGCTTTTACAATTGTAATGATCTTTTTAGTTTTTTACGCATTTTCTTCTTAGGTGTGGAAGTATCAAAAAGACTCCTACACCACTTGCAATAATTCATGATGGATTACATTCCTACAACGAAGCATACTACAAGGAATATTATGCGATGGAAGGAAAGAGAGTGAAAAACATCAGATCAGTATCCGTAAGGCATGATGGTCTAAATCAGAAAGTTGAGAGATTAAACGGTATTTTTAGGGATAGGGAAAAAGTAATGCATGGTATGAATACAAAAGATTCGGCACAGAAACTAATTGATGCTTATCGAATACACTATAACTTTGTAAGAAATCATGGTTCGATAGGAAAGACACCAGCAGAGCAAGCTGGGATTAAGATAGACTTGGGAAATAACAAAATTGAAAATCTGATCAAAATGGCATCTAAAATGAAAAATTAGCGGTATGTATTACGTCTTACACACAACTCCAAAACTAATTGTTAGCACTATAAAATTAGCTAAATGATTGTCAAGTTAGAAGCAGGATATATCAAAACTGTTATTCATAAAATTATGTATGTGACTGAATCTCGAGCGTCCAGCATATCTGGACATGAGGAATTCCTTGCATAGTATGGATGAAGTAAAAAAAGCGTTGGTAACTTTGGCTATTGAAAAATCTCTTTTAGATATTGGAAAACCAACATATGATGAGGTTGTTGAAAATCTGAAAAAGAGATACAATCGTTATATTCCAGATTGTTATGAGCATCCTGAATACCTTAGAGAAATTCTCAAGGAATTATACGGTAATACTCATAAAACCATCGTAAAATCAATCAAGGAACAATTGGAAGAATTTTCTTACCATAAACCGATTGCAAGATTCTTGAAAGTCATCAAGTAGGTAAACCCCGATTTTGCACACCCAGAATTTCTAATACTCAAACCCCGATAAGTTAGTGGAAGTTGATATCAGACACTGTTCAATGTTAGGGAGTTATCAGAAAATTTCTCCTGCTGTTCAATTAGGGGTTCGAAGTGTTAAGTTAGGGAGTTTGGGTATTTTCCTTTCTAGGTTGACCAAATTCTTTATGACATTTTTCACAAATCCAAGTTCCCGATGTTTTCATTTTTGCATCAACACATTCAGGACAGTATAAAAATGGCTTCGAATCCTTGATTTTCTTCTTTAGAATTTTGTCAAGCATACTAGAACTAATTGTAAATATTAGAAGTGCGACTAACAAATTTGTTATATTTTTTGTAGGAACATTGTCCTTGAATACATCTAATTGCACAACAAATAGAACAAATGTTATAATAATATAATAGACCAATGAATACTTGCTAATCCAATCGACAAATCCAATTAGTGTATCTTGGAATCTATTTTTGGTCATTATTCCCATCCTAATTTTGCATAACATCTAGGACAACGTTTAGCGTGTTTTTTTACAAATGATTTACAATTAGGGCATCGTGGTTGATCATCATCCTTTGATAAGATGTATGCTATAGCACCAAGAATGGCAGCACCAACTACCCACGCCATATGTGAAACTAAACTTTCTACTATTTGTTATTTTGTAATAGTTATGAAAGTAGTTTTATCCAACAACTATCCTTTTCATTGGATAACCAACTGAAACCATTTAGTCTTAGAATATCATTTATCTCCCTCCAAGTCTGTTTTTCAATCCATCCCTTCGGATTTACTTTGATAGAATCTTTCTCATTCACTATAACGACTCTATCTATTCGTAAACCTAGTTGTGTGGCAAAGTTCTTTGGTTCTGTACTTTTTACTATCAAATCATGAATTTTGTCTTCTCCAAGATTCAAGTCAATTCCTGCCGCTTCAGCAGGAGTAATTTTGTCTGGTAATCCTGAATGCGGTCTACAATAATTGTGGTAAATTCTATATCCGTCTGCAAATTCTTGAGTAGATTTATCATTACCTAGACCACGTTTAGACTTGATTACAGATCTTACTTCATTATGGTATCTCTCGATAGGTCTGTTTGCAAAGCCTTCTGATAATGATTTTGTCTTGATATGTGCAGTTTTCCTTATATCAAACTCGTTTCTAAATGCTTTTTCATAGGAATGTAGTGCATCTGTGATGATATAATTTGGCGTAGAATGTGTTTTTTCTTTTCCACTTAAGAATAACATTTGTGCGTCTGCGATTTCACGTTTCTTTGATATTTCGGACGCAATTACGAACTTTGTCTGTGGATCTATTATTGACCACATCCAGTCGTAGAATCCCTTGCCACCTATTGGTTTTGTATCTTTGACGTTTAGCATCATTTCATCTACAGACCAGACTTGACTTTTTTTAGGAATTAAATTATCAACATATCCCTTCATAATTTGTGTGTACTTTCTGAACCAATTCAATATGGATACATGACTAAGTTTGACGTTATGAGACAATGAAATGTGTCTGGCAGTGTTTCTATATGACATGCCTGAGAATATAAGATTTAGCGATTCTGTTATTACTCTAGGATCAGAACTTACTTTTCCAAAACCATTCTCTCCTAAAGAAAATTTGTGACTACATTGTTTGCATTGATACCTTCGTCTCTTAATTCCACCTTTGACAGTTCTAAATCCGATTTTAATTATTGTTGTAGAAATGCATTTCGGACAGATTTTCTGTCTTTCAATCTTTTCTATTTTATTTTCAGATTCTACAATTTTTTGCATAGTTTGACATGCGATAATATGTTTACAACGTTTATCCTCATTTTTGCTTAATCGAAACATAAAATCAGAACATTCGCAAGTCCACACATCGGCATCTGGCAATTTCATTATATTGTAAAACTTATCCTGTGATTGTGACGCTACTCGATAATGATTTTTGCTTACCTTTACAACAGATTTTAGCAAATCAACTGTTGCAATTTCTTTCATTGTCATATATACTCAATAGTAATATACTACTAGGTACATATAAACATTTACTTAACAGTAATATACTATTAGTATCATAGAAGAATAAGGCATGCCTGAAATACAAATGAAAGGATTTGAATGCAATAGATGCAACCATCGTTGGATTCCGAGAGAGGGTGAGAAGCCCAAGGTCTGTCCTAAATGTAAATCCCCTTACTGGGATACACCGAGAAGGTCTGAATTAAAATTTAGTCAAAAATAAATTAACACTGCTGATCTCCCAGTTAACACTGGGATCTAATAACATTTTTTCAAATTCACCTTCACTTGTCATCGCAGGAGATAAATATCAGTAATGTGAAAAGCAGGATAATGCAGGAGAAAATTACAAGTACGATTGGGCTTAAAAGAAAAGAAAATGCAAAATATGTAGTTAGTTATGGTGGCGGTGTAAACTCTACAGCACTAGTGATATTTTTAATTAAAAACAAACTTCCATTAGATCATGTAGTGTTTGCC
>JBOGQX010000007.1:0-19487 GCA_050749285.1 Nitrosotalea sp. | reverse complement strand
GTCATGGTGCATGCGGGAGTTGCCAAGCCTGGTCAAAGGCGCAGGGCTTAGGACCCTGTCTTTTAGGAGTTCGTGGGTTCAAATCCCACCTCCCGCATTTATTGAACGATGCAAAGCTGCATTTCTTTATGACGGTGAAAGTGAGTACTACAAAAATTGTTAGAACACTCATAACAATGCCAGTTGCCTATAGTAGAACATACCCTACAAGTCTTTACAGGATTGTTGTGATCATAACTATTTCCCCTATTACGACTCTTGTGAGAATTTCGTGACTTGTCCATTATTTTTCCTCAGTGATGTATGTAGATGAAAAATTGTAGATTCCCATTCAATCACTCATTACTGAATTGAAATATCTAGCCGTACTAGCATTTGACAATACGTGGTATTTGGAAAGGATATTTAAGCATTAATAAAGTACGCCGTATCTACCAATTAAAATGGATAGGACTACTGTAGAGCTTACTGTGGTTGGGAAGGACCGTGAGGGCGTAGTGGCAGGTTTTACCAATTTGATATTTCAAAATAGCGGAAACATTGAGAAAATAAACCAAAATGTAATCAAAGGTCTTTTTGGTATGTATCTAGAAGCATCTTTTACAAAAAAATTTGACACCAAGAAATTCAATGAAGTGGCTGAAAGATTAGCAAAGACCCTCAAGATGGAAGTTAACATCCATTATGAAGCTACAAAAAGAAAAAGAGTAGCTGTACTTGTCACTAGAGAACCTCATTGTCTGCAGGCCATATTAGAAGCAAGAGACAAGAATCAGCTAAGAGGTGAGATCGCGGTAGTTGTAGGTACAGAAAATAAGTTAGTAAAAATGACAAAGAAAGCAAAGATTCCATTTGTTCTAGTTAATGAAAACGATCAGACAAGAGCTGAAGATAAAATAATTACAATTATGAAAAAATACAATGTTGATTTAATAGTTCTTGCAAGATACATGAGAGTACTTTCTCCAAATTTTGTTTTGAGATATCCTAATAGAATAATCAATATACATCCTTCCATATTACCAGCATTTCCCGGTGCTTATGCATATATTCAAGCCTATGAACGAGGTGCTAAAATTGTAGGTTGTACATCACATTATGTAACTGAAGATTTGGACCAAGGACCAATAATCTTCCAAGATGCTTTTGCAATTGATGAAAACGAGACTCTTGAATCCCTTAAAACAAAAGGCCAGAAATTAGAAGCAAAAACTCTTCTTGAAGCGGTAAAAATGCATCTGGAAGGAAGGCTGGAAGTATATTGGGGAAAAGTCCATGTCAAACCAAAACGATCTAAATGATAGTAAGAGACCTCTCAAGTTCTTTAATTCTCAAGAAAATAAAGAAGAAACCCATTGCCATAATACCTGTAGGTTCAATAGAACAACATGGACCACATTTGCCTGTCTCGACAGATTCCGACATAATTTCACATATAGCAAAGAAAGTATCTGAAAAGACCGGTTTTCTTCTTCTTCCAACAATTGAATATGGAGTCTCATTTGAACATCATCCATTCTTTAACATGAGTGTTAGTTCCTCTACTTTGGAGAAGGTATTGATGGATTTGTGCGTATCACTCTGGAAAAACAAGGTTACCAACATAATAATTCTCAATGGTCATCATGGAAACCACAAGACAGTAAAGAAGGTACTAGATAAAGTCACAAGGATGCAAGGCTTTAAGGCAAAAATCTTGGTCTATTCTTATTGGCATTTTATGAAAAGAAAAATGGATCATGCGGGATTTGTGGAGACTTCAATAATGCTCGCGATATCAAAGAAAGTTGAGATGGATGAGGCCGTAAGGGGTCTAATTCCAGATGATTTGTCAAAGAAAAAACTAGCTAGTTTAAGCAAACTTGCGAATAAATCGTTTATCGCCGCTACAAAGAATGGTGTGTGGGGAGACCCTACAAACGCGACTGCTAAAGTTGGAAGAGCGATTCTAAAGGAAGTGATCACATCTATAGTAAAAGAGAGTCAAACTTGCCTCACCGGTAAAACCCGAAAATTACACCAATGAAATTTTAATATATACCCTCAATAGAGTGGGTAATAAGTGAAATAAATGTCAGTTGACATGGCAATAAAAGTGTTGGATGAAAGCCTGAACAAGGTTGTTCTTATCAAGCTGAAAGGCGGTAAAATGATAAGAGGAAATCTTCATGGATTTGATCAGCACATGAATTTGCTACTCGACTCATCAGAAGAGATCCCTTCTGAGGGAGAGACAAAGAGTCTAGGAACCATAGTTGTAAGAGGAGATAATGTAGTAATCATATCTCCTCCGCCAAAGTGAAAGTACAATGACTAAAGGCACAACCTCCATGGGAGGGTACACAAGGAAGAAAGTTCATATCAGATGTAGGAGATGTGGAAATAACGCTCTTCATAAAAGACACAAAAGATGTGCAAGTTGTGGTTATCCAGATTCTAAAATAAGAAAGTACAATTGGATCAAATGGTATACCTAAATGGAAGAAATTGCGCTAGTTTTCAGTTCTCTAGCCGGCGCATGTACTGCAGTTGCATTAGATAAGATTCCAAGACGCAAATACAGTAAACAAACCACTATGAATTCTGCAATAGAAAACCAATTACATTCGTTAAGAATTGAAAGAGAGATATTAGCAAAGACAATTTCAAGGCTACACCAGGAAGATTCCAATGTAACAAAGGTTCAGCGTGACAAACTTTTGATCAGATATCAACACCAGCTTGGAATCATTATTGCCAAGATAGAGAAAGTAGAAACTGCAAGCAGGTATCCCGATCTTGGTCCAATAGGAGATAGTCTCATAACTTTAATGGATAACAAGCTCTCCAAACTGGATCAGAGACTACATGAAATTTCATCAAAAATATCAGTAAATACAATACAACCTGCGGCAAAACCAACAGTACTAGTACATTCAACAGAGGTTGTTAAACAACAAGAACAACCCAATAGAATCGTACAAGAAAAACCTAGAATCGAAAAGATGGAAATTAAAACTGAAGTTCAAGAAGATAAGATCGAGATTCAAAAAGAAAATATTCAGACACCAATGCCACCAATTGAGATTCCAATTCCAGAAAGACGTCGATCAGTTGAACTAAGTACTTTAACTGAAATACCAAGTAAAATGCCTGAATTCCCAGCTGAGTTTATCAAACCTCCTCAAATTCAAGTAGAAACCACAAGGATTATCACCGAGTCAACCAAGTCTCCAGAGATACCACAACAAATCATTCCAGTAGAACCTGCTCCTCTGATGCCTAAAGAGGCATCGGTGTCAATAGAGATACCAAAGCCTATCATTGAACAAGTTGAAAAGAAAATACAACTTCCAACTCCTATAAAAATACCAGAAGAAGAAAAAATTGAGAATGACGATAGAGATTTAGATAAAATCAAAAGCGAAATAATGAAAGCATTATCCAAATTGGAACAAGTAGAGGTAGAATAATTGACATTAGATGATGCCATGAAGGCATTATCGCCTCAAGCGTTGAAAATGGTAAGGAATGATTTTGTTGTGGGATTAGGTAGCGGCAGGGCAGCTACAGCTATAGTTAGATCTTTGTCATCACATCTGAAGAAAAATCACTTGACTGTAATGGCTATCCCAACATCCCTACAAATTAAAATGGAAGCTGAGAAAGGCGGCATATCAATAATAGAGCCCGACCAAATTGACCACATTGATCTGGTTTTTGATGGAGCTGATCAAATAGACACAAAAGGAAATATGGTTAAAGGTGGTGGAGGAGCACTTCTTCGAGAAAAAATTCTCATCAGTATTGCAAAAAAAGTAGTAATCATAGCTGATGAATCCAAGTTTGTAAAAAAACTTAATCGAAATGTTCCAATTGAGGTGCACCAATTTGCAAGAAATACAGCAGCAATACAAATTAGAAAAATTGGCGGTAAACCACACCTGCGATTGTTAGATCGAGGATATCCATTTGTAACTGAAAATGGCAATATAATATTAGATAGTGATTTTGGAGAGATTTCAAAACCTAGAGAACTCGCAAGGAAAATAATAGAAATTCCAGGCGTTATAGAGGTAGGAATCTTCTCAAAACCGGATATAATTTACAAGATAAAAAAGAATGGCAAATTTGAGACCTTACGATGAAGCAGGCCTTGAGATAAATTTGCCATATCCAGGTTTCTGGATTATTTTGAAGTCTTCTGACACAATTGACCCCCTAACAAGAGTTTTTACTGGCCATCCTCTCAAGGTCCATCCTTCGTACACACTGTAATCAGAAAAGCCGTCTAAAAACTCCGTACTTACCTTCTTCTCTTGTTTCATATCAGCAAGAACTATGTCAGCATCAGATCCTTTTTGGATAATTCCTTTCTTTGGATACATCCCAAATATTTTTGCAGTGTTCAAGCTAGTAAGATTAGCAAGTTGCTGTAAAGTTATTCTGCCTTTATTCACTCCCTCACTTAATAAAATTGGCATCATTGTACCTATTCCAGGAAATCCTGCCAGAGCATCCCAAACAGTACTGCCTGCGAGCTTTAGGTTAAGTCTATTTGCAACATGATCAGTACCGATAGAATCTATATTTCCAGTTTGTACTTCCCGCCAAATTTTTTCAGTATCTTTTGATGACCTAATTGGAGGCATAACTTTGGCAAGAAATCCCTGTTGGGATTCGTATGATAAAGTCAAATAATGAGGACATGTTTCCACAAAAATTTTAGTGCCATTTTTCTTTTCCTTTGAAATTGCATCCATTGCAGCTAGAGAACCAATATGTACGAAATAGAGTTTACAGCCAATTTTTCTTGCTATCTGTGATGCAGTAGTAATTGACTTTACTTCTGACTCTACAGATCTACTTTCTGACCATGCTGCTAGTCCATTTTTATTTTTAGTTCTTGCCTCACGTATGCCACAAGAACACATTTGATAATCTTCAGCATGAACAAGAACTATGCATCCTAATGCTGATGCTTTAGTGATTACTTTTTCTACAATTTGAGTATTGATCTCTACCTTTTCTTCGTGAATTGAATTTTCTCCCGGCTGCATATCCATGTAGACATGTCCTACTTCATCTCCCAAATTCATATACAACTTGAATGAAGTGATTCCTTTTTTCGTACAAAAGTCCATTTCATCAATCTGCTCTTCATGAAGAATTGAAGCGTGTATGGAATAATCCACATAATGAGATCTCGCACTAGCATCTAAATGAGAATCTAGATTTTTTTTATATGAACCGCTTAGCCGTAACATTCTCATCATAGTAGTAACACCTCCCATCGCAGCAACTTTGGATTCTGTTAATGCTGCTTGTTCTATTGGAGAATATACTCCGTAATGTACATGTGGATCAATCGCACCCGGCAGTGCAACTAATCCTTTGGCATCTATTTTGGTGTCACATTGAGGAAGGTCATTTGTTAGACTGATAATCTTACCTTCATCTATTATGATGTTTTTATCAACTGTACCGTTTGGTAATACAACATGTGAATTCATGATTACAGTATCAAAAGTCATCAAAAACTTTGCCCAAAATCCCAGTATTATTCTTTGAGTAAATGAATAAAAGCAGATACCATTCTTGATAACAAAAGGGCCGGTGGTCTAGTGGTAGTGATGCCGCGTTCGCAACGCGGATGTCGGGGGTTCAAATCCCCCCCGGTCCACTCCTACATACGGTTTGGAACCCCGTCAAAAATGCTGGAATTTTTCTAAAAAATTACTTTCCTTTTTGGCACGTTATCTCAGTTGACCTTGCCAAAATGTCATTTGATCTGCTATACAAACAAAAAACAATATACAACCAATATGGGTAGTCTGAATGATGAAGGTATTGAACGGCAAATTAGCAGCCGAGGATTACATGTCAAATCATACATTGACCTTTTCCACACCAGAATTGACTTTAATTCGATTTGCGGGTTGGCTAGGTGACATGGTTCCTGATCCTAAAAATCCTGGACAACAAATGCCTAGAGTCATGGCTTTTATCGAAGAAAAAGATTTTGCACCAGTTCCTATTA
Source organism: Nitrosotalea sp. (assembly GCA_050749285.1). Taxonomy (GTDB): domain Archaea; phylum Thermoproteota; class Nitrososphaeria; order Nitrososphaerales; family Nitrosopumilaceae; genus Nitrosotalea. Next base: position 13,468 of record JBOGQX010000007.1, on the reverse strand, counting down.
TCGATGATGATAAGTTTGTTCCAACTGGTGCGGTAAAAACAATGAGTGGTCTATATGGCGGTATCAAAACAGAAACAGATTCGAGTTCAAAATTCTGTTCAGAATGTGGTACGAAACTTTCAGCAAACGCCAGATTTTGTACTGAGTGTGGAGCTAATCAAGACTAGTTCGCTGATTTGTTTTTACTGAATTTTATTTCCGCATTTGGTACAAAACTTCGCAGTAGCCTTAACAGGAGAGCCGCATGAACTACAGGCTATATTGCTTGCAAACGTTTCTTGTGGTAATAACGCAGGGTCTGGAGTAGGTAGTACACCCGGTGTAGAAAAAGCTGAGGCTGCAGAGATTATAGATGGAGGACGACCAGCACCGGGCAATGTTGCAGCTGTGACTTGAGATGCTTGTGAACTTCCAAATCCCATTCCGCTTGGCATTGTACCACTCGCTGTACCGGGCGCGTGACTTCCCACAGCCTTATCAAGTGATTTTTTTAGCTCAAATATCACCTTAACCGCAAGAAATTCCAAAGCAGAATATGCAACTACATAGTCACCTAACTTTTCAAAAAACTCCTTTTCAGATAATTTTCCCTGCTTGTATGTTGTATTTGCATCAAGAAATGATTCATAGTAACCCTGCGTATCATTTAACAGGTTTTGCAGTTTATCAAATAATAAGTTAAGAGTATCAATATCTCCGCCAAATGACATGTGGACTGTTCCTTTGACCGATATTAATTATTTTAGATCGAAAAAAGATAGGTTTAGTTTGAGACTAGATTTTTTCAAGAGTTTTGTCTATCATGTTTTTATATGAAGACTTTGAGGCAGCCCCTACTTGCTGTGTAACAATCTGTCCTTTATTGAAGATAGCTAATGTGGGAATACTGAAGACGTTGTATTTTGATGCTAGTTCGTTGTTTTCATCCACATTTACCTTCACAAAGTTAATCTTTCCTGCATATTCACTTGCAAGTTCTTCGACAACAGGACCTACCATTCTACATGGACCACACCATTCAGCCCAAAAATCTACGAACACGGGAATCTGTGAGTTTAATACTTCTTTGTCCCAATCTTTTGAATTTACAGGTTTTGCTTTTTCCATATTTTATTGAGATATGGTATCCCTAAATATATTGAACGTTTTTCTACCAGCGACTTTTAAGTCCGTAGTAATTTCTATTACCATTCCCATTACCATACCTTCTCCTGTCATCGTGTCGTTTTCCCCAGTTTCCAGATCTTGCATAACCTCTCCTTGGAGCAACTTCTCTCTTTAATGGATCAGGAATTCTTACCTCGATACCAAGTTCCTTGTTTAGATCTTTCATCGCAACCTTCGTTTGATTTGATATTGCTTTAAAGTCTCCAATTGATGAGTAAGATACCAATGTAATGGCTCGCCCTTTTCCTCCTGCTCTTGCTGTCCTTCCTATCCTATGAAAGTACAGCAGGTCGTGATTTGGAACATCGTAGTTTATTACTAAAGCCACTTCTGGAACATCAATTCCTCTTGCTGCCACATCAGTTGCAACTAGTATGTCTGCTTTCCCCTTTCTGAACAAATACATGGCTTTATCTCGTCTGAATTGTGACATATCGCCCTGAATCGATACCACGTTAAATCTATCCTTTTCAAGTTCTCTTGCAACCCGTCTTGTTCTTTCTTTAGTAGAACAGAACACTATAGTTTGACCAGTCTTATTTTCTTTGATGAATTTAAAAAGATAGTCTGTTTTTTCTCTGTCCTTTATCACTAAGAAAGCTTGTTCTATTCCCTCACCACTTAGGTCATCTGCATCAATGAAGATACGCTGTGGGTTTCGCATGTATTTCTCTGCTAACATTAGAATTTCTGGAGGCATGGTTGCAGAGAATAATGCTGTTAGATGATCTTTTGGAACTAGATCTAAAATGAATTTAATGTCTTCAATAAATCCCATATCAAGCATGGTATCGGCTTCGTCTAAAATCACGTATTTTACTTTCTGTAGTCTTACTGATCCTCTTTTTATATGGTCTATCAAACGTCCGGGGGTTGCAACAACAATCTCAACGCCTCTGTCTAATTCATTGAACTGAACATTAATGCTTTGACCTCCATAGATAGTTACGTATCTGACACTTGAATGCCTAGAAAATTTTTGGATCTCTCCTGTTATCTGTACAGCTAATTCCCTAGTTGGCGCAAGTATCAGTGCTTGTATGCCACCTTTTGGAACAATGTTCTGAATTATAGGCAAGGAGAAAGCTGCTGTCTTGCCTGTTCCAGTGTGAGCTTGTCCTATAACATCTTGTCCTGATAACAAAACAGGTATTGCAGCTGCTTGTATAGGAAACGCCTCATTGAAATTTATCTCACTTAGCGCTGTCAGTATTGGATTCTTTATCCCTAATTCTTCAAATTTTGTCAAACTTTGTTCATCATCTTTGTATCGAAATGGCAGAAAGTTTTTTTGTTTATTTCCGTCATTATCTTTATTTAGCTTGTTTTGCCTTCTGTCTCTAATAACTCTTTCCAAATTATTGAAAAAAACAACAAAAATTTTTAAAATTATATAATCAGTTATTCTTGTTGGTATCAGAGATTTGACCAATCAATATGATATACATACTTAAATGACTTTTCCATAGGATAATGTCATGAGTAATGAATTTCGCTTAAAGAAACTCAGAGGATCTGGGGGTTTTGTAATGGCAATGGTTACAGATGAACAGCAGATGAAAGGAAATTTGGGTGGACCTGATCTATTTTTAGCACCTATGGGTCGTTTAAAATCCGAAAAGATTTCAAAATATTATTGCAACACATGTGAGAAAGAATATGAGGGTAGCCCAAAGATTGATTATGAAACACCAAATGAAGTTGTAGCTGAAAATCTCATACTTTTAGAAAAGGGACAATACATATGCACTACTTGTGGTTCTGTTCTTGCAGAATATAGAAATTTTAGCAAACAAGATGAAGGTGCAGCTGTTGGCATGGCAAAACCTGACTTGTCAGCTCAACCAATGTTCGTTCCACCAAGAGGTCCTGAATTACAAGATACTTATCAAACAGTAGGTTCAACGTCTGCAGTCAAATCATTTAACTCCATAACAGGCATTGCGGTTTACGATTCGGAGGCAAGAAAAGTAGGGGTTGTAAAGGAGATTGGAATTCAACCAGGCCAGTCTAGTATAATCCTAATTGTAACAAAAAATGATGGGTCAGACGTTACAATAAAGTGGGATGAGATAAGAAAGATAGGCGAGATCGTACTTTTAGGAGGACAGATAACGGATGGCAACTTGAAGTGTTCCAAGTGTGGAAATATTAATAGCCAAGGTTCAAAATTCTGTGAAACTTGTGGAAATAAACTGAAGTAAAACTATGTTAAGCAAGATTTATCTTACGAGTTAAAAAGACAAAAAATCATTGAAAAAACGTTCTGCTACATCAGGAATTGTAAAGGATATCATAATTGTAGTTATTGGAATTGCAATAATTTGGATTGGCTTGAGAGTAGCCTTTGGCACTGAAAATCCATTTTATGTAGTGTCTAGTGGAAGCATGGTACCAAACCTGAATGTTTTTGATGTCATAGTAGTAAATGGGAACATTTCATTTGATCAACTAAAGATAGGCGACATTATTGTCTTCAACAGGCCAGTAATACATGACAAAGTGATAGTTCATAGGGTAGCAGAGTTTCTAAACAAGGATCCATTAATCATTAGAACAAAAGGCGATGCCAATCCAGGTTCAATACCTGGAACAGACTTTCCGATATCAAAGCAGGACTATATTGGAAAAGTTGTATATGTCATTCCTCAGATAGGCTACATTACGAGGATCTTAACTCCACCAATTAATTATGTAATAATTGCTGTAATAGTTGGCATTATGATAGTAAAACAGTTTGGAAAATCAAAAACTGGAACTGGAACTTTGAGTTCAGGCGATGGTGACGATTCACATCCAGGTTCAGAAAATCCAAAAATTACAAGTGAAATTAAAAATCAGATAGATGATACGTATGCTAAATCGACTCCTATAGATGATAATAAAGATCAAGTAGAAAACAAGGGATAGATTCTACTTTTTACTTATTTTGAATACTCTTTGGAAATATTCGGATTGTTCAGGAGTTGATTCCGTCTCTTCATTTACGTTTGCCAAGTTCTTGGCAAGTTGTTTTTTGTATTCAAGCTGCATTAGACGTGCAATGTTAATTCGCTGTGCTTGGGGAGATCCTGCTCCATGCATTGATTCTGTTAGATATCCTACGGCGTTTCTGCCCATAGTCATATTCTCTATCAAACGCAAGATTCGTAGCCTGTTTTCAACATCTACTCCTTTACGACCTTTTAGATATTTTCTAAGTATAGGACCAGTTTCTGGATTTCGAAAGTCCTTTTCAGATGGAAGAGTTACCATTAATCCTCCAGCGATATCTTGAGCTAGTCTTCCTATCTCGTATGGAAATCTTGTAACATTATGTTTGCATACATTTGCCAACATATCATCATTTAACCAGACACCTGACTTCATACGATGGGATTGATATGATGAAGCAACACCTGCAGCGTATATTGACTCGTTTAGATGAGTCATTTCTACAAGTTTGTCTTTTATGTGAGAAACATGAGGCACACCGTTATAATCGGCTATCGCAGCAGATGCTCCTATCAGCACGTCTCCAAGACCGGTCTTGCAAACATAACTTCTTCTGTGATAACAGGTAAATCTCTCCACCAGCATTGAAGCAAATTCATATTCACCATTCATGAAGATGCGTTCCCAGGGAATGAAAACATTATCAAAAATTATCATTGCTTCTTGTCCAGAAAACTTGGCATTTCCAGAATCAAGATCACCATCTTCCATACTTCTTGTGTCACATGACTGGCGTCCGTAGATGTAGGTTATTCCCGGTGCATCTGCTGGTATAGCACCAACTATTGCATAATCACGATCATTTTCTTGCAATCTCATTGTTGGCATGATTATTATCCAGTGAGAATTAATACATCCCGTCTGATGGGCTTTTGCCCCTTTGACAATGACTCCTTTATCATTTTTTTCTACAACATGTAAAAAGACGTCTGGATCTTCCTGTTCATGTGGTGCTTTACTCCTATCTCCTTTGGGATCAGTCATAGCACCACCAATTATTAGATTCTCTGTCTGAACCATCTTAATGAATTCAATTAGTCGTTTATGATAGTTGGTCTTGTGTTTCTCATCCATTTCGTATGTGACTGAATGTAGCGAGTTTAATGCGTCCATTCCTACACATCTTTGAAAACATGTGCCAGTAAGTTGTCCTAGTTTTCTTTGCATCTTGTTTTGATTTACTAAATCGTCTGCACTTTCAACGATATGTAAGAATCGATTAACTTGATTACCAGATATAGAAGATTTAGCTGTTGCAAGCTCGCCCTCTCGTTGAGCTAAATCATAAGTTTCTGCTACAGCATTAATTGACGGACGAATCATTGGATGATCTACTGGTTCTTTTACCAGTTCACCAAAAAGATAAATCTTCATCTTTCTGCCTCTGAGACTTTCGATGTACTCGGCACCTGTCTTAATTGGCATGTGTGTTATTCTCTCTCAAAGTAATATAAGTATTATAACATTTACGGTGTGGTCCTAAGTAAGACCAATTCGTACATCAACTACTTTACAGCCTTTACCTGTTTCAAATACTAGTACCGGATTGAGATCTAATTCTTTTATCTCTTGAAAATCAGTTACAAGTTGAGAAATCTTTTGAATACATTCAGACAGTTTTTGCAAATCAGATGGTTTCTCACCCCTTACTCCCTGTAACAACTTGTTTGTTTTAATTGAAGAAATCATTTCATCCGCCTCAGAATTGGTTATGGGCGCTATTCTAAAAGTAACATCTTTCAAAACCTCCACGTATATTCCACCCATTCCAAACATAACAACTGGTCCAAATCCTGGTTCTTGTTTTGATCCAACTATGGTTTCTTTGCCACCTTTTACCATTTCTTGAACTAGTACACCCTTAATGGTTGCTTTCTTATCGTATTTCTTTGCATTCTTAACTATTTCCTTGAAGGCTTTCTTTACTTCTTGAGGTGTCTTCAATCCTACTCTAACTCCGCTAGCATCTGATTTGTGAATAATTTGTGGTGATGCAATCTTCATTACAACAGGATATCCTATCTTCTTTGCTGCCTGAGTTGCTTCCTTTTCTTTAGTTGCTAGAATACTTTTAGGAATTGGAAGACCATATGCCAGTAAAACTTCTTGGCCTTCTTCTTCTAACAAATTCTTTCTTCCTTCTGATTTTACTTTTGCAAAAATTTGTTCTACCTTCTTTTTGTCTGCCTTGAATTGTTGTATCGCACCTTCAGGTGATTGTGTCCATTCTGTAAATCTTAACATAGCCTTGAGTGTCCTTATTGCACCCTCTGCATATCCGTAATAGGGGATACCTCCTTCAGATAGTATTTCTTTATTCTTTGTTCCTTCATCAAGACCCATAAGACTTGCCAAGATAGTTTTGTTGTATTTCCTGGAAACATTAACTATCACCTCAGCAAGTTTGTTGTAATCCAAGGTAGCAGAAGGGGTACACATGGTAATTACCGAGCCAACATTTGGATGAGAAAGAACAAGATTCAGAACATGTTCGAATCTGTTAAAATCTGCATCACCCACAATATCAACGGGATTTCGTGATGTTCCCCAAGGCGGAATAACGGCATTAATTTGTGGTCTTATGTCCTCAATTTTTGACATTTTTATCCCCAGTTTTACACATGCATCAGTCGAGATAATTGCAGGTCCACCGGCATTTGACACAATTACCAAATCTCCTTTAGTAGGTAATGGTTGCTTTGAAAAAGCAGTTGCATAGTCAAATAATTCTTCCATTGTATCTACTCTAATAGCTCCTGACTGTTTGAGTAAGGCATCATAAATTTCGTCAGAACCCATCAAAGCACCAGTATGAGACATCGCAGCTTTTGCTCCTTCTGGGCTTCTGCCGGATTTCAAAACCAGAACAGGTTTCTTTACTTGATTGAGTCTTGTTATCTGCTTACATATTCTAAGAAATTCTCTGCCATCTACAATGTCTTCGAGGTACATAACAATAACTTTGGTCTGCTCATGTTCTGCTAACATTTTGAGCATATCAACCTCGTTAAGGTCTACCTTATTTCCCATGCTGATAACAGCGGAAAAACCAATACCTTGGGCACTGGCATCTTCTACTAAAGCGGCACAAATTGCACCACTTTGCGATACTAGTGCAATTCCACCAGATTTTGGAGTAACTTTTAGAAATGTTGAATTCATCATTGTTTGTGGAGCCAAATTCATTACACCAAGGCAGTTTGGTCCAATTATCCGGATACCATATTGTTTTGAGATTTCAGCGAGTCGTCTTTCAAGTTTTGCTCCTTCTTCATTTACTTCTTTAAATCCAGCGGTAATTACAATAGCACCTTTTATTCCCTTTTTTCCACATTCTTCTAACACAGAAGGTACAACGTCATTTTTAGTTACTATAACTGCAATATCAATTTCCTCTGATACATCCAGAACACTTTTGTAGGCTTTTTTATCAAAGACTGAATCTCTAGTTGGACTTATTGGAAAGATTTTGCCTGTATATCCCTTTAATATGTTTGAGGTAATCGCACGCCCCACGCTACCTTCTTTATCTGAAGCTCCGATTATTGCGATAGATTTTGGAGAAAGAAAACGAGATTCACTCATTTTTAATGAAATTGTGTCAAATTGATTTGTATAATAAGTTTATCCGGGATAGATCCCAACTACGAATCATTAGCTGCCTAGCATTTTCCCTGCCAAATTCTCAGCTCTTGGAATCCATTTTATCTCCAGATTTGGATATTTTGCAATAAGTTCCCAAGCTTCCATTGCAAGGTTTCGAAGTTGATTGTTATTTATTGCGTATTCGTGGTTTAGTTGTGATACCGTGTTCTTGGAATCGCTGTAAATTGTTACTTCATCAGAGGAATTAGAAAATTTTTTTAACGCAGAAATTATCGCAAGATACTCTGCTTGGTTATTTGTCACATTTGGTTCCTTCTTGTAAGAGGATTCGCCTGTTTCTTTTACGAAAAATCCGTATCCACCCTCAGGACCACCTGAACCATCCACAAATATACTAAGGACCATCTTTATACAACCTCATCAGTTTGACGCTCAAGTTCACTGTTACCAAATAAATGCAAGTGGAAATAGATTGTGCAATCAAAGAAGCTAGATATGCATGGTAGGAATTTGTTAATAGATAGTATTGTAATGACCACCTGCAGATCGTATAAATAACTTCTCCAATGCCCAATGATGAAACTACTTTTATCAGATCACTTTTGAGACTTGATTTATCAACTTGTCCTGATTCAAGAAGATATTTTTTTCTGTTATCGATATAAAATAGAGCACCAAAAGTGGAGAAATATACTACATAATCGACGACTAATGTTAATGTAGCATTCACATAATTTTGTTGGTTTGATAGATACTGAGCAACAATTGCAGAAATAATAATTGACGCACAAAATCCAAGTAAGATGTTTTTGTTAAGCTTAAGATATTCTTTGTATTGTTGCTTCACGTACTAATTTTATTCCACTGGCAAATAAACTAAATCTATTGTAATGTTATCTTTAGCAGTATTATAATTCCAGCAAGCTCCGCTACATGTACAGCTAAAAGATACGGTAGAAGAGCTCCTGCATAAAGATCCATCATTGAAAAGTAAGCATAAACTCCTATCAGGTTGTGCAAGAAAAGTAATCCTGCAAAAAATATCATTCCTAAGGGAAGCTGCGCCTTTGTTTTCGAATATATTTTTGCAAAAACTTCGATAAGTATTCCTAAAACTACCATGTTTGCTCCAGAAACTACTGCACTTGCTTGCATTAGCGGTTCCATTTGAAAGAATTTCAATATGCCAGAGCTTATTTACTTTTTTCCAATTTCATGACAATTTCATCAAAAGAATCCAAATTTACTTCTAAAAAGGTCGATATGAAATAAGTAACACCGTACTTGTCACCAACTCGAGCTACGAGATTGTTCTTTTCAAGCACTCCCATATGATGTTGTATCGCCTTGTAGTCTAATCCCAATTCCTTAGCTAGCTGATTTGCATTCAATGGTTTTTCTCGTATTGTGGAGATAATTCTTATCCGGTTCAGACCTCCCTTTGACCCCATGAATACGAACCAAAGTAGGCGTTTTGCATAGGGATCTGGCATTGTATAATTCGCATATTTCCGATTAATTAAAACATCTCATGTGATTTTTTGACAATGAAAAACTCTGGTATCGGTATACGCACATTTCATAACTAAAAAACAACTGATAAATTAGATTAATTACAAACAAGGCTGATGTTTAATTATGATTATCCTTTGTATAGACCTCCATCTGAAGGAAGGTCATTAATTTTTCAAGTAACACTTGGTTGTTCATTTAACAAATGTTCCTATTGTAACATGTATCGAACGAAAGACTATGTAGAAAGAACATGGGAGGAGATAAAAATAGAGATTGATCTTGCAGCAAAACACATGCCAGAAACAACGCGAATTTTTCTTGCGGATGGGGACGCATTAAATCTTTCAACAGAAAGGATGACACATATACTCAAATACATCCATGAAAAATTTCCCAATCTCGAAAGGGTTTCGTGTTATGCAATGCCCAAAAACATTCTAGAAAAAACACCAGAAGAGCTGAAAAAACTTTATGATGCAGGTCTTAAGATGTTCTACATAGGAATAGAGACTGGATCAGATATAATTCTCAAAAAGATAACAAAGGGGGCAACTAGTCAAACTATCATCAAGGCCTGCCAAAAAGCAAAAGATGCTGGATACATCATATCATGCATGGTAATTCTAGGGCTTGGAGGTAAGACATACTCGAAACAACATATAGAGGATACTGCAAGAATTCTTAGTGTTACATCTCCTCATTATGTAGGTACACTAACTTTACACCTCGAAGATGGAATACGAGAAGAATTTCTTACAAAGTTTAAGGAGCCTTTTCTACAAATAGGCGACTCTGACGCAATCAACGAACTTGAAGATCTAATACGCAAAATGGAACCTAACTCTCCTGTTATCTTCCGTGCAAATCATGGATCTAATGCCTATCCAATTGGAGGTACATTTCCACAGGATAAAGAATCAATGCTACAAAAAATTGCATACCTTAGAGAACATCCCGAATTATGTAGACCAGTAGGACTAAGAGGATTCTAAATGGGTCCACAGGGAAAAGGGTACCATCATGGGCTAATTTTGGTTCCACTTCGTGCCTAACTTAATATTAAAAATTTATTTTGCGTAGTCTTTGTATAGACTACGCAGAAATCCAGACAGCATTTACGAGTAAATGGTAAAGCTTCACTGTTTCATTTACTAGCTTCACTAAACTAAATTTTTTACGTGAAAAAACTGAATCACTAGTAAATGAAACGAGAAAAGCGGACACTTCACCAATTCGTGAGTGACAGGAAAGCTATTTGGACGAGTAAACACTCATGCAAAAAGTAGCTTGAAGTTGGACGCAAGTCCATTTATCAGTAAAGCTTTTCCAACTCAGCAAGGTTTTATTGTACCTTTTCCAACGGACAGCTGGTAAAGCTTCTAGTCTGTATAGAGACTACGCAATTTCATGCGCCATGATTTGTTGGAGAGAGTTTAAGATCAATACCTACGTTATGATGCTGTGATAATAGACAGACTGAATTTGGTAATAGGGATTGCTTGTGTTGCAATAGGTCTCTGTATTTTATGAGTTTGTCTTCTCAGCATTGGTCTACAATAAATTATGGCATCCGTACATAGGCGGAAGTGCATCCTTACTTTTGGTTGCCTTTGGCGGACAACGAATCTACACAGCTTTAAAACAATGATATGACTATACAAGGAAAGAAAAATCATTACAACATCAAACTCCTTCGCAATCTATACTATGATTGCGCAATACCATTCCAAGATAGTCGTACCTAGTCGGTCTTACCAGAACCGAATCAATTTGTAGTATAATTTAATAATTAACAATATTGAGGAAGGAAAAAATAATCATCACCTGTATATCATTAATTCTTTTTCCTCAAGCATGGTGTGTAAGTTATTCACTGACCTGTATACATCGGATTCCTTTGTTGCACCCGTACAAACGAGCTTTCCTGATGCAAAAATCAGAATTACCGTTTTTGGATCAAGCATTCTATGTATTAGCCCAGGAAACTGTTCTGGTTCATACATGCTTCGTGGTAGGCTTCTTGCTGATCTCTCTAGGTGAACTTTTCCACCAAGGTTTACAGAAGCTACAATGTTTTGAATTTTTATGACAGGATCATTTTTTATCTTTATTTTGCCCTTTCGAAGCCGTTGTACCACACTTCTTACTGCACTAATTGATAGTGCTGTAGATTTTGCTCCAGTACAAACCATCTTACCAGTGCTAAAAATCAGTGTCGCAGTCTTTGGCAATTTTATTCGAAATACTAGTCCCGGAAATAGTTCAGGGCGATATTCTGTATCAGGAAATTTTTTTGCGATCTTATTGAGATCAAATCTTTGATCAACAGATGCCGAAGCTACAACATTTACAATATTTACAATCGGTTTTGTTTGAGGCATGTCGAGTTACTAAAATCTGTGGTTCAATTATATTTTCAGCGATTCTCTCAGTCCCTTGTACCTGTTTCGTATTGTGACTTCGGTTACCCCAGCTGCTAGTGCAATAGCTTTTTGTGTAGTGTTTTCTCCGCTCATCTCACATGAAAGATATAATGCAGTTGCCGCTAGTGCCATAGGGCTCTTTCCTGCCGTAATTTCCATCTCGTTTGCATTCTTTAAGATTTTAAGAGCCTGTCGTTTTACCTTTTCACTTAGTCCAGCCTTGCTTGCTATTCTCGACAGACATTGTACCGGGTCTGCTACGGGCATCTTTAGATCAAGTTCTCGCAAAAGCAATCTGTAGGCGCTTGACACCTCCTTTCTTTTTATATTAATTTGATGTGAAACGTCGTTTAATGTTCTTGGTGTTTCAGCATCCCTACATGCTGCATATAGTGCCGCTGCAAGCATCCCCTGAATTGATCTACCCCTGACAAGGCCCTTGTCAAGTGCCTTTCTGTAAATGTATGCTGTTTTTTCTATTACAGCATCAGACAAAGCAAGCTTGTCCTTTAGTCTGCCAAGTTCATTAAACGCTCGTATAAAATTTCTATCTGCAGATTCATGAGCCTGACTTCGACTATCCCATGTTCTAAGACGCTTTATCGTGCTTTTCATTGATGCAGATAGTGGCTTTCCAGTCGAGTCCATGTTTTCATGACCAATTATTGTAGCAAGGCCCATGTCATGCTTTGCAAGCGACGTTGGTGAACCCGCTCTGCTTCTATCATTGTATTCCTCCTTTGAAAATGAACGCCATTCCGCACCAGAGTCTTGGATGCGTTCTGAAATAACAAAACCACATCCTCCGCAAAACCTCTCTCCGATAGTACCATCAGTTACCATCAAATCCTTTCCACAACGTGCACAGCGTTTATCATTATTGAGAGTAGTAAACCATACCAATATCCAACATGGATTGGTTTATCTGCTAATAAGAATTAGAGTATTTCACGTTTTTTCTCTTTTGGTGCTGGTAAACCCTAAATTTCATTCTTCTCAAAATAATTCAACGAAATAGGCCAATAGAATTTTCGTAGTCCTATACAAGACTACGCAAAGTGTTAAACTGAAGGCTTCTTTTTTACTTTTCTGGTTGCTAGGTCGAACAAATCGGGAACCTTCGCTACTTCCGGTTTAGGTTTCAAGTGAACAATACCAGTTTTTCGTTTGTAGTTTGTAAAGAATTCAAGTATTAACCTATTAACAAATTGTTGTCTACTTTCTATTCCGGTGATTTTTGCGCCGTCGCTTTTCAAAAAGCTATCTATACCCTCTACCAAATAGGAATTGATCCCAACATTTATCCAATCCTTTCTTGCCATTTGTGGAAATTAGCCTTAATCGGCTTTTATTTATTGCTATATTGACTGTATCATGACCACGCATACATTACAGGAAGTCATATAGGTTATTATACTGTAAGAGCTTACAGGAAGATGTTGGTACAGTGCGATTTTATCGGATTTGGAGCATCAAATGTCCTCCATAACTGACTCTAAGCCAAAAGTACTAAACAAATCAAGAAACCGCATTTATGGCAAGAAAAGATCGCATGACGCAATTCTAAAGGAGATTGTCAAGCTTGTACTACAAGGAACTGAACCTAGCAAGATTGCAGAGATCACAGGAAAAAACAGATCCACTATTTGGAGATACCTAAATGAAGCTACAAAACAAGGCCTGATTCAAAAAACAAGCACCGGAAGAATAAAACTGCCACAAACAATCAAGGATTCCAAAGTATACGAGATTCTTGGCAATGA
>JBOGQX010000006.1:0-16691 GCA_050749285.1 Nitrosotalea sp. | reverse complement strand
AAATAGAAGCGACTCCTAACCTATATTAATTTACTCAGGTTTGACTTCTCGAATTCCATCGCGACCACCCTTTGCATTTCTGAAGACATTCATCCCGATGTGATAATTTTCCCACAAGCCCTCGAGTACCTGCAGTTCTTCCGTTACTTCGCGTATCATTTCCCTGCTTGCATTAGGATCTGACTGGAGTTTACGATATTTTTCTCTAGTTTCCGCTAAAAGACTCTCAAGTCCTACCTCGTAGTTTGATTCTCCGTGGTATGCTGGGTCTAGCGGAGTTATCTTAGTGGTCCCTTCTGCCATCAATTCTTCCTCCGGGTAGGGTAAATTTTAAGTTTTTACTTGAGGATCCAATGAAATTTTACTAATCAATTTTTAATGTTCAGTACTGGAAACCGTTTTGAAATAGTCCTTTGGTAAACTGTAAAGGTATCCTTTCCTTCGTGACATTTCTTACAAATGCATAACTGTGAGACCTTTTCTCTATTACAGTCATCAGCAAATTCGCATTGTAAACAACCAGCAGATCCACCGCAAACTGCGCATTTTAGCTCTGTAACTTGAGCACATGCTTGATGTTTTACACCCAAGCCTTTAGCCCATAAAGCCACCTCGTTTACTTCGATTTTCTTTTTGCAAACTATACATGTTCCAGAAAATTTCATTGGGATTGCACGCCAACTCATTTTAAAGCCATCTCCTTTTGGATGATCTCGTTTTGAGATTCACTAAGATCCATTACCAGTATTTTGTTTTTCATACATAACAAAATATAGGGTAGATAAAAAGTTGAAAAAGTACTACGTGAAACATGCATTTTTTTTGCAAGGGTTGAAGATAATTCCTTTATCGCTCTACCGTCCCAACGCAGTCTGTTCAGTAAAGGCCAAGAAAGATTGTACTGAGAATACCTCACAGGAGTTCCTTCCTTGTACAACCTCAACAGAATTGAATCAAGATATCGTAGGAGCCGCCATTCCTGATTTCTTATTATTTTTCCATACAGCATATCTGCTTGTGATATAACATTCAACATCTCTTGCATGTCCTCTTTAGAAATTGGGCTGGTTATAACACTAGAATAAAATGCATTGATTTTTTCTTGTGGATCAATTCTTAATGAATATAATATTGCGGTAGCTTCATCAATTGATTTTGCTTTGAAGAAGGTATTGACTGCAGCCTCTATGTCTGTTGTTTCATAAGATCTATCTGTTTGTGGTTCAAATCCCCAGACTAGTGCCTGTGCTGAATTTAACATTGATCTTATGTCACCTCTAGAATCAAGAATTAATTTTATTACAGATCCAATTTTAAGTGAAGATCCTTCTCGTCTTAGAATCTCTTCCAGATAAAACCTCATGAGTCTTGGAGGAAGAGGGCGCATCTTTACAGCTGTAGTGACTTTTTTTATGGATTTCATCTTGTCAGAAGTCTCGGAATTTGCAGCCAAAACTATCGGTACAGTTGGCTCTTTTAGAATATCTACTAGTGCCTCAACGCCACCATAATCAGATCTTCCATGTATTCCATCTACTTCGTCTACGAAAATCATGGGTTTTCCCATTACAGTGGTGTTTCCCATCACGGGGTTTAGCACATCATGTATTCTTTGTTTAGTTCGTACATCACTTGCGTTAAGACTTATCAAATCATAATTGAATTGTTTTGCACCAAGAATTGCCATGGTAGTCTTCCCAATTCCCGGCGGCCCAACAAGTAACAGTGGCTTGGTTCCTTTAACCCACTTTCCGATCCAATTTACAAATAATTCCTTCGTTTCTTCATTTCCAATCATGTCAAGAAGATTTTTTGGCCTATATTTTTCGGACCACATCATATCTTATCACTTGGGGAGCTTTGATGTAAATTCTGACCAAAGCTTTTGTTTTTGGAGTTGGTTAAACCAGTATGAATTGTAATGTTCTACAGTAATAAATAAAAATTCAAGAAAGTCTCTATGTGAAAAATTTTGTGGTAAAAGTTCCAAGGCAAGCCTTGCCTCACTGAGATATAATTCACTTTTCTTCAATGCAAACTCAAATCCTTTTTGTATATCATTAGTAAGTAGACCATAATAAAGTGGCCAAGAAGGTATCTTTACAAACTTGTTCTTGATCGAGTCTTCAATCTCATTACCGCACCCCACTGATTCTGCCGCCTTTGCCATACCAAGATAGAAGATTTCACCGAGAGGTAATCGTGCCAAGGCCATATTTTTTCCAGCTGTACCCATGACAGCTCTATACTTTTTGTAACACTCAATCATTGCTTCTTCTGTAATGCTCTTGGGTTTTGTTTTTAGTTTAAAGTCGATATATTGTCCCACTCTGGCGTCTTTGAAACCCCGTTCAAACTCTTCCAAGACCTCCTCTCCTCCGCTTGCGATTTTTGTTCTTGCAAGTTGCAATATGTATGGGTTCATTAGCTTGTAATCATCTAGATATTCTACATCCTCATCTCTATCCATTATCCTGTCCATAGGTTCGCTGAGATCTATTGCTATTATATGGCCGTCCACGATGCTGGTTTTCTTTTTCATGTCACCTGTATCGCCAAAATGTTGTGATGCGGCATCGTATAAGGCACTGAAAACTGGAAATGTCATTTTGACAAAATTAGAATTAAGAATTCTAGATACTCTATCTTGCAGGGTTTCATAGTCTTCAAGTCTTTTTTTCACTGTTTCTATCTGAGATTTTTCCAATACAATTTCATTTGAGCCCACATCTGCAGCGAATTTATCTTGTGTCTCTGAAGGGTTATTATCAGACTTTATTTCTCTTAGTAAATCTTCAGTAAAGCGTTTTGTAAATTTGGGAAATTCTTCTTCAGCTTCTTTTTTGTATTTGTCAAATTGTTTGTAACCTTTACTTTTGAATAGTGCTTGTTTTACTATGTCTTTTCCTGGTTTTGTTGACATTAACGCTTCTTTGCTGAAAACAGACTCGTCTTTGCTACTCACATATTGGCACATCTTCTTTTGCTATTTATGCATTAAGCTGAATTTTTTGTTATTTGAAATAAATTAGGAGCTACATTAGAAAATCCGTGAAAACAATTGAGGTGCTTGAGGAAGCAGCAAAAAGAGTTTACGATAAAGTAAAGCATCTGCCAGGAACAAAAGAATCTGCTGGAGATTTTGGCAGAGGTGCAGGGGGAGACATATCAAGAAGGATAGATATTTTGGCAGAAAAGGCAGTTCTTGATTATCTCAAAGAAGTCAACTTTTCATGCACTATTATAGGAGAAGAATGCGGTCGTGTTGAACTTTCAAATAATTCAAAAGGGTACATAATAATGGATGCAGTAGACGGTTCAACTAACGCAGTAAGAGGAATTCCATTTTCTTGTTGTTCACTTGCATTTGCTACCAGTGATAAGATGAGTTCTGTTACGGATGCAGTCATAATTGACCTGTACACTGGTGACCTATATTCCGCATCAAAAGGAATGGGGGCATTTATGAATGGAAAAAGGATTCAGGTACACAAGAAACAACCGCTTTACTTTGTTGTAGGTCTTGACATATCTGGAATCTCATTAGATTCTCTGCAAAAACTGTCACCAATCATTTCTGCTTCAAATCACATTAGACATTTTGGAGCTGTAGCACTAGAACTAGCAATATTTGCTCGTGGATTGGTGGACTTGTTTGTAGATATTAGGGAAAAGCTCAGAGTCACTGATGTTGCTGCAGGTTATCTAATAGCTATGGAAGCAGGTGGACTTGTAATTGGTAAAAATGGAAAACCTCTTGAATCAGATCTGAGCTACAATGCAAGAATATCTTTCATTGCTGCCGCAAGTGAGGAAATTCTTAATGAAACTATGAAAAAATTAAAGTTGCCATAGCATTTAGAAATCAAAAATATTTGATTTAAAACTTTTTAAAAAGATGTAGCGCCCTTGGCGGGATTTGAACTCGCGTCGAGGCCGTGACAGGGCCCCATTCTAGACCGGGTTATACAAGGATTGGATTTTATCCACATCCCCTCTATACTACAAGGGCGTGAAATATTGTGGACAAAAATCTGAGTTTAAAGCTTTCTTTTCATCTAAAAATTTTGTAAAAGACCATTGTTGTACCTTCGGTTGATAACAGAATAACCATGTCTTATTCTTCCAATTGATATATTGTGGTACAACTTGAAGGCGATCAAATCCGTCAGGCAACAATATACATTAGACCCGAAGATCCTCGACTTTTTGGAAACCTTCCGATACATGGTAAACCACTGTATTAGGATAGGTTTGCAAAATAAGGTACGCTCCCTAAGGAGATTATCGTTGCTGTCATATGACGAACTTGCACAATATAACATTCCTTCATATTACAAGCTGTGTGCAATATCAAAGGCTGCAGGTCTACTGTCAAACAGGGAGCAGTCAATCAAGAGAGGCGTCGATACCAGAAAGCCATATCTGAGAAGACTGGTACTAGTCTCCTGTTATGGGTACAAGTTTGAAAATGGTATATTCAAGATACCGCTAGGAGACAGAAAGTATTTTGAGATTCCATTAAATTGTCATTCAAAACAAGTCTTATCTGATAATTCGCTGAAAATTAATTCGTTTACACTTACTCAAGATTCTATCAGCTTATCTTACTCAAAAGACATATCCGAGATAGAATGCAAAAATACTGCAGGAATTGACAGGAATCTCAGAAACTTGACAGTGGGAAATTGTGACATGGTAACACAGTTTGATATCTCAAAGTCAGTCAGAATTGCAGAAAGCACAAAATCAATTGTTTCATCCTTTAAGCGAAACGATTTTAGAATACGAAAACAAATTGCATCCAAATATGGTACCAGAAGAAAGAATAGGACAAACCAGATACTACATCATGTCTCAAAAGATATTGTACAGCAGGCTACAAAAAATAAACATGCACTAGTTTTTGAGGATATCAGACAAATAAGAAAACTGTATCAAAAAGGTAACTGGCAAAGAAGAAAACATCGTGGAGCCATGAACGGGTGGTCATTTTCTGAAATTAAAAGACAGATAGAGTACAAATCAAGATGGAGTGGCATTCCAGTTATACAGTTATCAAAAAAAGAAACCAGAGGTACATCAACTCTATGCCCTAGATGCGGAAAGAGACTCCAAGAACAAAGGGCGTCAAGAGATCTCTGGTGCGAATATTGTCAGAGATGGCAAGACCGCGATGTTGTAGCAGTTATGAACCAGTCTCTGCGAGGGCTGTCAAGGTTCGACAGTTCTAAAGGCGATGCAGGTGAAGCAATGAAGGGGAATGTGGATAACTCACAGCCGCTAATCCTCAAAGTCGATGCATCGAAGTTGCAGTCTTGGTGTGATCATCACCCGCAGATACAACGAGCCTAAAAGACTAAATTATACACGTCTGTGACCCTTCGCTATGGGTTCGTAGCTCAGCCAGGTAGAGTACCGGACTTTTAATCCGGCTGTCCGGGGTCCGAATCCCCGCGAACCCGCTCTCACTGATAGTTCAAACAGGGAACTATCCGAACCCGTTTTTCTCCAAAACTGCCTTTTCAGCTGGTAATGTTGCAACAAGTCTTCAACCTTGAACCGTCAAAATTGTAAATTTTAAAATAAAAAATTTGAAAAGGAGTTTGCAGCTACTCCTATAAGCTTACTGCCATTTTTGCTTCACATACAAACCCTCTGGGGCTGAAGAAACCCCCGTTCTGGATCCTTTGAAACAAGTTTTCCATTAGACGCGCACTCGCAGACTGGTAGACATATGGCTCAGGCAACATACCTCAAGGCTGTAAGCGATAAAAAATAAAGTGGAACTTTTTGCTAATTATTTCTTTACTTAATTTTTACAACAAAAATTAAATTACTGCAGATTATTGTATGTATATTGACATGGGAGAGGAGACCTTTTTAGGTACCATTTTGGTGCTAGCGGTTTGTGCAGTTTTTGCATTAATTGCTTATCCAGCTATTCAAAATACTGCATCAACGCTGCCTCTTTCAAAATTATCTGATGCGCCTATTCCAGTTGACCTTGTTACAGTAACAGTTCATGATAGCACACGACTTGATAGTTTTTGATACTTTTTCCAACAGATTTTAAGAAACGGCAAAGAAACGTGCCTAACTTTTGGCATTCATTAGGTCTTAAGGAGAGGAAAAATTGAAAAATGTTTTACCTATTATTCTAATTTTTGCCATTCTTTTCGTTGTTTTCTTTTCAACTCATGATGCACATGCAACAACTTACGAATTACAACTTGGGGATACCAATGGACATTGTGAAGCAATAGGTGGAATTTGGACATCAGCAAATTCAACATGTACTGTTACTAGCGTGGCACTTAAGAATGATATAATAACAATTGATTCTGGCGTCGACTTGACATTTAGAGGTTCAAGTACCAACAAAGATACCCTTACCAACTCTGGTACCCTTACCAACTCTGGTACCATCAACAACGAAGCAGTAGGCGCAATCACCAATTCTGGTACCATCAACAACGAAGCAGGAGATACAATTAACAACAAAGCCAATCACCCCCTCATCAACCAAGCAGCAGGTACAATCACCAATTCTGGTACCATCACCAACACAGCATCAGGCGCAATCACCAATTCTGGTACCATCACCAACAACTCGGGAGGCACAATCAGCAACACTGCTCCTATCACCAACAACTCTGGCGGTACAATTACAAACACTGGTACAATCACCAACAACTCTGGCGGTACAATTACAAACAGCGGTACACTGAACCTAAACTCTGGTGATACAATAACATTTTCAGGCCCATCTACTTATTCAGGATCGTTTACTAACTCTGGTACCTTTACCATGAATTCCGGCAGTACCATGTCCCTTGGTTCTGGAACTTCCCTTACCATCAGCTCAGGAACCTTCTCCATCCCATCAGGGGTTACACTTGTTGTTAACACGGCATCTGTTCTTACTATCACTCCCGATACGACCCTTACCAATTCTGGTACGATCACTAACTCTGGTACAATTAAAAACTTGGGCCATACAGCTGCAGCTTTTGGGGGTACATTCAGCAACAGTGGCACCATCAACAATATGGGTATGATATTAAACTTCTGCTTTGCTAACTACATTAGGATGGGGACGTTTACTGGAAATCCCATCGATTTTGAACCGTGTCCTGGTGACCTACCCCCAGGCGCACCGCCATCATTTACTACAGGCTTTGGTTCTAACGAGTTTCCACTGTCAATTAACGGAATGGGATTCAAGTTCAGTGAATACCAAACCTCAGATCCAACTGTAACGGTTGAGTCAGGGAATACATTTTTGCTCAAGATGTTTATCTATGGCGATCATGGGCCTTCCTCTGTTCAACATGTCACATTGTTTACGAATTTACATGACAAGGCAAGAAATTTTCAAGACAGTGATACCGTGATACAGTGGGACAAGAATGCAAACCTCTCAGTAATTGATCCGCATCACTTTTTTGATACCGTACATGTAGCTACCTCCCAGAACAATGGCAAGCTTGAGCTTGACTTTACAATCCAGTCTGCAAATGCCATGCCCAAATCGGATATCATAATCAGAACTTGGGGAAATGATCTGTTTTCCTCTGACACTGAAGTACTCAACGCATGGCAGGCAGTGACACCAGCAGACAGCACAACTTTACATAGTTCAATTCCCAGCAACTCAAACACAATCAACGCCGCAGCCACAGATGTACAGACTGAGGCAGACATAATGGTTGATATCAAGGAATGGGGAGGATACTCACCGAACTCGATTTCGGATTCAGAGCTGTTAAAAGACATGGGAATGCAAGGTAGTCACATACCATCATGGTTCATGAAAACGACCACGTGGTTAGTTGACGGCAAAATTACTCTGCAAGATTTTGAAAATGCGCTCAAGTATATGGATAAAGATAAAATAATTGAATAAAAAATTATGGAAGGGTTTTTGATTTCACTCTTTTCACCTGCCAAATTTTCGGTTCAGAAAGCTGCCTGTTTCCACCCACAGATAGTTGAAACACATACGAACCCGCTGTCATTTTAATTCTGTAAGATAGTATTTGATTCAGAAAACTGTTAATTTTGTAAGATAGCCATTTCTAAGTATAATACCTCGAAAAATAAAGAGTGTCTAACTAACTTAGGTTCAGTTCTGGGAATTCAGCTTGCTTAACTCCCAAATCATTCTGAAGGGTTCTGATCTTCTTAGCATATTCTGTCATTTTTGGATTGTCGGATTGCACTTTGGCAATTTTGTATCCCCGCCATGCCTTCTTCAAAGCCCCCCACGTCTGACCCGCAGTATAGTTAGGGTTGTTCGATTGTGGTTGTACGAATTGGTACATACTTACACCTCATTGCTAGAATTTGTTATCTACAGCCATGTGAAGTAAAATCAATACAAAAGTCAAGATTCTCGCATTAAAATCACGATTTTAGTCTTGACAGGTGTAAAAAATTTTGGTTTAATTTGTGTTTTTCAAGTATTTTGGGTTCCGTTGAGTCTTTGGGTGTTTTTTTTGGTTGTTGATTTTTGGTTGGTATCTTCCACGTAAGCAATCGGGTATGCCATTAATCTATTACAATCTAAACAATGGTATATTCCAGCTTTGATTATTCTTCTTCTCCCAATAACAAAACCTGTTTCTAATCCGATTTTATCATTAATTCTTTCTGTGGTTTCAATAAATATGATGTTTGTACTAGGGCATTTGTAACATTTGAGTTTGTTAATTTCTTCATAGTTTCCCGAATTATTTTTACTCATGCTGGCACAACACGGGGGTTTTTTGCAATTTGATATTTTATTGAACTATTTAGAGATATTGAAATGACTTGTTAAGTCTCTAGTTTTCTTTCGTCACTACTGCTCTCTTTGCAAGTTCTAGCAAATCCATCCACTTAACTTTCTCTTTCATTACTCCGATCTTTTGTGCTGGTGTCCTATCCTGTAACGCCATGTGTGGTCTTACAAAGTTGGGTTCTACTGATTCTTAGCCCTTATTTTTTGTTAGTGCCTTGATCTTCTTATCGAGATGTTCAAATGCTTCTCTTATCTCGTTGGTTCGTTTAGTCGTGCCAACCATATAGGCTTGAACTTTTCTTGCCCTGTCTTTAATCATACGTTGTTGCTCATGATTCCCTGAGGATCCCTGAGATCTCCTAGTCTCAAGTGAAGTTTCAGGAGTACTAGATTGTATTATCTTGTACAATTCTTTTGCGTCAATCTTATTGTTCTGAATTACACTTTTCATATCAGATACTGTTAGGCCCATGAGAGATTTCTTTGATTTGGATGCAATTTGAACTAGATTGCCAACAATTCTGTGAGATTCTCTAAATGGTATTCTCTTTCTTACCAAGTGTTCTGCTATATCAAGCGAGATAGAGTATCCTCCATCTATTGCTTGACGCAATTTCTTTTCATTTACTTTCATGGTTTTTAGAAGTGAGTTTACCACCAAAAGAGACAAAATTATAATTTTAGAGGTGGGCCATATTGAAACTTTGATCTGTTGAAGATCCCTGTTGTATCCAGATGGAAGTCCTTTGAGATTAGACAGTACAGCCATCTGATATCCTATGACTTGAGCTGTCTTACCGCGAACAAGTTCCAATACATCTGGATTTTTCTTTTGTGGCATTACACTAGAGGTAGAAGTAAACTTGTCAGAAAGTTCAATGAATGAAAACTCCGATGTAGACCAGATGATCAGATCCTCTGCCATCCTACTCAAGTTCGTCATCAAGATTGCTGCATTTCCAAGATATTCTGCTACAAAGTCACGCGATGTTGTTGCATCAATGGAATTCTCGATAAGACCTTTGAAACCAAGCATCTTGGCAGTAAATTGCCTATCGATGGGAATACTTGTTCCTCCAACTGGTCCTGCCCCTAATGGTGATTCATTAACTCTTCCATATGCTACATAGAATCTATCTAGGTCTCTGAATAGCGCATCAGCATATGCTAGAAGGAAGTGCGAAAATAGGCCTACTTGTGCTTGTTGCAAATGAGTATACAGTGGCATTAGAGCGTGTTGGTATTTCTCTGCTAATGATACCAGTGTCTCAATTGTTTGATTTAAGCAAAAACACACAGTGTTGATGTCATCGCGAATTTTCATGCGTATATCAAGGGCAACCTGATCGTTTCTTGATCTGGCTGTGTGCATTTTTCCTCCAACTTCTTTACCCGCTTTCTTTATCACAAGAGATTCTATGAGTTCATGAATGTCTTCTGTATCAGATTTTTGAGAAAAGTTTTGTTTTTTTAATTTTTCAAGAGCGCTCAGGATCCCAATAGCTTCAGATTTAGTTATAATTTTATTTTCAAAAAGCATCAGAGTATGAGCTTGACTTCCCATAATATCATACAAAGCGATTTGAAAATCGTCTGAGATTGATGAAAGAAAATCCAGTGTTAATTCATCTAACTTTCCTTCTAATCTGGATCTGTACATCAATTTAGGAATTAGAATGGTTATATATAGCATAGACGCTTTTTTGATTTATGTCTCAGGCATCTCAAGATTTGAGAAGACAGATTTTCGAGGAACTTACGAAAATAGTGGATCCAGAAATCAATGTCTCCATTATGGAACTTGAATTAATTGATAATATTGATATCAGCGGATCAGAAGTTAAAGTAGATTTGCATTTGACAAGTCCTTTCTGCCCTGCAATATTTGGATTCAAGATAGCACAGGATGTTCATGACAACTTGCTTAAGATAGATAACATCGCTGATGTGAAAGTGAATGTTTCAAATCACTTTATGGCAGAAGCCATCAATAATCAAGTAAATTCTAGCAAAAATCCAAGGAAGTCTTAGATTACGTTATTTTCCGAATCCTAGTAGATATCCCCGTAACAATTGGATAGCCATTGCTGGGTCGACTCCTTTTGGACAAACATGACTACAAGATCCCGCAAAATGACATCTCCATATTCCATGGGATTGGTCTACGATTTTTAGTCTCTCCTTTTTCCCTTTATCCCTGTTATCAGCAACGTATCTGTAAGCTTGGGCTAGTCCCTGTGGTCCTATGAATGAGCTATCGGTTGCCATGGTGGGACATGCGGAGTTACATAACCCGCACTTGATACAATATGAAAATTGTAGGAATTTTTCCAGATCTTTTGGAGTCTGAATTGATTCTTTTGTACCAGGCGTAATTTCTGATTCTTCACTAATTACAAATGGTTTCATTTTTTTATGGGTGGAAAAGAGTTGTTTGAAGTCTACAGTCAGATCTCTAATAATCGGAAAGTTGTTCATGGGTTCAACCGTGATAATATCTGAGTCAAGTTCCGATATCTTTGTGTAGCATGCAAGGCTTGGCTTTCCATTAATCTTCATACCACATGAGCCACAGGATGCTTGCCTACAGGAATATCTAACAGCAACGGAGTGATCGAAATTTTGTTTTACGTAAAGAATTGCCTCTAAAACAGTAGTCCACTTCTGAACCGGTATTTTGAATTCATCAAACTTTGTAAGTGCGCCCTCTGAGGGATTTGATCTTGCAATTCGAAGAGTTATTGTTTTTGGTTGAGCTGTTGCGGGAGTAGAATGTGGAGTTACTGCGGCTTGTTGTTCTTTTGGAATTTCCACTGTTGCCATTTTTATGAAATTCCCATTCCTGCCATCAATATAGTTCTTGAGCCATAAGCAATCAAGACTGCCATAGCTGCTATTGAACCATAATTAATTGCCCGCTCATACGCAACACCTTGCTTTAGCTCTAAAAGTATAACTCTCAATCCATTGAATCCATGAACAGCTAACAAGATCAATATGACTTCGAGCATCAGAGCATATGGCAGAAAATGATAGTTTGCAATAACATTTTGGTATTGTAATGAATCAGAGAATTTTTGTGTCATTCTAAATAAAATGTGTACTGCAACTAGTGCTACCGCTCCGAGTGCAGTTCCATAATGTATTTTCATAATTATGCTTTCTCTCATCTTAATCTCCAAACAGTACAGCTGCACCATACATCATCGCCAAGGCAGCAAGTGCTATTGATACCCAAATGCAAAGTCTTTGTTTATAATTCAATGAAGATGCTTTGTAAGGATATTCAGGTTGACCGGGTCTTCCTACACCTTTTCCACTTTCACTTATCATGAGACGTATACCATTACCCGTATGGAAAACACACATTCCAATTACTATAATTAAAATTATATGACCTTGAGAGGTTTCTGTAAGTGCTAACATTTTGTCCCATGCTATTTTTCCGTTTACAATTGTACTTGTTTCATAAATATGACCAATCAAATATGCTAGTAATCCAAGACCACTGAGTCTTTGTAACCAATATGCAACTCGTTCTATTCCATAACGAGTTGGATTTGCCATTCCTTTGATACCTTCACGATTTGAAAGTCTTTCTGCCATTAGTATTTCCTCTCTACTGGTTTGTATTTTGTAATAGTAACTGGATATGTTTTAAGAACCGGTTCTTTTGTGTCATAATAAACCAAAGTATGAGCTAGAAAGTTCTTGTCATCCCTGTCAGGATAATCGGTTCTTGCGTGAGCACCTCTAGATTCTTTTCTCCAAATCGCACCCATCAAAATTACTTCGGCAACACGAAACATGGAGTCAAGTTCCATCACATTTGTAAAGTTGGTATTATACTCTTTAGCTTTATCATCGACATGTTTCCATGTCTTTTGTCTTAATTCTCTGACCTTTTTTAGCCCTTCAACAAGATCCTTTTCATTTCTGAAAACATATGCCTTTTCATTCATTGTGTCTGTTAACTCCTGTCTTACTTCGTAAGGATTAGCACTTCCGATACCACGGAATATACCATCATAGATTCTTTTTTCTTCAGTTGCAACAAGATGTAATGGGAATGGCGAAGGAGATTTACCATCCATGACATATTTAGCTGCAAGCTCTCCTGTTATTTTACCCCAAACTAAACACTCTGCAGTAGAGTTTGCTCCCAACCTGTTTGCACCATGTACACTATTGCATGCACCCTCACCTGCTGCCCATATACCTTGAATTTCCGTTGCACCGTCTATGTTAGTATGGATACCACCCATCATATAGTGACAAACTGGCCTAACATCTATTGGTTCATTAGCTGGATCAATTCCTGAAAATTTTAGAGAAATTTCTCTTATAGCTGGTAGCTTGCTGATGATGAGTTCCTTTCCAAGGTGTCTTAAATCCAGTTTTAAACAGTCCACGCCAGTCTCATGCTTGAATCCACGGCCTTCACTAATTTCAGTAATCATGGCACGCGAAACAATATCTCTAGATGCAAGCTCAAGTTTACTCGGTGCATATTTTTTCATAAAGCGCTCTCCATCTTTGTTAAGAAGGTAACCACCCTCACCTCTTGCTCCTTCTGTGATTAGAATTCCTGATGGCAGTATTCCAGTTGGATGAAATTGGACAAATTCCATGTCCTTTAAAGCCATGCCAGCTCTGTATGCCATATCTATTCCATCTGGAGTTGAAGCCAATGCGTAGGTAGAAAAGCTGTAAACTCGTCCTGCCCCGCCAGTAGCAATAATCAATGCTTTTGCTTTGAAGGTGTAGAAAGTACCACTTGAAAGTTCAATTGCAGTAATACCACAAAATTTCTGATTATCGTGAATTATTGATGTTACAAACCATTCATTGTAAAACTCGATATTATCAAATTTTTGACATGTGTCATATAGAGTCTGCATCTCATAGAATCCTACTTTGTCCTGAGCATATGTAGCTCGAGGAAAGCTATATCCTCCAAAGTTCCTTTGACCAATTCTTCCATCTTCTCTTCTTGACCAGGGCATGCCCCAGTGTTCCAGCTGATATACTTCATTAGGCATTTCGTTTACCAGTTTTTCAATTACATCCTGGTCACCAAGAAAGTCACTTCCTTTGACAGTGTCATAAACATGTGATTCTATGGCGTCACCATCTTCAGGATAAAGAACTGCAGCAGTACCACCTTCAGCAGAAACAGAATGTGAACGCATGACTTGTGTTTTGGCTATTACAGCTATTTTGATCGAAGGAGCAGTTTTGGCTGCTTGAATCGCTGCTCTTAACCCAGCTAGGCCAGAGCCTACGATCAAAAGATCGTATTCAATGCTATTTACCATTATTCGACATCTTCCTTTTCAGCCTTCATAAATATGTCTTGTGAGGAACGAATTGGAGTTCGAATCGTTAATATATATCGCTAGTGATATCGCTAGTGATGATTTCTGAGTGGATTCAGAGAGTTGGAAGTTCCATCCCACGTGGATTTTCCAGATACTTCATTTTAGAAGTTTTAAAAAAGAAACCTAGTACTGGGAAGGAGATAATTGATTTTGCTACTGCACAAAGTGATGGTAAATGGAAACCATCACCAGGTCTTATCTATCCTCTACTTGGAAGACTCTTGGATGAGGGGCTCATAGAGGAAACCAAGGATGGTAAATATCAGATTACTAAGAGAGGAAGAGTAGTTTCAGAAGATCTGGAGACCCTAGACAAGATAGTAAAAAATCAACTTGATGTTGTTTTCAGAATGGGAAATATTGGTAAATTCGTAGCCATGGATCTCTTGGAACGTGTAACTTCTATGGGAAATTCCCTTAGCTCAAACATAGCGTATATGACCAAAGATGAGACCCTAAAATACAAAAGATTCCTAGAGTCAGAGCTACGAAAGATCGAAAATATAGAAAAAAAGTCGCAAGGTAAAGAAATCAAAGTCGATTAAGCAATAAATAATTGTAAAACTGTATAGCGGCAGTTGAAAAGCATTAGAAAATTAGTGTACGATAAATCAAAACCCCTTGTTTTTCCTGGAGTTTATGATGCAATAACTGCAAGGATAGCCCAAAAAACAGGATTTGAAGCGATGTTTCAAACGGGTTATGGCACATCAGCCACCTTACTTGGGATGCCTGATTACGGTTTCATTGGACCTACAGAAACGGTCGAGAATGCCAGAAGAATATGTAAAGCTGTTTCAGTTCCAGTCATTGTTGATGCTGATACTGGCTACGGCAACCCGTTAAGTGTATGGAAACTTGTTAAAGAATTAGAATCTGCGGGTGCTTCTGGAATTTTCCTCGAAGATCAAAAATGGCCTAAAAGGTGCGGTCACATGTCGGGCAAGGAAGTGATTGCAAAAGAAGAGTATGCAGAAAAGCTTCGTGCAGCGCTTGATGCTAGAAATAGTAAGGAATTTGTAATTGTAGCAAGAACAGATGCACGCGCAAGTGAAGGATTGGATGCTGCTATCAAACGGGGTCTTTTGTATAAGGAGATAGGGGCTGATGCCATCTTCATAGAAGCACCAAAATCTGTTGAAGAAATGAAGAAAATAGGAAAGACCATCAAGGCACCACTGGTTGCAAACATGATAGAAGGCGGAGCTACGCCATTACTTTCTTCTCGTAACTTGCATAAAATGGGGTTTAACCTTATTCTGTACCCACTTTCGGTACTCTATGCAAATACATTTGCTACTCTTCAAATTCTCAAGGAGTTAAAGAAGAATGGCACTACGTCTAAGCTGAAAAACAATCTTGTTAATTTTGATCAGTTTAATGAAATTGTAGAGCTATCGAAGTTCAAAAAAATGGAACACAAGTATACAACAAAATCATAGTTGAAAACAAAAAAGAGAGATGTCTGTCAAGGTTTCGTCTAGGAATTGTTTCTCTTTACTTCTATGTCTATGGTAGAGACATTCCTAGTGCGTCCATCCTGTGACTGAAGTTGTTCTGATCCAATCTTGATGTCTCCTATTGAGTAACCAGCATTTTCTGTTTTGCGTGCAATTATCTGGGCAACGTCAACTGCACGACCAATAGTGAGTCCTCTTGCCTTGATAGATATTCTTGGTTGGTTTGCCAACTGTATGAGCGTAGAAGTAACATACGCCATCAGAGGCTTTTTTCCTATGTAGATAGTTTCTCTAGATTCGGACATGCAGGCCCTTCTTCTTGGGATAATTTAAATCTAAGAATAGAAGAGTCGTTGCAATGAAGATCTTTCTTTTGTTTACTTTTGTTTTTGCCTTAATTGGAATTAATTCTGCATATGGATATGGTGAAGTTTCAGCTACGGATTTTAGGATAGTGAATTCTCTTGGTGAAGACATCAAATCTCCCGTAGTAGACCAACAACTCAACTTACAAACATCGCTTCAAAATGTTAGTGGAAAAAATACCGATTGGGCGTACATAGTTCAAATATCCGATGCCAATGGTGCCATAGTTGATCTGAATTATGCTACAGGTTCCCTTGTTAGCAACCAGACTCTTACAGCTGCTCTTTCTTGGACACCGCATATGAGTGGAACATATAAAATTGAGGCATTTATCTGGGATAATTTGCGAGACATAGATCCACTTGCGCCAATGATAACCTCTACTATAACAGTAACTTGATTTGTAAAAAGTGGACCGGGTGGTTTCCAGTTTCTGCAGCGTTCAAAACCGCCTTTTTTGCAGCGGTTTTTTTCTGCATGGATATTAGAATACCATTTGATCTTATAATGTTTTATGAATTCATTGTCACTAAGGCTTGTATCACTGCAAGATACTTCATGTGAGATACAGGTGTTATGTACATAACATTATTAACAACATCTGTGATAATTACAACATGCAACGGGCAACAAAGAAAAAGGAAGTATCGCTTGGCTTGGAAGAAAATGAGCCAATAGAGCGTGCGGAAAATGACATGA
>JBOGQX010000005.1:0-39717 GCA_050749285.1 Nitrosotalea sp. | reverse complement strand
AAACAGAAAGGCAATCAGTGCCGTACTTACCACATTGATCATCTTGGTCGCTTCAGTGGTTCTGGGAACAGGCGTTGTATTATACGGTACAAGCCTTTTCCAGACGAACGCCCAATCCCAAGCAATTGTCACCACAGGTATTCAAGTGTGGATAGACAAAGGAGGATCTGGATGGGCATGGGGAGCAGCAGATGTCAGTAATGATGGTGACAAATTGTTATCTGTCAACCAGATTTCGATACGTGGTAGCAGTGTACCATTCTCAAACTGGTATGCTGACACCAGCATCACTCGAGTTACAACTGCAAACTTCCAAGCCGCATTGAACTATACCACACTTTTGGTTCCTGGAACCACTAGTGATGGAGGAATAGTTAATGGCACAGGTGAAAATGCAGGTGCTACATTTACTGGATGTTCTGGATCTACTCACCTAGCCATGCAATTGGTGATGCCTGTTAATGCGGCCCCATCTCTATGCATGTCTCAGCAAATTGGTCCGATATCATTGCAGCCAGGTGCTAAAGCGATTGTGTACTTTAAGATACCGCAGAACACTTTGACTAGTATTGATGGAGGTTCTTCAGCTAGTGTTGGAATCTATGCAGGACAAGTAGGTTCGCCTGTAACAGTATCTATTGCAGCAAAGTAGGACAAATAAATATGACGTCTTTTCTTTTTTGTTAAGACACGCCAAAAATGATTTTTTTCTAGCAATCAAATTGCACGAACCAAATTTAATAGGAACAGAGTATTGTGTCTACAGATTGTTCAAAATATGCTGAAAAATCCCATCTATGAGAGAATCTTCCTACGAAAATTTTACTCTAAATAAAGGCTCTTCTGATATGTAAGTCTAAAAGACACACTAGATCAAATATTCGCGTTATTGTCATTTCTGTAACAAGATATGTTCCCAAGAACAAAAAACAGAAAGGCAATCAGTGCCGTACTTACCACATTGATCATCTTGGTCGCTTCAGTGGTTCTGGGAACAGGCGTTGTATTATACGGTACAAGCCTTTTCCAGACGAACGCCCAATCATCGGGAATCAGCGTCCAAGGTACTCACGTGTGGGTAAACGCAACTAGTGGCATAACTACAACCTATGTGTGGGGAGCTGCAGAAATACGAAACAGTGGAGACAAGATACTGTCTGTAGACCAGATTAACGTCCGTGGTACTCAAATACCATTTGCAAACTGGTATTATGACAGCAATCCTATAAGAGTAACTGTCGCAAACTTCCAGTCTCAGCTGAACTATACTGGAACTTCAACAACAGCATACATAACCAGCAACGGTCTCTCACAAGTAACTAACAGAGGCTTGATGATGACCTATGGTGCTGCTACATGCACCACAAGTGCAACTCAATTCTCCATCAATGAATTTGGTTCAGGAGTACAGGCTAATCCAGCAATGTGCTTTACACAAGCATCAGGCCCCATCTCATTGAAGCCAGGTGACAAGGCAGTCGTGTACTTCCAAGTTCCAAACGGAATCTTGAGTACGGTCGACGGAGGTTCGCAAAGCAGCGTTGCAATATATGCTGGTAACGTAGGCGCGCCACAATCGATTATTGTAGAAAGCAAATCGTAGGCAGATCATAATTGATTCCTACATCCTTTTCTTTTTTGTTTAGGGTGAAAATAACATGAAAGATAAAAAATCGACAAAAAATACACAAGAAAATTTTCTTTCAAGTGAGCTCGTAGATGAAGATCAAACACGTATTCCAGACGGTTATGAGACAATAAAAAAATACCCGCTTTACCCGCCTTTTAGTTATGCCAATATTTTGTATAACAAAGAAAAATCAAGCTATTTGTATTTTGTTGATGAATTAAGACTCAACCGCGAGGAGCTAACAATATTTCAAAACCTATACAGGCTTATAGAAGAAAGTTTAGAATCGCCAAAAGAATCAAAAAGTTCCACATTTGATGAACAATTAAATTCAGTGTTACAAGAAAACGAAAAACTATTTCTTAGTAACTCAAATGCAAGTATAGAGAAAGTAAAATATTATTTAAAAAGAGACATCAATGGTTTTAGCATACTAGACCCATTGATGCATGATCTAAACATCGAAGATATCAGCTGTAGCGGCTCTGATAGGTCTCTCTATGTGTGGCATCGGGCTTACGACAGCATCCCAACAAATGTACACTTTAATTCAGAAGACAAGCTAAATTCTTTTGTTTCAAGGATTGTTTTCAGAGCTGGTAAACACGTCAGCGCGGCATTTCCAATTTCAGATCTAGCACTGCAGGGAAATCACAGAATTTCAGTCTTGTATCAAAAGGAAATCACACCAAAAGGAACCAGTTTTACAATTAGAAAATTCAAAGAAGATCCATATACCGTAATTGACCTAATCAAGTTTGGAACTATTAGTGTTTCAATTGCGGCATATCTCTGGCTGCTGATTGAATCAAAAATGTCCTTTATCATAATTGGATCTACTGGAAGCGGCAAAACTACACTACTTAATGCAATTACTGGACTGGCGCATCCTGATTACAAAATATTCTCCGTAGAAGATGTTGCAGAGATAAACATCAATCATGAAAACTGGTTTACACTAGTTACAAGGAGCGGGTTTGGCATAGGCGGAGAAGGAGAGATTGGACTGTACGATCTTATCAAGGCTGGTGTCAGGCACAGACCAGACTATATTGTTGTCGGTGAGATTAGAGGTTCTGAGGCCTATGTCATGTTCCAAGCCATGGCTACAGGCCATGGAGGACTTTGCACCATGCACGCAGATAGTTTAGAGTCTGCGGTAAAAAGACTACAGCAAAAACCAATGGACATACCGCCAGCTTACATCTCACTCATGAATTGTGCCCTGGTAGTCAAAAGAGTAAAAGAAAGTTCTGGACAGAGTGGTCGAAGAGTGATGACAGTATCTGAGATTACAGGTGCCAACACTTCACATGCCGCATTTTATTGGAATCCAAAATCTGATTACTTTAATGATAATCTTGGAGAAAGTGTTATCTTGAAGAAAATATCAGAAGCCACCGGAAAAGATTTGAAAGAAATACTTGATGAACATCAAAAGAGAATTGCCATTTTAAAGTGGATGGTGGAACATGATGTGCGCGATTACAAGAAAGTTTCAGAAATAGTTGGGAAATATTACAGAGATCCACAATCGCTTCTAACAATAATGGAGATTGGAGTCTAAGAGTTGCTTTCTCTCAAGCCAGATAAGGGCAAATATGAAAAAAAACAGTCAAAAAAGATAGAGAGGGAATTCCCATACTTTGTCACTATAGTATCTCTACTTGCAGCTAGTGGCTTTGGACCCTACACAATATTTCAAAAGATGAGAGAGATTAGCCTTCTACCTACCATCCAGCAAGAATCCGTCAAGATTCTAAAACGAATAGATATGTTAGGCATTGACCCTCTAACCGCACTTTCTGAAGCAAAGGAAAAACCATCTTTGAGAGCTCTTGGAGAATTTTTGGGAGGATATGTGTCGGCCATCCAAAGTGGAGGAAATGTAATTAACTATCTAAAAAGTAAAATGCAAGGCGCCTTTGAAAGATTCGAAAATTTAGAAAAACAATCTGTTGAGAAGATAAATGGACTTGTGCATGGCTGGTTGACGATGCAAATTGTCATTTTGTCTGTCTTTATCCTTATGGCAGCAATAGGCTCAAACCCACTAGGGGCATCTAGCGGCGATAGCGGGGGATCAGAACAGCCATACCTATTATTGATATTTGCACCAATCATGTCTATAATATTTATGAAGCTTGTACAAGGCATGGCTACATCAAATATTAAAGAACTTGAAACAAAAAAGATCATAAAATTTACTGTCCCTATAGTATTGGTTGCAGTAATACTGATGGTTACTCATGTATTTGATAGTATGAACATAAATCCTTACATTCTGGGCGGAGCACTGACAGTTGCCGCAATTTTTCCAGCAATGCAATTTAAAAAAATTTACACACTAAATATGGATGCGGAAACTGCGACTCCGCAAATTTTACGTGATATTACAGAGGCAAGAAAAGCTGGTATGGGCCCAGAAAAATGTATAATCCATGCCTGCAAAAGAAAAGATTTCAAATCGTTTAACACTATAGCAAATTCTATTGCAAATAAACTGGAATGGGGTGTTCCCATGAATAATATGTTCAATACATTGCAAAGCGAGATAAAGAACTTCCAAGTGCTCATTTCATTTAGAATATTGTTTGAAATAATTACTTCCGGAGGAGGTAACGTAAATATGCTTGACTCCCTTGCTGATACCAGTGAAAAGATCTATAATATTCAGAAAAACAAACTAGAGATGCTAAAACCATATGTTATAGTGGGATTCATGCTGATTGTTATTACAGGATTTACAACACTTCTTACAATAGACTCTTTTGTAAATATTAATCAAGAAAAAAATCTAGGCAAACCTGTAACTAATGGTCCCAATTTCCAGTCTCTTATGGAGCTTGTTTCCATTGCAGTTATTGCACAAGCATGGCTAGCTGGTCTTTTTATAGGCAAGGTAACAGCCGGGGCATATTCTGGAGGCTTTATGTATTCTGTGCTATTGACTGCTGCCACTATGGGGGCTATTGCTCTAATTCAAACCCATTTGATAAACCTTAACGCCTTGGTTCCACAAAGATAGTATGTCATTGGAAAAGTCATACCGGGTCTTATATGGAGTTTGTAAATATTTTATGTTAATTTGAGATGCATACTGATTGTATTACTGTTGATACTGGCAATAGTTCCACATTATGTATTTGCCGACGATAGTAACCAGCTTGATGCAAAAACAATACCAAACCAAATTATGGCAAATACCGATGATATGATTCAGGTTTATCCAAAAACTTATGGAAGTACAATTGAGAATTTAGTAGCTACATCATCTGACTCGTCTATAGTCAAAATTGTAGACGTGGAAAAGGATGCAAATTATGGTTCATTTGATGTAAAGATTAAAGCATTAACCCCAGGTCAAGTAACAATTGCCATGGCAGCATCCGGGTTTTCTTCTCTCGAATTGCCAGTTACTATTTCCTCCGATTCTGAAGGAGCTACAAATCTTTTGATTAAGGCTACTCCGAATACCTTTGTGACATCCCAAGCAAACGTCGGATATATCGCAGTAGAAACCACCAATCCCAGTGGTATTCCAGTACCTGTATCTGTTGATACTCCAATAACACTCTCTGTATCAGACAGCAGTGTGGTAAGTTTAACAGATAATCAGTTGGTTATAAAACAAGGCTCATATTTTGCAACGGAAAAGTTCGTTGTAAATAATGGTGGCACTGCTACTATAACAGCATCATCATCTTCGATGCAACCAGTCTCCACATCGATTACGTCTACTAGTGATGATACTCAAGGTACACTTCAGGCTTATGCATTTCCACAAGTAATTAACAATCAAAAAGGTTCTATAGGTTATGTAGTAGTACAATTACTAGGTAGCTCTGGCACTCCTGTTATCGCAAAAAATGACATTCCAATTTCGATTAGTGTTGTGAATGGTACAGACATTCCGGGAATCTTCACTTCTCTTTCCACATCCACTAACACAAGTCAGGGAAGTCCAATGGTCCAAATAAATGATAATCTTGTCATAAAAAAGGGGTCTTATTGGGCATACGTTCCTGTACAATTTGCTAGTGCTATTTCCGCACAGCAAAATTTTGAACAAGCAAAGCCTACATTATTTAATGTATATATATCTGCTAAAGGTTATGCCATTTCCACAAGTGCAGGTTCTCTCAATATAGGAAATCAACCAGCTAATACCAATCCTGTCACTGGAATGCCTCAATGTATACCGACAGGATATACCGCAACCACTTCTTCCTCTACAACCTCATCCAGCACTACATCTTCCTCGACAACCTCATCCGGAACCACATCTTCCTCAACGGCATCTTCCAATACCGCACCAGCAGCAGCACAATTCATAACTTGTCCACAAGGCATTGTGATAGATAACAAGACTCCTTTCCTTTATTCGCTACCAATTCTAGCAACAGGGAATCAAGAACTCATCGGTGTATTACATTTGGCACAACCATCTAACGGTGCACCTGTACTTGCCAGTTCTGATCTGAACTTCAAAATCGATTCATCTGATCCATCCACCGTTTCTGTATCTGGCGTAGAGATGGATTCTGGATCTCAGGCAGCCCCTGTATTTGCGCAAGTTGGACAGACGGCAAATCCTGTAACACTAAATGTTGTCTCAGATGTTCCTCAAGCGGTAATCCAAACTATAACTGCTCCATCTACAACATCAGGTTTGGTAGCAGATTCATTGATCCCGACAGTGTTGCCGCATACTACATTCCCACTTGCAATTTATACTACAAATAATGGGGCACTTGATTCGTTTAAGAATGACTTCAACGCTTTGATTTCACCACAAGAATCTATTTCGCCTGTACAATTGTCAGTTACAAAGGGTGATCCGATATTTCTTACTGATGAAACCTTACTTAAGAATGGTAATCAACAAATTTCAATTATAACTCCTGACTATTCATCAAGTTTCACTGTCACAGGAGCATCATCCGCACCAAGTAGTGTCTTACTTGATTATCCTGATCAAATTTTTTCAAACAGTAAGACACTATTTTCAATCGAATTGTTGGATGGAAAACAACTTCCAATGTTGGCTAATCAAGATGCTGTTATCAAACTTGTTTCAAGTGATCCATCTGTACTGACTGTTCCTGACAGTGTACAAATCCCGAAAGGCTCCTATTATGCAACATTTGATGCTGAATCAAAAACTTCTGGAACTGCAGAAATTGCGGTACTCTCAGACGAGATCCCTCTGTCAAAATTTGATGTAAGTGTTACCAGTTTTACACCTGTAGTAAGTATTAATTCAGATGATCGTGATGATAATAATCATCCTCTTGCTGCTACTGTGGTAGCTACCTACAATCAGTTGCCTCTTGCTGGCCTAACTGTGAACTGGAAGGTAACGGGAGCAACAATCAAAACCATGGATACATTGACAGACAAGGGCGGTAATGCTGCAATATCGCTAATTACAAACGACCCTAATACAGTCAGCATAGAGGCAAGTGTGGGTGGAGGACCCTATCAAACTGTTACGGTTACAAAGCAAGTAAGTATCAATCCTCCATTGCAGCCTGCCAACTCTACATCATCTGTACAAGCCAATCCGCAATCAACTGGCTTTACCGTGATGGGAATCAATCCGCTTTTGTTCATTATTCCAGGAGCTGCGGCTGCTGCATTTGTGGTTCTAAAAAAGAAAGATATGCTCAATGGAATATCAGAAAAAGTTGGTATCGCTGATAAATTTACAGGGATAAAAGAAAAAATGTCCAATTTAAAACAAAGGTAATTATGACTTTATGAAGGACAGTGTGTTTGACAGATGTGACAAAAATGCTCTTCCGACTTCCTCATTTCTGCTGAGCATAAATAATGAAAAGAAGCCTTCAAAGAAAGTCATTACGCCTTGGAGAATATTTTGATGAATATGATGCAACGTGGTAATGACTACTGCACCGCTCACGGCTGCCAAAACTATGGAGTAGTAAATTGTATACCCTTTGGTTTTGGGATTGTGCATGGAAGAGAAGAGTTTCATGAGAGGATTTCTCTAATGCTACAATATAAGACTATTCTACCAATTTTGGAAATAAAAGATCTGGATATAGGTGGATTGGCATGTTGATCGGAAATTTGGATCTTGATACTATGAGGATCATCACAGCTATTTCCATGCTTGCAGTAGCTTCATTTTTGGACATACGGAAAAGAGAGATCAACGACATACTTTGGATTGGTTTTGGGGCAGTTGCCTTTGTGATGATCTTTGTGAGCGGAGATATTTGGTCTACCCTTAGAACAACAGGCGTGGCTATGATAATAGCTCCAATAGCACTTGTTGTCTGGAGATTAGGAATATTTGGCGGGGCTGACGCTTTTTGTCTCATAGCTCTTGGTGCACTAGCTCCTATGGCATCAATATATGGTTCCATGGTAACCCCAATTACTACACTTACAAACGCTGCAATACTGTCTATTGTACCACTATTTGTAAATCTGGGTCGAAACCTGTTTGCCATGTCAAAAAAGGAGGAAATTTTCAAAGGATTTGACGAAACAAGATTAAACAAGGTGATTGCAGTATTTGTAGGATATAGAGCAAAGAGCCCAAAGTATGGCTTTTCAATTGAGAAAACCGAAGGAAATAAAAAAAGACTTGATTTAGGTTTTCGACATGCCGAAAACACGCAATTTTGTACCGAGTCAGAAACATGGATAACTCCCGGAATACCGTACATCATTTACATAGCAGGCGGATTTGTTATTCAGATTTTTTATGGAGACATTATTGTTAACTTGGTGAGAAGCATTCACTGATATGGAATTGCAAGTATCTTCACGGTGATGAATCTCACTACATCTCGAAGATTTATTAACTGAAAAAATAGAGTCTCGTCATGGCGCTAAAGGCAGCAATAATTATGTCAATTATTTCGATTGTAATGCTTGCAATTTATGGTGCAGATTCCATAATGGCGATAACTGAAAATCTGGGTATACAAAGTACCGCTTTTCTTCATACTGATGTTAAGACAAGAGGTACAATATTTGGCATAATACCTGCCGTCATGCTTATCGCATCATTCTTTATTACAAGAAAGGAACAATCAAGAGGACTTGGAATTCTGATCATCATCGGAGGAGTATTGATGATAATAGGGGTTGGAATCATATTTGCATTACAGGGAAGCGTCATTCCGTCATCAGGAAAAGGAGAGTTTGGAGCCGTTGTTGCTATAGGAATAATCACTGCAATCTTGGGCGGCATCAAGATTAAAAAATCACGACAAACTAAAACAAGTAATCCATGACAACATGTTCAAAGTGTGGGCAGGATTCCAAGAAGACCTATAACTGTGAACACACAGAAGACAGTGAATATTGTGTAGAATGTTATACCGAACTACACTACTACCTAACAGAACCAAAACGTGAAAGTTAAGAATTAAACTATTTAACCCCAATCTCATCTATTGAAACACCTCCCTTTTTTGAATCTCATAATATGGCTATGCATACCTAGAAAAAATAGCCCAAATCTTTTAATTGTAAATGTGGAGGGATGTGAGTGTGAAAGCATTAATTTTGTCTGGCGGGATGGGGAAAAGACTCAGGCCCATAACCGACTATCTTCCTAAACCACTAGTTCCAATAGATGGCATTCCTATAATAGACTGGCAGATAAAATATTTCAAAAAGTTTGGCATTAAAGAATTCGTTATTTGTACGGGCTATCATAGTGATCAAATAGCTGATCATTTGTCTCAAAAAAAACTGAATGTAAATATTCAATTTTCGATCGAAAAAACCTCATTGGGCACTGGAGGTGCTATAAAAAATGCAAGTAAATTATTGGATGAAGAAACCTTTTATGTCATAAATGGTGATGTCATAACAAATCTGGACCTGAAGAAATTAAGGATGCAAAAAAACTCAATAGCTGTAGTTCCTTTACGTACTGCATTTGGCATAGTTCATCTCGCAGGAAATAGAGTTCAAAGATTTGAAGAAAAGCCCAAGATGTCTCATTACTGGATAAATGCTGGGCTTTATTATTTAGAAAAAGATATCATAAAACTACTGCCAACGATTGGAAATATAGAGGCCACCGTATTTCCAAAACTTGCAGATATGAATAATCTTTATGCTACAAAGTATGAGAGAGCTTTCTGGCATTCTATTGATTCCCATAAAGATATTGAAGAATGTACTAAAGAAATGAAATCTGTGAGATATGATGATTTCTTATCAACTAAGTGATACAATTGAGAATAGGATTTAGTTTAGGATCATTGTTATCTGTTAATGACATATTGGAATGTTCCAAAATTCTTTCTCAACATAGATTCGATTCCATTTGGATCCCAGAAACATGGGGGATGGAATGCTGTTCTGTAATTTCAACAGTATCACAAATTGCAAAAACCCCAAAAATTGGCTCTTCCATAATGAATATTTATTCAAGGTCTCCCGCTCTCATGGCCATGGCTGCAGCCACTCTTGATACTATATCAAATGGCAGATTCATTTTGGGTCTTGGTAGTAGCAGTCAGGCAATCGTAAACGATTGGCATGGCTTAAAATTTGAAAGCCCAATAAACCGTATGAAAGAATATGTAAAGATCATACGCCTCATAATCTCAGGAAACAAAGTAAACTATGATGGGGAATTATTTCACTTGAGAAATTTTACACTACTAATGAGGCCTCAAAATCATATTCCGATATATCTTGCTGCCATAAATCAGAAAATGGTTGACTTAACATGGGATATTGCTGACGGAGTCATTTTCTATTTACGGCCAATAGCTGAACTACGATCAACTATTGAAAAAATGCAAAAAAAGAAAAGAACTGATGTTGCCTGCCAATTAATAACATGTGTTTCAATGGATGAGGAAGAGGCAATAAACAGAGCAAAAAAGACAATAGCATTTTATGTCTCCGTTGGAAAAATTTACCGAGAGTTTTTGGCAAGAAATGGATTCAGTAAAGAAACAAACGCCATATTTGACGAATATAAAAAGACAGGATTCCAAAATAATTATTTGATGGTACCAGATTCTATGGTACACGCACTTACAATAAGTGGGACTCCAAAAGATATTGCTAAAAAACTAGAAAGCTTCGTGAGTGCAGGAATTGACCTTCCAATTATTCAGTTTAATCCAGTTGGCAACGTAATAAAATCATTTAATCTTCTTGTTTCTAGTCTGGAAAGT
Organism: Nitrosotalea sp.; assembly: GCA_050749285.1. GTDB lineage: Archaea > Thermoproteota > Nitrososphaeria > Nitrososphaerales > Nitrosopumilaceae > Nitrosotalea. The sequence goes on along the minus strand of JBOGQX010000005.1, from coordinate 28,902 downwards.
GAAATTAGTTGAAAAAAGTAGGAATCGCTGCAACTGGTCTTACTAAATTTGCCAAAGGCAATGTTACTATTGAATCACTAATGGGTTCAGCGGCCAAACCAATTTTTGATGAGACAAGTAATTTGGAACAAAAAGACATTGATGTTGTACTTACTTCGACGAATGCTAACAATAAATACTTGGCAAATATTGTATCTGAACTTTGTGGAATTTCTCCTAAAATAGCACATTCAGTGGAAAGCTTGTGTAACTCGGGCACTAACTGTATTGTTTCAGCTTATGCTTACATATTGTCAGGTCTTGCAAAGGCTGCATTAGTAATTGGAGCAGAAAAAAGTGATAGCCCAGGGTTGGTGCTAGAGTGGGACAGATCTAGAGGTCAGTATAAACACCCCATATACTGGTCATCCATGTTTACAAGTGCGCATATGAGAAAATATGGTACAACTCTAGAAAATCTAGCATATGTTTCTGCTAAAAATCACAGAAATGCACTGGATAACCCTCATGCCTATTTTGAGCGTGGATATTCTATAGAAGAAATCATGGGATCAAAAAATCTCACAGAACACGTCAGGCTTTTAGATTGTTCGATGCCATGTAATGGTGCAGGAGCAGTTTTGCTTGCATCTGATGATATAATAAAAAAATTCACAGACAAACCAGTATGGATTACTGGGATAGGACAAAAAGCCATATCTGCAGGATTTGCAAAAAATGATGATCTTACATCTATGAGTTCCACCGTTTACTCTGTTTCTGCTGCGTACAAAATGTCTGGCAAAAAACCAGCTGATATAGATGTGGCAGAGATACATGACGCTTTCAGCATATGTGAAATTATAGAGTTGGAAGATCTTGGATTTGCAAGAAAAGGTGGCGGTTCTACTTATGTGAAACAACTATATGATACATACGATAGGCGAATAAATCCAAGGGGTGGCTTAATAGGTACAGGCCACCCTCTTGCTGCTACTGGGATTGCTCAGACTATAGAGATTTTTCAACAATTGCAAGGGACTGCCGGTAAAAGACAGATAGGCGACTCTAAAGTTGGTTTAGTTCATAACATGTCTGCTGCATCTACCTCTTCCACAGTTCTAATATTGGAATCATGAATAAGTTCGAACAAGAGTTAAGCAATAATAATTTTATTTGTGCACAATGTACTAGATGCGGTAAACTGGTTTGGCCTCCAAGTGAATTTTGTAACAAATGTTTTAGTGATGTTATTTGGCGACCAGTATCTAAATTTGCAAAACTAATAGAGTTTTCAAGAAAAGATAACAAGTTTTTTTGTATTGCTGAATTTGAGGACAGTATTAGAGTAATGGGAAGTGTTGAAAATGCATCTGATTTACAAATAGGACAGTCTTTATTTTTAATAAAATGTCATTATGATGAAAAGGAAATATTTATGTTTGAACCGGCATCAACGGCTTGAGAATTCTTCAAAACCATTTTTTGGATTGTAGTGTGGTTCTGGCTTTTTAAAAATTTGTATATGGTCATACACACCAAAGGAAAATAAGAGATAACTCCATAAAAATATGACATCTGATGGGTGTCCTGTGTAGTAAGTATTAGTATAAGTTGCAAACTGAAAACTCGTATCCCCAACAGATTGTAATACAATTCCAAGACAAATCAATGACCACGTGAAATTTACTTCACCTTTAAACAATAAGACAACACCTATTATGGCTGGAACTAATATGATGGAATCTGCAACAGGATAACTAGTTGCTAATATGTTTTCAAGTAAACTAACTTTAGGATCAAAAGTATATGCCATGTAAATACTTGGTATCAGTATGGTTACTGACACCAAAACTGATCCAATCACGATGTTTTTTGAGGCTGCCTTTCTAACCGGTCTCAAGTAGTACATCAAAAAGCAGAATATCAAGGGGTATCCTGAAATGAAAAATACATCAGCTAACGAAGGAAAAGGATTGACATTGTATACTAATTCATAGACTGTCCAAAGTGTTTCTGCTATAAACCACAATATTGATGTAGCAAGAAAGAATAACCATGCCTTACCATGACTCCCAGATTGTCTAAATCTCAAGGCTAATATGACTGATAGTGCAACCATCATGCCAGTTACAGGAATGTATACAATGTCTGTAACCACCTTGACAGTTTCCTTTCCAAGAAAAGTTGCAAAGACTATTAGAAATCCTACAAGTACAACGCTTACCAATAGTAATTTTTGTGCGTTATTGCGTGTATTATGAACTTGCACATTCTAACTTCCTATGATATTCACCAATCTCAATACTACTTTGTCTTCAAGATGTTCACTTAATTCTAACTTGATTGACTGAGCTATAGCAACATAAGAATTGCCAAAAACAGATCTTAGAACATTATTGAGATAATCAGGATGTTCATAACAATCTGGGATATAACACTGGTGCTCTTTATACAATCTTGCTGCTACTTTATCTAACACGGGTTTGCCTATTTCTGAAAGTACCTTTTCAATAGAGAATGTAATCAAGGCTCTCATCACTTGTTTCTTGTCAATATCCACTTTAATTGCCACCTAATTTGAAATAAAAAGTTGTTTTTGTGAATCTAAAAATGGTTTCCAAGATCCTCGACATCTTGAAACTAAGAAAGATGTTTCGAATTAGACCAAATATATGTGAATAATAACTTTAATGTGTAAACCATAGATAGTGAATCTGTCCACATTGCAAGTATATTTTGAGGAGGCTCACTCGGATTTTTCATAAATAATAGTAACTCATCATCATCTTTTACAATAAAGCAAAGATCTTCTTTAATTTTTATAGGCATTTTTCTCACATGTTCCTTTAACTTGTCTTCAAAAATATAGTTGGTCTTCTCTGAATTTGACGAGATTAACTGTGGTTCTGTGTTGGAATCCTTGATACGCTCAAGAAAACCTGCATGGTAAAATTTCATAAAATCCCTTTCTGATGCCAAGATCTGAATTGATTTTTTGGAATTATCTATCATATCGTTAATTTTACCAGTCATTTGATTGATGCCCTGTAACATCTGGAATTTTCCATCCTTGACATCTTCTTTATTAATTTTGAAGCTGGGAATGGCATTCCAAATTTCTACCAGATTTTTTTCTTGAGACTCTAGGCTCTTCACTCTCTCTTTTTCCGTATTGATAAGTACGCCTATTGCCTTGTCAAGTGATAGAGCTGAGAATCTAATTGGATGTTGAAAACTGGCAGATGCAATTCCTTTATTTTGCAGGTTTGTTAGAAGATGATACGTCTCTGTCCTAGGAACTTTTAGGGTTTTACTTACCTGAGTAGCTGTACTAGGGCCATATTTTTCGAGGAACAAATAGATTTTGGATTGATTTGCTGTAAGGCCAAATTTGGATAACTCGCTTTTGAGCTTTTCAAGTAGCATTTCATAGTCATGTGGTTTAGAGTCAAGTGACGAGTCTAACAAGGAAAAGTTGGCTATATCTATGGTCATAGTACTGTTTGTAATATAGGATAATATCTTTAGGGATCTGTATGTATTTCGTCATTACATACGTTTCTGCGGGTCTCTAAAAGTACAATTATTGAGAGTTTTTGGGATCATTGGATCTTTTCTGCAAAATTGGAAACATATTTTGTAGATATACTGAATGGTGTATGATGGTAGAATTACACGTCATGTTATGCGATCATCAAAACAAATTTTCAATACTGGTTTATCAATTTATTAAAATTGACTTCCCGTATTATTGTGTATGGTAGCTCATCCAATTTTTTCAAATTATTGATCTCATCAAGATTGGAAAACACTTCAACATTCTGCATAATTTCACTAAACTGTGGACTGTTTTCCAACATCTTTAGATGTTCTTCAGTCCATTGCCAACCACTCTGAGGATTACATGAATAAACTACCCAATGATATTTCTCATTTATACGAAATATGTCAAATGGATACATCATGCAATCAAATGGTCTATTATTGTATATGCCACACTTTTTGTTTTTCTCATCCCAGAAAGTACACAGGTTAGAATTTGGCTTTTTTCTAATAGCTCTGACCTTCTTTCCTTCTATGGTAACCTCTTTTGTGTATTCTTCACCATCCTTTTCTATAGTTTTCAATCTTTCAATATCTGTCTTGAACAGAAGAGGTGAGGCAAAAGATGTGCAACAACTCTGATGTTTGCAAGAATCACACAAAGCCTTAAATGAAATCTCTTTCTCTTTTTTTGGCGAGATGATACTTTCGGTTGATACCAATTTATTTCGTAGTAGGTAAATTCCAATTGATGCTAAAGCAATAGATGTTAGATTTACCACGGTAACGGATTCATGCAAAAATACCATGGCCAATACTACTCCAAAGGCAAAGTTAGTAGAATACAGCAAAACTGTTCTAGTTGTCCCAATCATCTTTAATGCAGTAAGAAATAGAAATGTAGCCATTCCAGTACCGAAAAAGCCAAGGATGATTATACTTGGCAATTGCTTTAGATCTACATTAAAGGGAATTTGGAATATCACTATCATAAAAAGGGTGGCGCCGGCTCCTACAAAAGACACCAGCTGTGTGATTCTTTTGGGATCTATATTTGTCACATACTTACATAGTGTAACATCTATGGCGCAAAATACTCCTGATAATAACACAAGGAGGTTTCCATACAGTAAATTAGTGGGCATTAACTTTGACTGAATCAATTCGTAACATACCGGTAGGATAATAATGCCAGTTATGATGGCAGAGAATGGTATAATTTCCACTTTGTGAAGCCTTTCTCTGAAAATTGTTAAAGCTATGAGTACTGCAAATACTATCTCTCCGTTTGTTAGAATTGATGCGTTTATCGCAGTAGTTTGCTTTAGACCAAAGAAATATGACACTAATCCAGACACTTCTGCTATTCCTATTGCAGTAATTATGATGAGGTCTCTTCTTCGTATCCTGCGTAACGGAACCCCATCTTTTTTTATTGAGCTGAAGAAGGCACCATTAATTAGATAAATAATTGCCACAAACACCAATGGGTTCAACTCAAATCCGCTTGGACTTGTAATTGAAAGAAGCGGTTTTGTCAAGGAATGAATGACACCCGTAAAGCACGCAGCAATGATTATCAACACATAACCAATTTGGGGTGTCCTCAGCCTTGTTTTTATATTTGAGAATTGGATTAAATACACGTTATTCCCACAAATGGAAATTCGGCTGATCGCTATTTAATGTTGTTATATGATATTACATACGTCGCTTTTTATTCTCATTCTGGGAATGCTGTGTGATATGTATGGTCTAGATACCCTTATTGCCAAATCATTTGAGAATACTATAAAGGATAACTTGGGTCAAAAGACATTTGAAAAGATAGAACAGCGAATTTTTGAAAAGCACGGAATACCACTTTCACAAGCCATACAAGATTTCAAAAAGTTTGATTCGGTTCTTAAAGAATTTTTTGGCAGTGGTGCAATTGGCATAGAAAAACAAATCTTGGATAAGATCATAATAATGAAAGAAATTAAAAACAAGGAGAAGAACTGGATCACAATCGAAGACCCAAGGCTTACAAAATTACTTTTAGAATCATTCGGTGATGAGGATAAGAAAAATATTATAAACTCAGTAATCGATGAACCTAGAATAATTTCGAATATACTTGAATTATCCAATATTCCACAAACGTCAGGATATAGAAAGGTTAATACTTTAATTCAAAATGGAATGCTAATTCCGCACGGCTCTGCATTTATACATGGTGGCAAGAAATGTATTAAATACAAATCTGTATTCGAAAACATAAGTATAGAAATAGAAAAGAATAGAATTACCGTACGAGTATTGCCCACAAACGAATCTTTTGCAAAAAGCACAGTAATGCAATTAGTTTGTCTATGATGAGTGTCAATGTTTCGATTATATAAAAAAATAAAAGAAGAACCAGTTGTTCCTGATAAGCTAAAAGAAAAGATAGATTACAAAATTTTTGGCATAATAGCTGTAATTATAATATCATTTCAATTTTATCTATTTACATTCAAGAGCCCAGATGATCCGACAGTTACTTTCCTTGCTTCATTTGTTTATTCTGTAACTGCGTTTATTGCCGCAATAGCTTGCTTCGCCATAGCAAAACGATATTGGAATTCCGAAGTATTTGGAAAATCATATCTCGCACTTGGGTTCGGTATGATTATGAATGTATTTGGAGAGGGAATCTACTATGTATTGCAACTACAAGGTCAGGTTCCCAGTCCATCTATTTCAGATTGGGCATCACTATCATTTTATCCGTTGGCATTTTATCACCTGACAAAAAACATCTCGTTTTTTAAACCTACAATTAAGAAAACAACCAAGTTATTTGTAATCTTAATGCCAATAATTGTAACTGGGACTTATGCCTTCTTAGAATATGGTCAAGAACAAGCCGCTGACACTACCTTTTTCTTGGGATTGGCATACATTATAGGTTCTTCTGTGATACTCTCAGCTGCTATCTTAGGAGCTATTGTATTCCGTCAGGGAGTGCTAGGTGTTGCGTGGCTCGTATTGGCCTTGGGCATAGTCTTGACAACCATTGGAGATGTCTGGTACTCGTACTTGGATGTATACAATCAATATACTAACTGGCATCCGGTAAATCTCTTATGGTCTTCGGGTTTCTTGGTTATAGCATACGCACTTTACAAACACAAGAAAGTATTATAGACAAAAGTTTGTTGATGGTTTGGAGTCTGTATTAGTCTGATACTTACCCCTCTATATTAAATGAAAAAAACTCAAAGGTAATGTTTGGCAACCAGTATACAAATACAACATTATAGCTTACTTGCCGGTATTGTAATGAGCGCAATTGGGTTTCTGATATTCATAAACTTGTCTGCAGATGACTTTCTATCACCCGGATTTGTTACCAAGGAGATTTTGTTACAAGGAACCCAGATAGGAGCACAGGAATCTATTTCAATTCCTCTACAAATTGCTGATGTAAAACCTGTCACACTTTTGATATCTGCCTCAGATTCACCAGTTGCATTTGATATTCAAGTAGAAGGGACCAGAGGAACAATAATCCACGCACCAGATCTGATAAAACCCACTTTGTCATTTACACCAGACTCCGCAGGAGATTATCTTGTTACTATCAAAAATCTTAGTAGTAAAACCACTATGGTAAATGTAAGCGATGGCTATCTGAAAAGCTATGAAAATACTCAGGTCTTTTTGGTGATCTTATCAATGGTCATGATAATAGGCGGGAATTACTTCATAGTTCATAATTATTTTTCTTCCTTACGAAATTATTCTTAAATCAGTTGTATTGCCACTCAAGATACAGCAATCTAAATTTTTATCATATTTAGAAAAGGACACATTGGACTTTGATGGTACTTTCCGACCTTTCTTGTCAATGGAAGATCATCTGCAATTAGTAGTTATTTCAGTTAAATTCTCAGAAAATCTGAATACAATAAAGGTTCGAGTCCAAATTTTCTTAATATATAGTGAGGTTATGCATTCCTGTTTCAGTAAATAAAATTATTGTTAGGATTCTACGGGAACTTCAACGTGGACTTGTCTAATTCTAATATAGGGATGTATAATGACATTCCATCACTTCCTATCTTGTCCACAAAAGTGAAATCTCCACTTAATCGCTTAAGCTCTATGAATTTCTTTGGTGGTTTCTCTTTATTTACTAGATAATGTACTACTAATCCACCTACAGCACCCGTTTGGAGAAAGACGACATCTTGATTGTTATAATTCATATGATAAATCAATGGAACTACTCCCAGTACAGATTGCGATGAGTATAGAATTACTTTCAAGAGATCGTCATAATTTTTGTATTTCATGTACGTAATTGATGATTCTTGAGATGACATGATTATCTAAATTTGGCAAGAATGCATTTAAACCTACGTACATTTTGCAATCAAAGCCATACCATATATGCAAAAAAAGCTAAGCCGGTGTTATTATAATTACCAACTAGTCTATATCTCCTGCTTCAATTAGTACGTGAATTAGGTTAAACATGTCATTGATAAAAACAGAAAAGTTGACCATAGGTTCAAACAATAAAACTAGTAAAGAATCGGTGAAGTCTAAAAATAAGAGAATAGCTAGAACAAGAAGACAACGTGGCTATAACTGGGAAGATACGTTGGTAAAACGATTTAATTCACTGAGTCAATGGAAGGCATTCCGACTAGGTTCTCCAAGTGTGGCACTCCCTGACATACTAGCAGTCAGCTCAAAAGAGAGTACAATCTATACCATCGAAGCCAAATCAGGAACTAGTACAACATTACGAGTACCTTACGATCAAATTTTACGTTGTCTCAAATGGACCAAGACATTTGACCTATATGAGAAGAGGGAGATGATAATTGCGTTCAAATTCTTATCAAAGAAAAGGATAGGAACTGGTCAATATGAACACCGGGAGCTTAGGGAATATTACAAGGTGTGGAATGAGTCCTACCCCGTAACGGATTTTGTATGCACGTACGAGGGTGAAACCTATGCAATCTCTAACGGTCAGCGGAAATCTCTATTCTTGGAAGAATGGCAGATGCCTTTTACTATTAAAAAACAAAACCTGTAAAACCGAATACTTCTTTAATATGAAAATGTGAGTTAGATTAATGAGTTTTGAAGACTTTGTAGATGAAAGAAGTCTAATAAGTCATGATGCATTAGGAACAAAAGAAATCAAATTAAAACTTCTTGAAGTAGAAGATGACACCTCTGATCATGTATGGCGGTTTGGAGTACGGGTTAAGGTAAAAAGAGTCCTGATCACAATCAAACACATAAAAACACAACAAATTGAGGAGGGGGAATGTGATCTCAAAGAAATTGAAAAGGAGATGAAAGAAAAACGCCATTACAGTTCTACAAACAGGTGGGTACAAACTACAGACATTAAAAATGGTTATATCCTCAGTACACGACACCCTTCACTACTTGCTGACGCTGTAGCATTGGATTACTTGGTCATTTAACTAGGGATTGTAAGAACGAATCATTTTTTATTGATTTCCACAAAATCGTTGAAGATTTGTTTTTTAGTGTTCCTGTAAAGAGAATAAAATTAACTCTCTGTATTTTTTTACCTCTCTTTAGAATAAGTCTTTTTAGAGAAAGTTTTTGGTTTAAATGTATATTTAATTTAATTTTCTTAAGGTATGTTTCAAGTGCTTCTTTTTGATTCTCGCCTCTGAGGGATACTAAATATGGTATAAAGTAAAGTGAATCTTCTCTCAAATTACTAGAAACCAGAATCTTATTTCCTATTCTAGCAATAACTCCTACGCATTTTAGGATAAATTGTCCCCTTGCCTCATTTTGAAAAAAATCAAATATTTTTTGGTTTACCCTTATCTCATTCCGGATAGGTTGTACCATCGACCCAATTCTAAAGTATCTTCCTTGATGGTATACAAGTGGTTTTTTTGTTTTATCATACTTGATTGATACAACTTTTCCCACAATCATTGTATGGTCTCCAATTCTTTTTGTTGTAAACAACTTGCATTCTGCATTGATAACACATCCTGCAATTAATGGAGATTTAATTTTCTTTGATTTTATTAGTATGAAAGAATCCAATATTGATAATTTATCAACCTCTTTTCTTGAATATCCTCCTGAAATACTAACAGCAGTTGTTTGCTTCTCACTTGATACGTTTACCCCAAATTCTTTTGTTTCTTTGATGTTCTTTAAGGTAGTAGCTCCCTCATGAATGGAGACTGCAATCAACATGGGATTATATGAGATCTGCATAGTCCATTCCGCTGCCATGACATTTTGTCCGTTGGACCCTGTAGAAGTAATCATGCTAACTCCAGTCAAAAAATACCGTTGTGCCTTTTCTGTAATAATCTTTCTTTCCATTTTTATATGCTCAAAATGTTCCAAATATTAAGTCTATATTCCATGAACCAATATGAAAAAACATACAAAACTATTTTTAACAGTATTTAACAAATTACAATGGGGTTGCATTTGAGGATCTTATTCATATTGTTATTTATAATATCGGGTATGCTCTTAACTCAAAATCATGGCTTTGCCCAAAATGATTCTGGTTCAAATAATACAACTTTACAATATCAAGGATACGCCATACAACTAACCGCTAATACCGAAGGCAAATTACAAACTGTCACAATTCCATCTTCTCAGCTTCTTTTCAATCTAATTCCACATTTTGATAATCAAGGAAATTTGCTCAATTTTGATATAACCATAAAACCAGAATTAGCCGATCTCTATAAACAAATCGGACCACGTAGCGACTTGAAAACTGTATTTGTATATCCAATTTTTACCCAAGCTGCATATGGCAAAAATGGATTCTATGACTATTATAAGGGAAAATGTGACGCTAGTTGCCTTACTGTAAGCATACCAAAACCCGCTGGTTACTATTCAGCAAGTGGTGATGCTAGTGTCATATTGAACTTACTAGGTTATCCATTCGTTACGGATGTTAATATCGATAAGAACCCCGATATTCTAAAACAATATGACAGAGTGATTATTCTTCACAATGAATATGTCACAAAAAAAGAATTTAATGCCATAACAAGTCACCCTAATGTAATCTTTCTTTATCCAAATGCGCTTTATGCTGAAGTCAAGACGGATTATGATGGTAATACAATTACTTTAGTTCGTGGTCATGGTTATCCAGTTTCAAGCGCAAAAAATGGGTTTGATTGGAAAAGTGACAATTCCAAATATGAATACAATGTATTTTGCAATCAATGGACATTCTATAGCAATAAAGAAAATCATGCCATGCTTAATTGTTATCCGGAATATGCGTTACTTACTTCGAGAGAGATGCTATCTGAATTACAACTCAATGATCCAACTAAGCTGTTGGATGACACTGCAAATTGGCTTAGATATTCGAGCTCACAATCGACTCGTGCAATGTTGTTAGATTATGATATCAATGGAACATTTGTTCCACCGTGGGTTACAAATACAGGCTCCATGCTAGAAAACGGTGAAATAACCAAGACAGAGTTTCTGACAATGCTCGACTATCTGAACAAGACTGGTATAGTACGATAACTGCCCATCACTTGTTAATCAAATTTCACAAAAAATTTGGAAATAAATACCCTAATAATAAGATCAAACCATCTTTTTCTACAGAAAACTTTATGATGGTAGAACGGAGAGTCCAAGCATGATTAGCCAAGAAATTACGTTAAATGGTAAGAAATGCCGTCTAACACTGACTGATCAAGTACTTTCTGACGTTCGAAGACTCAAGGCCCTTTACAACGCAGCATATGAGGACCCTGAAAGCTTTGAAGAGGTAAGCTCCGCAATTTCTGATACTATAAACCAAATTGCAAGTGCGGTAGAACCGCAAGTTTCAGATAGCGATTTGGATGCTTTGATTCAAGCTGTTATGAAAGCAGTGGATGAGAAAAGCAAAGAGACTGAAGAAGCAAAAGCCAAACATGCAGAAGAGCGAGCAAAATCTGAGAAAGTCAAATCTCCGCCAAAGACTAAAAAACCAAAAAAATAACACAATTTGAGCGTCTAATCAGAAAAGAACCCTCATATTGGTTAAATGCTATAAATTCATTTGAGATATGATGCAAACTCACTGTGAATGTGGTATTTGCGGTCACGTAGTTGAAGCGGAATGCATTTCAAAGGAATGTAAGTGTTGTGTAAACTTTCACATGCGCTCCGGTCCAAAAAATAATTCACTTCCTTTTTGATTTTCTAATTATTCCCCAAATTACAACCCCTGCGCCTGAAAGTCCAGAAATTAATGAACCAACTTGTACGTTCAATAAGGTGTGACAGCCGGTGGCATAATCTTGCGAAGTATATGTTGATACGATTCCTGCCATCGAATTGCAGTTATTTATACCCGCTTGTACGACATAATGTACAAGTGCTGAAAATATCACAATTGCAACACCATAAGCTACTGTTGTGACTTTCATGGTAATCTGTTTGCACGGACAGATTTATGTTGATAGTTGGAATTGGATGTCTAATTCTTCTACTTGACGGAAACCCTGTCTGTAGATTTAAATAAGTACCACCTAAAGTTTTCATAATGCGGTCGCAGGCATTTCAAAAATGCATTGATCCTAACTGTGGTTTAGAATATCCTATTAATGATATTCGTATCGAGTGTAAAAAAGGACATTTACTTGACGTAAAATATAAAATAATTCCGCCTACATCACTCAAAGAGGTATTCTATAAAAGAAGAAATCATGCAAATAATATTTTTAATGAAAGTGGTGTTTGGAGATTCAGAGAGCTACTGAATTTTTGTCCGATAGATACAGAAAATACTGATGAATGCTCAAAATTCCTAGTATCATTGGATGGTGCAGAAGGAAGATTATCCAAACCATATCACATGTCAAAGGTATCAGATTATATCGGAGTGCAAAATACGTGGCTTCAACCAGAAGGTTACAATCCTAGTGGTTCTTTCAAAGATAACGGCATGTCGACCGCAGTTACACATGCAAAACTTGTTAATATTAAAAAAATAATCTGTGCTTCCACAGGAAATACATCTGCTTCTGCAGCAATGTACGCAGCAAATGAGAATATAGATTGTGATGTATACATTCCTGCAGGTGAAGTGGCTCCTGGAAAATTAGGACAGGCTTTTCAATTTGGTGCGCAAGTTATAGAAATCAAAGGAAATTTTGATGATGCACTTTCAACGTCGCTCAAACGAGCAAGTGAAGTAGGAGGATATACAGTCAATTCTGTCAATCCATTCAGAATTGAAGGCCAAAAAACGATTATTTTCAGAGCACTTGAATTCATGGAGTGGAATCCGCCTGATTGGATAGTATATCCAGGAGGTGCTCTAGGTAATACATCAAGTTGTGGAAAAAGCTTGATGGAATTATATGAGTGGGGGTGGATAAAAAAAATTCCTCGTCTTGCTGTTATCAATTCTGAAGGTGCAAATACATTGTACACACTTTACAACGGCAATTTTGATGATTTTGAGCTAAGATGGAATAAAGGAAAACCAAACACGGAATTGATAAAAAAATACTATGAATACATGGATGCAAAAGGAATTAGGCCTAAAACAAAAGCTACTGCAATTCAAATTGCAAAACCTGCCAATATATTGAAAGGTTTACGAGCACTAGAATTTACAAATGGAGTGGTCACACAAGTTTCAGATAATGAGATGTTGGATGGAATGGCTCTGGTTGGTCTTAATGGTTTTGATTGTGAGATGGCATCAGGTGCAGTTCCGGCAGGAATAAAGAAACTGGTACAGGAGGGCGTAATCAAAAAAGATGATACTGTAATTGGAATTTTAACTGGTCGTCAGAAAGATTCAAGCATACCGGTCGAATATCATAAAAATCCACAAAATAGGTTTGCCATTCCTCCACGAAGTTAGGAGTTTTCTGGTTCGGCAATTATGACGACTCTTGCTAATAACATTTCATTTTTTACTAGTGCTGTAATTGATTTGATGATCTTGCCTGTTTCATCAAGTCTTGTCTCATTTGGTAGAATTATGTGAATTTCTGCATTGAAATTACTACCCATAGGCCGTAAGAATATATCCTTTGTTCTAATTTTGAATTTTGAAAAGATAAGCTCACTGATGTTATCCATCATAGTGGGATTGTCAACTGCGTCAACAAGCACAAGGCTAGATTCTTTTATTGCAGTATATGCCATTAAAAATATGTACCCAGCAATTATGATTCCACCTATAGCGTCCATGAATTTGAAGCTGGTATAGGTTCCAACAACTATGCTTGCAAATCCAACAAACGATGCCGTACTGTCCTTTATCGAATTCTTGGCATCAAGCTTAAGCGATATTAAATCTGATTCTATGGCTACTTTTCGGATAAGAAAAGCTCTATGTAATGAAATGCCACCTGCTGCGGCAAGTGTGATCATTGTCAACTCTGGGAAACGTATCACTATGTGGTTGAAGAGAGCTTGAGTTGCATGATATGTTATGAGCGCACCTAAAACTACAATTATGATTGCTGCTGTAAATGCTGCAAGCACCTCAACTTTACGATATCCAAAAGGAAACAACTCACTCTTTGGTTTTTTAGCCATGCTAATTCCAAACCAAACTATGAAAGAGATCATGGCATCTCCAAGGGAGTCTAACCCATCCGCAGTCAGGGTAATACTTCCGCTAAACATTGTTACAACTAACTCAGCAACACCTATGGCAGCAAGTGTAATTATGGACTGTTTTGCCGCAAGTTGTGCCTTGTCTAAAATACTATGAGTTGATGACTTGTTTTTTTCTGTATGCACCAATTTAGAATTTAATCATAATAGCTTTGGTTTCGTTGTTTTTAAACAGTATGTATCTACTTTTTGAAATGTTCTTCAAGCAATCGCTTTTTTTCTTCCATGTGGAATAACTCTTCAGTATGTCTAAAAGCATCTTCCCTTTTTCTCTTGAATAGCATAGCTTGCATGAGAAGATGATTTTCTGGTACTACAATACCTGTCTGGTCATCGGAATATGTTATTTTCACAACATCATCTTGCACTTCAGTTACATCTGCATGTATGTGAATCATGTTAGTATCTTTGAAATTAAACTTGATTGATTCGGCAAAATCTCTGATATCTTTAGTTCCTCTAACTCCATAAAGGGTAGCAACACCATATTCATTTTTGTATATGTCTGTAATTTCAGATGCGCTAGGAGCAGGGCCATTAAATCGTATGTCCATCAAGTGAACATGCATTTGCCTTGTTGGAACTTTGAAGACACGAATGAATAATGGTGTGTCTATACCCATGTAGCTTTTTACATCTTCATCATGATGAGGTTTACGAGTCCATTCTATAGAATCCTTTACTTCGGTCTTTAAATCCTCTAAATCAGCCCATCTACGAAGTAATACTGCATCAAATCTTTTTATTTTGTTACCATACTTTTCTTTCAAGGGTTGGAGAATTCTTCCCATTCCAGTAACATTACAACTTCCTTGCATGACAAATTGCTTATCAAAAGCTTTCTCATAATTTACACGAGAATTAAAAATCAACGCTGCAACTGCCTTGTCGCCTGTAATTTTTTCACCTCCTTGAAAAATTACTCGTGTATTTTTAGGTTCGTATAAGGTTTTTTTATTCATATGTCCTACTCCTCCCGGAGAGGCGTCTATTACAAGATCACATTTCTGTACAATGTCTTCTATCGTGCCAGCAATCTTGAAATTCTTGAAGGAATCAAGTTTGTTTTTTGGAACATATACTTTGAATCCTCTTGATAACGCATCTTTGACCTTTTCATCAGGTGAATATTTGCCTATTCCTACTACTTCAATGTCATGATCATCGGCGATGAATTGAGCTATCCTACTTCCTATAGAACCATATCCATTTACAAAAACACGTTTCATATTTTTGTGACCAAACTGCCCTCTTATTTAGATACCCCTGAACAAGAACTAAATAACCTTTGAATCATGGTATGATAATTGAAAATTCATTGGCCATCATTCGGGATTGGCATTGGCGTTGTGGTCGCAATGATTGTGATATTCTTTTTCATTTTCGGGCAAAATATTATGAAGACTACGCCAGAACTTGCTTCTCAAAATCCTCCAAATCCAGCTCAAAAAGCAACTCTAGATGTGTTAACTGGAAATTCCTCGCCCATACTAGGGTCTAAAGATGCACCGATTACTATGATAGAGTTTGGTGATTACCAATGCTTTTACTGTCACAAGTTTTTCAATAATACAGAATCTGGAATTATAAAAAACTACATAGATACAGGCAAAGTCAAAATGATCTTCAAAGATTTCACCATCATTGGACAAGACTCGATAACTGCTGCTAACGCGGCACATTGTGCACAAGAACAGGGGAAATTCTGGGAATATCATGATGCCTTGTACAATAGCTGGTCAGGTGAGAATACCGGCTGGGCTTCATCTACAAACCTTGTACAGTATGCTAAACAGGTGGGTCTTAACCCAGATCAATTTAATCAGTGTATGACACAGGCAAAATACATGCAAGTTGTGCAGGGAAGTGTTTCTGATGCTAATACTCTAGGCTTAACTGGGACTCCAGATTTTTTCATTATTGCGCCTGATAATTCTATCACAAAAGTAGTTGGGGCAGAACCATACGAAGTCTTTGATCAAATTTTTAAATCTAAGTTGCAATAAACCATGAAATTGGTGATTTATGCCTAAAATAGTGATATCCTTATGCAATTTACAAGTCTTTTAGGTATCAACAAAATATTTTATACTTATTTGAATTAAAAAGTGATAAAAAACTAATCCCATTAGATCAAATTTGACCTTCAGAATCCTTATATTTGTAACACCGAAGGTGTAGCTATTGGCTGCAGGAATAGATGACATAGCCATCTACATTCCAAGATTGTTTGTGGACGCACGAGACTTTGCAAGCGCTCGTGGAATGGACCCAGATAAACTTCAACGTGGATTAGGCGTATCTAAAATGGCTATCGTAGATACTAACCAAGACCCCGCATGTATGGCCGCAAATGCATGCTTAAGATTGATGGAAAGGAATAAAATCGCCCCAAAGGATGTAGGTAGACTTTATGTTGCCACAGAATCATCGCTTGACGAATCAAAGGCAATGAATTCCTATGTAATAGGCATGTTAGAACAGGTCTATGGTGATGGTTCATTTGGACATTGTGGCGGAATTGAATGTAAATTTGCATGTGTAAGTGGTTCATATGCTTTGTATGATAACTCGAATTGGATAAGGGCGGGAGAGGCTGAAGGAAAATATGCAATGGTTGTTGTATCCGATATCGCAAAATATGATCTAAATTCTAGTGGAGAGTACACGCAAGGAGCTGGTGCCGTTGCAATGTTACTTAACGATGACCCAAGAATAATGGCATTTGACCCCAAAGTAACTTCCACGTCTATAAGAAACGAATATGATTTTTACAGGCCATTTGGTAAGGAAACCCCAATAGTCAAAGGACAATATTCCAACCTCCTTTACATGATTCAAGTAAAGAAGGCATTAATGGAATACAAGGAAAAAGCACTTTCAAGTGGTCTCATCAAATTAAAAGAAGGTGAGACAATCTTAGATTATATCGATTTTGTAAACATGCATCTTCCATACAGCAACATGGGTAAGAAGGCACTTGCCTATTTACTAAGACATGAATGGAGAAACCTACCACGCTGGAAGAAAATAATTGAAGCGATGGAAATGAATGAGCCTACTCCAAAGGACCCGCGAGGAACAATAGAATCTGTTCTGGCAGATGAGGAATTTATGGCAAAAGATCATGAATTTACAAAAAGATTTACTCAGACAGAAGAGTTCCAAGACGCTTATGATTCAAAGCTTGCAAGTTCACTAATTGCCTCTAGAGTAGTAGGAAATCTCTATACTGCTTCCCTTTACATGGGATTTAGAAGCTGTTTAGAATTTGAATTCCAAAAAGGAGTTGATTTGGAAGGAAAAAGATTTGGATTTGGTTCTTACGGAAGTGGTGCCAGTGCAATGGTCTTCAGTGGTGTCATGATGCCCACTTACAAAGAGATTGTAAGGGACATGAACTTGGAATCAGAAATAGGTGACAGAATCAAGGTTTCACTTGAAGAATATGAGGAAATACATGAGAACAAACGAAGCCCCACTGAAAATATTTTAGATAGTAAAAAAGAATTCGTATTGGTTGAAGTCCAAAACACACCAGAAATGCGCGGACAGCGCAAGTATGTTTTCAAGGAATAGATTTTAGGAAATTTTTGACATTATACGATCAGCTGGAAATCAACAAAAAGGATATAAAATATGCCAGTACAAGAAACGATATGAAAGAGCGCTCAATGCCAATTTGCTTTACAGCCGATCAATACGCGAAAATTGAGCAAGTAGCAAAGCAGAAAGGAATGCTAAACGCAAGCCAGCTTATTGAAGAGGCATTAGGCAAGCAATAAAGCCAACAATCAACTGCTTCTTTTCCTTCTTATTTTAATCTGCCAATCTTTTTTAATGGTTGTAATACAATTCGAATTGTGACTTTGCTAGGTCGTAAACCTGCTTTTTGTAGCATATGTAAGAAGAAAATTACTCACAAACACAAACCAAAGGCTGAGTGGCAAATAGAAGGACCTCTTTGCGGTGATTGTCATGTAACTCAGATGAAAAAATTCTATGAACTAAGTCTACGGCAAAGATGTGTAATCTGTGGCGTTGAAAAAGATGTTCCAGACATGTGGGAACCACGACATCAGTGGGATATGAAAGGTTTGTTGTGTAAATCTTGCTTTAATAAAAAAGATGAAGAGTACAAAAATTTGAGGGAGTTTTGTTACATCTGTGGAAAAAAGCTTGGCTTGATACGTTATAACCCAAAAAAGAAATGGTCTATTGAAGGTCAATTATGTAGAGAATGTTGGGATTCTCAAAAAGCACAGTTGGAATAGATTATGCATATTTTTAAAAAACATAAATGTGAAAAATGTGGTAAAAAATTCAAACAACAAGAAGAGTTAATGCAACATGAACAAGTGATACATGGTGACAGTCGTTATGATTGTAAACAATGCAAGTTGTATTTTTCTAGCATGGAAGAGATGAGAACTCATTTACAGAGATCTCATAGTTATCGAGGAAAATTAGATTCCTAAAAGGCCTTGATTGTCTTTACAATTGGAGGTCTTACTTTGGTAAAAACTCTGAAGCCGCAAATGCATTTTATTTCTGGAAGTCTTGTAAGCTCTGACTGGCTTACACGTGTTCCACATCTCATGCATGAATAAAAGACACTAAAACTAACTGGCTTCTCTTCTTGCGGTTGTACTTCTTCTTGAATCTCTGGTTCAGACATAGTTAATCAAAAAGTTCTCTGTAATTTAAGCCTACAAAAATTATTTGAGTGTTAGTTCGATATATACATCGTTTGGGATCTTAATTCTCATCAATTGTCTAATTGCCCTGTCGTCAGCTCCTAGATCTATAACACGACGGTGTATCCTCATTTCCCATTTTTCATAAGTATGAGTTCCTTGACCGCAGGGGGATTTCCTTGTTACTACATTGAGCCTTTTTACCGGTAGTGGTGTTGGTCCTTTTACTTTAACACCAGTTTTTTCTCCTATTCCTTTTATTTCGCTACAAACTCCATCCAGCCTCTGTAAACTAGTGCTTGTTAATTTTATTCTGGCTGTTTGGGTCACCCTTGATCACTACTTTGTGAACTTCTCAGTGATCTCTTTTACTACCCCTGCAGCAATAGTTGCACCCATGTCTCTCAGTGCAAATCTTCCAAGTTCTGGAAAGTCTTGGAATGTCTCGATTGCCAGTGGTCGTACTGGTCTGATTCTGACAATTGCAGAATCGCCGGCTTTGAGGAATTTTGGATCCTTCTCTTCGATTGCACCTGATTGTGGATTTATTTTTGCTTCAAATGCAACAATAGTTGCAGCCACTTGAGCAGTGTGAGCATGCATAACTGGTGTGTAACCAGGTGCAATAGCTGTTGGATGATGAATAACTATAATCTGTGCACGAAATTCTTTTGCAACATTTGGAGGACTATCAGGTGTTCCTATAACATCTCCTCTTTTGATGTCTTTCTTCTCAATACCTCGAAGGTTGAAACCAATATTGTCTCCTGGTTCTGCAGATTCCATTTGAGTGTGGTGTGTTTCAATACTCTTAATTTCACCTAAAGCGCCAGATGGCATTACTACAATCTTCATGTTAGGTTTTGCAACACCAGTCTCTACACGGCCTACGGGCACTGTTCCAACACCAGTAATAGTGTAGACATCTTGCACTGGGATTCTTAGTGCCTTGTTTGTTGGCTTCTCTGGTAGTTTGAATTCATCAAAAGCTTCGTAAAGTGTTTTTCCTGTCCACCAAGGCATATTTGGTGATTTCTTTACCAAGTTGTCACCCTTCCATCCAGAAACTGGAATTATTGGAATGCTTTCAAGTTTGTAACCTACTGATTTTAACAGCTTCTCTGCCTTTTCTTTTGCTACCTTGAACGCTTGTTCAGAATAATTACCGTCATCCATTTTATTGATTCCAACAATTAGCTGACCTACTCCAAGTGTTCTAAGCAAGAAAGCATGTTCTCTTGCCTGCCCGCCTGGTGCAACAGCAGTATCTGTTTCACCTTCCTTTGCTGACAGGATAAGGATAGCGCAGTCTGCTTCAGAAGCACCAGTAATCATGTTTTTGATAAAGTCTCTATGTCCAGGAGCATCAATTAATGTGAAGAAGTACTTTGGAGTTTCAAACTTTTGAAAAGCTAAATCTATTGTAATACCTCTCTCTCTTTCATCTTTAATATTGTCCATCACCCATGCGTACTTGAAAGTGTCACCTTTTCCAGTCTTTTCTGACTCTGCTGCATGGGCTGCAATTGTCCTCTCATCTACAAGACCCATGTCCATTAGAAAATGTCCCATAGTGGTAGACTTGCCATTGTCGATGTGACCTACAACGATCATGTTTAAGTGTGGTTTCCTGCTTGCGGCACTCATAACGATGCATTGAAGGCTTGGGCTTTATTACCATTTCGATTTTTTGAATTTGTTTTAGTTAATTTTCAAGAAATTGCTGATCTGATGTTTTGAATCAAGTATTTTTCACATAGTATAAATCCGTGGAAATCATGACTAAAAATATGAGAATTACTGTAAGTGTGATCAAAGCTGATGTCGGTGGAATTGGAGGCCATACAAGACCAAGTGATGGTCTGTTAAATGCTGTTAGAAACATTGTAAGATCCCAAATGATCAAAAATGGGAAAGGTCTCTTAATTGATTCTTACATTGGATATTGTGGTGATGACATTCATATTGTTATGACTCACACCAGAGGAGATGATAACAGGGAGATTCATCAACTTGCCTGGACAGCATTTGAAGCAGCAACTAATGTAGCTAAAAATGAAGGACTCTACGGAGCAGGGCAGGATCTTTTGAAAGATTCGTTTTCAGGAAATGTAAAGGGAATGGGCCCTGGTGTTGCAGAAATTACCTTTGAGGAAAGACCTAATGAAGCTTTTACCATTTATGCCGCTGATAAAACTGAGCCTGGAGCTTTCAACTATCCATTTTATCGAATGTTTGTAGATACACTTAGTAATACTGGACTTATTGTCAACCAAAATCTTGCAAAAGGAGTCAAGATTAATGTCATGGATGTTGAAAAAGGAAGGATTGCCCAGCTTCAAATGTGGGAAGACAAACCAACACTTGAAGCTGCTTTAATGTATCCGGGAAGATATGTAATTTCAACTGTTTATACCAAGGATAACCAACCGATTCTTGCAGCTTCTACAGACAGATTGCATAACATTGCAGGAAAATATGTTGGAAAAGATGATCCAATATGCATAGTGAGAACTCAAAAAGACTTTCCTGCAACAGAAGAAGCCGGTGCTGCATTTAGCAATCCTCATCTTGTGGCAGGTAACACTCGAGGTAGTCATCACATGCCTCTGATGCCGGTGAAGATTAACTCACCCGCAAGTATCAATTATGCAATTCCAATTGTGTCTGCTCTGGTTTTCAGTATGCATAATGGAAAACTAGTGGGACCAGTAGATGGATTTGGTTCAGCAGATTGGGATTATATTCGACAGATAGCTGTCAAAAGAGCAATTGCAATTAGAAGCCAGGGATTTGTGCATCCTGCAACTCTAGTACCATCAGAATTAGAATATGCTGAAGGATACAGAGCGAGAATGAGTGTATTGTGGAATAAGATGAGGCCATTACAGGGTACCAAGAGAAACCAATCATCTACACAACCAAGACCGCAACATAATCCACCAAGACCTCCTCAGACACAGAAACCAGTTGAAGTTCAGAAACAAGATACTAAAACAGAACAAAAGGTACAACCTGATGCTCCAACAAAAGCAGCCAAGAAGGACCGAAAACCTCGTCAAACAAAATCCAAATAAAATTTATTCTTCATCATACTACAATTTTTATTCTAGATTTTTTGATCTACAATATTGGTAAAAAGAATACAACTTCTTATAGTGGGCAATAACGAAAATGGCTCTACGCCTGAACTGGAAAAAATAGCTTATGAGACTGGAATAGAAGTTGCAAAGTCTGGTGCGGTATTAATTTCGGGGGGTCTTGGCGGAGTTATGAAAGCAGCATGTCATGGTGCAAGAGACGGAGGAGGCCTAACAGTAGGCATCATTCCACAAAACGACGCATCTTTTGCTAATGAATACTGTGATATAGTAATACCCAGCGGCATGGGTCTTGCAAGAGATTTTCTAACAGCTCTGGCAAGCGATGGAGTAATAATTATTGGCGGAGCTTCCGGTACTTTGTCAGAAACATGTGCCGCATATATGCACAAAAAACCAATTGTGGCCATCAAGAATACTGGTGGAATCGCAGACAAGTATGCTGATCAATATCTCGACCACAGACAACAAGTGAAGATAATAGGTGTAGTTTCTCCAAAAGAAGCAGTGCAAATACTCCTAGAAAAAATTAATTCGAGATAGAACACAAGTAAGGATCTGGCTCGTAGAATTCGCCATATTTTTGTGAAAGTGATTGCAATTCCTTGACTATGTTTGCTACTCCAAATTCTTTTGCTGTCTCAAATATTGGTTTTCTTAAACCCATTCCTAAATTGAGTGCCTTTTCAATCTCTGACACATCACTTGCTTGGTTTGTAACAAGCCAGGATGCATTGTTTAAAAGTGTACCCAGTAATTGTATAGGATCGAATTTTTTTGCCTGCTCCTCTGACAAATTTATGCGCTCGTATTTTTCACCTGAGTATTCATAAAAGCCTGCACCAGTCTTTTGCCCAAGCTTTTTTTCATCAAATAGTTTTTGAATTAATGGGTGTGGATTGATTACCTTTTTGTCACGAGAATGCATTTCAATGGTTGCCTTGTGTATCACATCAAGACCAGTAAAATCTGCAAGTTCAAAGATTCCCATTGGAAATTGTAGTCTGAATTTAACTGCAGAGTCTATTTCTGTCATAGAAGCTTTAGTTCTGTCCATTGCCCATGCAGCCTCATGAACAAGAGGAATGAATATTCGATTCACAATAAATCCTGCAACATCTTTCTTACATACCACTGGCTCTTTAGATACTGATTTTACAAAACTTACAGTCAAATCCACAAGATCTTTTGGTGTTTTTTGGCCAGGAATGACCTCTACTAACTTCATTAATTGTGGGGGGTTGAAGAAGTGAATTCCAATAAATTTTTCAGGTCTGCTTGTCACATTAGCAATCTCTGTTATCGGTAACGTGCTAGTGTTTGATGCGTATATTGTCTTCTTTTCTGCAATACTGTCAACTTCAGAATAAACTTTCCTTTTCAAATCCATTATCTCAGGTACAGCCTCAATCATCAAGTCACAGTCCTTTAGTGCTTCAGAAAGTTCGACTTTAGGAATAATTCTTGCAAAGATTCTTTGTGCTTCTTCTTCTGATATTTTTTGTTTTGATACAAGTTTATCCAAACTCCATTTTATTTTTTCCATGGCCTTGTCCAAAAATGATTTTTCGACGTCTCTTAATACTACGTTGTATCCTGCCATGGCAGAGACTTGAGCTATTCCATGACCCATTATTCCAGAACCAAGGACTGTGATGTTTTTAATTGTCATGTTGAATTTGAATAAAACCGACCCCTTGTAAGTTATTCGGTAGGATCATAGAGTATCTATAATTGATTTTAAATGTGCAGGTAATTCTGGGAGCTCTCCTGTGTGACTTACATTGTTCTGCAAGATATCCGGGCCTATGCGACGGACCTTTTGCGTTCCAATAAGTGTTGCAATGCTTCTATCAATGTCTTTCTGGTCAAGAACATTCTTCAGTTTCTCCATCAAAATGTTTTCCTCTTCATACTTACTTATCGCATATTGTAAAAGTATCAATTTGTCATTACTTGCGAGGTTGTCCATATTGTGACGGCTCTTCTTCTTGATAAAAAATCTTTGTAAGATTGTTCCTCGTGTAACCATGTCACTTTAGCTATCTTCTTAAAACCCACCACCAAATTGAAGACTAGATTTTGGACATTGAAAAATTCACAGATGATGTATATACGGTAGCTGAAAAACTCACAGAAGGCAAGTCGCCTGATATGAAATCAAAGATAAATTTTGTACGGGAGAGACTAATTGAATTATACCAAAAGAATCTTGTCAAGATAAATCACTCTGTACTTGAAATCATTTGTGCATCTAATCTTATTGCACAAGGATATTCTGTAGATATTGAAAAGCATCTTTCGGATATTCTAGTTTGTGATGTCTTTGCAACAAAGGGAGACGGTACATTTATCATGGAAATTGAAACAGGATTTACTCCGCCAGATCATGCGTTGGATACCATTGATTATTACGTAGCAAGAATTGCAAGTAAGATTGCAAGATATAGTCAATACTGTTCAAAATTTTCACTTGCAACGCCTGTTGTTGGAATTTTACCCATTCCAAAATTGTTTCTTAAACCACCAAGCAAGAGAACAAAAGATGAGGTTCAAAAAATAAAAGATCTCTGTGACAGATTTTATAAGAATCCGCCAATCGAAACAAGTGACATACTCAATGCAAGGTTACATTCAGTATATCTGATCAATATTGACAAATGTTTTGCAAAACAACTTGATCCATATACGTATCTTGAACTCACTGATAAGTTGCAAGAAGCTAGCGAGTTAGATTTGTAGAACCGGGTTTCAAATATTCTATCGTTGCTTTCTCCCTGTATGCAAATATATCTTCAAGTTGCCTGAATACATAATTTTCAAGTAATTTTCCAATATGCCAATACGGGAGTTCAAAATCTATCTCATCGATTACCTGAGTTTTTTTCTCATCAATTCTATTGAATTTATGTAAATGTTTCCAGATCTTGAATCTGCCAGTGATCATCTCATCCAAATATTCGTATGGCTCAAGATAAGTGATTTTTGAGTGCCAATTGGATTTCATTACTAATTTTGCACTTAACCATACTTCAGTTCCTTGCTGGAATATATCGCTTTGAGATTTTAGAATTTGAAGACTCATTTTTTTGGGGGTTATAACTTCGAGGTGTTTTATATTAGTATAGAATTTCCAAACGGTGTCAATATCATCTTCAACAACAAATGAATGTTTGAATTGTTTCATCGTTTACCCGTTCTTCACGTGTTATTCCTAGCAGATTTTCTTCGCTCGTTAATACAAATTTTCATTTCTTCCGACGAATGATCCTTTATGGGTTTGCCACACATTGCACAGGAAGGATTAGGTTGAATAGGTTTACGTTCAAATTTCAATAAAATAAAATGTGTGTGACAAGAATATAATCTCTGAGACTTTAGGTCAAATGTATTTCTGAGTTTTCAAGTTGAATTATAGAACGTAATATTAGACCCGATATTCCAAGGTGTGATGTCAGAAATGCAGCTGCCTCCTCAAGCGCGTTATCTCCTCGATATCCTTCATCATAGGTCATTTCTATAGATCCCTTGTCTGTATCGACAAAAGCTGTTATCAACGAAAACACTCCTAATTTTGGGTCTTTTCTTTGAATGTACAGATTAAGGTGTACACTTTTGACGATATATCCTCTTTCAACAAAACTTCCTGATGCCATTAAAACTACTGCTTTATCTGGAGCCCTGTCTATACTCGTAGGATCTGCCACATCTACTACTTTCACTCTATGATCTACGTCTATCTTTCTAAATAATCTTCTTGAGTGTGAAAAAACCTATTTTTCGTCGTCTACTGTTCCACCCTGTCCATAAATGGCAGGCATGGTAATAGTACTTGTCACATGTCCAACGTTTCTAACCTTACTTATTGTAGCATCTACTTTCATTACATCACTAGATTGTATTTTTACAAATACATCATATTTGCCCATTACTCCGTTTACTTCAACCACGTTAGGTATGTCCTTTATCTTGGCAATTACATCTTTTTCATTACCTGGAACACATAATACCAAAATGTATGCAATCATATGAAATAGACAGGAATTCGCGTTAAATAACCTATCTGAAGTAATTTTAAAATTTTATTTTATATCTTGAAAAGGCTATGAGCGTTGCCATTGTGCTTATTGTAAATATGGCCGCTGATGTAGGGCCAAATTCGGGAATTATGACCGTGCCAATGAACGTCAATTGTTTTGTACCTTCATGAATTGGACAATCTAATACCCTTTGTACATCAGTTTCTGTTTGTGTACACTCGGCCACATTTCCATCTTCTTTTATTATTAACTGATCACCTGGTGCATCGATTACCTGTTTTGGAATTTGATATTC
This sequence comes from Nitrosotalea sp., assembly GCA_050749285.1. Lineage (GTDB taxonomy): Archaea > Thermoproteota > Nitrososphaeria > Nitrososphaerales > Nitrosopumilaceae > Nitrosotalea. Next base: position 2,573 of record JBOGQX010000005.1, on the reverse strand, counting down.
TTCAATGATGTATCCGCCAGACATCTTACTGGTGTCAATAGGAATTGTAATAGAATAATCTACTGTAGACACTTCGGCATTGCCATACTTTATCAACGTAGTATTATCCCCACGTACATTTATCGCGCTATTCAAAACAGGAATGATTTGTAGCTGTCCCGCGTTTACCGCAAACTGTATCTCATCAGTCTGACCCTCAAATTTGATGTCGACCGTGTATACCCCACTTTGAGAATCTTCGCTTATTACAAAGTCGTGGACAAACATGTTGTTCAATAGTGTCTCTTGGCCAACATCGTATACATTTCCAATTGGATTTCTTACTATTAGTGTGACTGGATTTCCATTGAGAACTTGCGGTATTGAACCTGTTATGATCACCTTTCCTCCAAGTTGGTATGATGCTTTGTCGGTGCTAGCCGTTATATTCAAAGAGCTTTGAGCATATGCATTACCTACAAAAATAATGAGTGTAAACATGGCAAGAAAAACCAACAGTTCTGCCTTCAACATTGGCAGTTGTGGTAGTTTTATAATATTTAACTGTAGACTTGAGAGTACATTATTGCGAAATTTTGTATTCTAACTCAATTCACTTTGAGATCTTTTCGATTGATCTTAGTTTATCTTCCAAACTATTGTCCTTGTCATGTCTTTCATCAATCTTGAGTATTAACTCTACACGTGTAACACCCATTTCAAAGATGGCATTCATGACTGCTTTTGATGCCTCAAAGATCTTGTCTACATTATTGGACTCTAGCATAGTTCCCATTGGGGTTACTTGATACTTGATCCCTTCTATTTTTTTGAGACTCTCCACTCCACTTGCAATATATTTGCTAAGGCTGGTTGATGAAGTACCGATTGGAAGAACTCCAATTTCTGCATGAATTTTTGTCATGGTCAGTGATATGGTTTGTGATTTAAAATAATTCTGTATTATCCTAAGAAGGGGTCAAGGCCAGTTTTTGTTGGCATCTCTTGCTTTTCAAGCATTTTTGACATTTTTTCACCCATCTTCTTTGCTGCAGTTACCTTCCGCTTTCCTATCCAATAGTATGTCTCATCAGTAGTATCTTTTGCGATTAAGACTATCAATTTTCCATAGTTTTTTCTCCCTGTACGACCTTTTCTCTGTACATATCGTATGGAACTTGGCACATTATCAAAAAACACTACCGTATTTACCTCTGAAATATCCAGTCCTTCTTCTCCAACTCTTGTTGCTATCAAGACCTTGTATTCACCGTCTCTGAATTTTTGTACCGTCTCTATCTGTTTTTTCTGTTTGAGTCCTGCTTCACCCGCCTTTCCAATTAAAAATCCAGTTGGGATCTGCATTTCGTTTAGTTTTTGGTGAATGACATCAACAGAATCTCTGTAGCTTGTAAACACTAATGCTTTGCCTGAAATTTTTTGTAGTATTTCTTTTAATTTTATAATCTTCGAGTGTTCAATTCCTTTCTCCTGAGCTTCTTTTGCTAATCTAATTGCTTTTCCAAAATTCAGATCATTTTCAAAGAGATCTCTTATTCCAACTCCTTTCTTTTGCCTTGTTCTCTCACAAAATCTCAAAAACGAGGTAACTCCATGAGATTCAAGAACATTTAATGCATGAATTACTCGAATTGCAGTAAAAAGTGGCTTTGCGGCCCTGCGATTCTGTCTTAATACAAATTCTCTTACACGCAGTAGTTCTGAAAGAGATTTACTATTTGAAAGATTCAAACCCATTTTACGTAGTTCATCATATCTTGAATCCAAAGCAGCTTTGATACAAGATTGAATTTCTTTCATTTCTGGAGGAAGTTCTACCGTGACCCATTCGGTGTCGGTTTGTTGTACGTATGGCATTACATCTGGGCTCTCCTCTGTTTTCTGTGCTATGCGTGATATTTTCAATATATTGAGAATCTCTGATGCTTTCTCTCTCTCACTTGGTAATGTTGCAGTCATTCCCAAGATTCTTACATCTAAATCCGTAAAGCGCTCTATGATTCCAGCATATGCGTAGTCACCAATTGTTCTATGCGCTTCATCAAATATTATCAAAGCAAACTGTTGAGGTAAGACAAATTGCCTATCAAGATCATTTTTTACAATTTCGGGCGTAGCACAAACCACACTGTTTATCCATAATTTTTTTCGTTTATTGACAAGATCCTCACCTGTTATCAAGGCAATATCATCTATGAGCAGATTATTTTTGAGAAATTCATAATGCTGATGGGCTAAAACTCGTGTTGGTGCTAGAAAGAGCACCCCTCCTTTTCTTTTTTCAAGAAACTCTGCTATTACTTGAAGGGCCACTGTTGTTTTGCCAAGACCTGTTGGAAGCACAACAAGACAATTTTCTTGAATGGCTTGTTTTGCAAGATTTACCTGATATTCTCTATATTCTATAGATGAATTCTTAATCAGTTTATGTTCTATGTATTTTTGACTCAAGTATTTTCACTTTGGTCTGTATCTGGTAAAAAGGTTCTTTGAAGATAATTATTACATCAAAGCTTACTTTCAGTGGTATCTTAACTCTTTTAATCTTATATTAGAGCGAGTTACTAGTCATT
>JBOGQX010000004.1:0-25825 GCA_050749285.1 Nitrosotalea sp. | reverse complement strand
CTTCTCCGCTTCGCTCCGCCTCACCCAAGACCTACGGTCTGGGTTCGTTGGCAGGGGTTTTGTCCTATGGACAAAAAAAACTTCTTTCGGAAATTGCCAAAGAAGTTTTACAAGAAAAGGGGTTTCGGCTACGCCGACCTACTTTTGGGAAAAGTAGGCAAAAAGGGGTTGTCAAAATAATGGAAGGGTTAGCAGTCTATTAGACTTACACTACGTCTTGCTCCATAGACACATTACGCTACGACTTCGTTAATTGTCCATAGCCCAGAAGATAGGATATAAGTGAAGTACGGGGTAGGCGTTGGAAAAATGAAAATGATGCTTGAAATATTTTACTCTATTAGAAATTGTTGCACTCCTCATATGTAATGCATGACAATTCCATGATGCCACCTTGTAATTACATGTAAAACAACTAGTGTTACTAGTAATGCCGCAAGAATAGCTTGACCATGAACTAGCCTACTTACAAATTTTACATTTTTACCGTATGTGAACCGAAGCAGTATACCGCTAATCATTGAAACAGTCATGACTATGACCAATGAAAGTGAGATATAGTCCAGTCCTTGCATGAGCATAAATCCATGCGACAAACCCGCAAAGAATCCTACTGAATTTAACATAATATGAAAATCCAACACTGGCTTGTACATGGGTGTCAAACTTTGTGAAGTGGCAGAACCACCAACTAACTTCATTACAGGAATCCTTCTTACCATTTTAAATATCACAAGCGAAAGGTTTGCTGCTACCCCGCATCCAATGGCCAGCCAACCAAGGGTTGTGGCTGTGCTAAATCCATTGTCATCGTCAGCATAGGCCACGGCGGGAACAAATGCAAGTGCCACTAATACTAATATTCTCAAATACGAATTGGTAGGTAAAATTTTCAATATCACATGGAGACAAGGTTATTTCGATGAGCTTTCCTTTGTGCGAGAAGATATTGTATGTCTTTGCCGGAAAAGAGATTGACGCGTTAAAAACGTCACTTTTAATATTGAAACTCTTGGAAAAAAAATAAAACTAAAAAAAATTGATTTTTAAATTATGGTCCAGATTCACCAGATTCTGTAGATCCCGCTTCTCCGGATTCTGTCGATTTGGCAGTAGTGTTTGCTGTCGGTGACGATTCATTGGATTCTTGCAGGTGTAATGCACTTTCGGTATTTTCTTCTCCAGGCAGTCCTATCGCTTTATCACCCAAGGTGGTCTTGATGCCTACTATTGCTATGGCAACCACAAGTACCGCAATGCCCGCACTAATGACAATCTTCTTGTTCATGAAATGCCATTTTCTATTTTCTTATAATAGTCTGGTTACCATTCCCATTGTTAGGAATGGGCATATTAATTAAAAACGGACAGTACAGCAACTAAGAGTGAAATATGAGATTCTTAAAATCAAAACCTGTTTTTATGATTTTGTTACGTTATCTGGATGAATGGTATGATTGATCCTATTACTCACTATGTAATTCTTGCAGCACATCTTATAGTAGGATTTTTACTCGTATTTTTCGCAGCAAAGGCATTCAAAAGAACGAAATACCCTCCCATGCTTCTTTTGGTAATAGGTTTCACGTTATTAATTATAGGTGAAACAGTGATCGAAGATGCATTTTCATTCCTCAATAACGGGGATTTGCAAAAAATCATAGAGGAATCTTTTGAGATCGCTGGATTTGCCGTACTGATCTTGGCAGTCAAAAAAAGTTGAAATGGAAAGCGATGATGATATCATAGCAGTACTTGTAGATAGATACAGTAGAGAGATAATCATACTTTTAACAAATAATGAGCTGACTGTACAAGAGATCGCTACAAAGCTTGGGATACCATTATCGACAGCCTACAGAAAAATAAAATTCCTAGAGTACATGAAAATGATAAAGAAGACCAAGGTCGTTCGAACACTCGAGGGACTGGATGAAAGCTACTACAAGGGCCTCGTTTCTGAGATTGAAATAAAATTCAAGGATGGTAAAATTTCATACAAAATTGAAAGACTAAAAATGGATGATAAAATAGTCCGGCTTTGGGAAAAGTTCTCAGAAAAATAATGTGATCTCAGTACGGAGGAGGCTGCACTATGAGTTGACCCCTCATAGTAGGTTGGTGAAATATACAATAATACGTGAATATACCTGTTGTATTTGCATCAAATGTTATGGTCTTATTTTGACCTGGGCTTAGCTCCACATCCATGTGGTATGGCGCATCTTTTATGGTAAAAGAATGGTGGTCTCCAGTAGGTTCTTCCGTGTTAAAGAAGTGGATTACCACTGTATCGCCCTTGAAGACTGCCATGGTAGGCATACTGTATACATCATGCGGCATGCCCATCAGGGTTTCATTAAAACCTGGTATGCCGCTGTTGAAGAGCCAAAATTCCCTTGTTTGCCCTGTGTAATGTTGTGTGACTGCTTGTACTGTGTTCTGGTTATTTGTCTGCAACGTGTTTTGCATGTGCATGGTAATTGCTATCACAGAAATGATGATTGCAGCAAGAGAGATGCCAAGTATTAGTGCAGTTTTTGCATTATTCATATCTTATCAATACCTGATCTTGGCTACCTTTACGGTTTCTAGGAATTTTTGCATGTGTGAAAAAAACTGTATTCCTTTTTCTGTAATGACAAAAATCCGATTTTTACTGTTATTTAGAGATTTTACCAGTCCTGCATCTATTAGCTTCTTACACTTTTCGATTACCGCATAATATGACAGATTGGCTCTTCTAGATATAGAGGATATTATTGCGCCATCCCTGCCATAATCCATAGTTACAGATAAAATATCTGAAATTATAGCAAGTTCTGATCTGTATTGTTGTTTTGGCATGTTCAAGTCTGTAGTTAGAATTCTGTATTTAATTGCCTAACTACCATTCTCATTGATAGGAACGGTAGATTTGATTTTATTCTAATTTGCATACTATACAAGTATGAACAATAAATTAATGATTCCAGTTGTTGCTTTGGTCATAGTTGCAATAATCTCATTTGCAATCCATCCTGTAGAAGCACACATTTTAAAAACATTCAACAACGTTTCAGTAAAGATTGGTTGGATGAATGAACCACCACTTGTTGGCGATACAAATCAGATAGACATCTATGTCTACCACGGCACTAATGATAGTGCTCCAGCGATTTCAAATACTGGACTAGATAACATGACTGTAACTATACAGTATGGAGGACAGACTAAAGACATCACCTCTTATTTCACTGCCAGTGATGACACACCTGGATTGTATACTGCGGCAGTAATTCCAACACAGCTTGGAACCTACAATGTTATTATCAAAGGAAACATCGATGGGGTAACAATACCTCCCACTGCCTATCCAATGCAGGAAGTTGAATCAAAGGACAAGTATAACTTTCCTTGAGACTTGAATCTTAACAGGGTGGCGCAGTATCTTGCTTAATGTGTATTTTTGTTAACTATGGAGTTTGGTTAAGCGGTCTTTCCTATCTTACGCTTCAACTCGCTTCATAGACACATTCCACTCGTCTACGCTAATTGACGAAAGACCAGATTTGGGGAGGCAAGCGAAGAACAGGGTTAGCGGGGGAGATAATTATAGGAGCGAAAAGTATTGACTAAACTTATATTTTGGGTTCAAAGGTTGATTTTAGTTGGCTCGCCAAAAGACCTCAAGGGTCAAAGACAAATGGAGAGAAAAGAAATGGGTTACTGTTCTTGCTCCTTCAGCATTCAACAGTGTTCCGATTGCTTATCTTCCAATTACTAATGATGAGAGTGCGGTAGGAAGAGTGATTGAAGTTACATTATTTGATATTGTTAAAGGCGATCCATCCCAACATCAGTTCAAGCTATATTTCCAGATAAACAAAGTAGATGGGGACACAGCAACTTCTATCTTCAAACGATACGAGTATGCAAAAGAGTTTCTTAGAAGCCTTGTAAGACGTGGCTCATCCCTTATCACCTTCCTTGGAGATTTCAAGACAAAAGATGGTTATCTCTTTAGAATTAAGATTATTGCTTTGACTCAGAAAAAGTTGAATACTTCAAGAAAACATGCTTTGAGGCTAATTGCAAGAGATGTAATGGCAAGAACAATACCTGAAATGACAATAGACCAATTCATACAAGCAACAGCCTTCGGAAAGATTAATTCTGACATCTTGGCATCTGTCAAGAAAATAATTCATGTTAGACATGTAGGAGTTGAAAAAACAAAGCTTATCAGAACCGCAGAAGCAGAAACGATCTTACTTCAAGCCAAATAGATTTAATCATCAGTTAGATAGCCTATACAATGGTAAAACAGCTAGAAGTTACACTTGAGATTATATTTCATGCTACCGAAGATGATAGAAAAATCTTTGAACCAGTCTTTGAGTTATTTCAGATAAAGGAAGATGAGTTCTCACAAGAAAAAATGTTAGGATATTATGGAAATCCAATCACATTAGCCAAGACTGTCCTCATTAAGGAAAAGGCAAAGGATTTTGTAAGAAATCTTATTTCCAGAGTTACAAAATCACAGGTAGAAGAACTTCTTGAGAATATTGACTCGTATTTTGATGATTCAGCTCTGTTTCTCAGAATAAGCAAGAATGATCTTGCGAGAAAAATGATCAACCTACAACAAAATAATGCAATAAAGATCAGAATTAAGGTTCCAATTTACAAAAAAAGTGAATTTGTTAAAACGTATACGGAGTTATTGAAAATCTAATCTGCAAATCTTTGCAGACTCGAGCATAGTTTAATAGTATTTGAGGCACATGGTAAGAGGGAATGAGGTAACATTTTGCCGCTCCAGTCTGAGCATTAGCTGTGAGGAAGCCGCGACGAACCGACCCAAAAACTTGATCTACATTCATACGGTTCTTTTAAATAGAGTTGATCCTGTTTTTTGGCTGTGAAAACGGATTATGATATCATAGTAGCAGGAGGCGGCCTGGCTGGAATGATTTCTGCACAATCAGTTGCACATTATTCAAATCAGAGATTATCGGTTCTTGTTATCGATAGAAACCCAGAACCGACACTGGGTAAAAAGACAATAAATGGTTGGATCTGCGGAGATGCCGTAGGCAAGAACACTGTTGACTACATGACTGAAAGAATAAAAATCAGTTGGGGAAACCCAGAGATAGAACATCCTGTTAAAGGAGTAATGGCATTTTCTCCAGACCGAGAAACGTCGATTCCGTTTGATGGTGAGGGATATATGTTAAACAGACAACAACTCCCAAAACGCCAACTTCGGGATGCAAAGAAGATGGGAATAAACATGCAATATTCTGTAGCTTTGAGAAACTTGTTATACGAAAACGAAACTGTAGTTGGAGTTGAGGGAACAAATCTAATTGCTAATGAACCATTCAAGAAAACTGCCAAGATTGTGATTGATGCATCAGGTGTCACTTCGATGCTACGTAATGGTCTTTCAATTAATTCAAAGATTGAAAAAAAGATAGACCGTGATGACTTGGAATCTACTGGTAGGCATATAATGAAATTTGAACATGGAATTGAGAACAAAACTGATTTTGATCCAGATTATTGCATCATCCACCTAGACCAAGACATTGCACCTGGAGGTTATGGCTGGGTTTTCCCGAAAGGTAAAGATAAAGTCAATATTGGTCTAGGCGTCCAACAAAAAGAACTCCAAAAAAGGAATCAACGATTGGGAATGAATGACGATGTTACAAAACTCATTAATGATTATGTCAAGATGAATAAAGCCATGAAAAATCCTAAACTCTCCGATGATCCAAGCGATTCTGTAAATGTTACTGGCAACTGGCAAGTCTCTGTAAGAAGGCAGAATGATTGTCTTGTTGCTAACGGATACATGTTGGTAGGAGATGCAGCATGGATGCCAAAACCTCTTGATGCAGGCGGAATAGGTCCTGCAATTGTTGCAGCAACAATAATTGGAAAAAATGCTGTCGAAGCAATAGAATCTGGAGACGTAAGCGAACGAGGATTATGGAAGTATAATATAGATTTCATTAATGATTATGGATACAAGACAGCAGGACTTGAAATTTTCAGAAGATTGCTTCAAACTCTTACAAATGAGCAAATAAATTATGGAATGAAACACTTTTTGTCTAAGTTAGACGTCGAGGCAATCAGTAAAGGGGAACACCCAGACTTTGGTACAGTAGGAAAATTGAGCATGATGATAAGAAGCGCATTGAATAAGAAATTAGCCGATGGATTAAGATTTACTGCACAACAAAACAAGCTTTTAACAGATCACTACTATAATTTTCCAAAGACACCAGATGGCTATATCAGTTGGCATAAGACCTTACATCAAATTCTAGACGAGTCTTATGCAGGACTTGAAAACTAGTTCTAGTTTTCAATCATTACCATTGAATTTTTAGTGGCAGAGATCCTGTTCCCCATGGTTCATTGACCAAAAAGGAGTAATTCCTAGTATTGTCAAATATATCGTAGAAAGTCCAATCTACAAATTTTGGCGTTTTTGGCGTCAAGGTGAGACTGCCGTAGACTAGCGTATTGGTTACATATGGGATCTCTTTTTCACCATCACTCAAAGCGTAATTACAAGAATCCGGGCGTGCACATGACATTGTTATTTCTTGATCACTATAGTCTTCTACTACAAAATGAATAGTCAATATAGATTTGCCACCATCAGCTGGTTGTACTTCACTACCCACATAATAGAAAGTGGCTGGTCCTATTGAATATGGAGTAGCTGACGCAATAGAGTTTTTGATTTTAGTATCATACTCGATCTGTTGTAAACATGTCTCTTTTTCTGCGGGTGTTGTAAGAGAGTCACACTGTGATTCAGAATTATTTACTGTAGAATTCTGTTCAGAGTTTATGTAGATTATACCCGAACTAACAAGATATTGAATTCCTGCAACAAACTCACTATCAGATATTGTGCCATTTGCCCACCAACCAGCATTGTTCTTAACCCAAACAGGAATCTTGTTTTCTTTTGCAGTTGTCGAATTTTCAGGAGGAACCATCATTATCTTATTTTGTATTAGATATTGAATCCCCTTTGTAAAATCAGAATCGGCAATTTTACCTTCATACCACCATTGTGCATTATTTTTTATCCAGGAAGGAATCTCAATTTTCTGGCCACTAGCCACATCCAAAACTCCAATTATCATAAGCATGCATATTACCGCCGTGCAAAAATGTTTGATGGTACTCAACAGTATAGTATAGTTTATCTTGAAAATTAAGTTACCTAGCTAGTACCAATAATTTAAGACAGTCTTAAATTAAGGAAAAAACTCTTACTTAATGTGCTTGCAGAATCATTGTATATAGATTGGAATAACTCGTTCGAAGTTTTAGAACGAGCATATTCATCAAATCTGTTTGTACTTGTAATTGGACCAAAAGGAACGGGTAAGACAACTCTAGTTAGGGAATTTGCTGCAAGAAAAGGCATTAAGCTAGAATCAATTAATTTTAGTTTGAGAACTCGTGAAAGTCATCTAGTAGGATCAAAGACTCTAGATAGTGGTGCAGTAGGTTTTGAACAAGGCATACTAGTGAGATCTATGAGAGAGGGAAGTATGCTTTATCTCGATGAAATAAATGCGGCAGAGGCAGATGTTCTTCTTAGATTGGATGAGGCGCTTGATGACAGAAGACAACTGGTTCTCAAGGAAGCAAGTGGTCAATTAATTGAAGCAGTAAAAGGATGGTTCGTGATTGCAACTATTAATCCATTATCACATGTTGGGACCAAAGAACTGCCGCCACAATTACTCAGTAGATTTCCGGTAAGAATTAGATTAGATTACCCTCCAGAAGAAATTGAACTGCAAATAGTAAAGAAATATGTCTCAGATTCTCATGAAAAGGAAATTCAGCAGGCCGTAAAACTCGCAAATATTTTACGGCAGGCAGCTGCAGTGGAAGAATTGTATTATTCTCCAAGTCTTCGCGAAACAATAGCTTTTGGAAAGCTACTTGATTCTGGCATGAGGTCAAGGCAAGCAGCAGATATTGTCTTTTCTAATGTTTATTCTCAGTGGGGCAATGTTGAATATCAGAAAGTGAACGACATAGTCACTTCTATGTTTGGGAATTGATGCAATCACTACACCTTAGAAGTGACATATTACTCGAAATAGGTACGTTCCTAGTAAGAAGATGGTCGAGTAATGGAGAGATCACAGTAGGTATCACGGATCAAAAAGAAGTTCAAACTAAGTTACGAGAAAATAAAGTTGTAATGTTTCCTATAGAACGATACCAAGGAACAGATTTTCAGAAATACAGGCAGTTTAGAACAGCACTTTGGTATGAGGCAATGAGGATAAGACATTCAAACAAAATTTTGAGTAATGATCATGCATTTGGATTCATTCTAAACACACTGGAGACTAGAAGGATAGAGATCATTGGAAGAAAGTTCTGGCAAGGAATGGACGAGGAAATAATATTCAATTATGGATTTTCATGGTTGTACAGACCGTTGCTCAATACACTGTATGGGCCCACTAGGCTTGTAGAAGGGTTTGTTCAATATTTTCTTCTTGGAGACATAAAGGGAGAACTTCCTCCAAGCGGATTTGAGAAGATTCAAAAAGCAAACACGCTAGCTGCCGACGCGATAAAGGAAGCAATAGAAAAACAATATGGAACGGACTGGCTTGAAAAGAAGGTTTCAGAAATTATCAAGATTTTAGAAATCGATCCTCTGTTGACGATTCCCATATCCATGCCAAAATTAAGTTCCGGAATAGCTATGACTGAACAAGAATTCATGAGGACTATAAACAAAATTGCAAAACACAAAGAAAGTGATTTTGGAGAAATGGATCCAAAAAAAATAATGGATGGTAAACAGGTATTCGAGGAGTTCAAAGTATTACTTGAAGAAGCAAAAAAGAGTGAGAATAAGGGATTAAGAACAGAAGTGGTTGGTATCAATATCCCAACTGCTACTAACGTAGACGAAACTAGAATCTATGATATGGATTTGATAAACAATCTAAAAGCAAAATTCAAGGAATGGAAATCAGGTTGGAAAGAACAGCATGTACTTGCAGGTGATGAATTTGATCAAGAGACTTACATAGAAGGTCACAAACCATTCATCACTGACAAGAAAATCACTATTAAAACAAGAATAATAATACTTCTTGATCATTCTTCTAGTATAGCAGAACAAGAAGTAGAGTACAAGAAAGCCACACTTGCTCTTTGCGAAGTTCTAAGTTTCTTGAAGGTAAAGTTTTCTGTCTATGCATTTAACACTGAACAAAAGAAGGTCACTTGTTGGTTAATAAAACCTGAAAATTTACAATGGAATAACACTGCAGCAAAAAGACTAGCACAAATAAAAGCAAATGGAAGCACACCGTTGGCCGAAGTTTACGATCTTTTACTTCCTACTTTACGATCAAAAAAACCGGACATCTTTCTTACATTGACTGATGGAGAGCCATCAGATCCTGATGCAGTTCGTTTTGTGATGAGAGATTTCAAAGTTATTGGTATAAAGATGGTTGCCATAGGTGTTGGTCCTGATACTGCTGATGCCACCACAATTGCAAACAACTTGAGACGGTTAGGTTACGAGCGTACACTTGCGGTAAGCAGATTAAATGATATTCCAAAAAGAGTCTTGAATGTTCTAGAAACTGATTAAAATGAGATGTTTATCGGTTTCTCAGCCATATGCTGATTTCATAATGGAAGGTAAAAAAACGATCGAGTTGAGAACATGGAATACGAAATTCAGGGGAGAATTTCTAATCCACGCACCACTAAAAGTAAACAAGCAAGCCTGCAAAAGGTTTGAAATTAATAAAAAAGATCTTAGAACTGGCGTAATCATTGGAAAGGCCGAGATTTATGACGTTAAAATTTACAGGTCACTGGCGGAACTAAAATCTGATTACAAGAAGCATTTTGCGGGTAAAGAGCATCTTCGTCATAGGCATGGTTTTCTCTTAAAAAATCCCCAGCCGTTAAGGGTGCCAATTCCCTATAAAGGAAGTCTAGGATTTTTTGAGGCCAAACTTCACACTGGAATAAGTGATAACGACATTAGATCTGAACTTTTTGACGAAGAGCACAGATATCAATGGGTTGGGAAACATTAGTTTAGTCTTAATAGAGATTAAATTCGGATACTTGGATTTTCTTTCTTGAGTTTTTCCCAGTCTGCTAGAAAGTTTTTTAGACCAACATCAGTTAATGGGTGTTTTAGCATCTTTCCCAACACATCGGGTGGCAACGTTACAACATCTGCTCCAATTTTTGCTGCATCGACAACATGCATCGGATGTCTCACACTTGCAACCAGAATCTGTGTTCCAAATTTATAATTTTGGAATACTTCATGAATTTCCTTTATCAGATGCATCCCATCTTGTCCATTGTCATCCAGCCTTCCAATAAATGAACTCACATATTTTGCTCCTGCCTTAGCAGCAAGTATTGCCTGATTTACTGAAAAGCACAAAGTTACATTAACTGGAATCCCTTCTGATGTTAATATTCGACAAGCCTTCAAACCCTCAGGAGTGAGCGGACATTTTACCACTACGTTATTTCCATATTTTCGAAGTCTTTGTCCTTCTTCTACCATACCGGAGGTTTCCGTGCTAACCACTTCAAGACTGACATCGCCTTTTACAATTCGGACAATCTCTTCCATTGTTTTTTGAGGATCCCCACCCTCTTTTGCTAAGAGTGAGGGATTCGTAGTAATTCCATCTAAAAGACCCATTTCATTATACAGCTTTATTGCAGCAAGATTTGCGGTATCGAGGAATATTTTCATTTTCTACTCCTGATATCTTTTACGGCATTAGCTATATGAATTGATGTTATACCATGTTTTTGCAGTAGCAGTGAAATTTCACTGTCTCTTGCAGATTCGCCAAACTGATCTCTTACTCCAATACGTCTCATTGGTACTGGATATTTTTCACAGATTACTTCGGATATGGCAGAACCAAAACCTGCCATGATGTTGTGCTCCTCACATGTTACTATACTACCTGTTTCATGGGCTGCTTTTTCTATCAAATCAGTGTCTATAGGTTTTATAGAAAACATGTCTATTACTCTGCAGGCAATTCCCTCTTGTTTAAGAGAATCTGCTGCTTCAAGGGCCATCTGTACAGTTATTCCACAAGCTGCAATAGTGCAATCAGAACCATCCCGTAGTACTATTCCTTTGCCTATTTGGAATTCCTGTTCTTGTGAATGTACAATTGGAGATTTAGAACGTGTCAATCTCATGTAAAATGGTCCATAAAGTTGTGCAATTAACCTTGTGAGTTTCTCCACTGCCACTGTATCAGCAGGGATTAGAACTTTGATGTTTGGAATGACTCTCATTATTGCAATATCTTCTATCTGTTGATGTGAACCTCCGTCAGCTCCAACGGTCAAACCACCGTGGGATACAACCATCTTGACATTTAATCCACTTTTACCATCTCTTGATGGATATGCAATGGCATTTCTTATTTGATCAACACATCTACCAGGTAAAAAAATTGCATAGGTACTAGCAAAAGGAATCTTACCCTCAGTTGCAAGACCAGCTGCTATGGTTACCAAATTTCCTTCAGCAATACCGACATTAAAGAATCTATTTGGAAATTTTTTACCAAATGGTCTTGTTTTAAGAGAATCTGTTGTGTCTGCTCCAACAACTACTATGTTATGATTCTCTTCCCCTATCTTGATTAGAGTCTCACCATAGACGGTTCTCATATCTCCAAATTCGGTCATATAAAACCAGCCTCCTTTGCAATTTGCAGAAGATCGGTTTTCTTCTTTCCCACCTCGTGTAGGTCTATCCATTTATTCACAAGTTCTGTGCTACCCAAACTATGTGCCTTGCTTATCAAGAGTTTTCTTCTTGCATGCATCAATTTCTTTCTAAATTCCGTAATGGTTGCACGGACGTCTTTCTGTCCTATAATGGCACTCCCTCCGACAAATACTCTGGCACCATCCGAAAAGCAAGATTCAACATTAGATAGATCTATTCCACCATCAGCCTCGATGAAGCCCTCGAATTTCTTTTCAGCCAAGAATTTGACTATTCTTTGCATTTTTTCATGTGTAAATTCAATAAACTTTTGACCCGATCTTCCTGGTACTACAGACATAACAATTAGCTGGTCCAGATCTGGGACAAATTTTTCTGCCCAGGTTGGCAATTCTGTTTCTGGATTTATTGCTAGACCTACGCTGACCTCGTTTGATCTTAATGTATCATGAATTTCCCCAAAACTTGATTCATCGCAAACTTCAGCATGTACTGTAATTATGTCACAACCAGCATCAATGTAGTCCTTTACGTGTTTGATTGGTTCATTTATCATGAGATGTACATCAAATGGAGTGGATGTTATTGGCCTTAGTTGTTTTATTTTTTCGTGGTCAAATGTTTTGTTAGGTACAAACTGACCATCCATAACATCGAGATGAATAAAATCTGCCCTACCGTGAGTTGCTCTCTTCACTTCATTTTCTAGATTTGCCATATCTCCCGCAATTATAGATGGGGCAATTAGAAACTGACAGTCAAGCTCAAGGTCTATCATTGGTGCAATTTGTGGCTTGGGGGCTACACCATGCCACTTTGGATTATCCTCCATATGTTCAACAGATTTGCCCTTTATCGTTCTAGCGACTATTATTGATGGAGTACCTTTAGTTTGCAATGCAGAATTTACAGCTTTTTGAATTTGTTCTATGCGATGACCATCTATTTCCAAGACATTCCACCCGAAAGATCTCCATTTATCACCTACTTTCCATCTTGCTGCATTTTTCCACATTTCTGATATGTCATCTCCAACCAATTCCTCATCGAGCGGCATTACTCGTTCTGTATAATCATCTTGTTGAATGAAATTTCTATCCAAAAATACAGTAAGGTTATCCAGTTTGAATTTCGATGCAGCCATTGCAGATTCCCAAACTTGACCTTCATCTGATTCACCGTCTCCTATTATCGTGTATATGTGATGATTCTTTCCATCTATCCTCGCTGCAAGAGCCATACCAATAGAAAAGGATAGCCCCAAACCAAGAGAACCACCGCAAAATTCTACACCAGGGCATTTGAAATCAGGATGACCTTGAAGCCTGCTACCAAATTTTCTAAGTGTTTCAATCTCAGATTTGCCAAAAAATCCTGCTACTGCTAGATTAGAAAAAAGTCCTGGCGATGCATGCCCTTTTGATAGTACCAATCTATCTCTGTCAGACCAAAGCGGGTTTTTTGGATCATATCTTAGGAATTTGGAATATAAACAACCTAGAATTTCTGCCATTGAGAAGGATCCGCCAGGATGACCAGAACCAGCCGTGGTAGTTCCCTTTATGACAAGTTTTCTTGCTTCCCTGACTCTTTTAAGAATATGATAATAATTTAGGCCCATATCCATTCCAAAATTTGAATTTCAAGTTTAGTACATGATTTCAAATTCATGAGTTTAAGCGTATTTGGAGCCAATAAAAAGTTATTTCACAAAATTTTAATCTTAAAGAGTATTACAAAAGATATGGAAATTAGAGATCTCCTTCCTCTTATGATTTATGATGATAGCTGTTACTACTGTTCAAAATTTGCCAACATCGTCAAAACTTTTGCAAGAAAAAGAATTCTATTAGTGGGCCAATATTCAAAAATTGGCCTGGAAATTAAATCGGAGATCTTCCCAAAAAACTATGATGCGACTAGAATGTTTTGGTTCATAAACGATAAAATAGCATATGGTGGAAGAGCAGGAATTCTACCCCTGCTGGTTTTCATTCTTAAGGGAAAGCGAGTCCGATCACTACCGAAGGATTTGCCACTGACCTATGGAAATGACTGTAAGACACCAGAAGCATTTTTTACGCGAATTAAGACCCTTCTGTCTAATAGTGAAAGGATAGTTTTAAAATAATTTCTTGTTCAGGAATATAAAGAAATTAGTAGCCTCGACTATTTCTATCAGGTGTATTATTATTTGGATTCCTAAATCCATGTTTTTCCATCATGTGATTCAGAAACCTTATGTCATCAGTAAATCGTTTACCACAAATGGCGCAGTTACCCATGAACTAGCCATCAAACAAGATCTTTTTAGACTTTGTCATATATACAATAGGTATGATAAAGAATCAAAGAATTCCCAAACTTACCTTCACCATAACTCCTAACCCTAATGGATATGTGATAGGATGTAATGAAATACCGTATCTGTTTACTGACGTAAATTCTCTTGGAGACATTGACAAAACTACACGGGATTTGTTATTTGATTACATTGACAGTTTTCCCGATGATGCCAAAAAACGAGGTGTTGACAAGGATACCCTAACACAAACAATATGGCGAGGATCACCTAACTCTGTTGCTTTAGAATAGAAAGGCGCCAGCACTACTGCTTCCCAAGAGCTCTCGCACCTTAGTAACACAGTAGCGACATTGGGTTTGACTTCCGGGTTCGGAATGGGACCGGGTCGGACCCCAACACTATGGCCGGCTTAGTTATTTTGTCTAATTATGATCTGTATTAATCTTGCTTGATAGAGATATAAATTAAGAAAGACGTGGTTAGCCATGACCCACCGAGTAGCAGTTCTCGATAAGGAATCTTGTCAACCAAAGAAATGCGGTCTTGAATGTATCAAATACTGTCCAGTAAATAAAATGGGATCTGATTGTATAATTCTAAATGAAGAAACAGGCAAGGCGCAGATTGATGAAAATATCTGCAATGGATGCGGAATTTGTGTAAAAGTTTGCCCCTTTGATGCCATAACCATCGTCAATCTAGCAGAAGAGCTGAAAACTGATAAAATTCATCAGTATGGATTAAACTCGTTTAGACTGTATCGAATACCAACTTTGAAAAAAGGCCAAGTAATGGGTCTGCTAGGAAGAAATGGCATAGGAAAAAGTACAGTTGTGAGTGTTTTGTCTGGAAATCTAAAGCCGAATCTAGGTAACTATTCTTCACCACCAGAATGGATTGATATTTTGAAGCACTTTGCTGGTACTGAATTAAAATCCCATTTTGAAAAAATTGCAAACAAGGAATTGAAAGCTTCGATAAAGCCACAACAGGTCTATAATCTTGCCAAGGCTTTTGATGGTACTTCTAAAGAGTTGCTTGAAAAATATGATGAGCGAAATAAAATTCATGAATTAGTGGAAGAATTAGGTTTGCAGAATTCACTCGAAAGCAGGCTTACTGAATTGAGTGGGGGAGAATTACAGCGAATAGCTGTTGCAGTAGCGGCTTCAAGAGAATCAGACTTTTACTTTTTTGATGAACCTTCGTCGTATAATGATGTCTTTCAAAGAATGGGAGTGGCAAGGGTCATTCAAAATTTAGCAAAACTTGATAAAAGTGTCATGGTTGTAGAACACGACCTTACCTTATTGGACTACTTGAGTGATTTTATTGAAGTCATATACGGAGAACCAGCCGCATACGGAATAGTAGCAAATGTACTTTCAACAAAGGTCGGCATTAACGTATTCTTAGATGGGTACCTACCTACTGAAAATGTACGATTTAGAGATGCAGCCTTTAGATTTGATGCTTCAACCTCGACGGATGAATTTGTTACCACTGAGAACATTATAGAATATCCTCTCTTGGAGAAAAAATATCCAAACTTCTCACTTTCAATTGAGGCAGGAAGAGTTCGAAAAAGCGAGGTACTTGGAATAGTTGGAGCAAATGCATTAGGAAAAACAACTATGATGAAGATGATCGCAGGAGTAGAGAAACCAGATTCTGGAAATATTGATACCAAAGTTAAGATTGCATACAAACCACAATATCTTACAAACGATTATGATGTAGAAGTTATTTCTTTATTAGAGAAAGCAAATGACGGAACAATCGAGGGAACAGCAGAGGAAGAATTGATACTTCACCCTATGAAAATAAAGAAACTTTACAACAAGTCAGTCAAAAATTTATCAGGCGGAGAACTACAAAAAGTGGCAATTGCAGCATGTCTATTAAAAAAAGTTGACTTGTACGCGCTTGATGAACCTTCTGCATTTTTAGATGTAGAAGATAGAATAGCAATTGCAAAATTAATTCAGCGATTTGTTCGATCGTATGGAAAATCTGCAATAGTAATTGACCATGATATACAGTTAATGGATTTGATTTCAGATTCTATTGTAATTTTCCATGGAATTCCCAGTAGAGAGGGGCATGCAACCTCACCCAAGTCAAAAGCTGAAGGAATGAATCAATTCCTAAACTCACTTGATATTACCTACAGAAGAGATGAGACTAGTATGCGTCCCAGAGTAAACAAATCTGAAAGCAGATTAGATAGGGAACAGAAACAATCTGGACATTTTTACTATAGAAATTGACGAAGATGCTAAAACAAGCAATGGCAAGTATACTTACAGCAGAGGAAACTGAAGATCTATTCGGAGCTTTCGACCAAATAGGAAATATAATAATTTTGAGAATTCCAGATTCTCTTCTCTCCAAAAAAAAACTAATAGGTCAAGTTCTCCTTGAAAAGGTAAAAACTGCCAAGTCGGTTTTTTACCAATCCTCCCCTGTCGAGGGAGATTATAGAATACGTCGCTTGGAGTTACTTGCCGGCGAAGACAAGACAGAAACAGAATACAAAGAACATGGATGTAGGTTCAAAGTTGATGTAGAGAAGACATTCTTTTCACCCAGACTAGCAACTGAACGTCTTAGAATTGCAGATTTGATACAAGATGGTGAAATTATAATCAATATGTTCGGGGGAATTGGAATGTTCTCTATTGTAGCTGCAAAGAAAAAGAAATGTCATGTCTATAACATAGACATCAATCCGTATGCAGCTAAACTTTGTTCAGAAAATATTCTCCTGAACAAATTGAAAGGCAGTGTAGATTCCCTAGAAGGTGATGCGGCAGAAATAATAGAAAAGAAACTATACAATACAGGAGATAGAATTCTCATGCTCTTGCCAGAAAGGTCTGATGAATTCCTTGATTCTGCAATAAAGGCCTCAAAAGAGAGAGGTATCTTGCATTACTATTGCCATATTCATTCGGACAAAAAAAGTAATGTTGTCGAAGAAGCAACCAAACACTTTTTGTCAGTAGTTAAAGTCAAGTCTGAGATATTAGGATCTAGAATAGTAAGACCTGTTGGACCCAGGTTTTATCAAGCAGTTGTAGATGCATCCATAACCAAATGATTATTTTTTATCATCTGTGACAATGGAAGAGGGTGAAGATCTTGATGTTGCCATGTTATAACCAATCCACGATATTACTCCAAGAATTCCGCCCACTGCCATAAGTACTGAAAGTTGTAGAACAATTGGACTCCATTGAGAAAGCATTAAGAGATATGCGTATGCAAAGAAACCTGCAATCGATAAAGCAAAGATCGTTATTCCGACGGTACGCCGTCTTGTCATAAGGCTAGCTCTCTTGCAGACTTATTTATTTTAATCTAGTAGGAGAATTCAATTGCCATAAGGGATGCGTCTTCGCCATCACGGTAATATGCCTTTAATCTCTGTTTTATTACAAAGCCCAATTTCTCATAAAGTCTGATAGCCTCAGTATTGCTACATCTTACTTCAAGGTACAATTCATCAGATTTCTTAAGTTTTACACCAGCTATTGCTTCTTCAATCAATGCTCTACCTATTCCTTTTTTTCTATGTTCAGGTAAGACTGCAACAGAAACCACATGCCCCTTCTTTACAAAGCCTAATTTTTTGAAATTCGAAAAACCATACTCAATTTTGCACATTATGTAACCAACTAACTTTCTTTCAACTTCTGCCACAAGAAATGCTTCAGGTAATTCTGCTAGTAAACTCTCATAAAAGTAATCAGAATAATGTTCAGGTAGTGTTTTCAAGTTAATCTCCATTACTGGGATTATATCAGAAGGATCACACCTTCGAATTACACAATTCCCAATATCTCTTAATGCCACTTGCATTACGAAAATACTTGATTTTGCAATTATTTAACTTTAAGCAACTAAAGGAATTAATCTGAAGGAATTGTGGAAAGGTCGTTGAGCGTACCAACCATAGATGAGGTAATTTCTATAGTTTCTTCTTTTTTTACCATAAAAGGAATGAACCAAAATGTCAATGCTTTACAAATTGAGATCGAAGGAACCGATATTACTGATAAATTTCGCAATCTTGTACAAAAGATGGAACCATGGAACATCATAGCTAGACTTGATAGACAGTTTGGAAAGATCTTCATCATAATAACAAGATTTGAGTCACCAAAAACACGAAAAGCTTGGATCCCTCGTGTGTTATTTGCCGGAACCATAACAACTGTTATGATCGATGGGTATTATCGGGCCATATCTACAAATTCAATTGTAAAAACAGGAGATCCACTTAACATAGCAATTCTTTACACGATTTCATTAATGGGGATTCTTGGTATACATGAGTTAGGTCATATCATAGCATCAAAGAAACATAAGCTGAAAACTAGTTGGCCTTATTTCATTCCAGGAATTCCCGTGATTGGTTTTATTCCTACATTTGGTGCTGTGATTATGTCAAGAGGTCACATTATAAACAGAAACATACTTTTTGATGTTGGCATATCAGGTCCAATAGCTGGACTACTTATAGCAATAATTGTTTCAACATATGGGGCGTATCTATCTCCCTTGATACCAAGTTCAATTGCTCAGGAACTTTCTGCAAAATCTGGATTTTTAGAGATACATTCCAGTATTCTCATGGATGCAACTATTGCAGCAGTAGGTAAACATGTACCGGGTCAAGAGCTAGTGATGTCACCGGTTTTGTTGGCAGCATGGTTTGGATTTCTTATTACTTTTCTAAATTTGCTTCCGGCATGGCAGCTTGATGGCGGTCACATAGCAAGAGCAACATTTGGATTCAAATGGCATAGAATCTTGACTTATGTTAGCATAGCGATACTTGCTGCCACAGGATACTACGTAATGGCACTTTTTGTTTTAATGTTTAGCATGAGAAGTCCAGATGTAAGACCACTAGATGATATATCTCCGCTCTCTGCAAACCGAAGAAAACTGTTTGTGCTAGTCATGATTCTGGCTTTTCTGTGTGCGCCTCTCCCCTTTTCTATACTACCTCAGTAGTACACGGGATCCGTCCGAGATTATGGAAACCTTTTGCCTATCACCATAAGTTTTGAGCACGTATTCCATAGCTTCCTTTGTTCCACTAAATGGAATCATAGAAAGCTTGTCTTTAGTATAAAAATGTGGTAAGATAGAAACAATTCCAATCTTGAATACTTTTTGCACCTCTGTTAAAAATAGGAGATCTTCCATACCATCAACATATTTTGCTGGATCCTTTAATCTATCCAAGCTCATTCCTCCTTCTATGTATTGTTGAGCTGCATCAGAACCTAAACCATTCTTGCATTCAGCCAATAATATTACAAGACCTTCTTCCTTAACAGCATTTGTACAATTCCAAACTGAAGAGAACGCTTTTCTCAAAGTTTCGTTACTAGCTTCTTTACCTGTGCTTATCACTAGTATTCTTTGCTTACCTACTTCATTTATCGCAATTGACGATAATGATTTCGAAAGTACCATCGTAGAAGATGGATGTCCTGTAGATATATCAACAACTCCAGTTGAATTTGCAACAATTTCTAAAGCAGATATCTCGAATCCATCAGTGAATTTTTTTGCAACCTCAATAGTAGACAAATCTTCCCCAGGATGAGGAAGATTTCCATTTCGCTTTCCATATGCTTCTAACATGTATTCTTTTCCAAATCGTCTCAAGAGTTTAGTTGAAATTGTATTAAATCCAAACAAGCCATCAAATTCCATCTCTCCAAGAAAAATTAGATTTGCATTATTAATTTGAGAGTTGCCAAATTCAGAAATGGAGATGGAAGGATCTGAGAAAATATTTCTTGTAAGATGAAGATTTGATCTGTCTACAAGAATTTTTGGTTTTGGAAGTGATTTTTGATTACAAGTTTCCAATAGAAGTGAAATTACTTTCTGAACGGCTTTGGTACTATCCATGATAACAAGTTCAGTAGGTTTTGTGAGATCTATGGTCTGTAATTTTAAAGCAATTTCAGAATCGATGAGATTTGTTCCACTTGGGCCTATTTGTTTCTCAAGATTCTCTGCCTTTATATCTAGCACAACTTCTGTTGGGCCATAACTGAGCCAAATCTCGGGCATACAATACCGAAGATACAGTTAAAATAAATCTAGTTCAGTAAATTTTGCTGTGGAGTTTGTCAAAGAATTTGCAATATTTTTACAGGAAAGTGGCGCAATAAAGTTTGGAAATTTTAAACTTTCAAGTGGAAGAGAAAGCCCCTATTACATCGATCTTCGCCTAGTCCCGAGTTTTCCACATCAATTTAGAAAAATGATAAAAAAACTTAAAATTCTATATCTGAGAATATCGGTCTTGATAATTTTGATTGTATTGCTTCAGTACCAACATCAGGACTTGTAATAGCTTCTGCTCTTGCGATTGAAACAGTAAAGCCTATTGTTTACATTCGACAAAAACCAAAGGATTATGGAACTGGAAGTCTGCTTGAGGGAAAGATTCCAGAAAGATCAAGAATTTTACTTGTGGATGATGTTGGTACATCTGGATTATCGTTGTTAAATGCCATAAAGGTGTTAAAAGATGCTAAAATGATTGTGACTGATGCATTCGTAATAGTAAATAGATTTGAGGGAACAAAAGAACTTTTGGCAAGCGAAAATGTGAAATTGCATGAGATTACCGATATAATTACTATTTCTAGCATATTACATAACGCAAAATTGCTTGATGAACAAACATTTCAGCGCATCAAAAACAAATAAGCGTGGTCTGAAGCCAAAAGGCTTGCAGATTCAGCTTTCATAGATCATTAGTTCTTTTTCTTCTAATAGAGTATGCAGATTGTGTACTGCCCTGTAAACTTCAGCTTCCTTCTTTGCTCCAGTACAGACGAGTTTTCCTGACGCAAAGAGCAAGATTACCGTCTTTGGATCAAGCATTCTGTGTATCAAACCAGGAAACTGTTCCGGTTCATACATACTTCTAGGAAGACTTCTTGCAGCCTGCTCTAGATGTATTTTGCCTCCCAGACTAGCTGAAGCTACAATGTTCTGAATTATAATGACGGCGTCTTTTTTGATTTTAATTCCGCCCTTTCTTAATTTTTGAACTACACTATGTACTGCTTTGATTGCTTGTTCTTCGGATTTTGCACCGGTGCAAACCATTTTTCCTGAACTAAAGATTAGTGTTGCAGTCTTAGGTGATTTGAGTCTAAAGACCAAACCAGGAAATTGATCAGGATGATATTCAACGTCTGGAAAAGTTTGTGTGATGACGTTAAGATCAATCCGTTGATCAACTGAAGCTGAGGCCACAACATTTTCGATACTGACAATTGGTTTTGTTTGAGGCATTCCGGTCTTTATATATGGGCTTTATATATACTCTGTACAGTTTTATGTTGATGTTCTTTGTGTCAAATTTATCAGATCTTAAATGAGATTTTTGGCAGCTCAGACAAATGCCTTCACATCACGATTTCAGCCATAACTCTGATTCCTCATTGCGGCCAAATCAAGATAGTTACCTGCTTATTTTAAAATTGGTTTTGTTGTTACGGCAGATAATTTGAATTAATATGCAAGTGGAATGATCAATCCATTAATTTTTTCATCAACATGATATGACAATTATTATGTGTTAATCATATTTTCCAAGTAGAAAATCTCGGTGATGGGCCCAAAGGGCTTCGATCCCTTGGCTCACCGGTTATGAGCCGGTTACTCTACCAAGCTGAGTTATGGGCCCAACGAAAAACCAATTTGGAATGCAGTATAAAATGGTATAGAGTTAACAGTATTCCTCGTAACAGCTATCCAACAAGAGGTTTTGGGCAGACAAGGATTTACTAGCAATTTGGACTAGTCCTTCCTCTTTTGTTGCCGGAACGTTCTCAAGAATTTTCCTCCAAAGAGCAGCATGCCTGATATCAGCCTCAGTATGTATCCTGAAATACTCTATTGCATCATCGTCTGAGACTCCATAGAATCTTCTCAAACCGTCAATCTTTGAAAGGCTAATTTTTGGAATTTCTTGTTCAAGTGCATACATTGCAGCAGCCCCCTCTTCAAAAGAATTCATCAGTATTGAGAGATTAGAAACCGCTTTTCTTGTATTATCAAGACCATTATAGGCTTCAAGTGTGTCCTTTGATATACCCAAGGCACCCGCAAATTTAGTCCATGGTTCAATGTGTTCGTATTCTTCTTTTTGGTTCATCTCAATCTTACTTCTTATATTATTTGGACTATTTTCCATGATTGCCCCTACAAAAGATGGTACAGATTTAACCAACTGGAAGTATTCTTTTGAATAACCACTAAGAGATTCAATAGATAGTTTCCCCTCATTCCACATTACATAGAATTTGTGTTTAAGCAAACTTTGTTCTTCAATAATATTGTCGACTCGTTGCACTAGAGAATTCATGCGATTTATCAAATCAGGCAATAAAAAAATCTTTTGAATGACTTCAAAAGGATTTTATGGATAAGAAACAGGAGCAGGTCGGGCTCCAGTGGTGTAGACCGGTCAAGCATATCGGCCTTTCAAGCCGGGGATCCCGGGTTCAAATTCTAAATGATGAAAATCCCGGCTGGAGCACCTACAAAAGCATTAAATTCACATTATTGGTTACGCTCACTAGTGCAAATTTTTGGATAGAAAGAATTTTGAGATCAATCCACTTATCAGGGACTTTAAGATCTCCATCGATAGAATAAACGACGCACTCAAACGAGAACTAGAACTTTATTCTGCTTCTGAGTTCTTTGAACCTCTTCAATATGCGTTGGAGGGCGGTAAGAGAATAAGACCTCTAATTCTTACGTTATCAGCTGAAAGTGTTGGAAACTGCGATGAAAATGCGTACATTGCAGCATGCGCGGTTGAGCTACTACATACTGAATCTGTAATTCATGATGATATCATTGATAACGAGATTCTAAGGAGAAGAAAGGACCCATTCCATATCAAATATGGATATAATACAAGTATCATTACTGGGGATTTTGTTCTTGGATTAATTCTAAACATATCTTCACGCCTAGACAATCCGAGAATAGCACGAGAACTTGCCAATACGGCTATGATGATGAGTGATGGAGAAATGATAGAGACTAGATTAGAGACAAGTGAGGACGTTACTTTTGATGACTATTTGAAGGTCATGGAATACAAAACTGCAACTGCATTTGAAGCAGCATCAAAGATTGGTTCCATCCTAGGCAGAGGCAATGAAGAGCAGATAATGGCACTTGCCGAATACGGTAAGAATATGGGAATTGCATACCAGATTCGTGATGACTTACAGGATTGGAATAATGAAGATAAATTGTTCAACATACTGATTAAGAAGAGCTCTGATCCACGCAATGTTTTTGATCATATGGATATGCTTTTGAACAACTATTCCAAAAAAGCAAAAACTGCACTTAGAAAAATTGATGACGGTCCAGCTAGAAAAAGACTTTCAAGTCTTTTGGATCTCACTATGCTTAATGTATAGTTGAAATATTTGTTAATACTGGAACGGCAGATTTTGCAAATTCAATAAATGGATCTGGATACACTCCTATTCCAACCATGAAAATTATTGAAAATATCATAACAGCGATGATTGATTTTGGCTCTTTTACTCTCTTTTCAGATTCACCTTCTTCAAAGTACATCTTTCGAATTATCCAACCATAATATGCAAGTGAGAGAGCACTGTTAAGAACTCCAGCTACAGCTAGGTATGGTGCCCACGACACGGAAGAGCCAGCGTTTATTGCAGCTCCAAATAACATTAGCTTACTCCAAAATCCATTGAGAGGTGGAACTCCTGCTAAAGCTAATAATGATATGACCAGTCCAAGTGAAGTGATTGGCATTCGTTTACCAAGCCCACGGATTTTATCAATATGAGATACTCCTAGTGTTGTGATAATTCCTGCCACAGCTATGAATGCAGCTGCTTTCATTACCGCATGATTTAGAATGTGAAATAGTGAAGCTGCAATACCAATTGCAGAAAATGGTGCGATACTCAATCCAATCAAAATGTAACCTGCATGACCAATGCTAGAGTATGCAAGCATTCTTGGAAGATTCTTCTGTTTTATAGCAGCCAAGTTTCCAAAAGTCATGGTTACAATTGCTATTATAGCAAGGGCAAATGCCCAGTTGAGATTAAGGGCTATTGCGCCCATGATTATTACACGCAAGGCTGCAGCAAACCCAGCTTTTTTTGTTCCTGCAGCTAACAATGCCGAGATTGGGGGAGGTGCGCCCTCGTAGGTATCTGGAAGCCACATATGGAAGGGGACTAGACCAATCTTGAATCCAAATCCCGCTATGAACATTCCCACAGCAAGAATAGCCAACGGAATCATGTCAGGACTTAGTTTTGAAAATCCAGCTATTACTTGTTCAATGTTAGTTGAGCCTGTTAGACCATAGGCAATTGAGATTCCCCAGATAATTATTCCAGAAGACAGTGCACCAAACAAAAAGTATTTGATAGCTGCTTCATTAGAAGATGGATCCTTTTTATTAAAGCCTGCTAGGACGTAAGTTGGAATACTCATTAATTCCCAAGCGATAAACAACATAACCAAGTCAGTGGAATATGCAATCAATACCATTCCTATCGATGACAAGACTATCAGAGAATAGTAGACAGCGGGGTTTGCTCTTCCTCGCATATAATTGAACGAACCAACTGTTGTCATTATTCCAACAATTAACATTGCAATTGCAAAGAAAGAACCAAACATGTCATTGGTAAGAACATCTTTTGAGAAAATTGCTGCTGGTATAACATGTTTGGAAACTATTTGATATACTACAAATGCAATTGCTGCAACAAGTGCACCAAATGCAATTACACCATAAAGTGAGTTACCTTTTTCTTTTCTCACTACACTGATCACTGGGATGATTACACCCACAGCTCCGAGCATCAAAGTTATAATTATTGGTGTAGAGGTAAAGTCTATCATTTCTTCTCACCTAAATTAGTAAAAGTAATACTACTATCAATATGCCAGCACCAAATACATACAAATAAGATTGAGAGATTCCTGTTTGAGTAGATTGTAATATTCTTGCACCACCTGCCATTGTTTTTTCCGGTATGAGGTTGAATCCTTCAAAGACCCTATTTTCAAAGTAGCGATAAAGTCCTCTTGCAACATACAACGGACCTACAACAAATGTCCAATTGATAAGTGCATCGAGGTACCATCTATTGAGGAAAAACTTGTGTATTGCATAAAAGAAGATGTTCGAGTTTACGAATTTTACAGGATCTGCAAATCGTCCAATGTAGAAAATGTATCCTAATACGAATCCAATTGCAAATGCAGAGAGAGAAGCTATGAGTGCAACCGGATTAACTCCCGCTAGGAATCCACCGAGTAGTTGTTGAGATTCCGTAGCAACTGCTCCCACTTGAGACTGGATTCCAAAGGTTGTAGCTAGATAATCCGTGAAAATGCTGTGTATCTTGCGTTCAAATGTCAAGCCAAGAACACCTACTGCTATTGTAAGCGTTGCTAGAATTCCATATGGAATCCACATTACTGGACTTGCTTCGTGTATGTGATAGCCTTCCTTTTCCAAATGTTCTACATGTTTACTCTTGTTCCCGAAAAAGACCATTCCAATCATCCTAGTGGTATAGAAGGCAGTTATCACAGCGGTAAGTACTGCAATGATGAATATTGGTAGAGCCCAGGTA
>JBOGQX010000003.1:0-17093 GCA_050749285.1 Nitrosotalea sp. | reverse complement strand
GTGTAGAGGATCTACATACAAAAGAGCTCTTACTCATTATCAAAAAATCTAAACAAGTAAATCACTGAAAAAGAAAATTATACAATCTGGCAATATTCAGATGTGACTCACTTGATATATCATTAGTCATTAAATTATTGTCTGTTTTATTGCAAATACACTTATGACTTGTAGGGGGCTGTGTGATAGATTCGCAGCAAAGATGCCTAGTAACAGATTAAGGTACGCGTCGGGCCAGAAGCGCTGTACTTTGTGCGGTGTGTATTTCTACTCAGAAGAATCTGAGATTTACAGGTGTCCTTGCTGCAACACAAAATTAAGAATGTATCGTAGAAACAAAACAAAGATCTCTTACTGCTTTTGATTCTCAAATGATCGCCTAGACCCGGGGTACGCTTATATGCGTAGTGGATCTACCTAGGTAGTGAGCCTACGGATGAAATTTGACGAGTCTTCCAAACCATCAAATGAGCAAGGTCAGAAGACTACATCCATTTCTGGGGGGTCCAAGAAGCTCGTGCAGGTTTTGGTTGAAAAAGAATCCGAAAAGATCCCAGTTTCTGACTTGAGAGTAAGTGATCGTAAGATTTTGCACATTTTAGGTGAAACAAGTGAGTTGAACCATTACTACACCTTTAAAGGATTGATGCGGAAAATCAATCTACATCAACAGAGTCTAGCAAGAGCGTTGCATAGACTTGAATCGCTTGAACTTATTGAAAAGACTAAGACAGGTTACCAGTTGAAACAAAAATACAAGTCACTATCAGTTAAAAGTTATCAAGATGGCTTTTCTACTATAAAAGTTCCAATGGAATGCATTGGATTCACCCAACTTATTCAAACTTACATCCCAACTAACATAGCTACATCTCAGACAATCTCTACTCTCGTTGGAAAATGGTTTGGCAATTTAAGATGGCTCGCTCTAGTTGAGGGAAATAATGAATTCATTTTACAATGGGTTAGCGTAGATAGCAAGTTTCAGTTAAACCTACGATTGTTAACAAGATGCATGATAATGGAAACAAATGCATCATCTCAAAAAGAAAGAATTGAAGCATTGATATCATCGTACAAGATTTTAGAGTCCACTACAAAAATATTCAAACAAAAACTCAACGACAATGAAACAAATGCAATTGCCTGCGGTTACGGAGTGTTTGACCAAAATAGCTGATGTAAAATGAAACCTTTGATGATAGGAGCTATTGGTGGCGGTGCTGCAGTTGTAGTGGCTGTCATAGTCATATTTATTTTCGCTGTACCCACACAACAATATGCACTATATGTAGATGCAAGAACTGAATCGGGTGACGGTACAACAGATTCTCATTTAACAATAAAAAATACTGGATCTCAAGCGTTGACAAACCTCAAGATTGTGTATGACACTGGAAAACCCGACATGATACCTGTATTGAATCCAGGAGAAATGATTGTTCTCTCGCCACCTGCTACCTCAACTACCGTGACGATCACTGATAGCCAAGGATTAACAGTAACAAAACCTTTTTCACAATTCAATGAATAAGAAGTATGAATCCATGAGTAAACAAACTTGCTTTAGTCTCAAGGTTATTTTGATAAATCCTTACTATATCTATGATAGGAGATTACACGGGACAAACACCTCCAACGCCATTATATTAATGAAAAAATTGTTTTTTCTCATTCAAAATAGATTTTCACAGATGGCGGGTTTTCATCAAACACATGAGTGATATCCGCCTTATAATAATTGGTTCAGTTATCGTTTTTGGAGGGCTGATTTATGGAGGAATGAAAGCAAGCGAATACTTGGATTTTACACTTCAGCAACAAAACTTTGATGAATGTTTTGATTATTCTAGTGGACATGCGGTACATGTGAAATGCGATCAAAAGGCACAAGAAAAATACTTTTATTTTTCAATAAGTCTCGTAATAATCGGAATAGAAGTTTTCATTATGATAAAGGGATTACGTGGAAACTGGGATCAAAACGTGAAAAATGATGAGATGCTTGGTCCAAAAAGGAGATAAGAAGCAGTTTTATGTTTGTGATGAACTCTATGAATTTTGTATGTGGAAACCAAAAATTGCGGTTCCAGTTACTGTCTTATGTGCAGGTGTAGTAGGAATCTTGATCTCATGAAATGGATTACAAGAGAACATGTAAAGGTAAACAGAATCACTTGTCCTTGGACTGTGAAAAAAATATCTTTATCGTGTAAAGCTGCATTTTTTGTCATAATTCTAGTGTCGACTATTTCTACTGGAAACCTTGTCTTTGCTCAATCCAATGACAATACTTCTAACCAAAAAACTCTGATTGGATCTCCCCTTATGCAAATGAGACAGGGTGTTTTGATTCAAGATATACAGTGTGTTGAGGGAACGCAACTAGTTTTGAAAGCAGAAGACAAGTCTCCTGCTTGCGTAACGACTGCTACTGCACAGGAACTTGTGATTCGAGGATGGGCAATGAGTCCATCTTTACAGGCTACATTAATCAGCGGTACTAGTCAAGGGAACATGTTCAACAAACCTGGTAATATTTTGATTTCAGACCAGTTCAATAATCGAGTTATTGAGATAAATCCTGCTACCAAAGACATAGTGTGGAGCTTTGGCTCTGGAAATTCCAGTCTTTGCAACGCAGGACCAGGTTCAATCATAGGACCAAATGATGCAGAAAGACTCTCCAATGGGTTAACCCTTATTGCTGGAACTGGTCTATCAGCAGGACTATCAGGTTCAATGCCAAAAGGATGTGCAGACAATCGGGTGATAGTTGTAAACCAAACAGGGCAGATCGTTTGGCAATACGGAGAGGCTGGAGTTACAGGCTCTGATCCCAACATGTTGAATGTTCCAGTATTTGCAATTCAATTGCCTAATAGTAATTTCCTAATCACTGACCAAGGAAATAATAGAATCATCGAAGTTAACAATACAAAACAAATAGTTTGGTCTTATGGTCCATCTTCAGGACCTGGGGCACTTAACAGTCCTAACAGTGCAGAATTGCTTCCAAATGACAATATCTTAATCGCAGATCAGAACAATAACAGAGCCATAGAGATTACACGTGATGGAAACATAGTTTGGCAATACAACACGGGATTACAAGGTGCTGCTTTTGCAAGCAGATTGACAGACGGTAATACACTAATTGTTGACTCGGGGCACAGCCGCATATTAGAAATAAACATGCAAAACGATACAGTCTTCCAATACTTTACAAATACAACATCTAAAAGCAATCCATCGCCTTTGCCTTCAAATGCCGTCAGACTTGCCAATGGACAAACCATCATTGCAGACCAGGTAAATGAGCGTATCATAATTATTGATTCCAAAGGGAATACAGTCTTTCAGTATGGTAAGACTAACTTGGCAGGTGTCGGGCCTGATGAACTAAACTGGCCCTATACCGCATTTGTGATAGGCGATTATACTGGACAGACACCTCCACCACCCTGAAACGGACAATAATCATACAATCTCGATCTACGACAAATCATAACATACCGAAAAGTAATAATTCTGCAAGTTGGATAAACCATCCAACGATTTAAATAAATGCAAAATA
This sequence comes from Nitrosotalea sp., assembly GCA_050749285.1. GTDB lineage: Archaea > Thermoproteota > Nitrososphaeria > Nitrososphaerales > Nitrosopumilaceae > Nitrosotalea. The sequence goes on along the minus strand of JBOGQX010000003.1, from coordinate 13,516 downwards.
TTTCTAATACAGAAATGACAATTACATTTCAAGCAACAAAAACACAAGGCAAGATTTCAAAGGTTGCTGTAGCGGTTCTACTTGTGATATTTGGAGTTGGATTCTTTGCAGTAGGTTTTGATCAAGGACAAATCCTTAGTCTTGTGCAAGGTCAACAAGCATACGGTCAGATGTACATGCATGAAATGACCCATGATATGCGACACGCTTCTGGTTTTCCATGCCACTAGTGTAAAGTTTTGAAACCCCTTCATTTTCTTGCTATTGTCCTAATTGCTGGTTTGCTGGCAGGATTAATTCATGGATTTGCAAATATTATTCTTTTAGAGCCATATCTTGACAATGCCATAGGAATTGAGAACCAACGCCTGATTGCTTCAGGTGAGGCAAAAGACACGCCACAGTTTTGGCAAAAGTTTGCAGATTACAGAATATGGCAAAAGCAAGGTTCTATTGTTGCAGGTGCGATGCTGGGAATAGCTACAGGGGCATTGTTTGGCGTTGTATTTGCATATTCTCGTCACATACTTCCTACTCAAAATGAGATGAAAAAAGCCCTCTTACTTGCTGGAATGATGTGGGCTGTAATCTTTTTTATTCCATTTCTCAAATATCCTGCAAACCCACCAACAGTGGGAGATCCTAGTACAATAGTGCTTAGAACCACTCTATACATTGCATTTCTTTTGATGTCTGGTCTTGGGGCACTTGGGTTTTCAATTCTCTACAAAAAGATGAAAAGTAAAAGATTTTTGACACTTTTGGGGTATGCTGGATTCATAACTATGGTATTTTTTGTAATGCCACCTTATCCAGATAAAATTACAATATCTATGGATCTGGTAAATGGATTTAGAACGGTATCTGCAATTACAATGACAATTTACTGGATTGCTAATGGCATAATACTTGGATGGCTATGGAAAAAGATTCAACCGCATAAAGACACACCAGAGGTATTTGAATAATCAATAAACCCATCAAAGGTGTCAAACTAGTTTATTTGTGAAAACAAACTCGTTATGACGAATACTTTGTTATAACACCATAAACGGAAAGACCCGCACCTGCAGTAAAAATTGCCGCACCCGTAATTTGTACAATTCCTGATACCATGCATCTCTCCAAGATGTCTTGAGGTATTGCCCCTACTCCAAGTCCCATAAATGCTGGACAATCAGTAAAAGGCTGTTGCACAAGAAAATACGATGCACCGCCTACAACTATCAGCGATATACCTAACATTAACGCAACGCTAGCTTTCATCAATTAGGTTTTCATTGTAACCTTGAGATATATCGAAATTATCTTTAATCTTTTAAGCAAATCTTGAAGGGTTAAAGTCAATACTTTAGTATCAACTAGATCAAACTTAACCTGTGGTCCAGAAGACTCTCCAAATAGCTACATTTGGTCAGGACAAAGAGGGCATCCTGTCAGGAATACGCAACTTTCCAATTCACAAACTAATACTGCTTCACTACAAAGATGATACAAAATTAGCGGAAGAGTTTGCAGGAAACCTCCGTTCTACGCTTGGTATCCTTATCACTCTGAGGTTTATTGCTCAACCAGACATAATTAGAAGTGCCATGGAACAGGTGTCTCAGATAATACGGGAAGAAGGACCAAACTACGAACAAATCTTGATAAACGTAAGTGCGGGTGATAAAATGATAGGCTGTGCTGCACTTTCTTGTGCATTTGTAAATGGAATCAAGGCCTTTGGCACAGACATGGAAGGAAATCCAATGTTGTTACCAATACTCAAGCTAAGTTACAACGAAATAATTTCAGATGCAAAGATCAAGATTTTACAGACACTTGACAAGGCAGGAGGTTCGGTGGAAAGTTTGGACGATCTTACTAGACACTGTGAATTTGGAAAGCCGCTTCTCAGTTATCACATACAGGGAAGTGCTGAATCAAAGGGCCTGGTGCAACTTGGCTTGGTAGATGTGGAAAGATTAGAGCGAGGAAGAACCAAGATTACACTTAACACTCTAGGTAAGATGCTTATTTCTACGAAATAGTTTCGATATACCTCTTATTGCCATGTCTATTGGACATGTATCACAATAAACCGAGTGATTTGCTTGGTGTTCTTCTAATTTCTCTTTTGATTCAAATTCCATATTGCATTCTTTACATCTGTTCTTTGATTTTTCTGAATTTGCCATGATTTACCTTCTTGTAATAGGCATTAAAGGAATTCCTTGAACCGTTCAATTTTTTCTTTCACGATTTGGAAAAATCTATTTAACCTTGTATTGCGAATTGCTGAAACTATGACAATGGAGGCTATTCAATATCCAAAGAAAGTTGCTCTAGGAGCAGGAATCCTAGGCGGAATCGCAGGCGGAGCGGTAATGTATGGAATGATGAGTCTAGTCATGACACAGATAGGAATGGGAGCAAATTGTTTTGCAATCATAATGGGTCTTATCACTGGTGAGCCCTATGAAAATGCGTTAGGACCTGGGATTACAGCACACTTTCTGACAAGCATTGCAATAGGTGTGGCATTTGGTGCAGTAATCACATTCAAAAAATTACAGATCCGAGGATTTGGCAAGGGAATAGGTTTAGGAGTTGCCACTGGCATTATTGCCTATGCAGTGATATTTCTGCCAATTGCAATGACAGCTATTCCACCGCACATGATGGACTTGATGAAGATGATGCCGATGGGAAACACGGAAGGAAATATGCAAGGTTCCATGAATGGACAATCCACGATGCAAGGTAATTCAATGAATGAGGGAAAAATGAGTAATAACTCAGAGATGAATCAACAAGGATCAATGACAGGAGGCACAATGCAAGGAAAAGGTGCGATGGACGAAAAGATGAAGATGGAACAAATGGACAAGATGATTACAGAACAGACTCAAAAACTCTTTCCAATGATATTGGCAGGATCGCTGGTATCTCATATTGCTTTTGGTGCTGCACTTGGAGCAGTTGTAACACCAATAGTGAAAAGAGCAGCAGGAAAATCTGGAAGATAGACTTTCTCCATTATTTTCTGATCAAACTACAACTACAATGCACTGAATAATTTCCTTTCTTGGTGGCCCATTTAATCAAAGGAATGATTGCTACTCTCAATTCTCTTCCTCTTGTAGTCAAGGAATATTCTACTCTTGGTGGTATCTCTCTGAAAACCTCTTTTTGAATCAGATCCTCTTTTTCCAAATCCTTTAGCATCGAAGCCAGTGTCGAGGGACTTATTCCTTTTAGTTCTGACATCAATTCATTGTATCTGAGTTTTCCATGGTTGCCTATCTCGTTAATTATGAGCAAACCCCATTTCTTTCCTATTGTATCTATTACACCATCTAATGGACACAAACAAATTGCATTACTTTGTTTTTTCATAGTAACTACTTTACTACGAACTTTGTATCTTAAATACTTTGAATTTCATAGTAATAACATGGTAAAAGAACTAACAGAATCAGATCAGAAATTTTATCTGTGTGATGCATGTGGTTTTAGATACAAAGATCCTCAATTAGCCCAACAATGTGAGGATTACTGCAACAAACATCAGAGTTGTTCAAGAGAGATTACAAAACACGCTGTATGGTGTTGTTAATTGACAACAATTGAGATCTCAAATGACTGGCAGGACAAAGTACTATCATCAAAAAACCCCGTAATAGTTGATTTCTGGGCTCCTTGGTGTCCTTGGTGCATAAAACTAATGCCAGTATTTGAGGAAGTATCAAAACAGTATGAAGGAAAGTGGGTCTTTGCCAAGGTAAACGTTGAAGAACACGATGATATTGCACAAGCAAATGGCATATTGGGCATTCCAATTATCAAGATGTTTTGTAACGGTAGAAATGTTGGAGAGCTTGTAGGTTATATGAGCAAAGAAAAGCTCGTTGAAGAGCTTGACAAGATGCTAGCAACCATTTCAGATTGTCTTGCACAGAGATCTACATTACAAAAAGAGGTCATTACAAAATGAATGTAAAGAAGATGAGCTGTGGTGGGAATGGTACGAGAACTAGCAGGAGAATCATAACGTTGTTGCTTGGGATGATTGGAATAGCATTTATAGCATCAATCTTCTTTGTAAAAAATCCCCTCATATCTTTGTCATTGCTTGTAATTCCACCACTGTTGTTCTGTCCCATCGCATGCGGTGCCATTGGCGGATTGATCTGGTTTGTTACTCGTCCTTCGAAATCAAAGGAAGTGCCTGTAAAATGAGTACAATGAGTCCTGTTGGAAAAATGCTAAGGAATCCAATGTACGCTGCTACGTTTGCAATAATTTCAATAGCACTTGGTGCACTGTTTTGGTCACTTACGTTTAATTTTACGCCTACTCCATTGCCGAAATACCTCCAGATGTATGGCGTACTTTTTACTGTCACTACTGTTACCATGAGTTTCATTATAGCAATACTAACAGGATTAAACATCGCATTGATTCTTTGTAGAAAGCAAATGACAGGAAGTTTGGGTTTCAAGAAGGGTGCAGGTTCTAGTGCATGTAGTGCGTTCACTGGAGCAATAGCGTCTGGATGTCCCGTTTGTACTGCACCACTACTTGGTGTCTTTGGTTTGGGCGGAGCATTAGCATTATTTCCGTTTCAAGGTCTTGAATTAAAGGCACTTGCTATAGTGGCACTTGGAGTATCATTGTACTATACCTCAAAGAATGTTAAGATCGCATGTAAAATGTGATTTTTTTGATATTCCAGTAAGGACAATTATTCATAGTACATCATAATAATTCATTGTAGATTTGGATTGTTTGATTCATCTGATACAGTTGCTGCCCAATATAGAAAATGGATTCTATTTTTAAAATCTTTCAAGAGAGGGTATTAAACTAATTTAGCTAAACCCACCCCCGGTTTCCACAAAATCAAAATTAGTTAGGCCCGATTAGAAAACACATGATGTATTTGAAAGATTTTTTAAAACAAAAATCAGGAAGAGAAGGAAATCACTGGATGAAATACCACATGATAATGGAACATATTAGAAAATACGAAGAGGAATACGGTATCAAGATATTATTACTGGTAGATGATAAATGAGGGCGAGTCCTGTAGGATCCAGATACTTTTGTGAATTAATTTTAGTTCCACATAACAGCTACATCGATGGGACCCGCATGTACCTGCTTCTTGAAAAAGTTATGTTGGCTTGTGGGGCAAAGATTGCCCATTATAGATCGAATATACGCAATATGTATATATCATACCATAGTTATACTATAGTATGACAAAGCAGAAGCGTGCTATCTCAATATCCAGTGAGTTAGACGCTGCAATAGGCTTACTTGCTATGAGGCATGGAATGAATTATTCCGAGTTTGTAGAGACTAGACTAAGAGAGATCCCAGAGATGGTAAATGAGATCAAGAGACTAAGGGCATTACCAAAAGATCCTCCTGCAATGATAAAAGGGGGCATCAAAGAGTTTCTAAAAAGATCCCCACATGGCGTGACAAGTAAAAAAGCAAACAAGATAGCAGCTTAGAGATGTTTTATCATCTTTGTTAAGGTGCCATAGACAGGATCTTCTACTGTTTCATCTGTCAGTTCATAATTATGGTTCTGATAGTAGTATATTCTATTTTGAACTGAATAAAGTACTATCTTGTCATAGTTTAATCTTTTAGACAGGCCCTCGGTCAATAACAACAGTGCGGCACCTCCTTTGATATCAGTTTGAAATGCTCTGTTTGCTTCCACTAGTTCCATCTCAAAATGTGTGCCATGGTCCCACAAGATAATAAATGCCAAAATCTCTTCATTGAATTCATACATTATAACATATCTACACCCAACATTTTCTGGCAATATATTGACTAGGTTTACCTTATTGATTGGACTAAGTTCATTTACAAATGTTTTTGCTGCATCAGAAGAATCTATGAATCGAAATGGAGGCTCTAGTGTTATGTTTTTTCTTGTCAAGACGATATTCTCTTTGGCTTTTGTAACCACATAGTTTTCTTTGTTATCTTTACAATTTCATCTTGTATTAGTTCCTCCTTAAACCAATAAAATTAATCACACCAAAAAGTTTATGACTTTGAACCACTAATGACACAGTACATTTGAAAATATTCCATCAAAATTTGATTTTTGTTCTGAAGTTGGACGTGTTCAGGTCCAAAATTCAACAAAATTTTATTCATAGTGGCAATCCAAAACGCTTATCTACTTACCTGGCGCTTTTAATCCCTCACTCAGCGGGATTTCATAAGCTGGGACTTGGTCATGGAAGGATATTGCCTGTATAACCTAAACCATTCTGCGAATGATGTTGCAATTTCCTCTCATTGAATCAAAAACTGTCCATCTAGTATCTCAAAGGGTCGAAATATTTTCTAATCTCCCTACAATCACATATTCATGAAAAGAAAGGAGATATACATTTCCGTTGACATTGAAGCATCAGGACCAATTCCCGGAGAATACAGTATGTTGTCCCTTGGGGCTTGCGTGGTTTACGATACATCAAAGACATTCTACAGAGAATTCAAGCCAATCAGTGAGAACTATCTTGCTGAGGCAATCCAAGTGTCCGGATTTTCTTTGGAGAAGCTGAGAGAATCGTGAGTAGAGCCAGAAATTGGAATGCTCCAATTCAAGAATTGGATAGATACTGTTTCCAAGGATAACCGTCCTGTCTTTACTGGCTTTAATGCTACCTTTGACTGGATGTTTGTAGCCTATTATTTTCATAGATTTCTAGGGCATAATCCCTTTAGAATAAGCGGTTTGGATATCAAGGCGTATTACATGGGAAAATTTGGAACAAGTTGGGGCGATACTGCAAAACGCAGAATGGACCCAAGATTTCTTTCGGACAAAATGCACACCCATAATGCTTTGGATGATGCCATAGAGCAAGCTGAAATCTTTTGCAAGATACTGGAATACAAACGTGATCTAATTTCTAAATAATGCGTGGTACATAGTCTGAAGCTTTTTCATAAAACCTATGCAGATATGCATGGAGAAATTATAAGATACTTGCATGTACCTATCGTCCTCAATTTTTAAATGATTGGTAAAACAATCAGCAATTGACTCAAATGAGTTAATGTATGGAAGAATAAGCGTCAAGAGCTATAGGTGCCAAAGACCGTTTGTACCTGTGACATTGCGAATTAGACGCTACAAAAAACGTGGACACACCCATGATCTAATCATGGTTGCAAACACAAAAGGTGAGAAAGTGGAACGATGTAGGATCTGCAAGTATCACACCAAGAGTACTTTTTCTCATTGTTTTCTAATATTAGCAAACAAAAAAACGCCAGAATTAAAGCACTTGATTAAACCTAGAATTAATGAAAATCGTCCACTTGTGCAAGAATACCACCAAATACATATAACAATTTAGTGGTCTTTTTGGACAAAATATTCTTGCCTCACACGTTATTATTCCTATTGAATCGCCAGATAAGCCACTTTAAGACTGTAGACCTGTTCAGTATATTGGATTTGTTCTGTATATGAAATTGTTTTTCATTTTTTGATCTTAGTTTTTACCTTGTTTAAGATACGTTCTGCACGTAGTATAGCATCCCCAGCATCTTTGTCATTCATAAGAGTTGGTTGATACTCGGATTCGTTCTTCCTGCTCATCAGTCCCTTGAACTGTTTTTTCACATACTCGAACTCTTCGTTAGTCAAAATTCCCTTGATCAAATCAAGAACGTCCGTATGTTGGCCAGACGAACGTTTTCCACTATAGAATGTAGTCAATGCATCAAGAGCATTGATAGAACTGTGTACCGCGTCCATTACTGCAGTATCGTATGCCTTCTCGTGTAGAGCAATCCTTGCTATACGTAGCGAGTTTTCTGCCTTGGTCATATAGTTTGCAGCTCTGCTTTGATCTACAGCCCTTGTCATTTGAGTTTCTCCAGGTCCAATCCTGTCACAAGAATATGGTTAGACAGTATAGAGCGTACCAAATCACCATTTTTTTTGGAGATGAATTTTTTCTTGGTAAATATTATAGGAGATACGTTACTATGAAACGCAAGTGCTACCTCCTCACTAGCATTTGCAACTGCTCCTGTAGCTAGATCAAAATCGTCTGATATCACCAACAAGTCGATATCGCTGTCTTCTTTTTCTTCTCCTTTTGCTACACTTCCAAAAACAACAGCAGAAAGAATTTTTTTTGTTGTCAAGTGTTTTGTTAAAATCATAATTAGCTCAGGGACTGTCTTCTCTTCTGCTATTAAAATTGGTTTGACAATTCTATTGAGCACATAGCTCTGGTCGTTAAGAAATACTTGGTATGCTCTGCCGACTGGTTGGACCTTTACTATACCATATCCTTCAAGTTGTTCGATAGTCCTAGAAGCCTCTACACTAGAGACACCAGCGTCTCTTGCAAGCCCTCTTACAGTGAAGATTTTACCTTTGTATTTGACAAGACTACGCAGTATGCTAATCCCCGCCTTTGTACCTAGCACTTGTTCCAGATAGGCATGAAGTTTCATATCTATGGTAGATAATAGTAGCACATGATACATAAATGTTACATATGATACCTATTTGTACCATATGCCTTGTGAGAAAGCAGTTATCTGCAAGTGGACTAGATATTATTTCAATACCGTATACTGTTGTATTTTTCCAACATATGTTGTATAAATACAACAGATAATTTGTATCTCCATGGATAAAGCGGTCTACGTGATGCGCTGAAGGTAAAGACAAATCTAAAGACAAGTTAATCTTCTGGCCTATATGGTATTGAACTGATTTCAATAAACCCATCAAAGGTACACAACTAGTTCCTAAAAACTAGAAGAAAGCTACACCACTTTAATTAAATACACTTAGAATAGCTAATTAAGAAAATGAAAATTCTACAACTTTTGATAATTGTGGGAGCAATTGTTACAGCGATAATCATTCTTCTCATATTTGTGATCAATTCACAGCAATCATCGAATCAATCAATATCTTGCAGTGAAGAGCTCAAAGAATTTCAATATAATCTTGAGCTCTCAAAAAGACAACAAGTAGAATCGATACTTATGACTGATCCCACAATAAAAAAATTCATTGATAACAGCAGCTACTGTGAATTCATGTCACTTGGAACACTATATACAGGAAATGGATCATATCAGATATTCAACATCAATCTGAACAACACGAAAGAACTTGTTGCCGAAGTTAGCTTACAAAACAAGTCAGTAGTGACATACAACATTGATCCTCTTGTAAGAGAATATCCTGCTGTCAGTGTTGAACCCTTTGATATTATTCTACCATACTTGTTTTTTGCTGTCATATCAGCTGGAATAATTATTTATGTTTTGAAAATAAGGAAACGAAAATGAAAAATCTACATCTTTCAATAACTACATTTGCGATATTGTTACTAGTTCCTGTAATGATGAACAGTCCTGCCAAAGCAGGATGCATGCCAAATTCTGACTGGCCACATGCACCATGTTACGCCATACCGGGATTGAATGTAACCAAAGAACAGATGAAAAAAGACTGGGCAGGATACTATCTATACAAAGGACCACAGTGGATGGAAGTGAAGAGAACTGAAATGGTCAATGCCACGGCAGCAGGGATCTTGAAAGCTTGGGCGTGTAAGAGTACAAGCAATGACAATGTCTGGCAGTATTATTATCTAAACGATCAGGCTCCGTCCATTGCATTGCCCATGAATGGACCAATGTGTGATATTCCTCCACTTCAACAACTCAAAGTAGGAACACAGATAGGTGATATCCAATGCGGCTATGACCTATACTTACTTGTAAACAAGGAAAGTGACGCGCCCGCATGCGTAAAACTCACAAGCATCCCAAGACTTCTAGACTTTGGATGGCAGTATCTTGCAACATACCTTAACAACACAGAACCTCACTCGACCACAGTAACCTCAATTTCTATCGCAGAGCAGGACCTTCCAAATTGCAAATTATGCGAAGGCAAGTCAGAAAACGTTACAGTTGTGGTTGGAACAAACAACACGGTACGATGGATAAACAGTACGCCCTCTCCGATCCTATTTCTTACGCTTCCAAATGATGACGACATTGCATTCTATAACTCTGCCACATTTCCACTTGGCGGCCATATTGGAGCGATGAAGTTTCCAGCATACTTGTACGGCGGGCAGGACTTTGAGTTCACCTTTACAAAGCCGGGCAAGTTTTTCTGGCATACAAATCCACAATTTATGGGATGGGTTACGGTATTGCCTCAGAATACTACAGAGTCGGAATACCATGATTTTCCCAATGCTCCACAGTATTCTATTGTGAATGCCACGTTTGGAATTCCAGTAGAAAATGATACCATGGCAACAAAGATGGCAGGATTCAATGTATCATCCCCATCATATCTTCCTCTTGGATATCAGGTAAAACTAATCAAAGTCTCAAAAGAATTACCACTTGTTACTATATTTGCATCAAAACATCCTATTACAAATAGGACAACAAGTAGCGAATTTTTTTACAATGACACGGGAATTTTGATTACCTATGCTTTGGCAAGTGAACGTGAGATAAGAAATTATCAAATGATGTGGTCCTCTACCCCACCTTCAAACAAGATTACACTAGACGGATTTCAAACTGTGTTTGATGGTATAAGGAAAGGCAATCATGACGGATATTTGTATGATCAATGGGCTGATCTGGTCCTATACAAGGGGAATACCATAATCGGAGTTAGAGGATTTCTCCCAATTAACGATCTTGTAAAGATCACTGTTAGCATGCTGGAGAATCAAAAATGAAAACTCTACATCTTTCATTAATTATCATTGCAGTAATAGCTACAGTTGTGATAATGGCGATTACCTTCTCAGATCTTCAAACCAATCTCGAGATACAAAACCAAGCAGAAAAACTTCAAGTCAGAATTCATGTTCTAACTGATAATGGAACAAAATATGTGAAGATAAACGACTTGGCTCCCAACTCTGCAGTGCCATTTGCCTTTCCATATACTGGTAACACCACAACCGATATTGAAATTGGTCACCGATGGGAACTCATAAGGTTACCAAAAGATTTGGGCGGAGACAAAGATGACATTTCTTCATTTAGAGCATACAGCATGGTTGACATAAGCGGTGGATGCCTTACTATGTACCGTCCTGGCATAGAGAAGCTTCAAGAGCCTTGCAATAACGGAGAATATGAACCAGTTAACGGAATCGCAGTAATAGGAAGGGCAATGTACCAAAAGTATAATGCATTACCAAACTTAGATCTTGGAATAGATGATGAAGGATACATCTACGTAAAACCTCCTATTTTTGAGTTTGACAAGAATGGAGTAATTGGTGCTGGTAGAATGGTACAATGAAAACTCCATTCCTATCAATCATCATTGCAAGCATAGTAATTGCAACGGTAGCGTCAATTTCACTTTTCTTTAACGCTGGTCATCAAAACCCATGCACATTATGTCCTGCACAACCCTCGTTACCTACGCTCAAACTGTATCTTTCTACAAATTCTACTTCAATACAATCTGGGCAGGCAATAGGAATAGATGTCTCACTTAACAACACTAGTAATCAACAACTAACTTTGCCCGTGCAGGATAACTGGCCAATAAATGGTCTAGGCTCTGGCGGCTGTTCCTTTCTCCCAATTGGTATTACCATACTGGATGGTTACTATACAGAGCAAAACATGACAGACAAAAAGTCACTATCATTTTATTTCCAACCTCCCTGTGCTCCTTTCAACGTCTCATTCAAGAGCTTTGCATTTCAACCAATGAGCAGTGAGGCTATCGCAGAATGCGAGTCAACAGATTCCCATGTGTTTTCATGTCCTCAAATGATAGAAATGAGATATAATGTAGCATACAGTCATGTCTTGGAAAATGGAGATTTCCATCCCTTCAATTCTGGTGTTTATACAGTAATTGGCGGGGATGAATGGGGTCATATTGAGATACAACATTTTGTGGTCACGAATTCTACTGGTTAGAAAATGAAAACTCTGCATCTCTCAATAATTGCAATTGTTTCGGTTATTGCACTTGTACCGCAGTTCGGTGTCCTAGGACAGGAAGTAAATATGAGTCCACCAGAAAAACCAGAATTTACTGCTACAATGGACAAAATGTATTACAATGGTACAGATACAGCACATGTCACCATCTCAGGTCCTCCATCAACGTCGGTAAATTTGGTGATTTTAGATTCAACATCATTACAACAAAAGCTTGCTACTGTAGTACACCTAGATCCTAATGGAACTGGAACATTTTCATTTAATCTGACATCTTACAATTATGGAATCTATAATGCCATGATTGGATACGGATACGACCGTGTAAAAATCGGTTTTGGTGTGGGAATACTTCCTGCAGAGTCTGGCGGCATACTTGTTTTTTATTTGCCAAAGTCTGATTACAAACCAAGTGAGATAATCCCAATTCAAGGCTACATCCAGCCAAATTCGATAGTGCAAATGGATATGATTGATCCTTTCGGGATCACTGAAAATTCTACTCAGATTACAAGCAATAGTTCTGGTAGCTTTTGGATGGAGCTTGGAGTTCCACACAACGCCGTAAATGGAACGTGGAGTCTTTCTGCTACAAGTGGTGTAAACCATAGTACTCGATTCATTGTAGTACATTCAAACACCGTAATTTCAGGTAACAGTGGATTTATTCCAGACATCTCTTCAGATTTTTTCTTGAATGGTCACGTGATACCTAATGCCACATCACCTGTTGGTTTTGATCTTGTCAATGTAGGAAATTTCACCCTGTATGATGTGAACATTGGGTTTGTCAACTCTCCGCTCTTGCAGCATTTTAAAAACTATTATGGAAACTTTACTCTAAAAGTAGGTCAGGAAAAAACAATCATGGGAGCGATGACATTGCCTTCCCAGATATCAAATGTATCCAGTACCTTGAACTGGACGGTCTACGCCAAGATCCAAAATGGCACAACTGGTTCCAAAGAATTTCATAGGGAAATTAATCTGGCAAATATTTCTACTCCGGAATACTCAACAGACTATAGCGCAATCTTACCGCCACTACAGCAAGGCGGTGGTCCATTAAACTATATTGAATGCAAAAAAGACCTGCAGTTAATTATAAAGTTAGAAGACTATACTCCAGCATGCGTTACACCAAATACCAATCAAACGCTAGTTGAGAGAGGCTGGGGTGAGTCACTAGAAGGTTTGTTGGAGCCTCCTGTTATTAAGAAATTGGACATAATTGGACTGCAACAAAATTACAAAGCAGGTCAGCCAATTAATGCTACAGTAGTATATACGGGATGGCAATATGATATCACGCCTCAGGTAAAAATCTTGGATGCAAATGGTACTCAAGTCTGGTTCAACTGTCCTGACTGTGTCATGCATTCAGAGCTTGCCATTGAAGCACCGGGTTGGTTCATGACTTCTACTTATCACGTGCAGGATTACAACGGGCATTATCCAATTATTAACAAAACAGGCACTTATGCAATGGTTACCTCACTTGACAATA
>JBOGQX010000002.1:0-32413 GCA_050749285.1 Nitrosotalea sp. | reverse complement strand
GCAATTGCAATCATATCAATAATTGCAGTATCGGCAAAGACTGGGCTAAGATTTATGCCAAAATATTACGGTTCATCTTAGACAAGAGTACTAAGTCTAAATCTCATTTTTACCTTAGAATTTTCTTCCTAACAACAATTTAGGAATTTAATCACTCGATTTGTAATTGGTATTTATTGATAACATCATTTAACTTCGAACATTTTGAATGCCTGAATTAAAGATTATACTTAGATTATTATACAACATGATGAAAGGGCATTTATGGATTTCGAATTTGAAGAGTTTAATTCTCCTGAAGACATATTCATTTACATGTCAACTATGGCCCCACCAATGAAGAACATGCTGCCAATAAATTCCTACAAAGGATACATATTCTCAATGATCCCGTTAACTCCTACTACGGGTAACTCCTATTTACTTATCTATACCAAAGGTAAACTTGAAGGAAAATTGCTAGAATTTGACATGAATTTAAAGAAGTTCAAGGCAGTTGAGACTGCAGAAAGAACAGACAAGAATTATTTTGTTGTTTTGACTCCAAAGAGAAACACTATTGCAGACGCTGCAATTGAAGCGCTAGAAAAATCTACCTAGTATAAGCAGGTGCGTTAACTGACCTGCTCCTAGCGTATTTTTCCATGATGTCTTCTGGGAGTTTTCCGTTGAAAAGTTCCTTAGACAATCCCCGTAAATAACGCATTATTGCCCAAGTTCCAGCCTTTATCATACCATACATTACTGGCTTCATCATAGGACCATACGTCTTATTTCTTAGAATTATAGGAATAATATCGTTAATTACCCTCAAGTTGTGTTCCCAGCATTTCCAGAATAGTGTAAACTGAGCCTCATTGAGATTGCCAAAGTGCATCGAGTTCTTTTCATTAAAGTCTTGATAAAGTAATGGTGCAAGTATACCCCTCATATTCATGCGCTTGAAATCTTCGACCAAATCTATGGTATATTGTGTCTCATCAGGTGTTTCATCAGGCCATCCTATAATCAAGGTAGCTGCAGGGAACCAGTGATTTTGATTCATTATCTTTGTTCCTTCTCTTACTACCCATCCCCATTCATCTGCGGAAAATGGTTTTGTCTTTACTCCAAGATGTTTCTTCACCATCTTTGGCGCCACTGTTTCAATACCCAGATTCGTTGCAAGCCATTTTTCGTTACTCATTCCGTTAATCTCAGATATAGCATGGAATAATTTTGGATCAGCACATACAGCAGAGAATGTCATGTGGGTTGTTCCAACAAATCTAGCTCCAAGCGATTTTAGTCCTTTCCACAATTCTGTTATCGCATCATAGTTTGGTCTAAACTCTTTATTGTCACAACCATAAAGTAGCATCTCATCAGAATGAAGCCAAATTGAATCAAATCCATAGTTGAGATTTATTTTTGCTTCATGTTGCAATCTTTCTAATGGTAGATCTTTTTTTGATCTTTTATTGACATCGCAAAAGTCACAGCCTCTTCCACATCCTCGCATTGCCTCAATAAGCGAGTTCACAGTAGGACCTTGAATTATTGGAATGTTCTGGATATTTTTTACAAAACAATGCATCAATTCGGGAGCATCACCTTTTTCCAAATCATGAAATAGATCTAGTGCTAGCTCATCAGCTTCACCAACTACAACGGTATCAATACCATGAATCTTCATTCTTTCAGTTTTTGCAAGTTCCCATGCACCGTTTCCACCAACTGCTACATGGAAGTCATATTTTTTCTTGAGTTGAATTATTTTTGCACACATCCTCTTGAATTTCATTGCTACGTATGACAGCTTTTCTGGTGACATGGTAGTAGTAACAGGAGCCATGCCAAGAGGATCCATTACATTTATTCCAACAACTTTAGTATCAGGTCCAATACATTTTTCTAAATAATCAGGATTTGCTATGAAAACTTCGTCTCTTTTGTAACCTTGTAAAAGTGCAGCTTCAACTCTGCGTAGTCCTACCTGAGCAACTTTTGCTTCGCCCGTGACTTGATCTGTTTCCACTGGTGGACAGAAAACTTTGTCAAACACCCATTCTGGAAGAACCTCATAAGGACCACATGCAATAAAGCCGTACAGAAAATTACCACGGTAATTGGTCATCAGGCTACGATCTGCGGTAAGAACTATTCTCTTGCCTGGCATTTCCTTCTCTAGTTCTTTTTCACTATGATATAAATCGTTTACCCTAATGCCTAGTTTTGAAAAATTTTTGCTTTTGACATATAAATCGGCATTATATACTGTATAGAATGGGCGTTTCTGAACCGAGGCATGTTGAGGGACATCAAAAAGAAACTAGTTCAATTAGGGATTTTGTGTTCGGTTTTGGGGACGGTATAAACACATCATTAGGATTAGTGGCGGGAGTTGGTGGAGCCAATGAATCTTCAAGCATAATCATATTGGCTGCATTAGTAGCAATGTTTACGGGTGCAAAAGCCATGGCAGTTCAGAACTATTTGGCAGTAAGGTCGCAAAGACAGATTCTACAATCAGAAATAGAAAGAGAAAAGTGGGAGATGAAAAATGTTCCCGAGGCTGAGAGACGCGAAATAGAAGACATATACAAAGTCAAAGGGTTCTCCGGAATCGAGCTTGAAAATATTGTAAAAAAAATTACATCAGATAAAAAAGTCTGGTTGGAAACTATGCTTACAGAAGAATTGAGATTAAATCTAGAGATAGTGGGGAGCCCATTGAAAAGTGCATTTCGTATGTTTGGAGCTTTTCTCATTGGAGGAATACTACCAATCATACCATACTTTTTCTTGGCGGGTAATGTTCCACTTTTAATTGCGATAGGGACAAGTCTATCTGCATCTTTTGTTATTGGAGCATTCAAGTCTAAACTTGCTAATCTTAGCATAATACGTGGAGGACTAGAGATGGCTGGTATGGGCACCGGTATTGCTTTGATAGGATACGGAATTGGTTCCGAGCTTGGAAGTCTTGGAATAATCAAACCCTAATTTTTTTCATAGCAATTCTATTTGCAATGCTAGCTGCAAAAGCTCCTGCACCTATTCCGTTATCGATGTTAACAACAGAAAGCCCCAAAGTACAACTTTGTAGCATTGATGCTAAAGCCCCGACTCCTTTTTCTCCATATCCATATCCTACCGATGAAGGAACTCCTATTACCGGAATATCTACCAATGAAGACACAATTGAGGCAAGGGCACCTTCCATACCTGCTACCACCACAATAGAATCTACCTCTTCGTGTATCAATTTCTTAATTATCGGAAAAAGTCTGTGCAAGCCTGCTATTCCAACATCGTAACTACAAATACATTCACAACCCATTGCTTCGCACATCAATCTCGCTTCTTCTGCAACTCCAACATCTGAGGTTCCAGCTGTCAATATTCCGACTTTGCCACCTGAAGAAGAAAGTTTCTTAAATAATAAGATAGAAGTTGTGTTCTTACCAGTCTTGATCTTTAGTTTATTTCTTTTTGCAAAAGGCATCAGTTTCTTGTAATGATCTTTATTCACTCGCGAGATGAGAACACAGTCTGATCGCGCCATTGCAGCAAGAATTATTTTTTTTAAAATCACAATATCTTTCTTTTCTGCAAATATTACTTCTGGAATACCACGCCGAAGTTTTCTTCCAACATCGAATTTTGCAAAATCTTCTATCTTTTCTACAGAATAGAGAGAAAGTAATTTCTTTGCCTTAGATACACTAATTCTTCCTAGCTCAAGCGATTTCAGAATATCGAGAAGTTCCAACAATAGACATATCCTAGGTGAGGTTAAAAATTTAATCAGAGTTCAATAGCAGATATTGCTGATTTGACACTTTCTATTCCCTTCTTGAACCACTCTTTTTCATCGGAATCCAGGTCTAATTCAACTATTTTTTCAACACCATTCTTGCCTATTACAGCAGGTACTCCTATGGAGATATTGGAGTATCCATACTCGCCTTCAAGGTAAGTTGCAACCGGCATCACCTGCTTTGTGTCTCTTAATACTGCTTCAACTATAGCAGAAATCGCGTTTCCGGGGGCATGAACAGTGGCACCTTTGAGTTCTATCACTTTTGCTGCTACCTGTCTTGTACCTTGTACAATCTCCTCAATTTTTTGCTTGGGCAAAAGTGCAGTTAGAGGAACTCCTGAAACGGTAGAATATCTTGCAAGTGGTAACATGTTTTCCCCATGCTCGCCAATAACTAGAGCACGAATAGAATGACGAGAATATCCTGTCGATTCATGAATGAATTGCACACATCTAGATAAATCAAGCATGTTACCCATTCCAAACACTCGATTTTTTTCAAATCCAGAAACCTTGTAAGTAATGTAAACCATTGGATCAAGCGGGTTTGTTACTGGAATTATCATTGAATCTTTTGCAAATTTCTTTATGTTTTCTACTACTCCTTTTACAATTGAAGTATTAATTTTTAATAGATCCATCCTTGTCATACCGGGCTTTCGGCCAGAACCTGCAACTACAACTACAACGTCTGATCCTTTCATTTCAGAATAGTCATTTGAACCTCTGACGTTTACGTCAATTCCTTTTTCAGCAAGCATGTGATTTAGGTCCATTGCTTCTCCCTGTGGAAGGCCTTGAACTACATCCAGTAGAAGAATTTCATCTGTTACTTGTCTTAGAGCAGTGAAGAGTGCTGCTGCCCCTCCCACTTTTCCTGATCCAATAATTGTAATCATAAACAGGCGTCCCTTTAATCACTAATTAAACTTCACTATTTGTATCGGTTAGCGATATGTTATGCGAATCCATTGACATAGAATTACAATTTATATGCATTCGAATATGTTTAGAGAATCATGACACTCATTATTGATGCACAGATAGCAGGTATCTCAGGAGATATGTTACTTTCCGCGCTTGTAAATCTAGGTGCCAGTAAATCCAAAATTATCGATGGAGTTTATCCGGCTGAAAATTATCTGAAAGGATCTAAGATTCAAAAGTTGGATTTTGAAAAGAAAGTAAAACATGGAACTGAAGCTACACACTTGGTTTTAGAAATAAAGGAAAACACCCATGAGAGAAAAGGAATAGAGATTCAGGATTGCATATTACAAATTTCAGACAAAATAGGACTTTCTGAAAGAGCAAAAGTGTTTGCAAAAGAAAGTATCAAATCTCTAATCAAGGCAGAATCAAAAATACATGGAGAGCCAGCAGAGTCTGTACACTTTCATGAAGCAGCCAGCATTGATACTGTGATAGATATAATAGGTTCAGCCATAGCGCTAGACGATTTGAAATTTTTATCTGAAGAGATAATATCAACACCGGTAGCGGTTGGTGGTGGGACTCTAAATTTTTCACATGGTACTGTATCAAATCCTGCAAGTGCAATCCTAGAAATATTTCGTGGTTCCGATATCATAATTTCCGGTGGACAAGTAAAAGAAGAACTTACCACACCCACAGGAGCAAGCCTACTGGTGAATCTAGTAAATAGATGTTCAGAATTTTATCCTCCGGTGAGGATAAAATCAATTGGTTATGGGGCAGGAAAAAAGGATTTCGATGGTTTTGCAAATGTTTTAAAAATTGTAAGTGGTGAATCGACACACCAATTTTTACAAGATACCGTGCAGATTATTGAAACAAATGTAGATGATGTCTCTGGCGAGGCAATAGGACAGATGATTGATAAATTAGTTACCAAAGGAGCAAAAGATGTCACCGTGAGTTCTGCTATTACAAAAAAGGGGAGACCGACCAATCTTATTTCTGTAATTTGTGATTCATCAGATCTGAATATTTTGATTGACACACTAGTCTCCGAAACTGGTACATTAGGAGTTAGATTTAGAACCTCCAATCGTTATGTAATTCCAAGAGTTATCATCTCGATTCCAATAATCATAGGAGGTAAAAACTTTACAGTGCGATGCAAAGTAGTAAAACATAATGAGGTTGTAAAATATTTCAAAGTTGAGGCAGAAGATGTCAAGTCAGTTGCTGATTTGCTTGGCTTATCCTTTAGAGATACCAACGAATTGATAACTGTAGAGGTAAAACAAAAGATCCACCTGAAATGAGCAAGTTACAAAAATTAATTGATTGGTTTGATGGGAAAGGAACTATTCTTGTTGCTTTATCTGGTGGTGTAGATAGTGCGTTGGTGGCCTATGCTGCACACAAGTATCTTGGAGATTACTGTGTTGCT
This sequence comes from Nitrosotalea sp., assembly GCA_050749285.1. Classification (GTDB taxonomy): domain Archaea; phylum Thermoproteota; class Nitrososphaeria; order Nitrososphaerales; family Nitrosopumilaceae; genus Nitrosotalea. The sequence continues at coordinate 26,228 of JBOGQX010000002.1, read as the reverse complement.
GTTACTGCAGACTACAAAACTCTTGCACAAGAAGAATTAGAATCAGCAAAGAAGATTTGCTCAGAGATCGGAATAAGACAAATTATAATAGAATACAATGAACTTGAAAATCCAGATTTTGTTAAAAACGACATGAGTCGATGTTTTCATTGCAGAACCGAATTAGTGAATCATTTAACAAAAGTATTTGAGATTGAAAAAGCCAATTTAATAGTTGATGGCACCAACTTGGATGATCTGAAAGAATATCGTCCAGGCATAGTTGCACTTAGAGATCATGGTGTCAAAAGTCCTCTAGTCGAGGTGGCTTTTACAAAATTGGATGTTAGGAATTGTGCAAGAGAAGCTGGCCTTTCAATATATGATAAACCATCCAATTCATGCCTTGCATCACGTATCCCGTGGGGTGACAGAGTGACTTCCGAAAAACTTGTAAGGATTGAAAAAAGTGAGATGATGGTAAAGCAACTTTTTGGAATAAGACAAGTCAGAGTGAGAGACTTCGATGATGAAGCTAGGATTGAGGTTGATCAAAATGATATTAATTTACTTTCAGATTCAAAAAAAATCTCAACCTTAATGGACTCTCTTAAGGAATTTGGATTCAAATCGGTGTTCATAGATCCAGAAGGATATAGACCCGGTAAGCTGAATGTGATAGCGGATTGATATATCTAGACAACGCAGCGTCAACACCTGTACATGAAAAAGTAATCGAGGAAATGATTCCATACTTTAAAGAACAGTATGGAAACCCATCTTCCATACACAAGTTTGGCAGGATTGCCAATGCTGCCGTTCAGACTGCAAGAAAAAGAATCGCTGATTTGATAAATGCTGAGAGTAAAGAGATTCTTTTTACATCTGGTGGTACCGAATCTAACAATACGGCAATTTATGGAATAGCACTGCAGAACAAAGGAAAACACATCATAACATCATCCATAGAGCATGACGCAGTACTTGAACCTTGTAAACACCTCGAGAGAGAGGGTTACAGAGTAACTTATCTTCCTGTAGACAAATATGGTCTTGTAAATCCTCAAGATGTTAGAAAAGAACTCTCAAGCGATACATGTCTCATTACCATAATGTTTGCAAATAATGAAGTTGGAACAATTCAACCAATAAAAGAGATTGCCACAACAGCACATGAGAATAATGTTGTTTTTCACACAGATGCGGTTCAAGCTGTTGGAAAGGTTCCTATAGATGTAAGAGATCTTGGAATAGACTTACTTTCCATTTCTTCACATAAAATAAACGGTCCGAAAGGAGTTGGTGCTTTATACATTAGAAAAGGAGTAGGAATAACTCCTCTCATATCTGGGGGCGGTCAAGAAAACGGATTGAGATCTGGGACAGAAAATGTTGCAAGTATCATAGGCTTTGGTATGGCATGTAAACTTGCAAAGGAAAACATGAATCAAAACATAACTCATTTCAAAAATCTTACTTCCAAACTTGCCGATAGAGTCCTAAAAGAAATACCCGGCACCACTCTTAACGGACATATGGAAAAGAGAATTCCTAACAATATCCATTTTACATTTCTTGGGGTAAATGGCGAAGATTTGATCATAAAGCTTGATGAAAATAAAATTGCTGCATCCACAGGTTCTGCTTGTTCTGTACGCACACAGAAGGCCTCGCATGTGCTCAAGGCAATGGGTTTTTCTCATGAGCAAATTACAGGTTCTTTGCGCCTAAGCGTAGGAATAACAAATAATGAACAAGAAATGGATGAAACTGTTGAGGTTTTAAAGAAAGTAGTTCAAGAATTACGTGCCGTATCACCATACAAAAGTAAATACAATTTTTGAACTTGACAAGGTAGTTTATTCGATTTTCTAATGATTTACAGTACTTGGAACCTGAATTCCTTTTGTTCAGTTAATGGTATAAGGGAATTCATACCATCCCAAATGTAAATTTCTGCAGAATATACTCCTGGTTCAATCGGTATCCATTGAATTTTCTCATTTACATTAGTCATGGAATTGACTGTATCATCAATCCAATTCAGATATACAACTTGACCTTGGCTATTTTTTATTTGTAGAATATATGAAATTTTTTGACTATTTTGAATATCATTATTTGAGATTTGACCGTTGAAGTTAATTGTCTGACCTACTCTTGGGTTTTCTAATACTGGTCTCCCATCACTAGTACTAATTTGTGTGGATTGAGATATTTTTGGAATGTATTGCTGTTGCGACATAGGTGAGGAATTGGTCGGTACAGAAACTGCAACTATGGAATGTATTACCTCCGGAGCACCATATGCATTCAGAGGATCATGATACCAAGCTTCTACACTTCCTCCTACAGGAGATATCAATTGATTTCCATCTTCACTGCATATCTTAGATGGCATTTTGAATGAGCCTTCAAATACACCCGTACCAGGTCCCGTTTCAGTTAGAGTAAAGCCAGTGGCACCTAGTCCGCCATATGTTTGTCCATTTATTGTACAATGCTGAAATCTGAAACCCTTTATCCAAACTTCAAGAAGTATGTTTCCACTGTTATCCCCTACAGTATCGACTGCGGGGGAATTTGGATCATTTACTGTAGTAAAGGTTTGAATCGTATTAGCATCTCCTGCAAGATCTGGATCAATCACTGTTATTGTTACTGTAGAACCAATCCTATAATTGGCTGAATCAAGAGTAACAATTCCAGTATGTGTTGGAAGATTGTTTTGAGATGTTGTAGTAGTCGATTGCCCAGCCTGAACACTTGTAACAGATAGTCTCATAGCATTACCATTTTGCTCTACCATCTGTCCTGTTGAGAGAAACTTTATGCTACTGCCAAAAGTCCTGAGACTTTCAATCAAGCTAGGATCAAATTGGTTTATTTGATTTGGTACCGTATATTCAATTGTACCGGTAAAAACACCTGAACCAGCGGATGTTTCTTGTAGTTCAGCACGATATACGGCATTATTTATTGTCTGACTATTTTTTGTTCCGAAAGAAAAAAGATCAAAAACAATAGGTTGTGTATCAGATTCGTTAGAAATTTTGCCACCTGAACTCCCGAAATTAATTTCCAAGAAAACTGGAGATGATGAAGGCTGAGATTCTACAGAGGTTATTGCAGAATCAGTTATTTGTACAAGACCATTGCCAGATGAGATACTGCCTGCTGGCAATATAGTGACCGATGGTCCTCCAAGAGAGCCAAAGTATAAAGTCATACTAGTACCTGTGAATGAAGATACTCCCAGTTGCTGTTGAAATGATCTTAAATCATAATTAAGCCAGTTGTTTCCGTTAGAATTTGGTTGACTGACATCTATAAACAAATTTTTCAGAGTCAGTGCTGTGATTCCAAGATTAATCGTAATCTTTGCAAAATTAGTTGTTGCTGTCGGGCGTGTATCAATTACCAATATAGCAGAATTTGGATCTGGAACACTCGAGGTAACGGGTATTGAACTGAGAAAACCAGAAGAGCTTTGGTAAAAGTTGACGTTGGAAGCAGTACCCAAAGTCACTGGATTTCCTATCATCAGTGTGGGTATTAGAACAGAACTTCTAAAGACATTGAGTTGTTCAGTGATTTTGGAGTTGCGAACCTGACCAGGATCTGTTAACGTTACAGTTTCTCTCTGTCCAGAACTAAACTGACCTTGACCATTTCCAAGAGTAAGACTTGCAGTTGCAGTACCAGAAACGATAGAGACTGCTTGAAGATTGTATTGTATAGAACCTGATTGGTCTCGTGGAGCATTCTCTAGTGTTCCAATTGTGGATGTGCTGCTAGCATCACTACTTTCAAAAACCCCAGTATTAGGTCCAGTCTCAACAAATGTTACCAAATTGTTGTATGGCGTTCCACCTACGGTAATCGATGAGCTAGTCTGGATAGAATTCGTCTTCAATGTAACCACATTTCCTAGGTTCATTGAAACTTTTCCATTATCTTGGAAACCCAAGCTAGAAAGAGAAGGCCCAAGATTTACTAGTCCGGTGGTAGAACCTCCACCTGTTTCTGGAAATGCCTGATAAAAGGTTGCCAGGTTAGAACCTACATTAAATGTCCAAGAATCAGCAGATGTCGGATCTTCATTGAGTTGGATGTCATTAATGGTTGCTATTACATCAGAGCCTTGAGGATAAAACTGTCTGTCGAGATTGATACTAATGTTTGGAATATTGGAATAAGTTAGATCAACACTTTGAGTTCCTGTTGCGCCATTATACTCTATGTGAACATTATTACTAAATGTAAAGAGTTGGATAACTGGCCAAACATTAGGATTTATTCCTATTTGACCAACAGGAACTTTTGGATTAGAATTCAGGGAAGGCGGAAATCGGAGTACATTGATTGAGCTTGTTGAGGGCGATATAGCATTCCCGCTACACACAGTAAATGATGATAGTCCATGAGTTGTGCCTGATAATCCGCTGTTGGGTGGAATTGCGACACCATCAGTCTGTGAAAAATCCACACCTAGAACAGAAGAGGGTGTTGAACCGGAACAGAAATCTCCAAAATCTAAGTTCTGTCCACGGGTGCCACCAGACAATGAAATTGCTGAGGCCTGTTGAGCCATCTGTGTATTTGCAAAGAAGGCATACCAATAACCATCAGATCCTTGAGCCATATGCAGTTGTCTGCCGTTTATGTTAACATTTGGTTCACCTTGAGCTTGATCAAGTTGAGTATTATCCCCTTTAATGATAACCTCAACTACCATAGCACCAGAAAAGTAATTTTGAAAAACACTATTCTCTGCAGATACAAAGAGATTAGGATGGTTTGAATATTGTGCTCTTGCATCAAATGATGATATTTGAGGAAAAACAAGTAATACCAGTAAGAAAATCGCATATCTTTTGTACAACTTTATAATGTCATACTAACTCAGACTTAATCTTGTCGAATAAGTCATACGTAATCTATGAATTGTTGATAAAACAATTCTTCGTACGGCGAAGTTTTAACTAAGGGTTATACGGCAGCTCCGATGTGTCAAGACATAGGAATATCCTCATCATTAGTGTTATACTAGTAGTGATGGGAATTGGTATTTTATTTTACCAAATTCAGATGGAGATGGAAGGTATTTCAAGTCAACAACAAAGTTTAGCTTCAGGTGAGTCTATAACAGTTAGTAAAAATTTAGATCCTGCCCAAAGTAAAAATGGTGTGTACTCAATTCAAATGTTGGATTTTAAAGATGGATATAACATAAAAGCAAATCTGGTCGATCCTACCGGAAGTGTAATTACAACTAGATCAATAATGATGAGTGCATTTGAAGAGAATTTCACAATTTCTCAATCAGGGAATTATACGCTGCAGATACAAAATACAGGACAGAATGAGACACAAATTCTTGGCAAAATTGGTTATTACCCTCAGGGTTCAACAATTCTTGATGCATCAGATTTCATCATACTAATAGTAGGGTTAATTGGACTTGTCATAGGAATGGTATATTTGATAAAAAGGCGCGGTAAAACTGATGTCAATTAAGAAATTGATCCAGTTCTGTTAATCCATCAACTACACCCGAAAAATTTTCATCGGCTGCCATAATTTCATTGAGTTTATTTTTGTCAACAGTAAATGTAGTTCTAGTTTTGTCTATAGTCATAATGACAAACCCATGCTCAACAACGTATGATAGTCGTTCCATTATTTCGCCACTAGATATCTGTAATTTGTCAGATAGGTAGATTGCATCTTTCTCTCCATCCTCCAATTCAGCAAGAATTACAGAGACATCAGGGTTCATCAGAGTTTCCAACATTTTCTTTTTGTCAAAATTTCCTTTCATCTTTACCATCCATGTCTTGAGCTAAGTATTTTCTTTTTGTTTGAAATAAAATCACTAATTAGAATTTTATCAATCTTTTCAGGATTGATATAGTAGGCTCGTCCTCGTAGGTGTTTTTCAAGACTTTCAACATATTGTAAAAGTTCTGCTTCTTCGCTTACCATTATAGTGTCAATCTCTATGCCTTCTCTTCTGCATTTTTTTGCCTCTTGTAAGGTCTTGGACTCTATAGCAGGATCGACCTGCCTATATCGATAACATAGATACACCATTTCATTTCCTATATCCAATTTTGCTTCTCTTTCATTTTTTATCTTGGTGAGAGTTGTTTCATCAGGTCTGTAAAAGTGCGAATAGGGTTTGTCTGATAGAATGGCATTTTTTTGGGATTCATCATCAACAAAGCATGCAGATGGTTGACCATCTGTGATGAGAACTATTCTCTTATTGTGTGCTCCGTCTTTCTTCAAAATTTTCAGAGCAAGTCTAAATGCTGCCTGGTAATTTGTATAGTGTAAGAAATTATCATTTGCATCGTAAGTCTTAAGGTAAGGCATATCACGAGGTTTGACTTCCGATGCTAATGATCCAAAACCTACAATATAGATCGAATCATTGGGAAAGAATTTCTTGTTCAATACATATAGTGCCCAGAGAGCTTTCTTTGCCGCTTCAATTCTGCTTCCTTCGCCAGAATTAAGAGAATATTTCATGGTAGAACTCAAGTCGATACAGTATACAACTGCAACCTTAACCTCCTCTTTTGTTTCAAATTTTTCAAAATCTTCAAATCGTAAATCTAGTGGGAATTTTATTTCAGAAGACTTTGATTTCAAACGTTGAACAGAATTTAGTACGGTAGTAGGTATGTCGAGATTTTTTATGTCATCACCAATCTCCAGCTTCGTAGTAGTATCCAATACAGTACCGCCTGACCCAATATTCTTTGATTCGTGAAATCCAAGACCGTCCTCGTTTATTGCTTTTATTATATCCTCTAGCATCTTCTGTCCTATTTCAAAAAATGCTTTATTTGTTAACCATCGTTTGTAATCTTTGAGATAGCCTTTTCTCTGCAAGTATTTTGTTAGGGGTTCGTTGGTTCCATGAATATCTAATTTATTTTCAGGGGTTTTATCAACTTGAGACTGGGAAGGAGATTCCTGAATTGTATCCTGCAGAATTCGCTCCATCTCTTGTACTGAAGGAGTCTTTTCTTTTAGTATTTGATTTGCCATTGTTTTTAGAATTTTGCTTAGTTGTTCGTTTGATATTTCCGAATCAGAGCCTTTTGTATTCCTCTTCTCATTTAAAAAATAAACAAAATTTACATTGTTATGCTGCAACGTAGGTTCCCTCTTTTTTGTCCAAGATTTTAGGTTCCATCCAACACAAACCTTCCAAAATTAATTCTACTACGCCAGATCTAAGCTCACTTTGTGCGTTATCGGAAACGGACAACGAATCAATGGAAATATCACACTTTTGAGCTTCTTTAGCGAATTCGGCTTGCTCGGATATTGTTTTTTGGCATATTTTTTCTACAAGAGTGGTAAGAGAATTAAAATTTCTCAGTTGATTTTCATATGACTTCTCTGCACTATTTGAACCCAAAATTACTTGAGAAACCGCAAAAGTTTTGCCTGTGAATTCTTTTTTTATGGTTTCGACAATATTTGATTCAATGTTTGAGAGATATTCAAGAGAAGTTTCTTTCAAAGCACCATATATTAAATTCTCTAAAGTTTTTTGACGATTCTCTGCAGTATCGTCAAGTTCAGACAATTCAAACTTTGAGGATTGTCCTATACTGAAAATATCACTTGGTCTAGGTATCGGCAAGATATCATGTACCAAGGATCTTGTTCTTTCGGCTTCACCTACAAGTAACTCTAGACTATGAATACCCATTCTTACGCTGACTCCTTTATCTTGATTAATTTCCTTACTTGAACGAGCATTTTGAACTACTCGTGCTAATATTTTGAACATAAAAATCGGAACAAATGATTTGGGAACCTTTGCTTCTTGAGCAATGATAAGCATTTCATCGTTTAATGATTTTGGATAATGTGTGTGAATGTGGCTTTTTAATCTGTCATACAATGGTTCAATTATCTTACCTGCATGAGTGTAATCAATAGGATTTGCAGTAGCAAAAAATGCAGTCTTTGGTTCAAAAATTACAGGGTAAGAACCAGTAGTGAATCTGCCTTCTTGCAGTACTGAAAGAAGTGCCACCTGTTTTCTGGTATCAAGTACAGGTAATTCATCAATACAGAATAATCCATGTTTAGCTTGCATCAATTGTCCAGGTGAATAAGATTCTATTTCATACATTTCTGCACCCTTCTTTGTTATCTTTATGGCATCAATTTGACCAACTAGATCTTTTACAGAGATATCTGGTGTCGCCAAAACGTATTTGAATCGGTCTTTGCCTTCTTTCCATTCTATTGCTGTATCAAGTTTATTGTTACGAATTTTTTCTATGCTATCTGTGTCAATAAAAAAGCGTGGAGTTGACATTGTATTCTCTTCATCTTGTAACAGTAGAATCAACTCCTGTGCTGGGAGATCCATGGGACAATCATTTGTTATACTTCCTCTTATTACAGGCATTGGAGAGAGTAAGTTCTGTGCAATTGTTTGTGCAATTCTTGTTTTGGCTTGACCTATCTGACCAACAAGTATTATGTCATGACATGAAAGGATAGATCTATCAAGAGCCGGAATAACATCATCGTCAAACCCTATTATTCCAGGATATTTTGTTTTGTTTGTTCTGATCTTGGAAATTAAGTTATGTCGAAGTTGTTCTTTTGCACCAACTATTTTGTAATTTACTTCTAAGAGATCACCTAATGTCTTAATTCGTTTATAATCTTCTGGAACGCCTGCCATTATTTCTGAATATTTAGGCTCTGAGGTGTAGGTTCGATTAACAAGATTTTCAAAATCCTGAGTCAATGTAGTAATTACTGGCTAATTCTGATTTAAAGTATTATTATTTTAGCATGGTTTTTATCGGGGATAAGCAGGATTTTCCAATACTTGTCTTCACAAGAATTCAGACATATTGTTAGGATTGCGGGAAAAGATATTCCTGGCACTAAGAAGATAATTATCGGAATAAGTCAGATAAAAGGAATGGGTTACAATTTTGCAAAAGCTATCTTGGACATATTGAAGATAAATCCAAATAGCAATGTTGGTTTTCTAACCGAACCCCAAGTAGAACAGATAGAAAAGGCAATGAAAAATCCGTCATCGGTAAATATACCACCGTGGTTTTTGAACAGACGAAAGGATATGGATTCTGGTAACAATTTACATCTAATTACTTCAGATATTGATTTCAATGTTAGAAATGACATTGAAAGAGAAAAGAACATGAATAGTTGGAGAGGATTCCGTCATACTTATGGATTAAAAGTACGAGGACAAAGAACTAGATGCACTGGTAGAAAAGGCGGTGCTGTAGGTGTACGTAAGGGTGGAAAGATTCTTCCTGAAGGTGCAGTGGTTCCAGGTGCAGCAGCTCCAGATGCGGCAGCTCCAACCGAGAAAGGTGCAGCTCCAAAAGCAGGAGCTCCAGCCGAGAAAGGTGCAGCTCCAAAAGCAGCGGCAGCACCAGCAAAGGATACAAAAGCTCCTCCAGCAAAACCAGCTGCAGAGAAGAAGGCAAAATAGGTGAAAATCAGTGGGAGATTATCCAAAGAATTCACATAAAATGTGGAGAAGGCCAAAGAGGCCCTTGAATTATGATCTGCTAAATGAAGAGCTATATGTACTTGGTACATATGGTCTCAAAAATAAAAGAGAGCTTTGGAAAGCACATACGGAACTCTCAAGAGTTAGGAACCAAGCACGATCTCTTTTAGCTTTAACCCAAGAGGTAAGAACCAAAAAGGAACCAACTCTGATGAAATCACTTTCAAGAATTGGATTAGTTAAAGAAAATTCCACCTTAGATGATGTTTTGAATTTGAAGGTGACTGATCTGTTAGCTCGTAGATTACAAACTGTCATTCAGAAGAAAGCCAATATCAAGAGCCCCTACCTTGCAAGACAAGTAGTTGTACATGGTCACGTAATGATAGGAGAAAGAATAGTTACTATTCCATCATACACGGTTGCTGTAGAGGAGGAGAATGACGTACATCTTTCACCTGAGGTAGACCTTGGTAAAATAAAGCAGGAAAAAACTGAGGCAGTAGAAGCTGAACAACAGAGCGAGTAAAATATACACAATTATTATTTATCCAGAAATAACATAAGATATTGATATGTGTTCGATAATAGGTTATCTGGGTTTCAGTCAAGCCGCTCCCATATTAGTCAAAGGACTAAAACGTATGGAGTACCGTGGTTATGATAGTGTAGGGGTTGCTACATTTGCTAATAATGAGATTTTAGTTAGAAAAGGTGTTGGAAAAGTTCTTGAAGTAAATAAAGCCGCAAAACTTGATGAGCTTTTAGGAACAGTTGGGATAGGACATACACGATGGGCTACGCATGGAATGGTAACCGACATAAACGCACATCCACATCCTTCAAGCACAGGTGAGATAGCCATTGTACATAATGGCATAATAGAAAACCATGAAGAGTTGAAAAAAGATCTGCGGCAAAAAGGATACACCTTCAAAAGTCAAACAGACAGTGAAGTAATTGCGAATCTTCTCCAGTACCACTACGACAAAACTAAGGAAATAAAACAATCCGTGGTTGACACAGTTTTGCAGCTAAAGGGAAACTATGCCTTCGTAGCGGTTTTTGAAGATGGAACACTAGCGGCAGCAAGATTTCATGAACCACTAATAATAGGAATTGCAAAAGATGGATATTTTATTTCAAGTGATGTTTTGGGATTTGTTGAACATACAGATGAAGTAATTTATTTGGATAACAGAGAGTTCGTTATCATAGGTAAATCTGGAATTAAAATTTTTGATTTTGATGCAAATCCCGTACAACATCAGATTACCAAAGTATCTAAAGAATTTGCTGATGTGTATAAAGGGGAATATGCACATTTCACACTCAAAGAGATATCAGAACAACCTTCCACAATACTAGATGCTGGAAGCAATACAAAGATAGAGCTTGATTTGGCAACTGATTTTGTAAAACATGCAAAAACAGTTTACATAACAGGAAGCGGTACTAGCTATAACGCAGCGCTCATAGCCAAGTTCCTTTTCTCAAAATATGCAAAAATTAAGATTGAGCCAATTATATCTAGTGAGGTACAATTCTCGCCAGATATCTTTGAACAACAATCTATTCTAATAGCTCTTTCTCAAAGTGGTGAAAGTGCAGATGTGTTAGAAGCTGTAAACATTGCAAAAAAAGCTGGTACAAAGATCATTTCCATTGTCAATATAATGACCTCATCGCTTGTTCAATTATCATCAATTTCCATAGGATTGGGATGTGGTCCCGAGATAGGAGTTGCAGCAACAAAGAGCTTTACATCTCAACTTGCCATATTATACAAAATGATGGACAAGGTTTGTGGTGGATGTATCAATCTAGATCTGAATAAGGTATCGGAATCAGTCACAAAGGTTCTTTCAGATCATTCCAAGATACAAGAGATAGCAAAGAAACTCAGAGATGTATCCGATATTTACGTACTTGGGAGGGGAATTCATTATCCGATAGCAACAGAGGCATCACTAAAGCTAAAGGAGCTTACTTACATTCATGCAGAGGGACTGCCAGGAGGAGAATTAAAACATGGACCGCTTGCGTTAATGGATTTAAACACATATGTACTGATGATCAACCCGAGTGATTCTACGTATTTGGATACGTTAACAAGTGCAAGAGAAATCAAGGCAAGAGGTGCAAAAGTTATTGGGATTTCAGATAAACCTAGTGATGTCTACGATTATTGGATTGAAATACCACGAGTGGATGAATCAGTATATCCATTAGTGGAAATAGTACCTATCCAACTTTTGGCATATTATGCAGCAGTTGAAAAAGATACTGATCCTGACTATCCAAGGAATTTGGCAAAATCAGTGACAGTCAAGTAATTCGTTGGTACTCTTTTTCAGTAAGAAAAAGTAACTTTTCCGCATCAGTTCCTGCCTTTAACATACATGCAATAGACGCTCCACCCGCACCAGCCCCCTCTTTGACAAATCCTTCCGCATAGGAGCGAAGGCCAGAAATCTTTGATTCGCCTAACTTGAGTTTGGCAACAAGTATTGGCATGTCAAATATCTGTTTGACTGTTTCCAACAAATTTGCAGATGCATCATCTACAATATAGGACGTGGTGCCTATGACTGTATTCTTACCATCAAATCCAACATTTTTTGCAAAAGCTAAAACTGCAGCCATCTGTGTACCTCCTGCCAATATCACCTTTGAGATTTCAGACGCGGTACTAAGTATGCCCGCAATAGTAGGTATCATTGGATCACCAAGTTGTGCAATTACATCAAAAGGATCTTTGGAATGCACTCTTTTTAGAGCATTTTTTACAATTTCATTTTTTAACTGAACTGGATTGTCAGGCATACTACTACTTACAAGTGCCTTTATACCCAATCCCTCAAGTACCCCAAGAGCAGTGGTAGTTCCTCCAGGAATGCTTTCCCCAATAACTAAACAATCCGTTGACGCACCAAGAAATCTGCCAATTATTCTTCCATATTCTACTGCTTTTCTGACATCATCTTCGTTTAATGCAGCCTCACTAGCAATGTTTTTGCCATATTCTAGATCCATGTCTATGAATGGAAGTTTTGGTGGAACTTTACTTCCGGCATTTATTACAATACTTGGTATACTTGCAGATTCTAGTGCAGCTTTTGTCAAAAGGGCCGGAGTAGGTTTCCCATCTGGAGTCATAGGAATAATAGATATGCTTTTGCAATACCCGTAATGGATAAATTCTGCATCTGCAGGTCCTGTATATTTTATCAAATCAGGATGTTCTCCTGCTACTGTTATTCCTGGTATTTCTGAAGTCGCTGTATACGATATTACCAATGCAAAACTAAATCTTTTTTGTGTTGTCTGATTGATAAAATCTAATCCGTTTTGTTTATTTCCTAGTATTTCAATATCCTGCAAAGATTAATCACTGCTCATAAATTCAGAAAATTCAGCTTCTGTTCTGGGTTGAAGTACAAAGTTTGTCTTTTTTTCTTTGCCAATTGTTGATGTTGGGGAATTACCATAATTGTGACCTGGATAAAGCACTAGGCCGTCATCCATCTTATGGATCACATCAAATAAACTATGGTAAAGCTTTCTTGCACTTCCTCCTGGTAGGTCAACTCTTCCGCAATTTCCTACAAAAAGAGTATCGCCTGAAAAGATTTTGCCATCACCAATGAGACATACACTGTCCTCTGAATGTCCCGGTGTGTGAAACACAGTCAGTTCTGAATTTCCAAACCTAATCTTATCACCATCTGAAACAGTCATGTCATTTTTGAGAGTCGATGCGTTGTGTTGTATTATCTTTGAGTTAGTCCGTTGGACTATTGCTTCATTACCTATGGTATGATCAAAGTGATGGTGTGTGTTTATGACATATTTTACCTTGAGATCATTCTTCTCAACTACGTCCAATACCAAATTTAGGTCCCATGAAGGGTCTATGATGACAGCTTCGCTTGTCTGTTCGTCTTCTAATACGTAGGTGAAATTCTGCATGCCTCCCACTTCAAGTTGATGCACTTTCATAGTACACCAATCTCCGCTTCTGGTGGTATTCCTATCCTTTCAACAATTATTGTTCCACACATGTCTATTCGTTTTGGCATTCCAATTTTCATTTTGTGATACGTGATTGTAACGTCTGTCTTTACACATTTATCAACTATTGTACCTGTATCAGGGTCCAACCCAGAGGGTATGTCCACTGCTAACTTGAATGCCGATGAATTATTTATAATATCAATTGCAGAGGCATATGGTTCTCTAATATCTCCAGATACACCAGTTCCCAATATTCCATCCACAATTATGTCGGCTTTAATTATGATTTGTTTAGAATCCGAGGTTATGATCAGATTAACAGAATCCATTTTTTCAAGTATTTTCCAGTTTGAGATTGCTTCTTCGGTCTTTATTTTATCTGGACTGCCAAGCAATATTACATCAGGTTTACATCCAAATCCTGCCAGATGCCTTGCCACCACTAATGCATCGCCCCCATTATTTCCCAAACCAGCAAATACAGTGATTTTCTTGTCAGATATATTGTCATATTTTTTAAGAAGATATCTTGCTGTTACTGTTCCTGCATTTTCCATCATTAGCCTTCTTGGAAAGCCCATTTGATGACCGTTTTCCTCAATTTGCATCATCTGCTTTACTGTGATTTCCACAAAGTTTTAGAATTTCATGTCAAATAAGGGCTTTACCAAATTGTTACTAAAAACTAATTATTTTCTCCATACATCATTTTTAAAAAAACTATCAAGTGCGGGAGAAGGGATTTGAACCCTCGAAATCCTAAGATACTAGCCCCTCAAGCTAGCGCCTTTGACCAGGCTGGGCGACTCCCGCAGATGCAATACCCATGTATGGTTTTTATAAGCCTTGATTACTTTTTGAAAATGTGTTAATTCCTGTTAGATGTTTTACTTGCGGAAATTTAATCGCTGATAAATACAAAGAATACCAAAATCGTGTAAAAAGTGGCGAGGATCCAGCAAAGGTACTTGATTCCTTTGGTTTGAAGCGATATTGTTGCAGAACAATGATGTTGACATCTGTTGAAACTATTCACCAAGTAATTCCATTTTACGAAGCAATTAGGAGAAGGGAGCAAGAAGTTCAATCCGAGCTAGAATAGAATGGCACGGATTACGTCAATTAAGGGGAGACTACTATACAACAGTAGAGGAACTAAGACAGTAGAGATAGATGTTGTTTCAGACAAGATACATCGTGGAAGAGTATGTGCTCCATCGGGGGCAAGTGTTGGTAAACACGAAGCAGTAAGTTTCCCTGACAATAAACCCGAGAAGAGTCTTGAAATTCTAAAGACAAATGAGAAAAAATTTATTGGTCTTGATTCCTCTGATCTTAAATCAGTTCACGATACCTTAAGAAAAATTGATGCAACCCACAACTATTCAAAGATTGGAGGATCTATTGCATTTGCCCTAACTATTGCAGCTGTAGACTCTGCCGCAAAAGCAAAAGGAATTCCCTTATTCAAACTGCTAACCAAGGAATCAAACCTTAGATTCCCATTTCCCCTTGGCAATATTCTGGGTGGTGGAGCACATGCAGGTCCTGGGACTCCAGATATTCAAGAAATATTGATTTGTGCAACCGGTTCAAAGACCATTAGAGAAGCTATTGAGGTTAACTTTTCTGTACATAGGGAACTTGGTAAAATATTAGCAAAAAAAGATCCAGAATTTACAAATGGTAGAGGAGATGAGGGAGGGTGGGCTCCAAAACTTACTAATGATAAAGCATTAGAAATTTCTGCTAAAGCATGTGAACAATTAGGATTTACATTAGGAAAAGAAGTATCATTGGGGGTAGACTTTGCCTCATCTACACAGTGGAATGAGAAGAAAAAGAAATACATCTATGAGCGAGCTGGTTTTGAAAATACTCCAGAACAACAGATTGAGTTTGCCTCTGAAATAATCAAAAAATACAAACTAGTTTACGTAGAAGATGCAGCCCATGAGGAAGCTTTTGATGACATGGCTATTTTGACAAAGAAGTTTCCCAATGTTTTGGTAACAGGAGACGATCTCTTGGTAACAAATACATATATTCTGAAAAAGGCGGCAAGGAAAAAAGCGTGCAATGCAGCAATTCTAAAGGTCAATCAGGCAGGTAGTCTTTACGATGCCCTAGAGTTTGCAAAAGAAGCCTCTAAGAATAAGATTAGATTAATCACGTCACATAGATCAGGCGAGTCTACAGATTCTCAGATATCTCATATAGGAGTAGCAACAAAATCTAAGATGCTAAAGGTTGGAATTGTTGGCGGGGAAAGAGTAGCTAAACTAAATGAATTGCTACGCATCTCAGAGTATGATTTAATACGTGGAATGGCAGAGATTTAGAAACACGGTATGAGCAAGCAAGATGAGTTTGAACATATGGAAAAGTACGTCTTATCTACAGGAATAAGAGTTGGAACTCAGGTAAAGACAAAATTCATGATACCGTTTATTACAAAGGCCACAAATGAGGGCCTATACATTATTGATAGTAAGAAGACATTATCTCGTATTCGAACAGCTGCTAAATTCATCAACAGGGCAAATATCTCAAAGGTTCTAGTTTGTTCAGGAAGAGAATATGCTAGTACCCCGATTGAAAAGTTTTGTGAACTTACAGAAGCAACTGCAATGCTTGGAAGATTTATGCCAGGAACTCTTACAAATCCACTTTTGCCATATTATCTTGAACCAGAGTTAGTCTTTGTATCTGATCCTCAAGTAGATGAACAAGCAGTTCTCGAGGCAACAAATGCTGGAATACCAGTTATTGGCATATCAAATACAGATAACGTTACCTCCAAAATAGATCTAGTAATTCCTGCTAACAATAGAGGTAGAAAATCACTTGCTGCGATATACTGGCTATTGGCAAGAGAGATATTATTACAGAAAGGAGAATTGAAAACTGATCAACCAATGAAATACGAGATAGACGACTTTGAAACCAAGATAACAGAAGAAGAATTAGAAGAAGAAACTGAAAGAGTACCGCCACTTAGAACAAGAAGCCAGAGGCAATAACACAATGCAGATAAGAACACCAGCTGTTGCTGGAATGTTCTATCCAAAAACACAACAAGAACTCAAAACAACCATAAAAGATTGTTTTTTGCATGACTCTGGTCCTGGAAAATTGCCCCCTTCTACAGAAGATGGAAAAATCTTTGGGACCATATGTCCTCATGCTGGCTACATGTATTCTGGACCTGTTGCCGCTCATTCGTATTATGCAATATCTTCGCTAAAACCAGATCTTGTCATAATTATAGGTCCTAACCACTGGGGAGTTGGCTGTAACGTTGCCACCATGAAGGAAGGACTATGGAGGACTCCACTCGGAGATGTTGAAGTTGATACAAATGCTGCCATTGAGGCAAATAAGGAATCAAAACTTATTGAATTGGATTTTTTTTCACACTCAAAAGATCATAGTTTAGAGGTCCAATTACCAATGCTACAAGAGATTTACTCTCACAAATTTAAGATACTACCAATAATTTTGATCAATCAGAGTTATAACGCTGCAAAGGAAATCGGTCTTACAATAGCTAAGATGGTCAAAAATAGAAATGCAGTCATAATTGGCTCTTCTGACTTCACTCATTATGAGGAAAATGAATTTGCACACAAACAAGACAAGGCTTTGATTGAACCTATACTAAAAATGGATATTGATAAAGTCTATAGAATTTTGCAGGAAAATCAAGTAAGTGCTTGTGGATATGGGGCGATAGCGTCTACCATGGTAGCCTGTAGAGAGCTTGGAGCAACAAAAGGCTCGCTGCTAAAATATGCCACTAGTGGCGATGTAACAGGAGAAAAAAGCTCAGTGGTGGGATACGCGTCGATAATATTTTCATGAAATCAGTAGCATCTGCACCAGGCAAGGTCATTCTTTTTGGAGAACACTTTGTAGTCTATGGTGTTAAAGCCATTCTTTGCGCCATAGACAAAAGAATAACAGCAACATCACAATTGTTAGAAGAAAAAAGTATCAGGATAAAATCACAATTAGGAGACATAGAACTCAGTATAGATGAATTGTCTAATCAAGACACAATTTCAATGAGGTTCATGAAACCTTTTTTCCACATTGTAAATGCGACGCTAGAGAGATTTGGTCAAGATAAAGGAATTGAAATTACGATAAAATCAGAAATTCCACCGGGCGTAGGTCTTGGATCTTCATCTGCTGCTTGTGTTGCTGTCGCAGCATCAGTTTCTGGTTTGTTTAGTAAAATTCCAAAAGAAGAGATATTAAAAATGGCCATAGAAGCTGAATGCACAATATTTGCAGAGGCCTCAGGCGCAGATTCTGCAGTATCCACTTTTGGTGGGCTTATGTCATATGATAGGAATGGATTTGAGAAAATTAGTTGTAGTAATGATTTCAATTTGGTTATTGCTAACTCAAAACAGATTCATGACACAAGGGAAATTGTTATGCGTGTACGAGAGTTCAAATGTAAAAATGAAGACTTATTCTTGAAGTTGTGCAAACAAGAAGCAGAGATTGTCAACTATGCATTAGTAGCATTGAGGGAAAATGACCCAAATAAGCTTGGTTTGCTAATGTCAAAAAATCAGGAGTTATTAGATCAAATTAAGGTATCAACTAAAAAATTAGATCTTCTTATCAGTGAAGCAAAAAAGACATCTTATGGAGCTAAAATTACAGGAGCTGGAGGCGGAGGCTGCGTAATTTCCTTGGTTGACAAGTCTAATTCCGATACAACAGTTAAAAATCTAAGAAAATTCAACGAATGCTTTGTTGCGAAAACAGATCACAATGGTCTAAATTATTTGTAATCCAACACTCGTAGCAGAATTATACATGAATTAGATGAAAACGTCAAAGAGAGATACTTTTTAAAACCGACCATATCACTGTAAAAAATCATGATCTTGATCAAACTAGGTGGTTCAATCATCACCAATAAGCAGAAGCCACTTACAGCCAGAATATACACCATTAAACAAATCGCATCGCATTTGAGAAAAATAAAAGAACCTTTTGTAGTGGTACATGGCGGAGGTTCGTTTGGGCATTATTGGTCCGTAAAATATGATATGCATACAAGACCTGACAGATACAGTGCCAAAGGCGTAGCTGTTGTTAAGAATTCAATGGTTCAGTTAAACAGATTTGTCCTTGATTCATTTCTTGAATCAAATCTGAAGCCATATTGTTTACCACCAAGTGATTTTATGTTTGGAAACAAACCAATATTAAAAAAAGTTATGGAGATTCCAGGAATTGTCAAAACTGGATTAGTACCTGTTTCTTATGGTGACGTTATGTGGTTTGGTAAAAATAAATTTTATATCTTATCAGGAGACAAAATAATTGGCATACTTGCTAAAATCCTGAAGCCACGGCTTGCAATCTTTGTAACAAATGTTGATGGCGTATTTACTGACATGAAAACAAGAACCCTGATTCATGAAATAAAAAGAGAGAGACCTATTACTTCTGATGTAGAGATGGATGTTACTGGCGGGATGAATCGTAAGATAAAAGAGGCCACGATCATATCAAAAGAGGGAACGGGGGTATTCTTTGTTAACGGAAATAAACCCGAGAGAATAGTGAATGCAATAAATGGAAAGGGATTTGAAGGAACCCTATTCAGAGGATGAATAAGAAAACATGGAGTACTTGATTCTAGTAGATAATAATGATAATCAGACAGGAAGGGAAGAAAAAGTGAAATGCCATTTACCAGAGGGAAAGCTACACAGAGCATTTACGATACTTTTGTTTGACAGAGAAGGCAGACTTTTGCTAACCCAGCGAAGTACGAGCAAAATGCTTTGGCCTGGAGATTGGGACGGAACCGTAGCAAGTCACCCTAGGCAATCAGAGACATACGTTTCCTCAGCAGAAAGGAGATTACCAGAGGAGTTGGGATTAACTTGCAAGCTGGATTATTTGTTCAAGTTTGAATATCATGTACCTTACAAAGACATTGGTTCAGAAAACGAAGTCTGTGGGACTTTGATAGGCACAGTTGATGATCCTAGAAAGATAAAGCTAGTAGAAGATGAAATTTCTGCAATCAGGTGGGTAACACTTGATCAGCTTTTATCTGAAATTGAGAAATCTCCGGAGATGTTCTGCCCTTGGATGCTAGTTGCCCTATACTTTCTGTCCGAATCAAATAACAAAGTTTCAGAAACGCATAAGAGAATTCTTGGAATGTGGAATGGAGAAAATATCAAGAGTCGTTTGGAAAAATCATTGAAATATCATTTTCCAAATAACATGTGGGAGTTGAAAAAGGAATACAATTGAATACAATGGTACGTAATGCAAAGAAAATTGACTCATTCCTATTGTCAAGATTGAAAGGAGAACCAAGGGATCTGTATAATGCCTCAATCTATCTTATTGAACATGGAGGAAAGCGGTTAAGACCGTATATGGTCATGAAGAGCTGTGAGATATTAGGAGGAAAAGTAAAACAAGCACTGCCTGCAGCTGCAGCAATTGAGATGGTACATAATTTTACCCTAATTCATGACGACATCATGGATAATGACGAGGTAAGACATGGCGTTCCGACAGTACATATG
This sequence comes from Nitrosotalea sp., assembly GCA_050749285.1. GTDB lineage: Archaea > Thermoproteota > Nitrososphaeria > Nitrososphaerales > Nitrosopumilaceae > Nitrosotalea. The sequence continues at coordinate 6,116 of JBOGQX010000002.1, read as the reverse complement.
AAGTTTGGAATGCCAGTTGGAATTCTTGCAGGAGATCTACTTTTTTCAAAAGCTTTTGAAACTATCTCACAGTCGTATTCACATGTACCAAAGAAAGTTAGCTTGTCACTCGTGTCAACTCTGGCAATAGCCTGTAGAGATGTTTGTGAGGGTCAGGCATTGGACATAAGCATGGCTGTATCAAAAACCATACCATCTGAAAGAGATTATATCAAAATGATAGAAAAGAAGACATCATCTCTTTTTGTAGCATCTTGTGCAATGGGAGCTATTGTTGCAAACACTACACAAACAGACGTGAGAAAACTTTCTGTTTTTGGAAAAAATCTTGGAGTGGCCTTTCAGATAGTTGATGATTTGATTGGTGTAATTGGCGATCCAAAGGTTACAAAAAAACCAGTTGGCAATGACATAAGAGAAGGAAAAAAGTCCTTACCCATTCTTCTTGCTATCAAGATGGCAGGTGGAAAAGAGAAAAAAATAATTCTTGGTGCATTTGGAAATCCCTCTGTATCTAAAGTCAAATTAGAGAAAGTAGTAGATACAATAACATCCCTCGGAATTGAGAAGATAATCAGGCAAAAAGCTGTTTATCACTCAAATATAGCCAAAAAATCAATTTCAAACTATAATACTCCTGCAAGAAAGGAGCTGCTCTCCTTGTTGGATTTCGTAGTAGAGAGGAGTCTATAATTGGATGAAGAGTTAAGAAAGGCAATACGAGGAATTGCTCTTCTAAATGCTTCTGAACATGATGGAAAAACTAGAAACGATGCAATCATTTCAAAGGTGATTGGTTCAAAACCAGAACTTCGGCAAAAAATAAAGGAGATAATACCTATTATTTCTGAAGTAGTAAACGAAGTTAATACACTTCCAATATCTGCACAGAAATCAGAGCTTGAAAAAAATTTTGCCGAATTACTTGTAGCAAAGCCTAAACAAGAGAGAATTGGACTTCCGCCCCTTGAAGGTGCAGAGAATGGCAAAGTAGTTACTAGATTTCCTCCAGAGCCAAATGGTTATCCTCACATTGGTCATGCAAAAGCTGCGATAATTGATGAAGAATATGCAAGGATGTACGGAGGAAAACTTGTACTAAGATTTGATGATACCAATCCAGAGAACGAACGATTGGAATACTATGCAGCAATAAAAGTTGGTCTTGATTGGCTTGGAGTAAAATATGATTTGGTAAAGAACACATCAGACGACATAGAGTTGATCCATGAAAAAGCAAAAGGATTTCTTGAATCTGGATATGCCTACGTATGCACTTGTGATAAAGATACCATAAGCAAGAATAGACGTGAAATGTTGTACTGTAAGTGTCGTTCCGGAGACCTTGTACAAAATATGAAGCGTTGGAATGACATGTTTAAAAAATACAAACCGGGGGAAGCCATTGTTAGATTTCGCGGTGATATGAGTTCTGAGAATACAGTAATGCGAGATCCGACATTGCTGAGAATAATAGACGAGCCACACCCACTACTCAAAAACAAATACAGAGTATGGCCAAATTATGACTTTGCAGTAGCAATTGAGGACAGCACAGATGGAATAACACATGCCTTTAGAACTAAAGAGTATGAGCTCAGAAATGAGCTGTATTATGCAATTCTTGACAAGCTAAAAATGAGAAAACCCAAAATGCTCGAGTTTTCAAGACTTGAATTTGAAGGAATGCCTGTATCCAAAAGAGTGCTAAAACCCCTCGTAGAAGAGGGGAAGGTTTCGGGTTATGATGACCCTAGATTACCTACTCTTGAAGCAATGCGCAGAAGGGGAATTGTTCCTGAAGCAATTCGAAAGTTCGTCCTTTCCTTGAGCTTTACAAAATCTGATACCCTTGCCCCTTTTGAAACATTAGAGTCATTTAATCGAAAAATAATTGATCCAACAAGTATTCGGTTGTTCATAGCCATTGACCCTGTTAAGCTAACTATTACGAACAACAATATCACTGAGATAGAAATTCCTAATCATCCTCAGAAAGATATGGGTAAAAGGAAAATTGAACTTGATGGCATATTTTACATATCTGGTCAAGATATAAAGAATCTAAAATTAGGAGACGAAGTAAGACTACTTGAGCTATACAATATCAAAATAACAAAATTAGGCGCAGATGTAGAGGCAGAAGTTACCAGCAGCAACTTCAAACCAGAAATTCCAAAAATTCAATGGGTTCCTAGTAAAAGTGCAATAAAAATAGAGGTTTTAGTTCCAAAAATTCTTTTTGTTGACGAAAAATTTAACGAAAATAGTTTGGAAATTGTACAAGCTCTTACAGAACCTTACTACTTAGAATTAAATGTGGGCGCAGAAATTCAGTTTGTAAGATACGGATATTGTAGAAAAGATTCTGCAAATCAAGTGGTATATACACATAGGTGAGAAATATGAAAATTGCAAGATTACTTAAAGAAAATATGGAAACATATGGATTTGTTAATGGGGATAAGGTTCTAACAAAAGAAAACATAACATCACAAACCGGAATTCCTATACCACAAAATATCAAAGATTTTCTATTTGAGGGATGGTATGATGAAGTAAAGACAAAGGTTTCTAAGCTCAGTTACAGCGATGAATTATCTGATTTCAAAATTTTACCTCCTATTCCAAACCCCTCTAAGATAATTTGCCTTGCATTTAATTACAAAGACCATGCAAAGGAGCAGAACTTGATACCGCCTGACGAACCAGCCATCATAATCAAGCCTAGATCAGCTCTCAATGGTGCAACTTCAGACATAATATGTCCTACATTTGTATCAAAATTAGATTATGAGATAGAACTTGCATTGGTAATAGGTAAGAATTGTAAAAACATCTCTGAGGAAGCGGCGAAGGAAGCCATATTTGGTTACATGATCCTAAACGATGCCTCAGCTCGTGACATACAAGCTAAAGATAAACAATTTACTCGTGCCAAAGGATTTGACACATTTGCGCCTTGTGGCCCCTGGATTACAACCACTGATGAAATACATGATCCACAAAATCTCAAAATGATTACAAAGGTAAATGGTACAATCAGACAAAATTCTTCAACTTCCAATATGTTTCTCAAGACAACTTCAATTGTATCAATGTTAAGTAAAGTTATGACATTAGAAAAGGGAGATATAATATCCACTGGTACTCCTGCAGGAGTTATGCTCAACAAGCCTGATGCAGTATTTTTGAAAGATGGCGATAAGATAGAAATGGAAATAGAAGGGCTTGGAAAACTTGAGAACATGGTAAGATTCGTTTAAAGAATACAAATGATGAACAATCCAACATTAAAATTATTAAGAGCCAAAAAAGGAAGATCATTATGGGAAAAATAATCGTTGGTAAAACATCAGATATTCCCGCTGGAAAGATACAAAAAGTTGCTGCAGATGGGAAAGAAATACTGGTCATAAACATAGACGGCAACTATGCAATTAATGATACTTGTACTCATGCTGGGGCGAGTCTTTCTGAGGGTACTTGCGAGGGAACAATCATTACATGTGGTTGGCATGGAGCAAAATTTGACTGTAAAACAGGAAAGCTTGCTTCATTTCCTGCAAAGATCAAAGACCTGAATTCGTATAAAGTCATTGTTGAATCAGATAATGTCTTCTTAGAAGTATAGATGCAAACTTTATAAAATAAATGCAATTAGGGAAGCTTGAACCTGTTCATGTCTGACAAGAAAAATCCAAATGTTGAAACCCTAAATGCTGCCATTGGTACACTTGAGGAGATAGTAGCTAATCCTTCAACTCCAAAAAACATAAAGAAAAATTTGACTGACCTTGTAATCGAGTTAAAAAAGCAGGATTATGCAGTTTCTGTAAGGGCCGCCAATGCAATTAGCGTACTAGATGAAATAACGCAAGATCCTAACATGCCCTCATACGTGAGAGTAACGCTCTGGCAGGCAGTATCAACCCTAGAAAGAATAAGAGAATAAATTTAGTGTAAAAAACTACTTTCATTGTGAAAATCGAAGAATATCTAAAGACTCTACCTCAGTCAATCATGACTGGTGAGGATGTAGAGTTTAGAGATGACACATTGAAAGAAATTTTTGAGTTTGCATCTTTGAACAAGGATGACATTTTTTATCACCTTGGTTGCGGAAGTGGTAACAGTCTTGCCATAGCGTTAGAAGAATTTGGCGTCAAAATGGCAGTTGGAATAGACAATAATAATCAGAAAATTAAAACAGCAAAGAATATGCTTGAAAAAAAGAAACTATCAAGATGGACTCTAAGATGCGAAGATATTTTACAGTCAGATATTAGTGATGCAACTGTTATTCTGTTTTGGTTCTCTGATGAACAAATATTGGATAAGATGGTTTCAAAATTTTCACAGCTAAAGCAAGGATGTAGAATAATCACCATATGGGGACCGTTACCCGGTTGTCTTCCAGATAAAGTTAATTTCCCTTTCATCCTAAACATAGTTCCATTTAAGAAAGCAAATGATTTGAAGGATCAGATTTTGGCAGTGTTTGGCACTGATTGTATTGATTTTGTAAATGCTTGGGAATTTGCAGATCGTTACATAAAGGCTATAGGATCTAAAGAGGCAGAAAATGATAGATTCGTAACAATTCTCCAGTCTCTTGTAATATGGATTAACGCAAAGAATTTAGGAATAGCATGTGGTGATGACATTCCTCTTCCCATAAGAAATTACATGGGCATACTAAAGACATATTTTAATATCGAAATAGAACACTTGCTACAACAAAAGTACGAATAAGCAGGCAGACTTTTATTTGTAAACCACTAATAAAAAATATGATGCAAGAGAGAATCAACATCAATGTATCTGCTACAGATTATGAAGGCACCAGCAAAGCAATCATATCAACACTAAGTAACCTCGAACAGATGGTTCACGGGGAAAATGAGTTCATAGTAACTGATTCAGAATTTGCTTTTGGATGGCATTTTTATGTAGTATGTGTTAATAGAGTACTAGTAAAGAAGCTTGCAGAGCAGCAAGGATCAGATTTTGAAAGAATCAAGGGTAAAACTCTAGACCATAAATTTCTAAATTGGCTCACTCAAAAAATTACCCAAAAAAATGTTAAGGTAAAACTTACTATAAAAGAAGAGATGGAATCTAGTAAGTTCGGCATATTTTGATTTTAGCCGGTTAGTTTCAGCAGTATTTTGGTCAAGTCAACACCAATCTTTTTGACTTGCTCTTCTTGTTTTTTGTCTTTCAATGTACCATCCGTATTGAAGGCTTCATGAGCTTTTGCTACGGCAATTTGATTTGGTATAACAATGACTCCGATATTTTCAAGTGTGGATCTAACGTGTACTAGTCCTCTAAGGCCTCCAAGTCCGCCTGGAGAGGCGCTCATTATGCCTGCAATCTTGCCTTGAAAAGAAACCAAGGAGGCTTCACCCTCTGACTGACGTGATGCCCAGTCAATCGTATTTTTAAGAAGTGGTGTGATAGAGCTATTGTACTCTGGTGAAGAGATCAGAAATCCTTGGTGTGATATCATCATGTCCTTAATCTTGCGTGCATTAATAGGTAATCCTTCTTGTTGTTCCAAATCGCCATCGTAAAGTGGCATTGGGAAATCGCGAAGATCAATGACTGTGACATCTGCACCTGCTTCCGCTGCTCCCGCAGCAGCAATTTTTACTAGTTTTTTATTAAAGGAGCTAGTGCGAGCACTCCCCGCAAATGCGAGGATTTTTGGTTTTCCCATATATTGGTATACGTGGGTTATGAGTTTTTTAACGTATCCTATGTCACTGCCATTTTTTCAATAATTTTGAATTCATTGTATCTGTTACTTTGTAATATACTAGAAACAAGTGAGGAGAACGTTAATTGTTGACAACGTATCTTTCTGGCAGATCAATAAGAATTAATTCTGTTGGCTTTTCTGCCTGGATTATTTTCATCGAGTATTTACCTCCAGATGTTTTCTTAACGTTTTTGACACATTTCTTATCGTTACACTACTACGTCCTGAAGCTTGTGCTATATCTTTTTGAGTTGCTCTCTCGTCGTTAGTTATTCCAGAGAGGAATATGGCTGACGCTGCAAGAGATACTGGGTTTTTTCCATCAGCAATGCCCCTCTCCTTAGCTTTG
>JBOGQX010000001.1:0-42926 GCA_050749285.1 Nitrosotalea sp. | reverse complement strand
TAGCAGGTACATGTCTTTGAGAGACAAGGTTGACAAGGTGCTTGGTGAAGACAAAACCTAAAGAAAAAAGTCAAGAAAAGATGAATGTTTCATATGTCATAAACCATGATGTAAAGCCGGCAGAACTGGCGACCTTGTTTGAAAATTCTGGCATTAGTCGCCCAAAAGACATCAGCAGGTTAAGCAAGATGATCACAAATGCCAACCTGATAATTGCCGCAAGGGAGAACAGAAAACTAGTAGGTGTTCTTCGGGCATTGACAGATTTCAGCTATTCCTGCTATGTTTCAGATTTGGCAGTTGACCGAAAATATCAGGGCAAAGGAATTGGAAAAGAGTTATTGCAAATTGCCCGTGAGACTCTAGGTAATGAAGTTATGATTTTATTGTTGTCATCTCCTGAGGCTGATTCATTTTATCCTCATTATGGTTTTGAGAAGGCACGTAACGCTTGGTCCTTACCTAGGAAAAAGTGAAGAATCTTGTAAGACTTTCATCAAATCACTTATTTTTCATATTTCCGTAAAATCAGGTTCTGTTACTTTCATGGTACATTTTCTTAATGTTACCAGCAGGGACATAAAATTCCTAAATCTGTAACATCTTGGCACGTTCGACGGTGGCAGAATCAGTATATTGTCTAAATTTTACTATTTTACCATTTTTAATTGTGTAGATTTGAGCAAAGGGAGATTCAAAATTCTCATCTGTATTTGACGTTATTTGGTATTTCCCCAAAACTACTACATTTTCTCCTGCATCCAAAAACTCCTCGTGAATACCATAGAATTTTTTGAATTGTGCATGAAACTGTGGAAGGTATTCATCAAACATCTGTTTCTTCCCCACACACATGCCGCCTTCTGCCCTTGTTGATATCCAAACTATGTTATCATCACATAGTTTTAGATATGACTCCTTGTCTCTTAACTCGTAATATTTACAGAATTGCTTAATCAGTTCCACATTTTCTTGCATTTTGTATTAATGTTATCCACTTGTTATCACCTATAATTTTTACTCCACACTTCTCAGCAGGAGTTTGACCATTCAAGCCCAACGTGGTGGTTTAATGTAGTTATGATAAATCTTGGCCTTTTCGGCAAACAGGACTCGAATTATGTTTAGACTTGTAAAATCTTAGTCTATCAGCAATGTGATAATTGAAAGATGCAAAGTTTTCATTTTCTAATCAGATCTGTTTTTAAAAACCTCATGGAAATTGAACTCCTTGTAGACCATACTTGAAACTATCGTTACAGAATTAACATTGTACATAGACAAAAAGCGAGGTGGCAAGTGGGTGTCATGAAGTGACGGGAGAATTGTCACGAGCGATTAAATTGAAACTATTGATACTATTGGTGTTATGCGTAGTTATGCGCAACTATGTTGAAATATAGCGAATGGCATCTAGATATCATGCAACGAGCAGTAAAGCCCAAGAAACTAGATGACCTTACTCCAGAGGAAATAGCAGGCATCAAAGAATATTCATCTAGTAAAGAAAAGCCAAAGCACTTCAAAAATGTTAAAGAGCTCATAAAAGATTTAGAAAACGATTAGCGTGTGGGAATTTGACAGAAAAAGCAAATTCAAAAATTAAAAAACAAATCAAAACTAGAGTTTATCTACAAACTAGTTACCGGATAAATTCGCAAGCACAGCGCCAATTGGAGTCCTGCCAGATTATGAAAAAACAGTTAGACTTGTAGTGATCCCATGTTATACGTAGACATAGCCAAAGTTTGTCGTGCTTCTTGTATCTGTTTCATTGAACTGCCATGGATCCATTATCGCATCTGCACCAACAAGATTTGGATTTTGGTTTGGATTATTTTTTTGCCACGAGTCCCATATTCTGTCAACATTTGCATGGTGTAGCCAGAAAATTGGATCAGCAGGAGCCGTTGGAATGTTTGCCATCGTACCTCCTATCCAGTTATGTACAGTATTATGCAATCCCTCAAGACCATATGGAGCTACGTTGTTCTGATTGTCATATGCAGGAGTCGTAAATGTGGTAAAGTTTGTTTGCTGGGTAACGACACCAAGTTGTTGCTGTGTAGGCAGGCTGGGCACTAAAACACCCAATTGTCTTACTACTGTTATTGGATGACCGTTCACCACAACTGTTGGAGTAAAATCTTGCAACCACTGTGGAAAACCGTCACTAGTCCAATCCCAATAAGGGACAGTAACCTGTGGGTCGTGTGCTTGTAGGGCCTGTTCAAACTCATACAGATACACCCTGTGCCATGGCAGAAATCTCTGGGTTCCTATTGGACCTTCCATCGAATGCATCCTATGTTTCATTTGTGCATGAATAGCAACAATTTGTCCAAATAATCCAGCACTATTGATTGTCTGAATTGCAACCTTGAACCTGTCTTGTTCTGGTTGAGTCATTTTAGATTGATTTTTTCTGTTCAGTATTGTTGAGGTAGCAGGAGGTGGTGTGGGGCTATTATTTCTGAAACTATTTGTGCGTGCCCAAACTTTATGGCTAGAAACGTGTTGATTTGCCATTTCATTAATTGAGAGTGGTAATAGATAAGTTTTGATTTCACTGAATGGGTGCAAACATGGCATGTATCTTTATTGACTGGTAATTTTATACAACTAGTACAAATCTTGACACAGGACAACCAAGAAGAAACAGGAAAGAATCCCAAATGGTGGAGTGATTTTCATACAACTTCGGTACTTTCCATGATAGTAGCAGCATTTGATATTGGTACTTTTCTTTATGTCAATGACTTTGGCACTAAAATAGTTCTCATTGGAATCTTTACTTTTTTTGGAATGCTTATTGTATCAGCTCATCATGAGCATGTAAAAAAGAAGGAATCAAGACACAAGAAAAAATCTGTAAAAAGTTCAGCCACAAAGAGTCCGGCTGAAAAAACACCACTGACTCCTGCTGATACCGATGGTTCTACTAGCGATAATACTGACAATAATGGCAGCTGGAAAAATTGGGACGGAGAAATAATGCGAACCTCGATTGCAGGGACTTTAATTCTCATATATGTAATTGTCGTAGGTTTTACCGTTTTTCCCAGCCCTTCTGAAATGGTCATGCCTTGCGACTATACTAATTCTACCCAGACAAGCCACAATGGTACATCGCATACCATACAATGCAAAGAACACACCTTACGGGAAACAGTTCTTGATAATTTTGGAAGTGTCATCATCGTAGTTGTCGGATTCTATTTCGGATCCAAGGGGGCAATACAAATTTACAAGCTTTACAAGGGAGGCCGAGACACTACGGATACACAAAATGAGAACACTTCAAGCGGAAAAAAACAAAATACAGGATGATTTTTAAAACTTAAACACGAATTTGTATGGAAGAAGAACCTGCCACGTTACTGCCTCGATAAACATTAACTGTTATGGTATAGTCGCCATCTACGCTATACACATGAACCGCAGTTCCGTTATACGGGGGTAGGTTTTCAGTGATTGCACCCTTGTCATTCCAAACCACTTCTGCACGGGAAAGCAGATCGCCTGGACTTGCAACGACAGTATAAGATATGGTCACCTTAATCCCATCAATAGAGGAAAGAGCCACAAATACATGAGGCGGGGTTGGATTCTGCAAAGGCAATCTTACAAATCCTGTTGTGATATAATAATTTTTATTGACATGATGTTTTGATATCGTTCTAAAAAATTTGTAAACGCGTCTGTACAAAAACAAAAAACATGCCTAGTTAATTATAACTAGAAAACCAGTTCACAAGTTCAAAACCAGTTAACCAGTTATAACTGCAAAATAGCTCTAAAGTTCACAGTTAGTTCAAAAAACTAAAAACTGCTCGTGTTACCTTTTAAACAAAAAAACAAGGTACACCAAGACAATAACTCTATTTTTACAAAACTCAGATATGAGAAATTAGCAAATATTACACATGATTTTTGGATATAACAAATATAACTCAAATATTACAAAGTTCACGCAGTAAGAAATAACTCGCGAGAAATTGTACATAACAATTTAGAAAAAGATAGCTATATAGCTAGAAAATATAGCTAGGCGTGAGATATAGCTGGATTGGTTATGTCAGGTGTAATGTCAGGGTATTTCCGACATTACAGGCGTAAAAGGGGCCAGATAGCTTGATAAATATTCCTCAAGTAGATCCCAAGTATGGAAGGACTGATCTCCGGAAATACAAGAACTTATGATGACTTTAAAAAGCAGATTACTCCTCAAATAAAACCACTATTTGATGAACTTCGAAATTATTGTTCAGCACTTGGAAAAAATGTAGTAGAAGATGTAAGGATGCATAGAGTAGTATTTGGAAAATCAATGACATTTAGATTCTTTGTAGATATTGAACCACAAAGAGATTCTGTATTAATTAAGATACGAAGAGATAGAAAAGAACCATTAAGAGAGATGGAGGTAAAACCAAATGAAAATCTCGACCAAATCAAAAGCCTTCTATTAAATGCGTATTCTAACATTCGTTAAGAGATAATTTCAAAATCCGAAAGCATTTCACTGGAATTTTCATTTAATATTTTCAGATCTTCTACTATTGCTCCAGGTGGGCCAAAACGGCTCCAGTCTATTACGGCATCAATGCTAGATTCCTCACCTTCCAAAACTGCTTCAACTTTTTTGTCGGGTAGGTTTTTTACCCATCCTTTCACATTATTTTTTTCTGCAGTTTCTTTCATTCCTTGCCTAAAGTAAACTCCTTGAACCTTTCCACTGATGTAAAGATGAACTCGTTTCAAGTTACAATTATTTTCAATTTACTATTAATTAGTTTTGAGAGACTAGTCTCTTTCTTTAACTCTAGATCTACCAGTCTTTCTTGCAGCAATGCTTCCTACTTTACGACCAGGAGGTGCATTTCTTGAAACAGTCGAACTTCTACCTACATGTTGATGTCTTCCACCACCATGCGGGTGAACATAAACCGCTTGAGCAACACCTCTTACAGTAGGATACTTTCTACCCCTCGCACGCATTTTGCGCCATTTTACTCCAGCTCGTAAAAATGGCCTTTCATTTGCACCGCCACCAGCAAGAACTCCTATCATGGCTCTGTTCTGGGGATGAAGAGTAGTGAACTTTCCTGATGGCAATTTCACTGTAACACCTTCAGAACTATGAGAGAAAACTGTAGCGTATGTACCTGCAGATTTCACGAGAGAACCACCGTCACCAAAGTGCCTTTCTAAACTACACACAATTGTACCATCTGGAATGTTTTGTATACTAATTACATTTCCTGGCGAGATGCCTGATTTTAATCCAAATTGTAGTTTTGAGCCAATCCTAGTACCTAAAACTGATGGAAAATAAGACCACTTGCCATTTTCAAATCTCACTTTTGCAAGAGGCGCGTCACGACCACTCTCATGAATAATATCAATAACCTGAGCCTCATGTTGTTCAGATAGAGCAAATCTTGGATACTTGGCAGGAGTTAACTTGCCAGTAGTAGCTGCGCGAAATTGCATTCCGCCTCTACCTCGTCTCCTAACTAACGGTCGTTTACCCAAAGCACCGAATGTGCCTTTTCTTGTAAATTTTAATCTTCTGATCTATTTGTCCTAGATCAAAGACAACAAAGGTATAAAAATTAGTTTGAGGCTGTTTAATTATGAGCCAGAATACTCTCTCCCTTAAGGTACTTGAGGCATATACACGAGATGTCGGGAGAGGAGTAGCACGTATTGATTATGATTCAATGGATTCACTTGGTGCATCTACTGGAGATGTTATTGAGATCAAAGGCAAACGAAGAACGGTAGCAAAATGCCTTCCGCTTTATCCATCCGATGAAGGAAAAGGGATTATCAGAGTTGATGGACTTGTTAGAAACAATGCAGGAATTGCGATAGGTGATACAGTAGCTGTCCGAAAAATAAAAGCAGTGGCAGCAGAAAAGATCGTAGTTGCTCCACTTGAAGCAATACCACCTATTGATGAAAGATATCTTGCCGATGCTCTAGAAAGTGTACCTCTAATAAAAGGAGATAATGTAATGGTGCCGTACTTTGGTGGCAGACTTACTTTTCAAGTAATAGGTGTGACTCCTGCAGCAGATGCAGTACTTGTCACCCAGAAGACTGTATTTCACATTGCAGAGAAAGGAGAAACTTTGCGTGGTGTACCACAGGTAACATATGAAGACATTGGTGGACTAACTGATGAAATCAAGAAAGTTCGCGAAATGATTGAGCTTCCTTTACGACATCCAGAAATTTTTGAAAAACTTGGAATTGAAGCTCCCAAAGGTGTGTTGCTATATGGTCCCCCTGGTACTGGAAAGACTTTGCTAGCTAAAGCAGTGGCAAATGAAAGTAATGCCCATTTCATCAGCATTTCAGGTCCAGAGATAATGAGCAAATTTTATGGTGAAAGTGAAGCTAGACTTAGAGAAATTTTTAAGGAAGCCAAAGAAAAATCGCCATCTATAATATTTATTGATGAAATTGACTCCATTGCTCCAAAAAGAGAAGAGGTAACAGGAGAGGTAGAAAGAAGAGTAGTTTCACAATTACTTTCTCTAATGGACGGTCTTGAAGCAAGAGGAAAGGTGATTGTAATATCAGCCACGAATAGACCAAATGCAATAGATCCAGCACTTAGAAGACCAGGTAGATTTGATAGAGAAATCGAGATTAAAGTACCAGATAAGAAAGGAAGAAAGGACATTCTCATGATACACACCAGAAACATGCCTCTAAGTGACGATGTAAACTTGGACAAAATAGCTTCAATCAGCCACGGTTACGTTGGAGCTGACTTGGAGTATTTGTGTAAAGAAGCAGCAATGAAATGCTTGCGAAGGTTGTTACCAGAGCTTAACTTGGAAGATGAGAAACTTCCACCTGAAACTCTTGATAAGCTGATTGTAAACGAAGATGATTTCCAGAATGCACTCAAGGAAGTTACTCCATCTGGCATGCGAGAAGTCTTTATTGAAAATCCAGATGTCAGTTGGGAAGAAGTTGGAGGACTGGAAACTGTCAAACGCGAATTACAAGAGGCCGTAGAATGGCCTATGAAATATCCAACGCTATACTCAAAGCTAGGTCATAGGATGCCAAGAGGAATTTTATTGCATGGTCCAAGTGGAACAGGAAAAACTCTACTTGCAAAAGCAGTAGCTACGGAAAGTGAGGCCAACTTCATATCAGTAAGGGGGCCCGAATTGTTATCAAAATGGGTAGGAGAATCAGAACGAGGAATAAGAGAGATTTTCAGAAGAGCAAGACAGGCATCACCATGTGTAATATTTTTTGATGAAATTGACTCGATAGCACCGGTAAGAGGCATAGGCGGCGAGACTGCAGTAACTGAAAGAGTGGTAAGTCAACTACTCACTGAACTGGATGGTATAGAAAGCTTACATGGAGTAGTTGTTCTTGCTGCAACAAACAGAGCAGACATGATAGATACAGCTTTGTTAAGGCCAGGTCGATTTGACAAAATAGTACTTGTACCTTTACCAGATAAGGATGGAAGAAAGAAGATACTGGAAATTAACACAAAGGAGATCCCAGTCATCAGAGAAGCAACTACAAATGGTGTAAAGAATCCTGATTACGTAGATTTGGACAAGATAGCTGAAACCACTGAAGGAATGAGTGGTGCAGATGTGGCTGCAATCTCTAATACTGCAGTATCTCTTGTGATACACGAATTTCTTGCTAAATACCCTGACCAAAAGGAAGCAGAAAAACAGGCTGCTGAAGCCAAAGTATCCATGAGACATTTTGAAGAAGCTGTAAGAAAAGTAAGAACTCAAAAGGAATTGAAGATAGGCGAAAAGGTGGCAGTACCCTACTACAGGTAATTTTAATAAAATAACACTTCTAAACCTAGCAAATGTCCTATAGTGGGTATAAAGGAAAAAGTCTTGAATTTCTCAAGAAGAACAATGTAGAAGTAGGCAGCCTAGTCAAAGTTCAGGCAGACTCTGCATATTCTGGAATTCTGATGCCTCGTTATGAATACAGTGATGACAATCACATTGTTCTGAAGCTGAAAAGTGGTTATAACATTGGATTACAAATCGAAAAAATTACTCAGATTGAAGTGGAATCACATCCATCTACAAAAAAAGAAAACATAGTGCATCCACAAATAGATCCAACATTACCCAATATTCTTTTAATATCTACAGGTGGAACTATTGCAAGTAAAATAGACTATAGGACAGGTGGAGTTTTCCCAGCTCTTACAGCAGATGAATTGAATGCAAGTGTGCCAGAATTATCCAAAATTGCAAATATCGATACAGAAGTCCTTTTCTCGGAATATTCAGAAAATCTTCTTCCAGAACACTGGACAAAAATTGCAGAAAAGTTGAATTCATATGCAAGATCAGAGTACAAGGGAATTATCGTAGCTCATGGAACAGACACTATGCAATACACTGCTGCTGCACTTTCTTTCTCTTTGTCTGGATTCCCAAAACCGGTTGCGTTGGTAGGTTCTCAAAGATCTTCGGATAGACCTTCCTCAGACGCAGCGTTAAACCTAATTTCTGCAACAAAATTTTTGGCAAACACCGATGTGACAGGCATTTTTGTAGTAATGCATAATTCAACAAATGATGATGATGTTGCATGTCACTGGGGAACACGAGTAAGAAAGAATCATACAAGCAAGAGGAATGCATTCCAGACCATTGGTGGTCCTCCTGCATTCATTGTGAAAAAAGAGGTTATTGAAAAAAATCCACTTTTCAATCCATTGAAAGTACCGTATACCCCAAGAATTAACTTCAAGAGTAATGTAATACTCCTGAAGTACTATCCAGGTCTTGATCCAAAGATAATGGATTATGTAATCAGTTCTGGATACAAGGCGATTATCTTCGAGGGAACTGGTCTTGGCCATGTGGGCAAAGTCATGTACGAGCCTATTGAACGAGCCAAAAGAAAGGGACTCTTTGTGGGGATGACTTCACAGTGTATAGATGGAATTGTTCGAATGACTGTTTACGAGAGTGGGAGAGATTTGTTAAACCTTGGTGTGACGCCACTCAGAAATATGATTCCAGAAACTGCTCTTGTCAAAGCCATGTGGGCACTTGGTAACTCAAAGGACGTTAAAGAAATGGAGAAACTGATGAAAGAAAACATAGCCTCTGAATTTTCAGACTAAGATTTAAAACAAGTAGGACGATAAAATTAGAAGTGTCTGAAATTCAAATTGACAAAATTGGTCTCAAGATTGGACTAGAGATACACCAGCAACTTGCCACAGGTTCAAAATTATTCTGTAATTGCTCTTCAATTGAATCAACTGATTATCCACTGAAATTCACTCGTAAACTCAGAATTGCAAGAAGCGAGTTAGGAGAGCTTGATCCTAGTGCATTATTTGAAAGTAGTAAAGAAAAGACCATAATGTATTATGCAAATCCTCAGAGCAGTTGCCTTGTTGAACAAGATGAAGAGCCTCCCCATGACCTTAACTCGAATGCAAGGGAAATTGCGCTAATCATAGCTTCTGCGCTTAAATCAAATATTTTCAATGAGATTCATGTCATGAGAAAATTAGTAATAGATGGTTCCAACACATCTGGTTTTCAACGAACAATGTTAGTTGGAGTAGGTGGTAAGATCGAGGTAGATGGAAAAGATATTGGGGTTCAAAGTGTATGTTTAGAAGAAGACGCGGCGAAGCTCTTGGGAGATTCATCAGATGTCAGAGAGTACAGTCTGGATAGACTAGGCATTCCACTGGTAGAGATAGCGCTCGAACCAGTTACTGGAAAACCAGAAGATGTAAAAAAAATTGCATTAACATTAGGACGCCTGCTGCGAGCAACCAAGAAGGTTGAGAGAGGATTAGGGTCAATCAGACAAGATGTCAATATCTCAATAGAAGGCGGTGGTGTAATAGAGGTAAAAGGAGTTCAGAAGCTTGATCAGCTTGAAAAAGTAATAGAATATGAAGCAAAAAGACAGCATGGTCTGAAGATAATATCTGAAAAACTAAGAGAGTTGGTAACAGAAAGAACTGCAAAGGAAAGAGATGTGAAGGATGTTACAGAGGTTTTTAAAAATTGTAAATCAAAGACTATTCAGAAAGCATTAGCTGATGGTTTCGTTGTGAAAGCAATCAAAGTGAAGAATTTCTCTGGCATGTTTGGTTTTGAACCCTATCCTGGAATTAGGCTTGGAAAACAGTTAGGAGAGCTAGTAAGATTTTTTGGTTTAGGAGGCGTTTTTCATTCAGATGAGCTTCCAAACTATGGAATCGAAGAAATTGAGATTGAACAAGTGAAAAAAATCCTAGAGGTTCAACCTAAGGATGGTTTCTTGATCCTAGCAGGTGAATCAAGAAAATTAGATGTAGTGACAGATGCAATTATCAAGCGAATAGAAGAGGCTAAAACAGGTGTTCCGGCAGAAACAAGAGCAGCGACACCTGCAGGGGAAACGGTCTATCTCAGACCAAGACCTGGTGCCTCAAGAATGTATCCAGAGACTGATATACCGCCAGTGATCGTAGACAAAAATGAATTAGAAGAGGCTAAAAAGAAAGTACCAAAATCATGGGAGGAAAGTTTGTTAGATCTTCAAAAACAATACGAGTTGAATTCCCAGCTCGCCTTACAAATATTTGATTCAGAATATCTTGACTTGTTTGAATCCATATCAAAAGATAAAAGAATTTCTCCCAATTTTGCCGCTTCAGTTCTTTGTGGAACCATTACCAATCTTGAAAGACGGGGGTTAGATTCAAAACTATTAAAGAATTCAGACATTTCTAAGGCATTCGAATTTTTAGCCGAAGGAAAGATTGCAAAGGAATCACTTGAGATTATCTTTGAGAGTATAATGAATGGAAAGGCAAGTTCGATCACAGATGCCATTCAAAGAAATTCAATAACCTCCATGGATGTTACCGAGTTAAATAAAATATTAGATGAATTGATTAAATCTAATATCAAAATAATAGAGCAGCAAGGATTAAGATCTGTTGCGCCTTTGATGGGACTTGCTATGAAAACCCTTCGGGGAAGAGTCGATGGTCAAAGAATAAATCAATTATTAGAAAGCAAAATAAAATCACAAATTAATACAAGCTCAAAAGGTATTTGACATCATATTGCGTGAACTCCCGTTTGGCGACTACCTATGTCAATTGCAGTATTAATATCATCAACAAAGATTTTACCATCTCCCACAGAACCAGTACTTGCTGTGTCAAGTATAGCAGTGATTACTTTGTCAACTATTGAGTCGTCGACTACTGTAAGTACGTAGCTTTTTAGATTAAATTTTGTGTATGAACCTGAGCTTTTTCGGCATCCCTTGATAATTTAGTTGCTCTTCCCCATCCTTTTGCATCAAATATAGTAATACCACCAACTCCAGCTTTCTTTAGTGCGTCAACAACTGCATCGAGTTTATTTTGTGCTATTACGGCCTCGACTCTTTTCATGAAGCCACAATTGTCTAATAGATTATAAGTTTTTCAGTAATTTTCAAAAATTTTATCATGCGGGAGGTGGGATTTGAACCCACGAACTCCTAAGAGATAAGGTTCTGAGCCTTACGCCGTTGACCGGGCTAGGCGACCCCCGCAACGTGAAAATTAAAACTCCAGAATAAGTGTCTTTATTCAACTATTAGCAGATCAATCATGACTAATAGTTTCTTTAATGATATTTGCTGCATTCTTTAGTTCGTTGATTCTTTTTGCTCTATTATCATGAAAGTCAAGATTCCATGGCTGTGTATAGATGATTACAGGTTTTCCTGCGTCCAGCATATGCTGTGCATTTATGGGCGAGTCATCAATGAATATATCATAATCAAGTTTTGCTTTTTCGGTTCCCTCTATCACCCCAACATAATTCTTGAAAGCGACGTTATGCATTTTGAGCCAATTCTTTACGTCTTCATGTGTAGAATCCTCTCTTGCCGTTACAATATCGATAGTACCTACTTTTGATAGTTCTTTTGAAGCGTAGGAAATATTACTTTCAGTTGGAGGAATAGTTTTCCAAGATTTCCAACACATTGAAAGTTCTTCATAAAAATCAAATTTATTTATGTTATACCTCTTCCAAAAATCCCATTCAGATATATCTGATTTTGATATGGTTGATCTGATCTTATTATTGTATGATAGCCAAGAATGTATAACATCTGCAAGAACTCCATCCACATCGAGTGCAATCTTCAATGTCTCATTCCTCTAGATCTAATACATCTCTTAGCTCTTCAAGTAATTTACGTTGATTTTTATCAAGTTTCTTTGGAATATTGACAACAAGTCTAACATATTCATCACCTCTTCCTCGGCTTCCTTGATGAGGTAGGCCTTTTCCTTTCAGTTTTATTATTGTATTTGGCTGACTGCCTGATTCAACATCAATTTTTTCATTTCCTTCCAGAGTTGGTACAATCAATTTTTTGCCCAATGTTGCATCAATCATTGAAATATTTGCATCATAAAAGATGTCTGTACCGTCGCGTTTGAATTTATCATGAGGTTTCACTTTAATTCTAATTATCAGATCACCACTCATTCCATTTGGCGTTGATTCACCTTCACCTCTAATATGATATTCACCACTTTCTACTCCAGGAGGAATTTCAAATGATGTGTGTCGTGTTCCTTTTTGTTTACCTGTACCTTTGCATTTAGAACATGGCCTTTCTATTATTTTTCCCTGACCTCTACAAGTATTACATGGTTGAACGGTAACGAATGTCGAAAAGCCACTACTGCGAGATGTTCTTACTTGTCCATGACCATTACAAACGGAACAGGTTCTCATAGATGTTCCTGGAGCAGCACCTGAACCCTTGCAATTATCACATTCAACATACCTAGGTAGTTCAATCTCTTCTCGTTTGCCTCTAAGTACATCCTCAAGCGTTATGTCTGTATCATAAACCAGATCTGCTCCTCTTTCTCTACCAAATCCAAAGTCAAAACCACCAAATCTGAAACTACCTCCTCTACCAAAAATATTTTCAAATATAGATTCAAAACCAGTACCAAAGATATCTTCAAAATTAACCCTAGATCCTTGGAATATATCTTCGGTACTGTATCTACCATCAACTCCTGCATGACCATGAGTATCGTAGATCTTTCGCTTTTCCTGATCGGAAAGCACCGCGTAAGCTTCGGATATCTCTTTGAAATGCTCTGAGGCATCAGGCGATTTGTTCCTATCTGGATGAAATTTGAGAGCTTGTTTTCTGTATTGAGATTTTATTTCATCTTGAGAAGCATTTCGTTGTAGGCCCAAGACTTCATAATAGTCACGCTTTGTACTCATAATTCTGAATTATTATTTATTACCTGATATAAACATCAGTTTGCAGTTCCACCAGCAGATTGGCCCGAAGCTCCCTCAGCTCCTTGCTGTGGTTCTGCGCCTTGCTGTGGTCCTGCGCCTGGAGGTGGAGTTACGTTTTTGTAAAGTTCAGTGCTAATGTCATTAACTAATTTCTTTAATGCATCAAGTTTTGGTTTTATTTCTGCAGGGCCTTTGTCAAGAACGTCCTTGAGTTCCTTTATTGCGTTACTTACTTTTATTCCCTGATCTTGTGATACCTTATCCTTTAGATCTTGATTTATTAGTTTTTCAGTTGCGTAAATGTACTGTTCAGCTTCATTTTTTACCTCGACTTCTTCTTTCTTCTTTCTATCTTGCTCTGCAAAGGTTTCAGCATCCTTTTGCATTTTCTGAATGTCGTCTTTTGAAAGTTTGGTACTTGCACTAATTGTAATCTTGGCCTCTTTTTGGGTTGCAAGATCTTTGGCGGTAACATTTAGAATTCCATTTGCATCAATATCAAATTTTACTTCAATTTGTGGTATTCCCCTTGGTGCTGGAGGTATACCGGACAAGTTGAAACTTCCAAGTGAGACATTATCTGTTGCCATAGGTCTTTCTCCTTGAACTATGTGAATAGTGACGGCAGTTTGGTTATCGGCTGCAGTTGTGAATGTTTTACTTTTAGACGTGGGAATAGTGGTGTTTCGTTCAATGATTGGTTCCCGTAGCCCTCCAAGCACTTCAACACCAAGGGTTAATGGTGTTACATCTAAGAGGACAATATCACTTGTTACCTCACCTGCTATGATACCTGCCTGTATGGCAGCTCCTAGTGCTACAGCTTCCATGGGATCTACTCCGGCTTCAGGTTCTTTCCCCATTACATTGGCCACAGCTTTTCTGACAAGAGGTATTCTTGTTGGTCCTCCAACAAGGATGATCTTACTGATGTCTGAAGGAGATAATTTTGCGTCTTCCAATGCCTTCGTCATTGAAGGTCTGCATCTTTCTACTATTGGATTTATAAGCTCCTCAAACTTTGCTCGAGTTATTTTCATCTCTAAATTTTTGGGCCCAGAAGGATCGTAGGCTATGAAAGGAAGATTGATATCAGTTTCAAATAAAGATGAAAGTTCTATCTTTGCTTTTTCAGCTGCTTCTCTTATCCTAACCATCGCAGCACTATCTTTTGAAAGATCAATGCCAGACGTTTTTCTGAAATTATCAGCAACATAGTCGATTAGAACCTTATCCATATCAGTTCCACCTAATTGTGTATCACCGGACGTGCTCATCACTTCAAAGACACCTCCACCCATTTCCATAATTGTAACATCAAGAGTGCCTCCACCCAGATCGAAGACCATAATTTTCATATCTTGTTTTAATTTGTCAAGACCAAATGCAAGAGCGGCTGCGGTTGGTTCGTTAATTATTCTAACAACCTCAAGCCCTGCTATTTGTCCAGCATCTTTAGTTGCCTGTCTCTGATTATCATTAAAGTAAGCTGGTACAGTAATTACCGCTTTTTCTATTTTTTCTCCAATAAATGCCTCTGCATCACGTTTTATCTTTTGTAAAATGTAGGCTGAAATTTGTTGAGGTTTGTATTCCTTCCCGTATATCTTGAACACATGATCAGTTCCCATTTTTCTCTTTGCAGCAACTACAGTACCCTCGGGATTTGTTACTGCCTGTCTTCGTGCAGGCTCTCCTACAACGAGTTGTTCGTCCTTTGTAAAAGCTACCACTGATGGAAAAGCCTTACCTCCCACAGTAGTTCCTTCAGATGCTGCAATCAGTGTTGGTTTTCCTCCCATCATAACTGCAGCAGCAGAGTTACTAGTTCCTAAATCAATACCAATAATTTTAGCCATTTCTATGTCTCCCTTATATCACGTTTCTGTGATATTTCTACTAGACTAGGTCTAATAACTCTGTCCTTCAAAATATATCCTTTACGAAGTTCTGTCGTGATTGTATTATCATCAAGTTCTGGAGACTTCTTTACTGAAATAGCCTCGTGTAATCTTGGATCAAAAATCTCACCCAATGCCTCTATGGGTTTGACTCCTAACTCCGAGAGAAAAGAATTCATGTTTTTTAAGATACCATCTAATCCCTCCGTATTTGCCTTTTGTTTTGATAAGGCTTCTTTTGCACGCACAAAATCATCATAAATTGAGAGGAATTTCAGAATAATATCATCAGTAATCGTATTTACCCTGTTTTGTACATCTAGCTCAGTTCTTTTCTTTAAATTTTCAAAATCTGCCAGCAAGTATTGAATTTTAGTTTCACACGATGCTAATTTTTTTTGTTCTTGTTCTAATTGAGACTTTAATTCTTCAGCATATTTTGGTTCGCTCTCTTTCCTTCCTTCCGATTGACTTTCTGTATCCTCTTCTAGGACTGTATTGAGTTCCTCTCGATCAATTTCATTATTATTTTCAGACAAGTTGTATCGTGTTCCTTTTTTATTATTTGACCTTTATTATAATATCTCACAAAGCGGATTAGTTTTTATAATTATCAAGTCAGAGTCTTTTCCATTTTTAACTATTTTATCATAATCTGATTTAGAGCATGCTACAATAATAGTAGTCTTATCGCTATGGAAAAGATCGACTCCTGGGCCCTGATGTATTTCCACATCTCCAATGTAATCTCGTAATTTTGTGACAAGAGAGTTAAGCATGTCGACTTTATCTCCGCGCATCTCGTAGGAATCTTGGCTCCACATTAAAACTACTCGAGTTCTGCTTGCCTTTAGTTCATTCTTTTTTAGAGTGGAACGGATCTCATCTACGAGTCTCTTAACATAACCCTCAATACCTTTTATGCTGCCATTTACCAAATACATCATAGTACCAGCACCCTCAACGGATGTTCCTAGTGATCTCAAATCATAAAGACCGTTAGTCATATCATCTAAGAATAAATCCTTGTAGTCAGTAAATATTAGATCATTTCTTGTAACAGGATCTTGAGCAAACTTACAGACCTCAAGTATACTGGCAAGACTTGCGAATTGTGTTAGAATTCTTACAGCATGTAGAATTTCACCTGAAGATATTGAAACAAATTTTTTTGTTTTCTTATCTACTTCAAGCAGTTTAGCAAGTTTATCATCGGTCTTCCCATTGAATGAACCAATTATGTCCGGTGATTGATTTTTTGTAAGAGGATAATAAAAATAAGAAATGCCCTTTCCCATCTCAAGTCCCGTTATATGTTCCAAAAGTGAGATTGTTTCATTATTGCCTCCAATTCCGGTAGGTAGATTGTATATCACTGAACCGCCTTTCTTAATAGAAGATGCAGCGTCTTTGAATTTTGAATGAATTTCCATTTTTGCTTCCTGACCGGTCTTCCTGATCCTTGGAGCAAAGAACAGATATTCTGAATGAGAAATTGCAACATCGATTGGTTCTACACCAAGCAGAGGTTCATCCTCCTTCAATGATGTGACGTTGGGATATGTTTTTGCGATTTCTGATTTGAGTGAAATTGCCATATGTGCTGATTCATCAACTATAAAGACATCAGCTCCCTTTACTGCCATTTGGCATGCAATCGAGTATCCCTCAGTGCTAAGTCCGTAAACAACGATTTTTGTGGCAGCCAAATCATGCGAACTAGGTGTATAGGCTAAGAAAAACTTTTTCCACCATCAGATTCTATCAGAAATGTTTGAAAATTTGGTTTGATATCCTTACACCTAAACAACTCCTATTTTTTGGCCCAATGATAAGAAAACTAGGCAAAAATCACAAGATTCTCTGCACTTCTAGGAATTATCGTGAAGTTGTTGAACTTGCTAAGCTAAAACGGGTTAATTTGCAACTTACAGGCAAACATGGTGGATCCAGAAGAGAGGGCAAGTTAAAAGCCAGCATTCAAAGAATGGGTGATTTGGTAGACGTAGTAACAAAATTTTCTCCCGATTTAACGATTAGTTTTTGTTCGCCAGAAGCTGCAAGAGTTTCATTTGGTCTTGATATTAAGCACATAGTTTTTTCAGATTCTCCGCATGCGGAGGCAGTGATGAGACTTTCTATTCCTCTTGCACAAAAGGTTCTCATTCCATGGATAATTCCAAAAAGAGCGTTTGAGAAATTTGGGATTTCAAGAAATGACATAATCCAATACAAAGCCATTGATGCAGCTACTATTGTGAAAGACAAATCAAATGTGGTTCTCTTTAATGTTGATAAAAGTAAGAAAACTATCGTGATTAGGCCAGAGGAATCAGAGGCTGCTTATATCACAGAAAGAAAAAACAGAAGCAATAACATCATTCGTGAGTTTAGTAAAGAGAACGAAAGATACAACATTATTGTATTAGCAAGGTATCCATTTCAAAAAGACATGCTAAAAAGAGAATATGGGAATAAAGTAAAAATAATGGATAAAATCGTAGATGGAAAATCTCTACTCTATGTTACAGATGTCTTCATTGGATCTGGAGGCACAATGACTGCAGAATCTGCTTTGATGGGAATTCCTACCATTTCCTATGATGCTGCCCCAAACTACATTGAGAAATATCTAGTGAGGATAGGTCTTGTGAAGCGGGAAACAAATCCAAAGAATGTAGTTCGCGTAGTTAAGCAAATGTTGCATGAGCGTCACAAAAACAAAAAGAAGGCATCTGCAATACTAAATTCAATGGAAGATCCTTTTACAAAATTAATTGTTGCAATTAAAACAATCAAATAACTTATTTTAATTCAAGCACTTACTAGTGTCTTGTAAAGATCAATTGCAGAATTTTCATCTTTTTCTCCGACAATCACTGCTGATCCGCGTTTTAGAAAACTTACAAAAATATCATTGGATGATATTGATAAACCAAGCTCACCTTGATTTTGAATCTTGAATCCCTTCTGTGATGCAATGTTTGTGATCTTTGGAACATCTATCTCCATCATTTTTGTAGGAGTTATTGAGAAAGTACGTTTACCCCTATTGCGCCCACAAAGTTCCTCGATGATCAGCTCCTGCTTTGGTTGCTCTTCTCCTTTTCCTGTACCGCATACAGTACATTCATTTACCTTTTTGAATTCTGCAGAACTGAAATCCAAGTTGTCCAAATCGATATAGAGTAGTTTATTGGCCAGAGTTGGAGTCCTGCCAATCATTATTTTGACTGCTTCTGCAACCTCTATTCCACCGACTATGGAAAGAATTGACGGATGTACTCCTTCTGTACTACATGTTGGCATAGAGTTCTCATCTAGTGATGGAAATACACAATGGTAACAAGCAGTTTGATTGGGTAAAATTGTAAATACTTGTCCTGTAACACCAACTGCCGCTCCGGTTACAAAGGGGATATTTTTCTTTACACATGCTTTGTTAAGTGAATACCTTGCGTTTACGCTATCCAGTGCATCAATAACAACATCACATCCTTCAACTACATCAAAAGCAGTGTAATCGTTTACAGATACTGGCATAGCTTCAATCAATACATCAGAATTCATTTTCTTTAGTTTTTTTGCTGCAACTTCTACCTTTACCTGTCCTATGTCTGACTCATCAAATATGGTCTGTCTGTGCAAGTTTGACATTTCAACAACATCCCTATCTACAATTCTTATTTTTCCAATACCCATAGCAACTAGTCGTGTAACAATAGGGGTACCCAAACCGCCAACCCCAACTACACATGCTTTTGCATTCTTTAATTTAAGCTGCCCTTCATATCCAATTTCTTCAAGCATTACTTGACGTGAATATCTTTCAAGATCCTTGCTTGAAAGTTCCGAGCCTCCTGCTACAGCTGGAAGTATATAGACTTCATCACCATCCTTTAGAGAGGTTTGCATACCACCAGAAAATCGCATGTTCTTTCCGTTGATGTATATGTTGATAAGAGAACGAGGCGTCCCGTCCGGATTAAGAACTCGTCTTTTAAATTCGTCACCTAGTTCTTGTGAGATTTTGTTGAATGCTTCATCTAGCGTTATAGCGGAAATGTCCACTTTTTTTTCTCCTCCGCCTTTGTTTAATACAGATGGAATTGTGAATTTTATATTTGCCATTTACATCACCAATGCAGAGATTTTGGCAATATCAGCTTGCATTGTCTGAGGCCTGGGCAGAATCTCCATCATAACCTCTGTGGTCTTCAGGCCGTTTCCTGTAACATAACATATGACTGAATCATTTTTGTCGATTTTTCTTGCTTCTACCATTTTTTTTAGAACGGCTACTGATACGCCTCCTGCTGGCTCTGTGAAGATCCCCTCGGTTCGTGCTAGTAACAAAATGGCATCTAGAATTTCCTTATTGGATGACTCTTCAGCATATCCGTTATACTGCTTTAGTCGTTTTAGGACATATTGACCATCTCCAGGATCTCCAATTGCGAGGCTTTTTGCTATGGTGTCTGGATTCTCTACCGGTATAACTTCGGTATTTTTCTTAAAGGCGTCCACAATTGGAGCACAGCCATGTGGTTGAGCTGCTATCATATGCATGCCAGATACTTTGCTTAGAAGAGATAGACTTTCTAGTTCTTCAAATCCCTTGCAAATTGCGTTTAACATAGCGCCACTTCCAACTGGTACAACAAGATGATCAGGTACTTTCCAGTCAAGCTGTTCTGCAACTTCAAAGGCCAATGTTTTAGATCCTTCTACATAATACGAACGCATGTTTATGTTTACAATTCCAATTCCTTTACTGTCACCTATCTGCGCCGCAATTCTATTTGCATCATCATATGTACCATCAACTGCAATGAAATTGGCACCATATGATAGAGCTTGTGTAATTTTAGCATGTTCAATATCACTTGGTGCAAAAATATAACATGGAAAACCACCTTTTGCTGCATGTGCAGCAGTAGCTGATGCCAGGTTTCCGGTAGATGCACATCCTACTGCAGAAAGTCCAAATTCTTTTGCCTTTGAAACTGCAATACCTGCAGGTCTGTCCTTAAACGAAAAAGTTGGGTTTACAGAATCGTTTTTTACATACAAATTATTCAGACCAAGCGCTGCACCTAGCTTATCTGCTTTGATTAGAGGCGTCATGCCAGCACCTATACTAACAATATTTGATTTTGATTCAATTGGTAATAACTCATGATATCTCCAGTATGTGTGTTCACGATTTGAAAATGTGTTCTTGTTTACAGATGGAAAATCATAACGTACATCAAGTGGCCCGAAGCATTCCTCACAGATATACTTGAATGTCGGAGGATACTCTTTTTTACATTCTCTACATTGCAGTGACTTTATCTTTGTCAAGACAAATCTGACTTTGTAGAATAGTAGATAAAAAGTCCTAATATTAATTTAAGTGATACTTAATTTTGAAGGTACGTTAATTTAGTAAAAATTAACATAATTTTCTACCTGAATATGAAAAAGATTACCCTAAATCCAGTTGGTAACATTGAAAATTATTATGATCACTTAATTTTATGAATTTTTTACAATTAGAAGAGATATTAATGATATCATAGAAACGATAAAACGAAAATTGAAAAAAAAGAAGACTGGAAAGAAGCATATCAAAAGAGATACAATAATTACACTTGTTGTAGTCATGGTAATAATACCAGCAGGGATTTATTTTTATAATCAACAAAAGATGTCTCAAGAAAACAACACTCCTCAAGGGGTCACATCTGGACCCTTTGCAATTGACAAGGAAAAATATAGGCTAGGAGATTATGTGTTTATGGTGGTTACAGGTCTAAAACCAACCGATGCTGGTAAGATGGTTGTATATGATCCTAAAGGTGGCACCTTTACCACAGTAAATTTCAATGGAACAATGAAATCAGATTGGAATTACATGTTCAAACCAAACACTGAAAGAATAGAGAAATTATGTACAGCGCAAGATTTGGTCGGTAATTGGACCATAGTTTTTCAAGGAACGTCGTATAAGTCAATACCCTTCCAAGTCATAAACGAATGGGTTCAAGGAGCAGAGGCTGAAATAAAACCAGTACCTGCGGGTCTAAGTCCTTGCTAGATCACTTTTGTTCCAGTACATTGTGAAAGCAAACTCGTTCTCCGGTATGACATGCAGGACCTGCTGGTTCCACCAAATATATTATTGCATCAGAATCACAATCAACAAGAATTTCCTTTACTTTCTGAGTATTACCTGATTCTTCACCTTTCATCCACAATTTGTTTCTTGATCTACTCCAAAACCATGAATTTCCAGTTTTCTGGGTAAGTTCAAGCGATTCTTTGTTTGCGTAGGCAAGAGTAAGGACTTCTTTTGAATTAATATCTTGTACAATAACTGGAATCAAGCCATCGCCTTTGGCAAAATCTATATCTGCAATTATTTTTTTCATTTTTTTAATTCTCTATATTCTAACAGGAACGCCGTTTTCTTTAAGGTATTCCTTTACTCTGTCTACAGAATGTGTCTTGTAGTGAAATATGGATGCGGCAAGAGCAGCATCGACATTTGTTTGTAGAAATACATCTAACATATGTTTTGGCTTACCACAACCACCGGAGGCAATCACAGGTATGTTAACTGCATTTACTATCTCCTGGATAAGCTGCACGTCATAACCCTCCTTTGTTCCATCCATATCTATACTAGTCAAGAGTATTTCTCCTGCGCCTAGTTTCTCAACATCTTTGGCCCAATCTACGGCATCAAGACCAGTAGGAGTTTTTCCGCCATAAATGTAGACTTCAAACCAGAATTGTTCGGAATCTGAAGAAAAAATATGCTTGCCTTCTTTAATATTGTAATTTCGTTTAACATCCATTGCAACAACAATGCATTGTTTACCGAAAATTTCCATCAATTTGGTTATTATCTCTGGATTTTTTACTGCCCCAGTGTTAATAGCGACTTTATCAGCACCACTTAACAAAATGTCTCTTGCATCCTGAAGAGTTTTTACGCCACCCCCTACGGTAAATGGGATATCGATAACTTGGGCTACCTTCTGGACAAGACTCTTGATTGTTTCTCTTCGCTCTTCTGATGCAGTAATATCTAGAAAGACTAGTTCATCTGCTCCTTCATTGCTATATTTTTCTGCCAATAGAACTGGATCCCCCGCATCCTGTACCGATTTAAAATGCATTCCTTTGACAACTCTTCCCTTATCGACATCCAAGCAAGGGATCACACGTTTGGTCAAAGTCATACTGAATCCTTAACCTTCTCAATTGAGATTTTTCCGTCATATAATGCCTTACCAAGAATTACAGCAGAAGCACCACACTTCTTTACATTGATTGTATCTTGCAGATTTGATATCCCGCCACTTGCTATAATTTTTGCATTTTGTATACGGCATGCATTGTTAAGAGAATCCAAGTCAGGACCTCTGAGTGTGCCATCACGATCCACACTTGTCAATAAGAATTCAGAATATCCAAGTTTTACAAAGTTCTCTATACCTGATATTAGTTCCACTCCGGTATCTTCCGTCCAGCCACTTATGACGATTTTTCCTTGTAGTTGATCAACAGATATTATGATTCTGTCCTTTCCAAAGTTTTTAGAAATATTTTGCAAGACTTCTTTGTTTTTAAATGCGATTGTTCCAAGTACCGCTTTTGAAGCAAAATGGAGAACTTTTTCAATCATATCTTCGGTGCGTAGTCCTCCAGCTACCTGTACGGGTATAGAAACCTCTTCAGCAATTTTTTTAATCAAATGTAAATTGGAACCTCTTCCAAGTGTGGCATCCAGATCTACTACGTGTAAAATATCTGCTCCTGCTTTTTCCCATTTTTTTGCTGTCTCCACTGGATTATCACTGTAAATTGTTTTATTCTTTGGATCGCCTTTTACTAAACGCACAACGTTGTTTTCCATAATGTCGATAGCAGGAATAACTTTCACTTTTTGCACGCCCGCAAAAAGTTCTTAATCATTATGGCTCCAACCTTTCCAGACTTTTCAGGGTGAAATTGTGTGCCAAATAGAGTTCCGTCTTCAATCACTGCAGGTACACTTATTCCGTAGTCAGAGTCTGCTTTTACTACCTCCTTATTTTTTGGTTCAGCCCTGTATGAATGAACAAAGTACACCCATGAGCCGTTCTTTACTCCATCCAAGAGCAAACTTGATTTTTTTATCTGTAGATCATTCCAACCCATATGTGGAATCTTTAATTTATTCGGAAGTAGAATTACTTTGCCGTCTAAGATTCCAAGTCCACTCAATTTTCCCTCCTCGCTTCTTTCAAAGAACATTTCCATTCCTAGACATATTCCTAATACTGGCAGATGATTCTTCACCACATCTTGAAATGCCATCTTGGACGAACTAAGACTTCGAATTGCTGGATCAAAATTTCCTACACCTGGAAGCAAAAGTCCTGAGTATCCGTTTATTTTATCAAGATTGGTAATCACGTCTACTTCAGCATCATTTTTTTCCAAAGAGGATTTTAGACTGAATATATTACCAGCTCCGTAGTCGAAAATAGCTACCTTAACCACTACATTACACCTTTTGTACTAGGTATACCTTTCTGTTTTTTATCTAGACTAGCTGCTGTTCTCCATGCAACTGCAAATGCTTTGATGGCAGCTTCGATCTTGTGGTGATCATTTTCTCCATATTTTACGGATATGTGTATGCAACTGTCCAAACTTTGAGCTAACGATCTGAAGAAGTGTTCTAAATCTTCTTTTGATATTCCTTCAATTTGGTTTCGAACTAAAGATAATTCGATTTTGTGATACTGCCTTTTTACCAAGTCAAGAGATGATTCTGCAAGAGATTCATCCATAGGTACTGACGCATAACCAAATCTTACAATCCCGGCTCTATTTCCCAGAGATTTGTCGATTGCATTTCCTAGAGCAATTGCGGCATCCTCGACAAGGTGGTGATCTATTCCATCTTTTGAAACTGCGCTAAGCTTAAGGTCAAACATTGCGTGTTTGGCTAAAGAGATTATCAAGTGATCAAGAAATGGTAAACCAGTCTTTACAGAAATTTTTCCATTTCCATCTAGATTTATTGTTACTGATACCTCAGTTTCCTTAGTTTTTCTAACAATACGACTAATCCTAGATTTCATGAAATCCCCACGTAGAGAACTGGATTATACCCCAACTAGATTTAATGTCTTCGGAATCAAACTCACCGATTCTACCATAATATCTACTCCTTTTTCTTGAAACAAAGCCATTTTTGAAGTAGGATCCTTACTTGTTCCATAAACACCACAAAAGATGACATCTATGCCTTTCTTCTCAGCCTCTCGTGCCATGATGTAATCCTCTGTAGAATCTCCAACGAAGATTGTGCAAGACGAACCCATTCCTTTTATTGATGATATTATTGGTTGTGGATTTGGTTTTGCCATCTCACGTGGTTCATCTTCTAAAAACCTTGAATTGTTTATGTTGAATTCTTCAAATAGTTTCTTAAGGGAATAGCTAGCGGAAAGAAATCCTCTACCAGTCACTATAGCAATATTGTTTTTGAATTTTTTGTGAAGTTCGTCCAGAATATTTTTGTCTACTAATACGATATCATTTTCAATCAATCCTTTACCATCAAAAAACTTAGGTTTTCTATTGTAAAGTTTTGTGTAAAGTTCTGCGCCATAAAACATTTCATCAAAAACAGAAGAAAGTGGGTTTTCGAATCTCTTTCCAGGATAAGCAAGCTTATTTCGAATATCAGACAGATCAACCGTCAACGAGTCAAGGAGTTTTTCTACTGATTTTATTCCTGTCTGATTGGATTTTTGTATAACTTCATTTACAAATTCAGGAAAGGATTTTTCCAATTTTCTTGCAGCTACAGCTGAGAGTATTAGTACATAAGTTACATCAACTTCATCATTAAAGCCTCCAGTCGCTTTGAATCCATCAATCATTTCAGTAGTAACAAGATTCGTTTCCTTAAGAGAAGTCATTTCACCTATGATAAAATCTACAGTTTTTTTGATCGCTAGATCGTAGGAATTAATGACATTTATTAAAACACCATCACAGTCAAATATTATTCCATCAGCCTTACGGATACGATTCATTTTTGAGGCATCAACAAAGATGCCTTTATCTAGGTTGTTTAAGGTCAATTCAACAAATCACGTATCGCTGTAAGAAATCTGGAATTCATTTCCTGCGAACCAACGGTTACTCTTAAACATCCTTCGTGTTTTCCAACTTTTCCGAGATTTTTGATCACTATGCCCTGTTCGATGAGAGCCTTGTGAATTCGTTGACTTGCACCATTAGCGACAAAAAGGACAAAATTTGCCTTCGAGTCAAACACTTTGAATACCTTCATGTCATGAAGTTTTTCTACTATGCGAACCCGTTCCTTTTTCACTAATTCTGATATTTCCTTAATGTACTTTGATTGTTTGAGAGCTAGTATTCCAATTTCTATTGCGACACTATTTAATGGATATGGGTATTGAATCACTCTAGTAAATGCGTCTATTGTTTTCTTTGCTGTTACAAAGTACCCAATTCGAAGTCCTGCAAGCCCAAATGATTTCGAGAGAGTCCTAAGAACAATTAGATTATTCATTTTCTTTGTCAGATCAGTTATGGAATAATCAGCAAATTCAACATATGCCTCATCTATTATAACAAGACCATTAAAGGCCTGAATCAGTTTTTCAAGTTGCTTTCTTTGAAATTGAAATCCTGTAGGATTATTTGGTGAGTCAAGATACAAAATATTAGCCCTTTTTGAATTTTCTAGAAATTTCTCAGAGTTTAAGCTCATATTACTGTCAAATGGAATTTTTATAGTTGGGATGGAATATAATTTGCATCTTTCTTCAAAAAATCCAAAGGTAGGTTCAGAAGTAAGGATTTTAGTTTCTTCAGATGCAAAGTTACCAAGTATGAGATCTATTATTTGATCTGAACCATTACCAACACCGATCATTTCTTTTGGTAGATTAACATAGTCTGAAATTGCTTGGATCAATCTTTCTGTACCTCCCAGTGGATATTCTCGAACATCCATTTGTTCCCTGGTTTTATCTATCAGTCCTTGAAAGAAATCTGGAGGAACTGCATAATTTTCATTAGAGTCTAGTTTGATAACATTTGAGTATTTTTCTGGTTTCTTGTATCCGCTAAGCTTCGAAAAATTTTCTACTTTTTTCTCAAACCAACTCTTTTTCATATTAATCTCCTTTTCACAGCTTCGAAGTGATTTGGAAGCCCTTCGGCATCGGTTAAAGCCTTCATGTATTTTGAGATTCTTTCTAGAGCGGCTTTTGATGTCTCTATTTTTGTCTCTATTTTCAAGTAATCAAGAACACCAAGTGAACCCCTTGTCTTTCCAAATCCATTTGTAGGCAGAATATGGTTAGAACCCAATAGATAGTCACTTGCTGAAGATGGTGTGTTTTTACCAATAAGAGTAAGTCCTGCAGAGGTAATTTTTTTGGCAATGCTCTTTGGATTTTTAATCATTATTTCTAGGTGTTCTGGTGCAAGTTTGTTTGTAAACTCAATTACCTGTTCTTCATCTTTACATATTGCAATGAAACCATTTTTTCTTAGACTCTCCTTAACAATTTCAGATCTCTTCAGTCCCTCCATTTTTTTCTGGAGAGAAAATATGACCTGTTCTTTCAACTTTCTAGATGTTGTTATCAAGCAACACATAGTATCAATACTGTGTTCTGCTTGTGAAATCAGATCAAATGCTACGAGATCAGGATCTGTTGAAGAGTCACCTATGATTGCAAGTTCTGTTGGACCAGCAATCATATCAATTGAAACAACATCACTAAGAAGTGACTTTGCTGTGGTAACAAATGTACCACCGGGACCGACTATTTTGTCAACCTTTGGAATAGATTTGGTACCATAAGCTAATGCTGCGATAGCCTGTGCCCCCCCCATTTTGTAGAATTCGTCCACTCCACAAATGTCTGCAGCTACTAATGTTAACGGATCGACAGTCCCCGTCTGATTTGCAGGTGACACTGCTATGATCTTTTTCACACCGGCGACTTTAGCTGGTATGACGGACATAATTACAGTACTTGGATACCTCGCCTTTCCGCCTGGAATATAACAGCCTACGCTATATATTGACGAAAAAACTTTGCTTATCCTTACTCCCTCATTTAGGAGAGATATATTGCGAAGTTGTTTTTTTACAGCATTCTCAGATTTTTCCAATCTGTTTTTTGCAATTTTTATAGCATTGATTTCTTCTTGTGAAACTTGAGAATATGCCTTTTTTATCTCAGCCTTAGAAACTTTTAAGGAATGCAAATTGACCTTATTGAATCTCCTCTCATATTCTCGAAGTGCCTTATCTCCACTAGATTGTACGTTTGAGATGATAGAAAGCACTCGTTGCTTTAATTCCTTGTTTGGTTTAGGTCTAAGAGACTCTATAGTGGAATCTGTATCTCGAACAGTTATGATTTTCATCAACTTTCCTCATCACGTTTTATCTCCTCGAGTGCCAGAATCTGTTTTGGTTCGTGAACTACCAGACCTTGGGCAATTTTTCTTAGTTTCGGAACAAGTTTGTGGAACTCTGATTTTGGAATTACAGTGTTTATTCCATACCAACCTTTTTCACTTAATGGGCTTATTGTAGGGCGTTTTAGAGATGGAAGATCTTTTAGCAGTTTATTCAAGTTCTCTTCTTTCACATTCAGGAATATGTGTAGGTGTTTTTTACCTTCAACTGCGCCGTGCAACATGGTAACAATATCAAAAATTTTTTCA
This sequence comes from Nitrosotalea sp., assembly GCA_050749285.1. Lineage (GTDB taxonomy): Archaea > Thermoproteota > Nitrososphaeria > Nitrososphaerales > Nitrosopumilaceae > Nitrosotalea. The sequence continues at coordinate 14,926 of JBOGQX010000001.1, read as the reverse complement.
CGCTTTGTCTTGTCTTTAAGTGATCCCTTATTTGCAATCAAGACTGCAGTTGATTCCATTACTGTATCAACTATCTTCAGTTGATTTTGTGTTAGTGTAGTACCAGTTTCTGTGACATCCATTATTGCGTCAACATCCTCTGGGGGTTTGGCTTCAGTTGCACCAAATGAGAGAAATATCTGAACATTTTTGTTTGATCCTAAACGTATCCACGGTGTCACGATAAGTGGTTCTTTTGTTCCATAGAGTTTCTTGTAACTTTTGCAGTGTATGATAAATTTAGCAGCTGTTGTAAGATATTCAGAAGAAATTCTAAGAATCTTTTTCTTCTTTGCATATGACATTATCATTTCATCGAGCGATTTGAAATTGTAAGAGTCTGGTATAGCTATTACAAGTTTTATTCTACCAAATTCCAGATCCAGCAGTATTTCAACATCAGATTTTGTTTCTTGAACCCAATCTCTACCAGTTATACCAACGTCGTATAATCCGTCTGACACAAGATTGGGTATTTCTTGAGGACGAAGCATCTTTACGGATATCTGTGGATCGTCAAGCATTACTCGATAAGTTCTTTCTCTTCGAGTCACTCTAGTCCAGGATTTCTCAAGAATCTTGAATGTGGATTCTTCTATACTACCTTTAGGGACTGCAAATTTTACGATAGCCAACGTAGTCCTACAGCCTTATTTGGATATATATTTAGTCGCTATAGTTCTTTGAGTATCTCTTTTGCTCTAGTTACTGAGATGTTACCTTCCTTTACCATATGTGAAATTACATAGGACATCTTACTTGGTGGAACTCCTGCACTTGAGGCTATGTTTTTAGCATGAAGTTTCATGTGGCCTTTTTGTATTCCTTCCGAAGCTAGAGCCCTAATTGCACTAAAATTCTGGGCTAGTCCTACGGCTCCTATTACACATGCTAATTCTTTTGCAGATTTTACACCCAAAATTTTGTTGCATATTTTTATCATTGGATGTACCTTGATAATTCCTCCAATGATTCCCACAGACATTGGTAGTTCAATTTCTCCAATAAGATTTCCATTCTTATCTTTTCTCCAGTTGGTCAGTGAAGTATACTTGCCATTTCTTGATGCATAGGCATGAGCCGCAGCCTCAATTGCTCGTGTATCTTGCCCCGTCGAATTTGCAATGGATATTATCCCATTCATAATTCCTTTATTGTGAGTTACCGCGCGGTATGTATCATTTGCTGCAAATTCATAAGCTAGTAGTATATTGTCAACGATTTCTTTTCCTCCAACCTCATCTTTATCAAAAACAGCGTTACCCCTTACCAATCTTTTAGTAGAATAGTTTGATAATATTCGAAGAATAACTCTTCCTCCAGTTAATTTTTCTATTAATGGAGCTACTCCTTCACACATAGTATTGGTTACATTTGCGCCCATTGCATCTCCTACATCAATTAAGAGTTCAACAACAAGCATTGTTCCTGAATTTGTTTTTACTTCTTTGCATGAGACTTCTTTTGCACCCTTGCCCATTTTAGAAAGTGTTTTGCTCTTCGAATTGGCTAGACTGAGTATTTTCTTTGAAGCATTCATAATTTTTGGAATAGATCGTACATCAACTTCTACTACTTGGATTTGGCCTATGCTATATGATGCATCAGCTTTCATTGTAAAGCCTCCATTTTTCCTTGCAATTTTGGCTGCCTTAGAAGCGGCAGCAATAACTGAGGGTTCTTCGATGACCATTGGAATGAGGTAGTCTTTTCCATTAATTTTGAAATTAGTAGCTATTCCAAGTGGAAAAGAGAGTGTACCGATAGTATTTTCTACCATGTTATTAGCCTCATCAAAAGATATTCCACCATTACTTTTGAGAATCTTAACTTCCTCTTTTGAAAGACCTGAAAATGATTTCACTATCTTGATTCTTTCTTCCCTTGTTTTTTCATGAAATTTTGGAATTGATGAGTTTGGCAATTTATTTTACAATCCTCAAAAGTTTGTCGTCATTTTGATCAGGAAAGCCTCTACCATCAGTGTTTGATGTGATAATGTAAAGATAACCATCGGATCCTTCATTGACATCGCGAATTCTTCCTACACCATCCAATATGATTTTTTGTTCAGTTATTGTTCCATTCTGTTGAGGGACCATCTGATATAGAATATTTCCTCTTAAGGTTGCAAGAATGAGGCTATTTTTGAGGTCAAGTTTGCCCGATGAATAAAAAATAATTCCTGCTGGTTCGATACTAGGATTATAGCATATTAGAGCTGCCTGGGATTCCGCTGAACCAGTACATTCTTGGTTTGGCCAGCCATAGTTTTGTCCAGCCTTGATTAGGTTAATCTCATCATTTCTTGTTGGTCCTTCCTCTGTTTCATACATGTTACCATTGTCATCCCAAGCTAATCCTTGAGGATTTCTGTGACCAAATGAATACACTGGAGAGTTTGGAAATGGATTATCTTGTGGGATTGAACCGTCATCATTTAATCGAAGAATCTTTCCTGCAAGAGATGTTTGATTTTGTGCTAGATTTTGGTCGGTAGCATCTCCTGTACCAATGTACAGTTTATTGTCTGGCCCAAATTTAATGACACCGCCATTATCAAATTCTGCTGCAGGAATCTTATCCAAAATTGTCTTTGCATCGACAATTCGATCATTAGATTCTGTAATTCTGAGTACTTTATTCCAAAGATTGCTTCCTTCCTGATATGTATAATAGACGTAAATGTAATGATTTTTTTCATAATCTGGATGCAGTGTTATTCCAAGTAATCCAGCATCAGTTATGTCTGCAACCCTCAAGTCAGCTACTGATTTGTTAACTAGTATTCCATTATCAATTACTCTTATTCTTCCAACCTTTTCTGTGAAAAAGATCTTACCGTCACTAGAGGCTATAGACCATGGTTTTTCCAAATTCGTGGCAACGATTTGTACAGCGTCTGTTCCTGTTGGACTTGTTGTGGGTTTGGGTATCACTATAGAGTTTGAAGGAGATGTAATAATTATGATCGAAACTGCAACAGCTGCAGCTATTGCTAAGATTCTTGTTTTTTTATCCACAGGTCTGAGACTTTGGAAATCCTATTAATGATTTCTAAAAATAGATAAAGCGTATATATCACCCCGAAGCCAGTTTTCACTTAGCGGGGTGGGGAAGCCAGACGTAGGGGCTAAGTCATCCCGGCGGGCTCATAATCAATGTTGATGAGATACCCGCAAGTCAGTAGTTCAAATCTACTCCCCGCTATCTTTTAAAGAAATATCAATTTGGATTACAGAACCATTTTTTTGAATTATCAAACTTTATCGTAGTGTTGAACCTTTTCATTCTTTGCAATGGTCTTGTCAAATGTCTGTGTGCCGATGGTATTGGCAAATAGAGCTGTTCTCCTAGTTCGCGAGGAATTTCCTTCAAAATCTTATTTTGTGATGTTTGGCCACATTTCTTACATTCAAAGCCTTGCCCTAGCCCTCTTGATTTCATATGTTTCTTGCATTTTGTGCATATTGGGTTTGTTGAGACCAAGTTCTTTTCAAGTTTGAGTATCTCAAAAAACTCTAAGTTCAGAATTCTTTCATGATTTTTAGAGGCTTTTCTTACACCTCCTCCTATCTTTACGAGATCTCCTTTGATCAGTTTAGAGGCTATGGAAGTAAGTCCAGTAGGCTTGTATACTGCACAATTTGTTTTGATGCCGTCTGTATCAATTGAAAAAATTACATGACCCCCTCTCTCGATTTTAGGTTTTTCTAAGACTTTACCTGTCAGATTTCCAGAAGAAAATGGCTTTAGGTTTTTGGCGTCAAGCTCATTTAGTAAATGATCACTAGTCCCTTGGTTTGACCGAAATATCATGTAACCATAAAACTTTTCTTTTGAATTTACAAGAGATGCACCTTTTATGACGGAATCAACATCTTCGCCACGGACTCCAAAAAATACAGGATCTGGACCATGTGGTGCAATAAGCACGCGATCTTTTGACTCGTCAAAGTTGTTAAATGTCTGTGGAAATGTTGCTTTTTGCATTGTCTTTACACTGTCTTTGAAGATTAGTCTCTTCTTACCAAAATTGGATTCATGTCTGTAAGAAATTAGTTCGAAGGTGAAATCACGAAAGTCGTATCCAATGGCACCTATAGCTCCAACCAATCCTTGTCCATTTCCAATGTAAAATGCCTCAAGGTTGTTTTGTGAAGCAAATTCCCTAGCCTTCTTCCTATTCACAATATTACATAATGCAATTTTGCCAAATTCAGAGAAATGTTTGGGGATTTCCTTATTTTCATAGAAAACTATCCCAGGGTTTGCTCCATCTTCTATTGCAGAATGCGTGGTGATAAACCGAATTATGTTCTTCTTAATCAGATCTGGTTTCCTAGTGCTAATTTTTAGTGCAACTGCACCATTTCCTCTGGTCTTCCATGGGATGTTTGGATTAAATCTTATCAAATATGGATAATCCAAAAACCTCACTTTTTCTCGCTTCAAATATTCTACGATTTTATAAGCAAGAAATGTAGTACACATTCCTTTTGTAGAATCTGTATCATCAAATCCAATGTGAAGTATAGTTTCCTTCATTCTATAACAGTCATAGTCAATGTAGAACGTACATTTTTGAGTTGCCTTATGTTGTTGGATATAGTCTTCTTCAAGGTCTCATTATCGGGAGCCTCTACCTTTACCACCAAATCATAGGCACCATATAGAACATAGACATACTTTACATGTTCAATGGCTTTAAGCTGATTTAACAGCTCATTTTCTGCTCCTAATTCAGCGTTTACTAGTACGAATGCTATTGGCATCAGTTGGTGTTCAGATGCTACAATATTAAATATTATGTGTTCGCTTGATTTAAATTAAAAAAAACAATCTTGGATTGCAATTGATAGTAATAGACGAAAAGAAGATTTTTTATGAGATCAAAAGAAGAAAACCTGTCTCGGTAGCCCTGAATGGGCCTGATGGCATTCTTCCCAAGATTCAGGATACAGCAAGTAAGATAATGAACACGTTTGGAATCCCTGCATACGTTCTTGCAGACAGTTGTTTTGGTACTTGTGACTTGAATAGTAATGGAGCAAAAGTATTAGGAGCCGAGATTTTGTTTCATGTAGGTCATACAATAAATTCTACAAGTTTTGGCGATGACATAATTCTCATTGATGCATTTGATGATGTTTCCTTTGAAAATGTTGCAAAAAAATGTGTTAATGAACTTGCTGGAAAGACAGTTTCACTAGTAACTGACAGCCAACATCTGCATGAAATTGAGAAGGTAGAAAAAATCTTGGAAGATGGTGGCATTAAAGTACAGATAGGCAAAGGAAAAGGTCAGCTAAACGATGGGCAAGTTTTTGGATGTGAATTCTATCCCGTAACAGAGACAAAGAACAGTGTAGATGCAAATGTGTTCCTAGGTCAGAGTAATTTTCATGCTGCAGGGATTGCATTATCTACCAACAGGCCTACCTATGTTCTTGATCCGTATTTTAACGAGATGCGAGAAGTTACTGAATTTGCACAAAAGTTGCAGAAGAAGGCAATATTATCAGTTTACAAAGCAGCTGAAGCAGAATCCTTTGGAATTATTGTTGGACTAAAAGAAGGTCAATTTTCTAAAATTACAGCTCTGAAATTCAAAAAGGAGTTAGAATTCTTGGGAAAGCAAGTACAGCTCTTTGCATTAACTGACATAACAGATGAAAAACTTCGTAATCTAAAGGGAATAGATGCATTCATCCAGGTAGCTTGCCCTAGAATATCCACAGATAACCATTTTCATAAACCTGTTTTGTCAACTCCTCAAGCCAATGCATTGCTCAAAATATTAAGAAAAGAAAGCATAGAGGGATTTCTTCAGATTCCTCATTGGCTATAAACAATTATAATCATCGAATTCTGAGTTTATTCATTGTCTGACAAACCAGCTCTTCCAGGTGATAAGATAGCGATGATTGAGGAATTTGAAACAGGTCGAAATACATTTGATGATGGACAGTCTATAAGATCTGTAGTAGTTGGAACTACAGAATTCGATAAGACAAATCGTATAGCAAGAATCAATGAATTCAAAAAAGTTACAGTTCCAAAAGTAGGGGATATCATAATTGGAACCGTTTCAGCACTAATGAATAACATGTTTGCCATAAACATGATGTACATAAATGGCAAACCCACTCATGCCGATCTTGAGTGTATATGTCAAGCAAGAGGAGCAAAGAAGAGGATCCTTGTGAGAGTAAGCGACATTGTCATGGCAAAGATAATCAGTCATCTCAACGGTGTCATACATGCAATAATTAATGAACCTGAGCTTGGAGTTCTATTTTCTCAGTGCATCAAGTGTGGCAGCAAGGTAGTCATGCTTGGTAGTAACATAAAGTGTGTAGATTGTGGCTACATTGAAGAACGAAAAATGTCTACTAAATTTGGAAACAGCGATTTTATAAAAATCGGTTCCAACTAATAACATGTTAAAAGTATCATTTCAGGGAGAACGTGGCGCATACAGTGAGGCTGCGGCAACTCTATTCTTCAAAGAACCCATAGAAACAGTACCATATCCTACTTTTTATGAAGTTCTTGAATCTGTTGAGATTGGTAGAACAGACTATGCCGTATTGCCAGTGGAAAACTCTCTTGAAGGAAGCGTGCCCGAAAGTTATGACTTGCTACTTACGACAAAACTCAATGCTGTGGGTGAGATATATCATAAGATAAGACATTGTCTCATAGGTTTACAACCCCTTAAAAAAATAGATACTGTATATTCTCATCCTCAAGCTCTAGGACAATGTAGAAAATTCATACAAGAACATCACCTTAAGCCGATACCGACATACGATACAGCTGGTAGTGTCAAAATTTTACTGGAATTAAAAAAGGATAACATAGCATGCATTGCAAGTAAAAAAGCGGCTGAGATCTATAATGTTCCTGTCATAAGAGAAGGGATCGAAGATAATCCAAATAATTACACCAGATTTTTAGTTCTTGCCACTAGAAAACAAGAGAGAACATCAAAAGATAAAACATCCATAATTTTCTCTGTAAAACATGTACCAGGTGCACTATATGAGATTCTCGAGAAATTTAATGCAGATAAAATCAACTTGACAAAAATCGAATCCAGACCAACTAAGAACACCCCATGGGAATACAATTTCTATGTGGATTTCGAGGGACATCAAAGTGACAGAAATATTCAGAATACACTAGATAAGATAAAAGCCAATACTATTTTTCTGAAAGTTTTAGGTTCATATCCAAGAGCAGAGATACACTAGAAGCCTCTAGGTCTTCGAACTGAAAAAGCTGCACTTATTCCAATTATCAGAATTCCTGATGTTATCACTATTAGATGGGTTGTGAAAACGAGCGGATCTGTAACTGCAGTTAATTTTCCAGTCACATGTAAAACGGAGCCTCCGGTGTTTGTGATATTGATAAAGTTTTTACCATTGTCAAGTATGACATAGTCAAAACTAACCTGATTTTGAAAATTATCATCTACTTGCAAGCCATTTGAGGGTGCCGTTAGTTTTACATGAAAAGAACTACCAGTAACATTAAGCAATTCATGATAATGTTTCTGGGTATCAAATTGGAATACATCACTCTTCCCAATGTCAACACTATCGTTTACTTCGTGAGCGTTAGATATTAGAGATTGAATCAAAAAAAATGTGCCTAGCCCAACTGCAAGTCCTCCGATTCCTATTCCGATTATTGTTCTTTTAGTAAACATTTATGAAAATTACTCCGATATTGTACTTAGGTTTACATGAGCTCGACGTCATGAGGTTGACTTTCTGCATAGCCAGCTGTTGACATTTTTATGAATTCAGCATTTTGTTGCATTTGTTTTATATTATTTGCACCACAGTAACTTAGTCCAGATCGTATACCACCGGTTAGTTGTTTTATAATATCAGTTACACTGCCCTTGTATGGAACCATTGCTTCAACGCCCTCTGCAACATAATCATTGAGATCTTCACTAATAACAGGTGAACCTGTTTCTTTGGTCTTTCTACCAAGTGATGCATAAAAAGAAGCCATTCCTCGGTAGATCTTGTATCTTTTACCATTTTTCATAATAAATGAACCGGGACTCTCATCAGTTCCTCCAAGCAAGCTTCCAACCATTACAGTTGATGATCCTGCTGCAAGTGCTTTTGTAGCATCACCCGAGTTCCTTATACCTCCATCAGATATTATTGGCACATCATACTTTTTGCCAACTTCTGCACAATCAATTACCGCAGTTAATTGGGGCACCCCCGAGCCAGTAATGACCCTAGTTATACAAATAGAACCGGAACCTACCCCAACTTTTACTGCATCTACTCCTGCTTTAATGAGATCTTCTGTACCCTGAGCTGTTGCAACATTTCCTGCTATTAGCTCAGAGTTTGGAAATGCTTTCTTAATCAGTCGTACAGTATTGATAGCATTTTCGCTATGACCGTGTGCTATATCAACAACTATAACATCTGCACCCGCATCAAGAAGAGCTTCAGTCCTTTCCATAAAATCTCCTTTTACTCCTACCGCTGCACCCACTAATGGTCTCCCCTTTTTGTCCTTGGACGCATTTGGATAGTTACCTGCGTTAATGATATCTTTACTAGTTATCAGCCCCTTTACGTGTCCTCGTTCATCAAGAAGTGGTAGTTTTTCAATGCAGTTTTTTCTAAGTATATCTTTAGATTCTTCTGTGCTTACTCCAGATTTTGCAGTGATGACATCGCTGGTCATTACCTCCTTTACTTGTTTTTTTTCATCACCTGGTTCCAACATGACAATATCCCTTCTTGTCAGTATACCTACAAGTTTGCCTTGAACATCAGTGACAAGAAGTCCCGATACACCTTTTTCCCTCATATTGTCAATAGCTTCTCGAAGGGTTTGGTCTGGGCCAATGGTGTAGGGATTTTCGATAATAATGCTACCGGAACGTTTTGCTTTTAGTACCTCAGTTACTTGTTCTGAAATCGTAAGAAAACGATGTATTATTCCAATGCCTCCTTCTCGGGCTATAGCAACTGCCATCGCAGATTCAGTAACGGTATCCATGTTTGCACTAATAATTGGAATATTAAGAGAAATGTTTCGTGAAAGTTTTGTTTGCAGATTTGTTTGGGATCTAGCAGCTATGTTAGATCGTTTAGGAACAAGGAGTACATCATCAAATGTTAATCCTTCCCTTATTTCCAACGAAACCTTCTTGATTAGAATTAAAATCTGTTATAAGCCTTTCTTGCGATGAGCTAGTTTCTGTGCAATCTTAATTGCATCATGTGTTGCCTTGACGTTGTGTGTTCTTATAATATCAGCACCATTCAAAACCAATATTGTTTCAGCCGCTAATGTTCCGTAGAGTCTTTTACTAGGATCTTTTTCATTTAGCAAAGATCCGATGAATGATTTTCGTGAAACTGAAATAAGCAACGGTTGCCCGATCTTTATTGAGCGGAGATTTCTTATTATTGAGATATCTCGTTTGAGCCAGTCTGAATTTATTTTTGTAAAAAAAATTCCTTTTGCGCGTCTTCTAAAGAATCCTATTGCTGGATCTACAACTATTTTATTTCGTGAAATACCAGCTTCTTTTGCCATAACAAGGCTTTGATGAAGAAGGTTCCTTGTCTGTACCACTTGATTTCCTGTAACAACTTTCCTACTGAAAGCACAAACTATGATTGATGGATTGTATCTGCCTAGTACTCCTAACATTTCCTTGTCATATTTTAGACCAGATATATCGTTAAGAATTTCAACTCCGTGTTCAAACGCTGATCTTGCCACATTTGCTCTACAAGTATCAATAGAAATAGGCAATCTAGAGTCTTTTTGTATTGCATCTATTGCTTTTTTAACTCTCTCTATTTCTTTTTCTTCTGATATCATTGTATTCAGATACGGAGCAGTTGACATTCCTCCAACATCAATAAAATCGGCTCCTTCTTCTTCCATTTGTTTAGCTGTTTTTGCAATTTCATTTTTGTCAGTAAAAACAGATTTCTTATAAAATGATTCTGGACTTGTGTTGATTATACCCATGATTCGTATCGGGTTAGAATTACCAACAGATACTTTCCCTAGTTTGTTCATATGGTTTATGATTAACCCATATACATTTAGATTTACATGAAAATGTCAGGATGGGAACAGAGATACAAAGACATTCTCAACGAGTTTAATTATAGTAGAAAGAAAGATTTTGAAGCGGCCAAGTTTCTCAATTCTATTCTCAAAACTTCATTTCCCTTAAAGAGATTAGAACAAAAAATTAAAAACAAGACTGTATTTGTGATAGGAGCTGGACCTTCTCTTACTCCATCAATTGGATCTATTAAGAAATTCAAAAATGTTACAAAGATAGTGGCAGATGGTGCAACAAGGGCACTTCTCAAGAATAGAGTTACACCCGATATAGTGGTGACAGATTTGGATAGCAATATTGAATTTCTTAAAAAAGCTTCAAGTATGAATGCGATAATGATTGTTCATGCACATGGTGACAACATCGAAAAACTTCCAATGGTATTAAATTTTAGAAATTGTCTTGGAACAACAGAAGGAAAGCCATTTGATAAAATTCAAAATTTTGGAGGCTTTACCGATGGTGATAGATGTGTTTTTCTTGCCAAGCATTTTGGTGCAAAAAAGATAATCCTTTTTGGCATGGATTTTGGCAACAAGGTAGGAAGGTACTCGAAGGAAGGAAAATACGACAAGTACACAAAGATTAAGAAGTTAAGAAGAGGAAAATTGCTCTTGGAATGGATTGCATCAAAAGGCGACTCTGGGTTGTACACTACTTCTAAACCAATCAAGGGATTTCACAAGATAAGATTCAGTGATCTTCAAGGATTAGTCAGACATTGACGTTTGTTTTAATATTTATTATCCATTCAGCAATAAAACAAACATGAATTATTATCCGGAAGATGAAGTTCGTGATATTTTGGAGTTAAGGGAGTGGTTATCAGAAGAAATAGAAAAACGAGAAAGTGAGGTTGAAAAGTTGAAACAAAACCTTCGTATTCTTGATTCTCTAGTAAAACAATCAAGCTTCAGTAAAGCATCATCCTTCATGTCCTCGGCTGGAAGAAATCAACCTGTACAACAAACAGCTAGTATAATTCCAATGAAGACATCAGAAAATCAAATCATAGCCAATGCTCATGTTACACAGGATGAACTTGTCATAATACCATCTGAAGACATTACACTTGATGTCGATACTCATCCTTTCAAATCCTTCTTTCTGGGAAGAATCATAGGTAGTATGGAAACTCAGGATAATACGGACGTTCAAAACGGTAAGATTTCTCAAAGTTCTGCTATAACCTGTATTGTAAACAAGGACGGGAACAGAATTAGAGAAATTCTTATCAAAAATTATCGTCAGAAAGAGAGAGTGAATGAAATTATTAACACGGCAACATGGTCATTCTCTAGAATGATCGAAAATTCTAGCAAGTGAATTTATGGACAAGATAGTTGTACTAGATTTTGGTTCACAGTATAGTCACCTAATTTGCAGGAGGATACGTGAATTTTCAGTATATGCAGAGCTTGTGCCCTATGACGTAGCACTTGAAGATCTTAAAAAGATGAATCCAAAAGGAATAGTTTTCAGCGGAGGACCGGCAAGTGTATACAACAAAGATTCACCACTACCCAATGTTGGCATTTTTGATCTTGGTTTACCAGTCCTAGGTATTTGTTATGGGCATCAATTAATTGTCAATAATTTTGGAGGTAAGATCAAACGTGCAAACAAGGAGTATGGCTCATCTGTACTAAATATCGACAATGATTCAGATCTGCTATCTGGGATTGGTAAATCAACCAGGGCATGGATGAGTCACGGGGATGCTGCTGAAAGTTTACCAAATGGATTTGAAATAATAGGACATACCCAGAATTCTTTTGCTGCTGCAATAGCAAATAAACAGAAATTAATCTATGGGATACAATTTCACCCAGAAGTAGTCCACACTGAGAAGGGAATTCACGTACTTCGAAATTTTGTTCTTAACATATGTAAGGCAAAACAAGATTGGACCCTTGAAAATTTTATAGAATCAACAGTTTCTGAGATTTCAAAAATTGATGGTAATGTATTGTGTGGCATCAGCGGAGGAATTGATTCTACTGTAGCAGCGCTTTTGATCCAAAAAGCAATTGGAGAGAGGCTAAAATGCGTGTTTGTTGACAATGGACTACTTAGACTAGATGAAGAAAAAGAAGTAGACAATATGTTCAAAAACAATTTTGGGATGAATTTTACGGTAATTAATGCAAAGAATAGATTTCTTACTAGACTCAAAGGAGTCACAGACCCTGAAGAGAAGCGGAAGATAGTTGGAGAAGAATTTGTTAAGATATTTATGGAATTTGCGGAAAAGAATGGCCCGTTCAAATGGTTGGCACAGGGAACCCTTTACCCAGATGTTATTGAAAGTGGAGTTTCAAAAGGACCTGCAGCTGTAATTAAAACACATCACAACGTAGGTGGTTTGCCTTCATGGCTTAATTTGCAGGTCTTGGAACCCCTCAGGTTCTTGTACAAAGATGAAGTAAGAAAGGTAGGAAAACTTTTGGGCGTACCTGATAAGCTACTAATACGGCATCCATTTCCAGGCCCAGGACTTGCAGTAAGAGTGATGGGAGAGGTAACACCTGAGAAATTACAGATTTGCCAGCAGGCAAGTAAGATTGTTGAGGATGAACTAATGCTTGCTGGATGGTATGATAAGGTTTGGCAAGCCTTTGCTGCAGTAGGTGATGACAGAGCGGTAGGTGTAGTGGGAGATGAAAGAAAATATGGTCATGTGGTACTTGTTCGTGTAGTAGACTCGATAGATGCAATGACTGCAGATTGGACTAGATTGCCTACTGAAATACTAGAAAAAATTAGTAATAGAATTACAAACGAGGTCGAAGATGTTGCTTGGGTGAGTTATGTGATTTCAAGCAAGCCACCTGCTACGATTGAACCGCAGTAAAAATAGAATACCCACGATTTACGCATGAAAACATGACGCTTGTCGTAATCCTTTTTGAATAGGAGATCAATACTCTGCATTGATCATTGCTTTAGTCATAACTTGATCTATCACACACTTTTAGTATTCCGCAACAAGATCCACATTATTGACTAGTCTAACTTTCTATGGAGGAGTAAACGAGATAGGCGGTAATAAGATCCTTCTTGAAGATAAAGATACAAAGATCTTTTTAGATTTTGGTAAGAGCTTTAGTAGGAGATCTCAATTCTTTGAAGAATATCTCAATCCTAGAACTGCAAATGGAATAACTGATTTCCAAGTTATGGGGTTAATTCCTAATATCAAAGGTGTTTATCGTGATGATTTGATGAATATGTCATATCAAGAAATTGTTGAACCTGAGATAGATGGGGTCTTACTATCTCATGCTCATGCAGATCATGCAGATTACATTTCATTCTTACATGAAGGCATACCAATCTACATGGGTGAAACTTCACATTTTATTCTTAAAGCATTGGAAGAGAGATCACCTAGAACCCTTGAAAAGGAAATTCTAAGTTATGTTCCTAGACCATATGACAGAAAGCATAAACCCATAGAAAGAATCATCAAGACATTTAGAACAGGTGACAAGTTCAAGATAGGTTCTCTTGAGATAGAGCCTATTCATGTGGATCACTCTATACTTGGAGCATATGGTTTCATAATATACACATCTGTAGGTCCTATTGTTTATACTGGCGACTTTAGGGTCCACGGTTCTCGTGCACATATGACCAAGGATTTTATTGAAAAAGCAAGCAAGGTAAAACCCGTAGCATTGATTACCGAAGGTACGAGAATAAATGATGAAACAAGAGAAGAGAGTGAAGAACTAGTCTACAAGGAATCTAGTAAAATTGTTTCATCTACTAACAGGTTAGTTTTTACGGATTTTAATTTCAAGGATACTGATAGAATGCAAACATTTTATAAAATTGCAAAAGAGAATGACCGAAAATTTGTTGTGAAATTAAATGATGCTTACTTCCTAAAACATCTATCACAAATTCCTAAACTAAACGTTCCATCGCCTACTGATGATGACATAATAATCTATTTACCAAAGAAAGGTTCTGGCACATATTCAGAATCTGACTATACCTATAAAGAAACTCAGTTTTTAGATTTGCATAATGCTCTTTCTGCTAAACAGATAGCAGCGCAAGAAAGTAAGGTACTATGCGCTATAGGTTTTTACAGCTTTACTGCATTAATTGACATGAAACCAAAAGAAGGTTCAGTGTATATTCATTCAGCAAGTGAACCCTATAATGAAGAACAAGTAATTTCTCAATCTAGAATAGATAACTGGCTTACTCAATTTGGGATGAATAAATTTCAAAGTCATTGTTCGGGTCATGCTAGGGGTAAAGATCTTTTAGAATCCGTAAAAGAGATTAATGCAAAAACAATTTATCCAATACATACCGAGCATCCAAAATCGTTTGAATCCATATCAAAAAATGTAGTAATCGTTCAAGAAGGAATCAAGTATGAATTATAGTGTGTCACAGTGGTAGGTTAGATTAATCTAGATAAAGTATGGGCCATTCCCTATACATTAACCATTTATCCGTTTTGTCAGCTTTTTCTTTTTGTTGCAATGTGTTCTGTATCTTTGAATCTAGGTTATCTATATGGTGTAATGCAATAGCTTCAGGAAGTAATGGTTCTACAGGTGATCCCCAATCTTTTTGTCCATGATGACTGAGAATCATATGAATGATTTTATACTTTAACAACTCTGGAAAGTTTTCAAGATGTTCTATTGCATCTGTAACAATTTTTTGTCCAATGCTAATATGACCAATAAAATATCCTTCAGTGGTATAATCTATCGCCGT